>JAFRNR010000018.1 GCA_017430085.1 Lachnospiraceae bacterium | reverse complement strand
TGCCCCAATACTTGTCACGCTCTCTGGAATCGTGATATTTGTCAGATTGCTGCAACCACTGAATGCAGATGCTCCTATACTTGTCACGCTCTCTGGAATCGTGATATTTGTCAGATTGCTGCAACCACTGAATGCAGATGCTCCTATACTTGTCACGCTCTCTGGAATCGTGATATTTGTCAGATTGCTGCAGCCGCTAAATGCAGATGCCCCTATACTTGTTACGCTCTCTGGAATCGAGACGCTCGATAGATTGCTTAATCCCATAAACAACTCACTCTGAATTTGTGTGCAGGTTTCTTCCAAGATTACTTTTCGAATATAGGGAATAATATTATTATCCTTTGAAGGAAATTTTTTTGAAAAGACAGTATCATCATCTTTGACCACCAGGGTTCCATCTTCTTTAAGCAACCAGTGGGTACTATAGCCTGCAGAAACAGTAATCGAGACGATGTCTCCTTCATCAATCAAGGTTCCTTCCGGAATACTCTGACTGATTACAATGTATGTCTTTACATTTTCGTCGGAAACAAATTTGCACTCAACCGTTACTCCATCCCGGAGCAAAATGCCTTCAGCATTATTAAAATTCTTCCCCACTACATTTTTCATTGCAAACGGAGGCTTTCCTTTAGAAACAACAAGCGTCAAAACCGTCCCTTCTGCCAGTTCTCTTCCCGCCTCCTGATCCGCGGAAATCACTTGTCCCCTAGCTACGACTTCATCGTATTCTTCCTGAATAATAGCTTCTCCGAGCCCTGCTTCCGCCAGTTTCGCCTGCGCATCCTCCAATGTATCCCAAATCACATACGGAACCGTTGCCACTCCGTTAAATGGCGGGATCACCCCCGTCCCGGCACTGACAAGAAGGCGTACCTGACTGTCAACCGGCGCGTAAGAACCGGCCACGGGTTCCTGCAGAACGATGAGACCGGCCCGTGCATACTCCGACTGGATATTCCCGGCTGCTACGACATTCAGTTTGTGATTCTGGATCAGGTCAATTGCTTCCGCGGAAGTCAGCCCCTCTACGTCAGGGACCTGCACGGTACCATCCGGCATCACGATTACTTCCGAATACCGCGAATTAAAACGGATCACACCGGTCAACAGGAGAACGCCGAAAGTCAGGACCGCCACACCCAGTACCGGCAGCACGATCTTCAGCCACAGCGGCCACGCATAGATGTCTATTTTCTTGATTTTGCCATAGATCCGCTTTGCCGGCGGGTCCGCATTCAGTTCCTTAACGAATGTTGCCACATCCGGTGTGCGGTCTTCTATCCGCACATTCATGGCATTCAGGATTGCATTTCGGCGTGCCACAGAAAGGCCCTTCGCATGTTTCTGCGGCGGGGGCAGGATGTCTTTATTCTGCGTTTCATACTTGGCGCGGCGCTCCATTGCATCGGGCGGCGTTACGCCAGTGATCATCTTGTAGAGGGTGGCGCCGAGGGCATACACGTCCGTATGCGGGCCCTGGTCGCCGCGGCTCCGGTACTGCTCTTCCGGAGAGTAGCCGGGCTTGATGATGACAGTCAGACTGCGGCTATGGGAGGTCGTCGCGTAGCGGGCAGCGCCGAAATCGATCAGTTTGACCTGGCCGTCAGCGGTCAGAAAAATGTTGTCCGGAGCGATATCCCGGTGCAGGATCCCGGCTTCGTGAACAGCCTGCAGCGAGTTCATCAGCGGCAACAGCATGGCTACCGCTTCGTCTTCCTGGATCTTGCCATCCCGCTTCAGGCGGTCCGTCAGAGTCTCCCCTTCCAGGTATTCCATAACTATATAGGCGGTACTGTTTTCCTCGAAGCTATCGTAGACTGTCACGATCCCCGGCTCGTCCTGGAACTGAGCCAGGCGGCGCGCTTCCTCCACGAATTGATGCATGCCGTCCGCAAACTGCTCCGCCTTATCGCCGCTAAAAACCGACACCTGCGTGTGTCCAGGCATGCGGGTGGAGAATTCACCGGGGAGGTATTCCTTGATGGCGACGCGCTGCTCCAGCTTGTTGTCCCACGCGATATAAGTCACGCCGAAGCCGCCGAATCCGAGGACTTTGCCGATGACGTAGCGGTTCTGCAGAAGGGTTCCCGGGGCCATGTGGATGGCTTCCTCTGCGGGGGTGCCAGGCATATAGCCGCAATAGGGGCAGAGGCCGAAGGTGGATTCGTATGGTTTCATGCAGCCGAGGCAGCGGGTAAGCATAGTGAATTGGCTCCTTTTGTTTGCGGTTTTTTGCGGGCCGTTGAGACAACGGCCCCTACGTATTGGTGGTGGTTTGCGGGCCGTTGAAACAACGGCCCCTACGTTTTTTCTTCGTTTTACGGACTCAGATCAATCCACATAGCAGGACGAACCGCGCCGTCAGTTCTGCTATTATCTTCTCCCCCATAGGTGTTCACGTCACCGACACCTCCCACAAATGCAGGCATTGTACTTGTGACGCCGGGTGAGCGCAGCCACCAGAAGGATGCGCCATAATAATCATCTACGCCATGGCTTTGAGCGTATTGGGTCGGATAACATATTCTCGCTGCATCGGAGCCGAAGTATTTCCTTGCTTCACTGATGCTGAGAAGAAAGACTTTATCTTTGGTGCTATTTCCGCCGCTCGTCCCGTAATCCGGGTTGTCGGGGTTTTTAACCGTCGTTGTCGGGATACATCCTCTTTCAGCGTCGCTGAAAGCTTTGTTGTAGAAAGTGCCGTTCAGCCAGCTACGCAGCGAACAGGTTTCCCAGGTAGCAGAGCTGCCGTCTTCGTTATACGGTTTTGCATCCAGGCCGTAATGGCTGATGACGAATACTCTCGAGCCGTCCACGGCCAGGACAAGCCACTCTATGGGCTCTCCGCCGTATTTGCCGAAGGTGATATAACTGCCTACAGTGGGGATACCGGGAGGCGTGGTGGTGGGGGCTTGCGTAGTCGGTGCTTCCGTCGTCGGTGCTTTCGTGGTTGGAGCTTTCGTCGTCGGCGCCTTTGTCGTCGGCGCCTGCGTAGTCGGCGCCTGCGTCGTCGCCACCGGCAGAGTCGTCGTCGGGGTCGGCTGCGTCGGAGCCGGTGTGGTCGGGGCCTCCGTGGTGACGACGGGGAGCGTCGGCGGCACGGTGGGCGCCTCGGTCGTAATGATGATGATTTCCTCCCAGCGGGCGTACAGCGTCACGTCCGCCGCGCCCGCCTGCATGCCGGGCTCCGCTGTTTCTCCGCCTTCTTTGGCGGTGAACCAGCCCTCAAAGGTGTGGCCGCTGCGGGTGGGGACGGGGAGGTCGCCGTAGGCGTCGCCGACAGACAGTTTGCGTTCCGTTTCGGAAACGCTGCCGCCGTTCGCGTCGAAATGAAGGGTCATTTTCTGCTTGCCCTTGCTGATATAAACGGTGATTTTCGTCCCTTCCGTCTGGGTGGTGCCGGCTTCCGGCTCCTGGCTGATGACGCGGCCGGAAGCGACTTTATTGTCATAGTTTTCCAGGAAAACGACCTCAAACCCCTGGCCTTCCAGGGTCTTCTTCGCCTCGGATTTCTTCTTGCCGACCACGTTTTCCACCACGAAGGTCGGCTTACCGCTGGAGACCGTAAACGCGATTACGTCGCCCTTTTTGACCATCGTGCCCTGCTCGGTATCCTGGCGGATCACCTGGCCTTCGGGGACGGTGCTGTCGTTGGCGTAGCTGACGGCGGCGGCCAGGCCGTCGCGTTCGAGGGCAGCTCTCGCGGCGTCCTCGGTCATCCCGGTCAGATTGCGCAGGGCGAACGGCGCCGGGCCTTTGGAGATGATCAGGGTGAGCGCCGTGCCCTCTGGGACTTCAGCGCCCGCTTCCTGGTCGGCGGAAATCACCTGGCCGGCGGCCGCGGTGTCGTCGTACGCTTCCTGTACGACAGCCTCGCCGAGGCCCGCCTCCCGGAGCTTATCCTGCGCGTCCTCCAGCGTGTCCCAGATGATATAGGGCACCGTGGCCACCCCGTTGAACGGCGGAATCACGCCCGTGCCCGCGCTGACGATCACCTCCACCTTGGAGTTGACCGGGGCGAACGCGCCGGGCGCCGGCGTCTGCAGCACGATCACGCCGGCCTTGACGTATTCCGAGCGAACGTTGCCGCCGGAGACGGGCAGCAGCCGGCCTTCCTTGATCAGGGCCGAAGCCTCCGCCGAGGACAGCCCCTCCACTTCCGGGACCCGCACCACGTTTTCCGGCAGCACGATCTCTTCCGAATAGCGGGAACTGAAGCGGATTGCCCCCGTCAGCAGGAGCGCCGCCACGGTCAGCAGCGCCGCGCCCAGGATCGGCAATACGATCTTCAGCCACAGCGGCCAGGCGTAGACATCGATCTTCCGGATCTTGCCGTAGACCCGTTTCGCAGGCGTCTGCGCGATCAGTTCCTTCACCAGCGTCGCCACGTCCGGCGTGCGGTCCTCGATCCGCACGTTCATCGCGTTCAGGATCGCGTTCCGGCGCGCCAGGGACAGCCCCTTCACGTATTTCTGCGGCGGGGGCAGGATCTCTTTGTTCTGCGTCTCGTATTTGGCACGGCGTTCCATCGCGTCAGGCGGCGTCACGCCGGTGATCATCTTGTAAAGCACTGCGCCCAGCGCGTACACGTCCGTGTGCGGCCCCTGATCGCTCATGCTGCGGTACTGCTCTTCCGGGGAGTAGCCGGGTTTGATGATGACGGTCAGGCTGCGGCTGTGCGAGGTGGTCGCGTAGCGGGCGGCGCCGAAATCGATCAGTTTCACCTGGCCGTCTTTGGTCAGGAAAATATTGTCCGGCGCGATATCCCGGTGCAGGACCCCGGCCTCGTGGACCGTCTGCAGCGAGTACATCAGCGGCAGCAGCATCGCGACTGCCTCGTCCTCCTGGACCTTCCCCTCCCGGTTCAGATAGCTTGTCAGGGTCTCCCCCTCCAGATATTCCATCACGATGTACGCGGTGTTGTTTTCCTCAAAACTGTCATACACCGTCACGATCCCGGGCTCGTTCTGGAAGTGCGCCAGCCGCCGGGATTCCTCCACGAAGCGGCGCATCCCGGCCGCGAACTGCTCCTCCTTATCGCCGCCGAACACCGAGATCTGCGAATGCCCGGGCATGCGGGTGGAGAACTCGCTGGGCATGTATTCCTTAATGGCCACCTTCTGCTCCAGCTTGTTGTCCCAGGCGATATACGTCACGCCGAAACCGCCGAACCCCAACACCTGGCCGATGGTATACCGGCCGTGCAGGCGGGTCCCGGGCGGCATATGGATGGCCTCCTCCGCCGGGGTGCCGGGGACGTAGCCGCAGTGAGGGCAGACGACGTAGACGGAATCGTATTGCTGCAGGCAGTTGATACAGCGGGTAAGCATAGTTTGCTCCTTTTGTATGCGGTTTTTTGCGGGCCGTTGAGACAACGGCCCCGCCAGTTCAGTTTCAAACCTCACTCGTCTCATACCAGAGTTTCCCTCCGGCATAGACCAGTTTTTCGCCGCCCAGGACCAGGACGTCGCGGTCCTGCAGGGCGGTGTGGCGGTGGAGGAGACGGCCGTTGAGGAGGATGCCGTTGGTACTGTCGTTGTCGGAGAGGATCCAGTCGTAGGCGCGGCGTTCCAGGACGGCGTGGAGGCGGGATACGCCGGGGGAGGAAAGGGCCAGGTCGCAGAAAGGATCGCGTCCCAGGCGGACCAGAGAGCGGCCTTCCAGCGGGAAGGGCTTCCACCAGCGGAGCGGGCCGCGGTTCAGGGAGAACAGCAGCAGGACGCCCTGCGGGTCGCGCAGCTCCGCCTGTCGGTCGATGCGCAGGCAGTCGCCGTCGCGCAGCTCCATGCGTGAGATCAGGCGGCCGTCAAAGAATACGCCATTCGTACTGCGCGGGTCGACCTCCACGCTATACCCGCCGTCAGCCCGGACCAGACAGCCGTGGCGGCGCGATACCAGCGGCGACGGCAGCACGACGTCATTCTCCGGGGCGCGCCCGAAGGAAATGACGTGCTGCGGGAACCAGTCCAGATCGAGGCAGCGGGGTTCGTTCCCGTCAAAGATCACAAGGCAGAAATACTCCAGGTCATCATTTCTTGCATTCATAGTTTTCGCCTTCTTATTTTCCCAGCAATTCCTTCAGGCCGATATTGTCCGTCTTGAACCGGAACACATCGTCCACGGAGGAATACCTGCTCGAGATCGTAATTGCCCAGGACAGCTGGCTGTTGTTCATGATCAGCGATTTCAATTCACCGTCAGTATAAGAGAAGAAATAACCGTCCAGATAGTCAACATCCAGTTTTTTGACCTTTCCGTCCGCTGTTTTTATTTCCAGAGTGACTTCATCGGAACTGAGAAGTGTTTCCTGTGTCAAGCCCTTGTACAGATAGAATCTTACCAGGCTATTATGATTGTTCAGGAGGATCCGAATACCGGCCATGGACTCAGCGGTCGCAGAGTCTTTATAGGTCCCCACAAAAACGCCCAGCACATAGGTCTCGTCTGTTTCATCGCCGAAAGAGTCGACATAGTGTTCTAATGACCAGCTGGATTCTTCCGCGGCTTCGGTCGGGGCCTCCGTCGTCGGGGCTTCGGTCGGCGCCTCGGTCGTCGGCGCTTCCGTCGCAGGTTCCGTTTCCGGCGCCGCCGTCTCCCCTTGCTGCCCAGGGGTAGTCACCGGGGCAATCTGCGTCTCCGGCGCCGCGGTCGTAGTCACAGCCGCCGGTTCGGCCGCCCGGTCTTTTTTATTCAGCAGGTGAAGCATCAGCAGCGCGCCGGCGATGCTTAACGCGACCATGATGCCCAGCATGATCAGAACGAGCTTCGTCGTTTTTTTGCGGTACTGCGCCTTGACCTCTTCCAGCTGCTTCGCGTACCACTCCCTCTGCTCCTGCTGGATCTCCCGCTTTTTCTTCTCCTCATTCTGCTGCTTCAGGACGGGGCTCTGCTCCGAACAGCCTTCCGTGGAGCAGCCTTCGCGCGCGATCCAGCAGGCCACGTGGTGCGATTTTTTGCAGGCCGGGCAGATGATGACTTCATCATTCTCTTTCAGCGGTTTGCCGCAGTAATTGCAGATTCTGCCGTAGTAGGATTCCATGGGGTCCTCCTTCTGTTTCGTTTATCCGGAATGCAAGGGCCGGCGGCTACTCGATCCGGGAGTAGGTGATCTCCAGCCCGTTATCCGGATGGTATTTCCAGCTCACATTGACGCCCTGCTTTTCGTAAGTTTCCCTCTGGCGGCCGTCTATGGCGGACGTCTTTCCCAGTTTTTCGTTCAGTGAAGCCGGAAGCCCCAGATAGCTGTTGATCTTCTTGATTGCTTCCCATGCTGCCGGGTAAGCGTTCCCTTCATCGTCGATGTCAAAAGGATTCGTATCGATTGACAGATAACTGCCGTCGGATCCCACGCTGGCCCAGATAGATTTGCAGTATTGATCGTAGATCTTTTTAAAATCCACCTTCTTCTTTCCGCCCCCCAGAAGCACGACCAGAATGACGGCCGTCAGAGCGATGGAAGCGAGGACCGCGCCTATAATAATCCCTGTTTTACTGCCTTTTTTCGCGCTCTCCGCCTGTCTCAGCTGCGCCTCGCGCTGCTGCTGCATCATCTGGTACCGCTGCTTTTCCTCCGCGCTCTGCTCGCTGCAGCCCGGGGTGGAGCAGCCCCCTCTCTCGATCCAGCAGGCCACGTGATGCGGCCTGCGGCAGGCCGGGCAGATGATGACTGCAGCTTCTTCGTTCAGGATCCTTCTGCAGCAGTTGCAAGGTTGTCCGATATAAGGTTCCATGGGTGACCTCCGTGTATGGTATTAGTTTATTTGCCGGATTTGTTTGTTATTTCTGTCCCGCGGCATATCACGGGTGAACGCTCAATTGCTGTGCCGTCGGACTGCTCGTTCCGCCGATAGGAGTGAATATAATGATAAGGTCCTCATGCAGAGCGACTGCCAGATATCCGTCTTTCAACAGGGCCAACGGCGTCCGCGCCATTGAGGTATCGTCCGGATTCAGCATATACACGACGTTCCCCTCATCGTTCTTCGATAACGTCACCGTGCCGTCCATCGTAATAGTAGTAGGATCATCCGACCTGATCGAGGTTTCGAAATGAACTTTCGTCCCCTCCATGGAAAACACCGCGTCGATCAGCCTTCCCTTGCCCGAAGTGGCAGAAATGATCTCCCCCTCGAACATCAGCCCGGCATAGACCCATTCCCTGGCCAGCGAGCAGACCATAACGGAGCAGCTCGCGCTGTGTCCGTTCTTCGACCGCACCGTGATCTCGCACGTCCCGTCCTGAAAGCCTTTCACGTTCCCGTTCTTATCCACCCCTGCCACTTCCTGGTTGCTGGACGACCACTCCAGATTACCCTGGTTGGCAAAGCCCGGCGTGACGACCGCCGTCAGTTTCACTTCGCCTTCCGGAAGGATCACAACTTCCTCCGGGGGGCTGATGCTGACGGATGTGATGAAGATCCCGCGGTTCAGGAAGAGAAGCAGGGCTGAGCCGACGAGGACAAGGATAAGGATGAGGGCGATCAGCCGTTTTTTCTTCTTGCTGCGCTTCGCGGGAGGAGTTTGAAGCGCAGCGGAGGGGACGGCAGGTGGCACAGGGGGCACAGCATAGGAGGAGACGGTCGGAGCCTGGGCTGCGTCGTAGCGGGAGGCCTGCGCCGGCGTTCCGTAGGGGGGCTGCGCGGGAGGCGCGGCGTACGGGGCAGCCGGAGGCGCAGCATACTGAATCTGCTGCTTCATTGCCGATGTCCGCATCTCCGCAGATTGTTCCGGGCAGCCGGCCGTCGCACAGCCGCCGAGGCCGATCCAGCAGGAGACGTGGTGAGGTCTGCGGCAGGAGGGGCAGAGGATGACTTCGTCGGATTCGTAGAGGGGGCGGCCGCATTTATTGCAGGAGGAGTTTATGTAGGGTTGCATAGAGGTAGACCTCCGTAAGATAGCGCTTTTATTATTCTGGCTACTTGCGTAAACCCGATATAATCGAAAGTTTGATTTGGCATACATTCAATCCTTTTAATTTTTTTGCTCAACAGCACGTAGTTTATCTTTTATAAACGACAACAGTTTATCTTCAGGATCATTATTTGTTATTATTTCATCTAAATAATGCTTTATACTCTCTCTGTTTCTATCTAATAAACCCATTTTAATTTGTAGTTCACTATACTGAATCTGGCTTTTAAAATACTCTTTGAAGCCTTCAGTATTCACTATTTCACTTGTCATTTCTTCCGTTATTTCAGGCGCAAGTTTCAATTTGAGTTTTTTATATATTTGGTCTGGGATATCAATTACAACTTTTTCCAGTATCTCCTTTGTATTGTTTTTAAAAAGGATCCTAAATTCACGCTCATACTCCCAAGGGTATATCTTGACAAAATAGTTCTTTTTTATAAATTCTGTGGGGGAGTCTATCTCATACAATTTATTGCGATAAAACACCTGTTTGGGTTGTTCTTTTTTCTGATAGTAAACCCATCCAAATAGAATCTCTATTTCCTTATCTTTCCCAATAGAGAATTCTCTCCCATCCAACGATCTGACTTTTTCTATCGTTTTGATGAACTCTATCATTACGCTCTGAGTCAATCCTATGGCAATGCCTTCTCCCGTTATACCAGAGTATAGATACCACATCGGTATCTTCTCAGTATTGCTGTTGCAAAAGCATAACGCATGCACCATTTCACAATCTTCTTGATGCAATTGCTTCTCATCTAAATCATTCATCGCTGAAATGTTCCTGACCTGAAAACACTTATTCTTTAAAATGAGATCAGCACAATGCAGAGATGTATAATTCCAAAAAGTATAAGAAGACAACTTTCCGTTATAATCATTGATGTTAATTGGATTTTTACTCCGAAGGTCCTGCCAAGTTATTGTTTCTGCTTTCATTATTTCTCCTTAAGTTTGCTTAACAGATTATTGTACGCTATAACTCTTTCCATCGCATTATTCAGAGAGACTTTCGACAATTCTTATCCAATCCAGTAACGTGTTTTCTTTCACAACCATACGTCCCTTAATGACATTTTTATCTCTATTCTCTAATAGATAATACTTTATTCCATCGTGCCTGCGTGTTTCAAATGCACCGTGGGCCAATGCACAGCGAATAGAATAGAACAAAGATACTGTTATACTGTTTTTATTATTTGTGTGAATGACACATTCTATTCGATAATCTGGTGTGTCTTCAAGCCCCCTTTCCTTTATCATCACTGGCATTTCTGCAATTGTAGAAACATGCCAATGGTCTTTTAAAAAGGGGCTCTTTTTTATTAATTCATGATATAGTTTTAAAACATTACATGACCTGCTATTAAATGTCTTTCCTCTCATACTAGTGTTCTCAACAGGAGTTTCTACAACATAAAACTGGTATATTTTTGCAAAATTCTTGTTTGAAAAGCTATAATTTGTATCAAAGCTCCACATATTGTCTTCCTCTAGATTTAATTATATATCAAACACACTTTCACGGACATCTCCCCCTAAAGGAGAGGAATATCTTCGCCTTATGGCGATGATTCAAAGATTTAAGATTATGGATCATACCATAAAACTGGGCGAACCATCCAGTGGCTGAAATTAACGCCCCAATCGCCGTCTGTGTCGATGTAGCCGGCGCAATCAATAAGCGCCGCTTCACCAAGTAAGATACCCGGCGAGCGCAGCCACCAACCACAGGATCCGCCGGCAGCAAGCCAAACCCCCCGACTTATCGCATAATCTGTCGGGTAACAAATCCTGGCTGAATCTGAGCCAAAGTACCGCCTTGCTTCACTGATACTCAGCAGGAAGACCTTGTCCTTCGTATTATTACCGCCTGGTGTTCCATAATCTGGATTATCTTCATTCTTGACTTTAGTCGTCTGAATTTTGCTCTTTTCAGCCTCACTAAAGGCACTATTATAAAAACTACCATTCAACCAATTCCGCAAAGTACAAGTTTCCCAAGTGACGTCTTCAAACGTTGTATTATAGGGTTGTGCATCTATTCCCCAGTCACTGATTACCAGTAGCTTTCTGCCGTCTATTGCCAGCACCTGCCATTCGATTGGATCACCACCATAGTTCCCGAAGGTTATAATATCTCCAACCTGATAAGTAATTGTCTGATTTCGAGTCCAGTGGGCATAAATCGTTTTGTTCTGGTTTCCCATCTTGGTGGAACTGCTGACCTGCTCTCCGTCTTCCGCCGCCGTAAACCATCCGTCAAATGTATAACCGTCACGGGTTGGAGTCGGCAGATCTCCATAGGAAGCTCCTTCCTTTACCTTGCGATTGGTCTCACCTACGTTGCCGCCGTTTGGATCAAAGGTCAGGGTGTACTTCTTTGGAATATATGTCCAATGCGCATAGATGGTTCTATTCTTGCTGCCCATAGTAGTGGAACTGCTTACCTGATCTCCTCCTTCTGCCGCGGTGAACCAGCCATCAAAGGTATATCCATCACGGGTTGGAGTCGGGAGTTCTCCGTAAGCGGAGCCCTCTTTTACTTTTCGGCTGGACTCACTTACACTCCCGCCATTAGCATCGAAAGTTAGCGTATGCTTCGGAACTGATGTCGTGGGTGGAACAGTTGTCGTGGGAGCAGTTGTAGTAGGTGCCTTAGTCGTCGGCGCTTTAGTTGTAGGCGCTTGCGTAGTCGGAGCCTGTGTAGTCGCGACCGGCAGTGTAGTGGTGGGCGTCGGCTGCGTCGAAGCGAGCGTAGTAGGAGCTTCTGTGGTAACCACCGGAAGGGTAGGCGGAACGGTAGGCGCTTCGGTCGTAGGAATCACCTCCCACCGTGCATATAAAGTTACATCCGCAGCACCGGCTTTCATTCCGGCCTCTGCCAGCGTCCCACCTTCTTTGGCGTTGTACCAGCCTTCAAAAGTAAACCCGCTCCGGGTGGGAACCGGAAGTTCGCCGTATTCATCACCGACGGAAAGTTCGCGTTCTTTTTCCGCAACATTGCCGCCAGTCGCATCGAAATGCAGGGTCATCTTCTGCTTGCCCTTACTGATGTAAACGGTGATCTTTGTTCCTTCTAACTGGGATGTACCCGCTTCCGGATCCTGGCTGATGACGCGGCCAGATGCGACTTGATCATCGTAGTTCTCTAGGAACAGGACTTCAAATCCCTGGCCTTCCAGAGTCTTCTTGGCTTCAGACTTCTTCTTGCCAACGACGTTTTCGACTACGAAGGAAGGCTTGCCACTGGAGATGGTGAGGGTAACGGTATCGCCCTTCCTGACCATCGTTCCTTCGACAATGTCCTGGCTGATGACCTGGCCTTCCGGAATGGAACTGTCATTGACATAGCTGGTCCCGGCGATCAGACCATCGCTTTCCAGCGCGGCGCGCGCGGCGTCTTCGGTCATTCCGACCACATTTCGCAGGGCGAACGGGGCCGGGCCTTTGGAGAGAATGATTGTAAGAACCGTTCCTTCGGGCAGTTCCTCTCCCACTTCACGGTCAGCAGAAATTACCTGGCCCGCGGCTACGGTATCATCGTATTCTTCCTGCACAATAGGCTCGCCTAAACCCGCTTCATTAAGTTTTGCCTGAGCATCTTCCAAGGTGTCCCAAATGATGTAAGGGACAGTCGCCACGCCGTTGAACGGCGGGATCACGCCCGTGCCTGCGCTGACAACTACTTTGACCTGTGAGTTCACCGGGGCAAATGCTCCGGGCGCAGGGGTCTGCAGGATGATCACACCGGCTGCGACGTATTCGGACTGGACATTGCCGCCGGAGGAAGGAAGCAGGCGGCCTTCTTTGATCAGAGCGGAGGCCTCTGCAGAGGTCAGACCTTCAACTTCAGGGACACGCACGACGTTTTCCGGAAGCACGATTTCTTCTGTATATCGGGAATTGAAGCGGATCACACCGGTCAACATGAGCGCGCCAAGCGTCAGTAAGGCGACGCCGAGGATAGGCAGCACAATCTTCAGCCACAGAGGCCATGCGTAGACGTCGATCTTCTTGATTTTTCCGTAGATCCGCTTGGCGGGCGGGTCCGCATTAAGTTCTTTTACAAAGGTCGCCACATCCGGTGTGCGGTCTTCGATCCGCACGTTCATGGCGTTCAGAATGGCATTGCGACGCGCCACGGAAAGGCCCTGGGCGTATTTTTGCGGCGGGACAAGGATGTCCTTATTCTGCGTTTCGTACTTGGTCCGGCGCTCCATTGCATCAGGCGGTGTTACGCCGGTGATCATCTTATACAGGACCGCGCCGAGAGCATAAACGTCCGTGTGAGGGCCCTGGTCGCCGCGGCTCCGGTACTGCTCTTCCGGTGAATAACCGGGCTTAATAATGACGGTCAGGCTGCGGCTATGCGAGGTCGTCGCATAACGTGCAGCACCAAAATCAATCAGTTTGACCTGGCCGTCACTGGTCAGGAAGATGTTGTCCGGAGCGATATCACGGTGCAGGATCCCTGCCTCGTGTACAGCCTGCAAGGAGTTCATCAGCGGCAGAAGCATAGCCACCGCTTCATCCTCCTGCACTTTGCCTTCCCGCGCCAAATACGCTGTCAGCGTCTCACCTTCCAGGTATTCCATCACAATGTACGCCGTATTGTTTTCTTCAAAACTGTCATACACCGTCACGATCCCCGGCTCGTCCTGGAACTTCGCCAGGCGGCGGGCTTCCTCCACGAACTGATGCATGCCGTCGGCGAACTGTTCTGCCTTGTCGCCGCTGAAAACGGAGATCTGCGAATGGCCGGGCATGCGGGTAGAGAACTCGCCGGGGAGGTATTCCTTGATGGCGACCGTTTGCTCCAGCTTGTTGTCCCAAGCGATGTAAGTGACGCCGAAGCCGCCGAAACCGAGGACCTTGCCGACGGTGTATCGGCCGTGCAGGAGGATCCCCGGCTGCATATGAATAGCTTCCTCCGCGGGGGTACCGGGCAGGTAGCCGCAGTAGGGGCAGAGGCCGAAAGTAGATTCGTATTGGTGCATACAGCTGAGGCAACGGGTAAGCATAGGGGCTCCTTATTGTTTGTATTTGATGAAATATGCTCTTATCAAGCGGGTTGATGGTTTGCGGGCCGATGGCACATCGGCCCCTACGTAATCTTGTAAAATTGTGAATAGCCCTTGACTTTATCGAACATTTGTTCTATAATTATCTTGTCCGATTAACGGATGGGCCTGACCACAGGCTGAGCGGTTGCTCCTCGTGCTAGCGGAGGGGTAAACCCTGTTTTCTTTATCGCCTCCGCAGAATGGAGGCGCCTATGATTGTTACATGGGACCAGTTGATCCAGCTGGGCATCCTGATCGTCTCGCTCATAGCTTTGATCCGAGCTTACCGGAAATAAAGAAAACAGGTAACCGCTAACTCTCCAAAGTGACGGTTACCTGTCTTTACAGATACAGCACGAGGAGCGACCACCTGTGGGAGGGCTCTTCTGTGCATATACAGTATAGCGTAAAAACAGGTACGCGTCAATTATTTTTCAACGTTCAAGGCTGCTTATTTACCGCTCAAACATGACCTTCTTATATATCTCCTTCACCGGCACCAGATACCTCGTCTCCAGTTTCGCCAGCAGGCATGTTTCATTCAGCGGCAGCTCGCCTTCGCTGGCTTCGCTGATCATCAGGGTGTTCTGGTAGACGTTGCCCAGCATCCAGGAAAGGAGGCGCTCGGCGGCGGCTTTTTCATCTTTGGTGCCTTCGCCCAGGCTCCATTCATACAGGAAACGGCCGCAGACGGAACTGCCGTTCGGGAAGACGAAGCGCTTGGTGTAGAAGGTCAGGGTCTCGCGGACTTCGTTGATAGCCATGGTGGAGGTGAGGAGGACCGGGCTGGTATTCGCTTCATTGTTCATGAACGCGTTCAGTTCCCGTCCGAAGCCGTCCGTGCCGAAGTTCTTCGCAATCAGCGCTTCGTGGCGCGTATCCAGCGTAATGGCCGTATCTGCGCCGAAATCGGCCGGCGCGGTGAAGTAATCATTCTCATAACTGACCGCGGCCGGTCCCGCTGTGATCACGGCCGCCACGGGCATCTCAAAGCCCAACGGGATCTGCTTCTTCTCCGCATAATACCGGTCGTACTGGTCCAGGAACAGGCACTCCTTCGCCTGGTCGCTCTTCAAAACAGTCTCCGCGCTGCGCGCCGCGGCCAGCACCGCATCCGATGCGCCGCTGCTGTAGAACAGGTGCGGCAGTTTCCCTTCTGCGGCCGCTTTTTCCAGCTCCGCGTCATAATCCGCGGCCGGGATGGCGCGCGCTTCCACGGTGACTTTCGGGAACTTTTCCTTAAAGTCCGCCAGCACCGAGTCTATCGCCCCCTGCCGCGCGGAACCCTCCTCCAGCGGATACCACAACTGGATAGTCGCTTCTTTCAGGTCCACCTCCGCGTTCTTCATGTCGAAGTATTTCCAGACGCCCACACCGATGACCGCCAGCACCACGCAGGCGGCCAGGATGCTGAACAGCCGCCGCATCGCCCGACGTTTCTTTTCTTTTTCCACGGTGCTGATCTTCTTTTTACCGTTCAGAGCCTTCAGGAAATCCTCCACTTTCTGGAAGCGCAGGTGACGGTCCACCGCCATGGCTTTCATGACGGTGTTGCTGAGGTTCTCGGGGATATCCGGGTCCAGTTCGCGCGGATACTGCACCGTATCAAAGATCTTCCGGTTGGTGGATTCCTCCGGCTTGACGCCGGTCAGCATCATGTACAGCGTCGCGCCCAGGGCGTAAATATCCGTCCAGGGGCCGATGTTTTTGCTGTTGTCGTACTGCTCCGTGGGGGAGTAGCCCGGCTTCAGAATGATATCGATCACCTCGTCGCTGGAATCCTCCAGTTTCGCAGCGCCCAGGTCCATCAGTTTGATGCGGATCTCGCGGCCGGTGCAGATGAAGATGTTGTCCGGCGCCACGTCGCGGTGAATGATCTTCTCCTTATGGAGGGAGTCCAGCGCGTTCGCGACCTCTTCCGCGATCATCATGGCCAGATCGCGGTCGATCTTGCCGCCGTTCTCCGCCAGGTACTGGTTGAGCGCCATGCCCTCCAGCAGTTCCATCACGATGTACGCCGTCCCGTTTTCCTCGAAGTACTCGTACACGTTGGGGATGCTGCGGTGGCCGCTGAATTTAGCCATGTTGCGGGCTTCGGTCAGGAAACGTTCCTTGCGGTAGTCGAACTCCTCCTGGCCTTTCCGGTTCACGATCACCTGTTTTTCGCCCACGGCGCGCGTCATCAGACGGCCGGCAAAGAATTCCTTGACCGCCACGACGGTGCACAGTTTCATATCCCAGGCGCGGTACACGATGCCAAAACCGCCGGCACCTTCCGTGTCGCCGATCAGATAGCGCCCCGCCAGCACGGTACCCGGCGCCAGATAGACGGGTTCGCGCGGCCCGGTGATCTCCGGGGTATGGCAGGAAGGGCATTCCTTCAGATAGTCTTCATATTCACAAAAGCAGTGAAAACAGCGTTTCATGTGACGGCTCCTTCAATTACTGAATGAAGTTTTCCCAGTTGAAATTCTCTCCGCAGAGCGGCTGGAAATAGAAGCGGCTCTGGCCCAGGCTGATGATGTCGCCTGCGTTCAGCGGCTTGTTTTCGTAGATATATTCGTCGTTCAGGTAAGTCAGGCCGCTGCTGTCGCCGGGGCGAACATAGTATTTGCAGGATCTGGGCTCAAAGGTGACGAAAGCGTGTTTTTCACGGGAGACCGTCGGATCTTTCGCCAGGACGATCTTGTTGCCGGGATTGCGGCCGATGGAGTTCAGGCCCGCGGCGAGGTTGAAGGTCTCGTACAGATGGGCGCCGCCGATGCAGACGAGCCAGCCGACGACAGGATCGATCATTCCGGTGTCAGCAGGCTGGGCCGCGATGGACTGCGAGGTCCGGGCAGACTGAGGCGCGGGAGCAGGCTGAGGCGCAGGCGCCGAAACTTCCTGTACAGGGACCGCCACCGGGGTAACGGCCGGAGCAGGCTGAGGGGCAGGTGCAGGAGCAGGCTGAGACGCCGGGGCTGCCGGCGCGGCTGCGGACTGCTTCAACGCGCTGAAATAGCTGAGCGTTTTCCCGTCATTCAGGGAAGAATTCTGCTGAATGGCTTCCTTTAAGCCGGAAACGGCCGGAGCCGGTTCCGCGGCAGCGGGGGCCGCCGGTACTGCCGGAGCGGGAGCAGGCTGAGGTGCTGGCGCAGGCGCGGGCTGAGGAGCCGCAGCGACCGGTTCCTGACGCTTCGCATTCTCCGGGAAATTGCCCCGCGGCATCGCTACCGTCTCATTCACCGGCGCAGGCGCTTCCCGCCGATGGTCGCCGGACACGTCGGCCTTCCGGGCATGGAACAATCCGCCCTTCTTCTCGCCGTCCGATTTTCCCGCCGCCGCGGCGCCGCACAGCGGGCAGGTCTGGTAAGCATCATGATCAAAATAGTGACCGTTTTCGCATTTCAGGATCTTCATAATTCTCTCCTCTTTCTGGTATTTATTTGACTGTAATTAAAATCACGGAAGTGTTGTCCCGGAGGATCCCGGCGTTTTCCGCCCGCTCCCCGGCTTTCTGTTCCAGGACGGCCAGCGCGTCCTCCGGATTATTGAAGTCCGTCAGCACGCCGCATATGTCCTCTTCGGACAGGACCCGGTACAGGCCGTCCGAGGCCAGCAGCAGCCGGTCCCCCTCTTCCAGGGAAAACAGCGGACTGCTGTAATCGATCAGTTCCAGATTTCCGATCCCCAGATAACTGATCAGCGTATTTCCGTAGCAGGATTCCTTCCTGTATTCCTCTTCTCCGATCAGCCCCAGTTTCCGCTGCTCGTCCAGGACCGATTTGTAATTCTGATCCTGTGTAAACTGCACCAGATCCGCTCCGCGCATCAGGTATGCCCGGGAATCTCCCACGGAGCACCAGCCCAGGCGGCAGTCCTGCACCAGCACAGCCGTGACGGTGCTGCCTGCTTCAAGCGGGCGGCCCTGTTCATCAGTCAGCGCGGCGATCTGCCGGTCCGCTTCCCGTACGGCTTCGATGACGCTCTGCAGGCTGTCCTGCGGATCCGGGCAGGATTCGTATCTCTTCTGAACGGTCTCCGCTGCCGTCTGCGCCGCGAGGGCGCCGCCGGACTGACCGCCCATTCCGTCGCAGACCAGCGCCAGACACCCCCGCTCATCCAGCAAGTAGCACAGTACGTCCTGCTGCTCGTCCCGGTCTCCGATCACGGTGTAGCCGGCCAGTGCGACCCGTTCGCTTCCGTCCGTCCTGATCCGGATCTCCTTGTCGCGACTCATTTCCGCCCCTTTCTGCACCACACGGCGATCGCCGTATTGTTATCCATTTCTTTGTCCTTTCCGGCCTCCTGCACGTGCGTTGCCATCTTCCCCAGCCATTCCCGGACCGTCAGGGACTCCGCCAGGTACCGCTCCATGTCGGCCTCCTCGATCAGTTCCCAGAAACCGTCCGAACAGAGAAGGAAGGCGTCGCACTTTTTAAGCGGCAGCGGCTTGATGAATTCCGGCTGGGGCCGCTCGCCCTCCACGCCGAGCACCCGCAGCAGGATGCTGCGCTGCGAGTGACCGCGGATCTCGCTTTCCTGAATGTCCCCGGTCAGGGCCAGCATGCCGGGGATGCTGTGATCCTGCGTATGGCGGACTGCTTTCCCGTCCCGGAACACATAGCAGCGCGAATCGCCCACATGCGCGATCCACGCTTTCCGCCCGTCCGTGAGCAGCGCCACGCCCGTGGTCTTCATCTGGCGCGATGCGCCTAGCCGTTTCTGCTCCGCCAGGATCAGGTCCTGCGCCGCCTGGAACCCGTTTTCCAGGAACCGGGCCGGCGCCAGGGACGAATGCTCGCCCCACTGCTGTTCAAAGCAGGCCACTGCCAGCGACGACGCGACGTCCCCCATGCCGTGGCCGCCCAGTCCGTCGCACAGGACGAACAGGTTTTTCCCGTCACGGGAAAAACAGCCGCAGGAATCCTCGTTCACTGGCCGGCTGCCGATATGGGAGTAACTGCTGAAAGTTATGATCCTTTCCATAGTATCCTCTTCCGTATATTGCAAATCGTAAGATCGGACTGTCTGTCTAGTATTCGGAACTTTTAAAGCACCGGGCGGCCGCATAATGAAAGAAAGAATATCCATAAGCACCGTCTTTTGTTTAAAAATATTTTACCACAGGCCCCCCTATGGTCTGTAATTCACATTTTACCCATCTGCCGCCCTCTCCCCCTGATCCTCCTTGATTTTTCCGCCTCCACCCGCTAAGATAATGTCAAAAGCAATGGATCCGGAGGCCCTTATGCCTGACGAACGAATGACAGGTGAACTAAACAAAGAAGACTACGCGGAACCGCAGTGCCTGCTCAACATGCACGCTGCTCTCCCCGAGGTCCCCGCGCGCCCCGTCCCCATGTCCCGCATCATCGAAAAGCTGGACGAGCACTTGAGCCGCGACGACTGGGCCGCTGCAGAGCGCCACCTGGATTACTGGCTGGCCGATGCCCTGGCCGGCGGCGACCGGAAAGGCGCCCTGGCCATCCAGGGCGAGCGCATGGGCCTCTTCCGCAAGCGCGGCCGTGAAGCGGAGGCGATGGAAGCGGTGAAAGCCGCTCTGGAGCTGCTGGCAGAGACCGGGATGGAGGGTTCCCTCACCGGCGCGACCACGTGGGTGAACGTCGCGACAGTGTACAAGACCTTCGGGCGGTCCGCGGAGGCGCTGCCCTACTATGAGAAGGCGCAGGCGGTTTATGAGTCCCACCTGACCGGGGCGGACGTCCGTCTCGGCGGCCTGTACAACAACATGGCCCTGGCGCTGGCGGATCTGGGACGGTTCGCGGAAGCCCGCGCATATTACGAAAAAGCCTTGTCTGTCATGGAGAAGATAGACGGCGGCGAGCTGGAAATGGCGGTCACGTATCTGAATCTGGCGGACCTCGAAGCCGCGGAAAAAGGCCCGGAAGAGGCCGAGGAAACGGTTCAGGACCTGCTGGACCGCGCCCGCGCCGCGCTGGACACCCCTGCCCTGCCCCGCAACGGGTATTACGCTTTCGTGCTCCGCTCCTGCGCTCCGACGTTCCGGTATTACGGAAGGTTTATGGATGCGGAAGAGTTGGAAGCGATTGCGCAGAGCATATATCAAAACGCCTAATGACACGGGCCGATGAAACATCGCCCCCTACGACATTGCCCAAAATTCCTGCCGACACCGTATAGGTCGTTGTCTCAACCGGTTTTTTCGTATGAACCGTTGTTTCAACGGCCCGGAATGTTCGGTTTTTTCGTAGGGGCCGTTGTCTCAACGGCCCGGAGTAATATAAAACACAAGGTATACCCGATATGAACGGTCTTGAAATCTCCCGCAAATACTTTGAACAATTCGGTCTCCCCCTGCTCCGGGACCAGTTCCCCGACTGGCTGGACCGCGTTGCCGCCGGCCTGATCGGCAGCGGCTCCGAATGCTTCGGCTATGACGACGAAACCTCCCGGGACCACGACTTCGAAGCCGGCTTCTGCCTCTTCATCCCCGGCGAGGACGTGATGGACCGGCAGACGGCTTTCCGCCTGGAGCGCGCCTGCGCCAAACTGCCCAAAGAGTTCATGGGCATAAAAAAAAGCGGCCCCGATCCTGTGGGCGGGAGCCGCCGCGGCGTCATCCGCGCCGGAGAGTTCTTTCTGGAAAAAACCGGCACGCCGGACGGTATTCTGACTGCTGAACAGTGGCTGGCCCTGCCGGAGCAAAGCCTCTTTGAACTGAGCAAGGGAATGTTCTTTCTGGACAACAGCGGCCTGATGAGCGAGCCGCTTTCCCGCCTCTCCGTCATGCCCGAGGACATCCGCCTGAAAAAACTGGCCGGCGCTCTCCTGCTGATGGCGCAGTCCGGCCAGTACAATTTCATGCGCTGCGTCCGCCGCGGGGACACCGGCGCCGCCGCCCTGGCCGCCGGCGAATTCGTCCGCGCCGCCCTCCATGCCTGCTTCCTGCTGAACCGCGCGTACATGCCGTACTACAAGTGGCAGTTCCGCGCAATAAAAGATCTGCCGCTCTTCAGCGAGCTGGCAGATCCCCTTGCTTATCTGATCAGCAGTCCCAACGACGCGGAGACCGCAGAAGAAAAATATACGTTAATAGAAGACCTCGCCGGCGTCTTCATTGCGGAACTGATGGATCAGGACATCACTCGCGCCTCTTGCGGAGACCTGGAAAAGCACGCGTATTCCGTTAACGATCAGATCCGTGACAGCGGGATCCGCAATCTGCATATCCTGGCCGGTGTGTAAGCCTATTCTTTCGTCTCTTCCGCCGGTTCCTCCGGGTGCCGTTCGCGGTCGCGGGCGCGGAAGCGCCATTCCAGGAGGCCGCCGATCAGGATCGCGAGGATCGAAAACCACTGCCCGTGGGAAAGGCCCCACCAGTCTTTCGGCGTCGACCGCAGATATTCCAGGAAAAACCGCACGATCCCGTAACTGAGCAGGAAGCGCCCGTACAGCCGTCCGAGGCCGTCCGGGCGTTTTTCCGTGCGCAGCAGCCAGGCCAGGATCAGGAAGTCGCAGGCGCACTCCATCAGCTGCGTCGGGAACGAAATGTCGAAGTTCTCGAAGAAGAAGATCCGTCCGCCGCAGCAGCCGTTGCAGAAGCAGCCGATGCGGATCGTGCCGAGCATGGCAACGACGCAGACCGCCGCATTGTCCATCGTTTCGGCGATGCGCAGCTTAAGCGCTTTCCCGACCGGCGGGATCATGAGCGGCATCAGGATCACGGCCCCGAAGAACGAAAAGCCGCCCAGCGTGAATCCCGTCTGCCGTATATATCTGAGATTCTCCAGAACATACAGGATCTTGCAGCCCAGAAGACCTGCTATCAGGACCGCCGTGGCAAACACCGCGGCTTTTGTCCTGGTCAGCCGGTACCGCGCGCGCCGCTCCGGGAGCAGCATCAGCACGACCATGGCGACGTAGCCCAGGAACATGGCCACGTAGTAAACTGTAATTTTCAGAGATCCCAGATATATATACGGCAGCATGACCCGGTCTTATTCCTTTAGAACGAATCCATCAGAGCGTTCAGTTCTTCCACCATCACCTTTTCCTTCGCCGCCGCTTCGGCTTCGGTCTCGCCCTTCACGCCGCAGTACAGTTTGATCTTCGGTTCGGTGCCGGAAGGACGCAGGCAGACCCAGGCATCGTCGGTGAGTTCGAAGTAGATGACGTTGGAGACGGGCAGCGTGGTCACGCCTTCCTCGCCGGTCACGAAGTTCTTGGTGGTCTTCTTCTGGTAGTCGCGCATGGCGACGACAGGGAGGCCGCCCAGGGTCTTCGGCGGGTCGTTGCGGAGCGAGTTCATGATGGCCGCCATCTTGTCCTTGCCGTCCAGACCCGGGAAGTTCTTGGAGATGTTGATATCCTTGTAATAGCCCACCTGTTTGTACAGCGCCTGCAGGCCGTCCCAGAGGCTCATGCCCTTGGTCTTGTAGTAGCAGACCGCTTCGCACAGCGCCATGACGGCGGCGATGCCGTCCTTGTCGCGGCAGTACGGGCCGAAGGAGGAGCCGAAGCTTTCCTCAAAGCCGTACAGGTAATCCACTTCCGGTTCGGTCTGTTCCAGGTCGCGCAGCTTGCCGCAGATGTGCTTGAAGCCGGTCAGGGTCTCGTAGAAGCGCACGCCGTACTTGCGGGCGATGGCGCCGGCCATGTTGGAGGTCACGATGGTGCTGATGAAGATGCCGTGCTCGTTCAGGCCGCGGGTCTCTTTGATGCCGCCGATCTCATAATCCGCCAGCAGGCAGCCGGTCATGTTGCCGGTCAGGCGCATGTAGTCGTCGCCGTTCTTCAGGAAAACGCCCAGACGGTCCGCGTCGGGGTCGTTCGCGATCACGATGTCCGCGTTCACCTTGCGGGCCAGCTCCAACGCCAGAACGAAGGCCTTAGGATCTTCGGGGTTCGGGTAGCCCACAGTCGGGAAGTTGCCGTCCGGCTGCGCCTGCTCTTCCACGACGAAGACGCGGGAGAAGCCCAGGTCATCCAGGATGCGCTTGGCCGGGATCAGGCCCGTGCCGTGCAGCGGCGTGTAGACCAGTGTGATGTTGTCCTTTTCCTGCGCGATAGCTTCCGGATGGCGGATCAGCTTCTTGAGTTCCGCATAGTAGTGCTCGTCCACTTCCGGGCCGATGATGTGGTACAGGCCGGCGGCCTGCGCATCTTCCAGGCTCATCGTCTTAACGTCCGCGAAGCTCTGGATCGCGTTGACTTCCTCAATGATCAGCTCGTCGTCGGGGATGGTGACCTGCGCGCCGTCATCCCAGTAGGCTTTGTAGCCGTTGTAATCCGGCGGGTTGTGGCTGGCGGTGATGTTGATGCCGGCCGTGCAGCCCAGGTCGCGCACCGCGAAGCTCAGCATGGGGGTCGGGTGCAGGATCGGGAAGATGTAGATCGGGATGCCGTTCGCGCACAGGGTCAGGGCCGCCTCGCGGGCAAATTCGTCCGAACAGCGGCGGGAGTCGAAGGACAGGGCGACGCCGCGCTTCTGGGCGCCTTTTTTGATGATATAGTTGGCCAGGCCCTGGGTGGCTTTGCGCACGGTGTACACGTTCATGCGGCGGGTGCCCGCGCCGATCAGGCCGCGCATGCCGCCGGTGCCGAATTCCAGGTCGCCTTCGAAACGTTCGCGGATCGCGTTTTCATCGTTTTCGATCGCTCTCAGTTCTGCTTTGGTGGCTTCATCGAAGACGGGGTCGTTCAGCCACTGCTCAAATCTTTCTCGTGCGTTCATAGTCACCTCTTTCTTCCGGATTGCCCGGAGATCTGTCCTATATTATAACTGATCCTCGCATAAAATCAAAGTCTGATCTGCAGCCATTTCCGGCGGCGGACGCGGGTAAAATTCATGATCAGGCGGCACAGCTGGTCCAGCAGAATGGAAGCCCACGCGCCGTACAGGCCCCAGCCCACCGGATAGGTCAGCAGGTAACCCATCAGCGGCCGCACCACGCCCACGCTTACGACGGCGGTAACAGCCGTAAAGCGCGTGTCGCCCGCGCCGCGCAGACATCCGGTGTAGATCACCTGGGACGTCTGGATATACGTAATCACTGCCATGAACAGCAGAACGCGGCTCCCCATTTCCAGCACCTCGGGCGTGGAGGAATAGAGGCCGATGATCTGCCGCCGCAGCAGCACCATGGTCACACTCAGTATCACTGCTACAAAGAATACCACCCGCTGGCCGATATTGCAATAGATGATCGCTTTATCCGGTCTTTTTGCCCCCAGACTCTGGCCCGCGAGCGCCGTGGACGCCACCTGGAAGCCGTCGCCGCAGCAGAAGGACAGGCCCAGGAAGTTCATGCATGCGATGTGCGTGGCGTAGGCCAGCGTGCTCAGGTCCGCGACGATGCGGTTGAAAATAAAGAAGCCCGCGCGCATGCAGAGCTGCTCCACCAGCGCGCTGCCGGCCACTTTAATAATGGGCCTCATCACTTTGCGGTCCGGCCGCCACGGGGCCGGGCAGAAAAAGCTGATGTAGTTTTTCTTCTGGAACAGACGGGACAGAGAGACGGCGAAGGACACGAATGCGCCCAGTGCGGTGGCCAGCGCCGCGCCTTTCACTTCCAGGCGCGGGAACGGGCCGATGCCGTTGATCAGCAGATAGTTGAAAATGATGTTGACGATGTTCCCGATGACATTGCTGACCATCGAGATCCGCGTGTTCCCGCTGCCCTTCTGCGCCGCATTCAGCGAGCCGTTCAGGCACTGGAAAATAACGGAGACGGCGATGATGCGGAAATATGTGACGGCGTCCGTGATGTAGTCGTCTTTCGCACCGGCCACGCGCAGGAAAGGCTCGGCGAAGCGGTAGCCCAGGAACGCCAGGATGACGACGAGGATCAGGCCGATCAGCAGGCCGTTGCGCGTCGCATGGTTAGCGCCTTCGCGGTTGCCTTCCCCTTTGCGCCGCGCCACCACCGCGGTGATGCCGACATTCAGCGCGAACAGAAAGCACATCAGGACGAATTTGGGCTGCTGGGTGATCCCCACCGCCGCGATGGCCTTGTCCCCGAGGGCGGCCACCATCAAAGTGTCCACCACGCCGACCAGGCCGATCAGGACCGCCTCGATCACGGACGGCCACGCGAGGCGCAGAAACGTCCCGTACATCTCCTTTTCGGGCGGCAGTTCCCCCCGGACGGGCTCGCCGCCCAGCAGGGAAGGGTAGGCAAAAATCTTCAGCATGGGGCTCCTTTCGATATTTCCGATAAAATAGTAACTTTTCACGCGGAAAAATGCAATCCCGGGAGCAGTTTTTCAACACGGCTGTTGCGCTTTTTCCGGACATAAAGAGAGCGGCGGGTCTCCCCGCCGCCGGTCCTGTGGCCGTGAAATGTTCCCGGTCCCCCCATGGAATGTATTTTTCTTGTTCTCTATTGGATCTGGTTGATCTCGAAAAACTGGTTCCAGACCGTCCAGACCTCGTCCACTTCCATTCCCAGGCGCCAGGCCGCGATCCCGGCCAGGCCGTACGTGCTCAGTCTGTCTAAGCGCAGCGACATCGACTCGACGTCTTCGATCCAGATGCGGGCCTGCTCGCCGTCCAGCATGAACTCCGCGTAGGACTGCCCCAGTTCCGTATTCCACTGCGGTTCCGCTTCATAGCGTTCCAGATAGGAGGACACGGAGCGCATGTCCAGCGGCGAACTGCCGGGCGTCCGGCCGCTCCCCACCCAGAGCCGGGTAAAGAAAGGCACGCCGCAGATCAGTTTGTAAGCGGGGATCTGCTCCAGCGAATCCTCCACACCTTTGATCACAAAAGGAAGGGAGGCGGTGGATCCGGCTTCCGAGCCGGCGTAGTGCTCATCGTAGGCCATCACGATCAGGTAATCCGCAAAGACCGCCTGCTCCTTCCGGTCATAATGAGCCGTCCAGGCCGAGGGCACGTAGTTGTCCACGGAAAGGATCAGCCCCTCTTTGTGGCAGGCCAGGGACAGTTCCCGGATAAACTGCAGAAAACCGGGGCCTCCCGCCGTGGGAAGGCTTTCGATATCCACGTTGATCCCGTCCGCCCCGCATTCCCGCAGGACGTCCATGATCCCGTCGATCAGGTGACGGCGGTGGCTCGTCACGTCAAATGCGCTGCAGAGCTCGTCGCCGTAGATGGCATGATCCATGTTGTTGAAGAGCGCCCAGACCTGGAGGCCCTTCTGGTGAGCCGTGCGCACGTAATCCGCAGAGGCGGAGGAGTCGAAATTGCCTTCCCCGTCCTTCAGGAACAGCCAGGTCGGGGACACCACGTCCACGCCTTTGACCTTGGCCAGCAGATGCTCCAGGTCGCCGTTTTCCGCCTTCACCTGGACCTGCTGCCACACCAGCCCGATGTTCTGCATGGGTTCCGGCATGGAATAAGCCGGCTCCGCGTACGGGGAGAGTTCGTTCCGGATGACCGGGTCGCTCACCTCCGTTTTGGAGACGTAGCCCTGGATGCCGTCCGCCGTGCAGACCAGGTCCCATTCCGCCTGCTCTTCCAGATAGTACAGCCGTTCGCCGCTTTCCACCTGGGTCATGATCGGCTTTGTCTGGGAAGCGCCGGAGCGGATGGTGGCAGGCTGGGTCGCCTGCACTTCGCCGTAATCCCCGAACACCGTTTTCATGACGAGGCGTTGCGGCTCCTCATAGAGCTGCCAGGTCATGGCCGTGTACTGCTGGACGTAACTGAGCTGCACGTACACGCCGCCGTCTTCCTCCAGGAGGACGGGGGCGCCTTCGTACAGGGATTTCATGTCCGCTTCCCGGGTCCCGGACGGGTGGGAGTATAGCAGCAGTTTCTCCGTCTTGTCGTAGTAAAAGCGCTTATTCAGTTTTTCCTGCAGATAGGTGACAGAAGTATAGACGACGCCGTCCCGGAGGATGAGGTCCTCATGGGTCAGCTGATTGTCGCGCACCACGGCAAACGCGCCGTCCCGGGAGGAGAAATAATTCTCCAGATCCACGCGGAGCGTGCTGGGCTTGTTGTTTGTCAGCACGGCGATCAATAGAAGGACAGCCACTGCGACAAGGACAAGTATGGTCGGTAGAACGGTTTTGTCTTTTTTCCTGCTTGAAGCCATGGAGCCCTCCTTCTTACAGCGGGATTATACCACACGGGAGCCGCGCTGTAAACCAAAAGGCTGGATTTCCGCTAACTCAGAAGGGTATTACCATGGTGAGAATCCTTAAAACTGATGCCCAGGAGGGATCCGTCCTCAGCTTTCAGGAACGTGCCTTTCCAGTCCGCATCCTCTTTCAGGAGCAGGGCCCCGGGCAGTGTTTCCCCGGTCTGGGGCACGCCGTCCAGCCAGACGCTGAGTCCGCTGGACAGGCAGGAAGCCAGCGCGTCCGTAAAGTCATTGTTCTGTCTGTGACATATCAACCTGTTTTCCATGAACACGGCTTCTCCTCTCATACCGTCTTGTCAGGACCTGCCCTTACTGTAGCACCGCCCCAAAACCGTGCATGCAACAAAGGCTTTTTTTTGTGTCTTTTTGACGCATTCCGGACAAACAAAAAGCCGGCCCCGCGGGACCGGTCATTTTGAAGAGAGGATCTTTACTCCGCTACCTCAACGATCTGTTTCTTGTTGTAGGAGCCGCAAGCCTTGCATACCTGGTGAGGTACCATCAACGCGCCGCATTTGCTGCATTTGACTAATGTAGGATTGCTCATTTTCCAGTTGGCTCTGCGGCTGTCTCTTCTTGCCTTAGAGGACTTATTCTTGGGACAAATAGACATATGACCTTACCTCCTTACCCCAAATTTCACGACGGCTTTAACGGCCTTGATAAATCGTGCTCCGCCATTATAGCGAAAGAGGCCCGCTCTGTCAACAAGTTTTTTGTGAACTTTTCCATTTTTCGCGCCGCTTGTTGCATGATTCCGGCAGGATCCGTGGGTTTTCTCAGGCCTGTCTGTCTCCGGCGCACCGCAGGCGGCGGAATTGTGGATAAAATGCAGTAAATCGCAGTTGCAAAAGCCGCCCGGCGGCCTTACCGTAATAGGTACCGGCTGTCCTTTTCTTTCCCGGAGAACCCAGACTTTTCCCGGCAGCCGCGTTCTCTCCTCCTCCCCCTTTTCCCGTTTTTTCCCGTTATGATTCCGGATGATCCGCGCCGACTTTCCGGATATTCCCCGCTGTCAGCGGGTTTATGGATATACCCCTCCCCCGGCCGGGGACGCCGGCGGAGGCTGTTTTTCAGGTCCCCGCACCATTCCGCAAAATAAGAAAGGAGAAAAACAAGTATGTTTCACAAACGAGTCCGGCGCTCCGGCGCCCTGCTCACGGCACTGCTTCTGACCGCCGGGATCCTGGCCGGCGTCCTGTCCGCCCGCGCCGCCGGCGGGACGCTGACCACCCCCTACCTCGCCTCCAATGAATGGGGCGCCGTCGACACTTCCTGGGCCAGGCCGAATGACCTGGACCTGATGAGCGGCTGGCATCTCGGCCGGAGCGAGGCATTCAGCGTCTTCCTCATGAACGGGTCGGCGGCCTACTGCATCGAGCCCGGCATCGCCCTGGGCGCCAGCACGGCCGTGGACGCCGTTTCGCGCGACGATTACTGGAACGATTATCCGGAGACGCTGAATGAGACCATTCCCCCGGACGTGACCAAATTCCTGCTGGGGCAGGTCATGCTGCAGGGCTACGCCGGCACCATCCCCGTGCAGCAGACCGCTGACGGCACGGGCTGGTACATCCCGGCGGATTTTGACCGCAACACCCTGAGCCGCTGGTACGCCACCCAGATCCTGATCTGGGAAACCATTGTGGGAGAACGCAATGCGGCCTTTGACCACGTCGCACCGCCCGCCGGCAAAAACGCGGTCAAAGAGGTCCTGAATCCCGCCTGCCCGAGCCTCGGCACGATCAGCAGCTATTACAACAGCATCGTGACCGCCGTGAAAAACGCGCTAGTCAACCCCGCGATCCCTTCCTTCATGAACCGCAAGGAAGCAAATGCGCAAACGGTTGAACTGACTAAAAACGGCGCGCAGTACACGGCCTCTCTGACAGACGCCAACGGTGTGCTGGGCGCGTTCACTTTCAACACCGCCGATCCCGCCGTTACCGTCACGAAAACCGGCAATGTGCTGAAGATCACGTCCGCGCGCGCGATCCCGGACGGCGTCCTGATCACCGCCTCCCGCACCGTCACCACCCCGCAGTTCGTCGTTTGGACGGACCGCGCGGCCAGTTACGGCGAACCGCCCCAGGCGGTCATCACGCTGACCGGACAGCAGGTGACGGACACGCTCAAGGGCTATGTGAAAGCCCATTCCGCACCGCTGCCTTACGATCCCGTCGGCATCCTGCTGCAGAAAAAGGATGCCCAGTCCCAGGATGACGTGCGACCCGTTGCGCTTTGAAATCCACAGGAAGCGCCGCTTATGACAAGCGAACTGATCCCGCAGGGAGGAGCGATCCTCCGGCCCCGGCCGCTGCCGGAACGGGGTGACCCGGACGGCAAAGCGCGGCGACAGGGAATGCCCGGCCTAAACCGGGGAAAGCACGGCACGGCAACAGCCTGCTTCCCTCCGGCACGGACGGGCGGACCGGCTTCCGATGCGCACGGTGAGAATGATCCCGCTTTTGTGCGGCGGGACCTGACGAACCTTCGAATACACCGGCGGGACGCTGCCGGAAACGGCAGTCCGTACGGGAGGAGCGGTAGTGACCCATCCTCGCAAACCTCCTTCCCGGCCGCGGCCGGGCGTCCGTACGGACCGGGGAAGGCACCTAAACGCACCGCATGACTGCGGGACCGGAACAGGGAAAGGTCCGGCCGCCTGAGCGCCGGACTGAGAGCCCCGGGCACGACTGTCGAGAGCCTTTGCAATGAAGGCGGGAGGAACAGCCCGGGAGCCATTGAACAAGGAACGATATATTTGAGAAAACCGCATGAAAAAAGAACCGACGTGGCGGGAAGTCAGGCGCCGCTGCCGCCTGAGCCGGGAGGAACTGGCGATGGCGCAGGAACTGGGCCTGAGCCCACGCGCGCTGATCCGGAACATCCCGCCGGTCAGCGGCAGAAAGGAGCCGTGGAAGGATCCGCCGGGCGTGCGGATCCGGAAGCTGTATGAGAAGAAAAAGAAAGCGGAGGGAAAGGATCATGAAGAACCGGCAAGATAAGGATCATACTGTTTTGCGCGCCGCCGGGTTCGTCCCGGCCGGCCTGGTCATCCTGCTGCTGTCGCTGCTGGTGCGGGCCTGCGGGAAGGAGTGGAAGCTGCCGGCAGACACCACCTGTTCGGCTGTTCTTTCAGAATACTCTTCTTCTGCCTCCACATTCCCGGCCTCTTCTGCAGTAATCGTGTTTTCGGAAACCACTGTATCAACTGTTTCCACGACGGTCTCCGAAAGAGCGTCGTCCACGGTGACTTCTGCCCCGGCCGCTGTCTTCCCGACGATTGCAGCTCCGATAACTGCCGCCCCATCGACCGCCGCTCCTGCGACAACCTCGCCAACCGCTGTCCCAACGACAACCGCCGCTCTGACTACCGCTGCTCCGACAACCGTCACCCCGACGACATCCGCCGCTCTGACCGCCGCTGCCCAGACAACCGCCGCCCCGACCGCCGTCACCCCGACGACATCCGCCCCCACGGTCCACACGCACCTTTTCACCCCCTGGACCGTGACCTCTCCCCCCTCCTGCACCGTCTCCGGCACCGAGGCCCGCACCTGCTCCGGCTGCGGCCTCTCCGAGACCCGCCCGGTCCCGGCCCCCGGCCACGACTGGCATACAGAGACCGTCGTCGTCCGTGAAGCGTGGATCGAATACGTCAAGATCCGGGACGCCTGGGACGAGGTCCTGATCCTGCAGGAACCCCGGACGGAGGAGATCACGGAAATGCACTGGTTCTGCGAGGGCTGCGGTATGGACCAGACCGTTTACGCCCGGGAGCACGGCCTCCTGGACGCGGACGGCCGCTGGACGGACGAGGGACTGGCCTGGGATGCGCAGCACGCCAAAGAGCACGCGCTCCGGGGCGAAAGCGACCGCACGTACTCCGCTCCGGTCGTCATCGGCATCATCGAATATCCCGCCGAGACCGCCGTCCTTCATCATGAGGAAGAATACGCGCCTGTGGTCCACCCGGAAAAAACGGCGGAGATCCGGAAATGCGCCCGCTGCGGCGCCGAAGAATAATCGTTCCTATCCCCACTCAATGGCTGAACGCCCGGTGCGGTGAAAGCCGCACGCCGGGTGTGCGCCGGAGGGAACCCATAACCTCCGGCTATGGAGTCCCCAGGGAGCCCTCTCCCTGGCGGATGCACAATATGAAATGCAATTCACCGCGGAAGACGGGGCCGTCACAACCTGGACGTTCCAGACGGACGCCGACGGCTTCGTCTATTACCGCAATTCTTACAAAATCTCCGGTCCCGCGCTGCTGACCGACGGTTCCGGCAAGCCCGGCTTCCCCGCCGGCACGCTGACCGTGAAAGAGACCAAAGCCCCCGCCGGCTACGCGCTGGATCCGGCCGTCTACACTGTTCACTTCACGGTCGGCGCGGACGGATATATCCACGCGGACCGGGGCACGTGGAATCAGGAAAACGAGGCGGAGGATCTGGAGATCATCTCCGCGGAACAGCCCAAAAAGATCGCCCTCTCCCTCACCAAAAAAGGGACCGGCGATATCCCGCCCGGAACAAGCCTGAACGGCATCCGTTTCGCCGTGATCAACAACTCCGCCGGGAAGGTTTCCGTCGGCGGCACGGACTATGCGCCCGGCCGCGTTACGGAGATCCTGACCATCTCCGGCGCCTCCGGCAATACCGCTTCGCTCGCTACCGGCCGCCATTACCCGGCCGGCTCCTACACGATCTGCGAACTGCGACGTGACGCGACGATCGCCGCCGGCGAGAAATACGAAGGCTCCGGTAAACTCGGCACCTCCCCGCTGGCCAACGACCACTTCCTGTGGGCGGAAAACAAACTGTCCGTGACCGTCACCGCCGCGGACGCGGAAGCCGGGACCGCCAAAGCCGCCGGCACCGCTTCGGACGCGCCGGCCGAGAAGTATCTGCAGGCCTCCGTGAAGAAGGTCGACGACACGGACAAACCGGTCGAAGGCGTCGTCTTCAACCTGATCTATGACGGCACGGACCATCGCGCTGTAACTGATGCCCGCGGCATCGCCGTCTGGACCGGCATTCCCTGGGCAAAAAACGGTAAAACCGCACGATTGATCGAGGTCTCCGTGCCGGATGAACATTACCAGATTGATCCGGCTTATCAGGCACCGGACGGTAAAAGCTTCACGATCACCGGCGATCCGGACACCGTTTTCGACCTCGGCACCGTGGTCAACGGCCGCACGGGGACCGTCACGCTGAAGAAGGCAGATGAGAAGGGCCGCGCGGTCCAGGGCGTCGTCTTCAACCTGAAATATGACGGCGCGGACCACGAACAGACCACGGATGCGCAGGGCCGCATCACCTGGACCGAAATCCGCTCCGGCACGGCCGCCCGCCTGATCGAAGTCTCCGTCCCGGACGGGAAATACGCCATCGATCCGGTCTATACCGGGGACGGCAAAGCCATTACTGTGACGCTGGACGAGGCGTTCACGTATGACCTGGGCGAGATCGTCAACCACTCCCTCGTCAGTGCCGGACTGAAAAAGACCGACGACGCGGGCACGCCCCTCGCCGGCGTCCGCTTCAACCTGCGTTATGACGGGACGGACCACGAAAAAACCACCGATGACCGCGGCGAGATCGTCTGGCCGGACATCCCGAGCGGCACGGAAGCCACCCTGACGGAGACCTATGTCCCCGCCGGTTATTGGCCCGATAAGACCTACGCCGCGCCCGGCCTGCCGCTCACGATCACCGGCGAAGCCGGGACGACCTACGACCTGGGCACCGTCGTCAACACCGTGCAGCGGGGCTCCGTCACGGTCGAAAAACATGTGGTCACGGCAGACGGCGCTCCGGAGCCCGGCATCTCCCCGGCAGGCTTCCTGTTCCGTCTGACCGGCCGCTCCCTCCTGGGAGAGGCCGTGGACATGACCGCTGTGACCGGGGAAGACGGCTGCGCGGTCTTCGCGGATGTCCCCTTTTCCGACACCGACGGCTATACCGTGACCGAGGAACTCACCGCCGAGCAGGCCTCGCATTTCCGGTCCGGATCAATCGCGCCGAATCCCGTGATCCTGGACACGGCCCATGAAGACGTCACCGTCACCGCCGAAAACATCTTCCTGCGCGGCGGCATCTCCCTCACGAAGCACGATGCCTGCACCGGTCCCGTCCCGCAGGGCGACGCTTCTTTCGCCGGCATCCGCTTTGCCGTGATCAACCGCTCGGAAGAGGCCGTTCCGCTGCCCGACGGCACGCAGATCCCCTCCGGCGCCGTCGCCCTGGTCCTGACCGCGGACGAAACCGGCCGGGCCTCCTCTTCCGCGCACGCGCTGGCCCTGGGGACCTATGAAGTGACGGAGCTCCGCCTCGACGACACCGCCCTCACCGGGCAGGAGCTGGTGCGCGGCACGCATGAAATGGCCAATGATTCCTACCTCTGGCGGGACACGCATTTTACCGTGACCCTCGCGGAAGAAGGCCTTATCGTCGAAGCCTGCGGGCCCGACGGGGAAGTCTTTGAGAACAAGCCTGCCGAGCCGGAACCGCCTCAGCTACTCAAATACGATGTCGACCTGGGGACCAACCGGCCGCAGGGCGCCGCCGATCTCGCCGGCATCCGCTTCGCCCTGATCAACCGCTCCGCCGGCCCGGTCTATGTGAGAGCGCTCGGCAAAGCGGCCGGGCCCGGTCAGGTCATCGACATCCTCACCTCCGGCGTGGACGGCGTCATCGGCCTCTCTTATCTCCTGCCTTACGGCACCTACGGCCTGGCGGAACTGCCCCTCACCACCTCGGTCAAACCGGGCGATCTGTTCGACGACCTCTCCGACGCCGATAAATACGGTGCCGGCAGCGACCGCTTCGGCCAGCTCTATGCCAACGATTATTATCTGTACACCGACCGCGAAGAAAAACTGTTCCGCGCCGTCACCGGCGAAGACAGGCAGCCCGCTTATGACACGGAGCTGCTGCATTTCGACAACAAACTCATCCGCGGCGGCTTCTACTTTGAAAAGAAAGTCGAATCCACCCAGCAGCACCTCCCCTGCCTCCTCTTCCGCCTGACGCTGAAAGAGACCGGCGAGAGCCATTATATCTTCCTGAATCCGAACGCGTTCTACGGCACAGACCAGCTCTATAACCCGCATTCAAACAACACCAACGGCATCGACGCCTTGCTGGAGCCCTACGCGGACGCCGCCGTCATCCCGCAGTCCGTGATCGACGAACTGACCGCGCAGGAAGCCTGGACGTGGGGCACCTGGTTCGGTGACGCGCCTGTCAATGACGCGGATCTCGCGCTGCCCTGCGGCACCTACGAACTCGAGGAGCTCCGTTCCCCGGCCAATGAGAACTACTTCATGTTCCGCTATGACGAGCTCCGGATCTGGTACGGCGGCCAGTACCACTCCTTCGGCACTATCTTCAATAAAGAAGCCGGGATCCTGACCGAAGCCGCGGACGCCGTCTCCGGCACACACGAGGGCATCGCCCGCGAAAACGCGGTGATCCTGGACGAAGTCACCTGCACCGGCCTGGTCCCGGGCAGGGAATACCGCCTGACTGCCACGCTGATGCTCCGAAGCGACGACGGGACCGGCACCCCCGTCCCCGGCGTCCGGGCCGATAAGACCTTCACCGCCGGCGCGGCGCTTTGGCGGGAGACCGTTGAGATCCCGTTCAACGCCGCCCCGTACGCGGACCGCAGCATCACAGTATTCGAGGAACTGCGCGAAACGGACACGGACACGGTGATTGCGGAACACAAATCACTGAATGACCCCGGCCAGACCGTCACTTACCGGCCGGCTCCGCTTTCCGCCATCGCGATCATCAAGGAGGAGACCTCCTCGCCGGCCAATGGCATCGCCTATGTCCCCGGCGAGACCGTCACTTACCGGATCACCGTCACCAACCCCGGCGAAACGGACCTGCGCGGCGTGCGCGTCACGGATGAAAAAACCGGTCTGGACGAGGTCATCGCCCTCCTCCGGGCAGGGGGATCGCAGGAATTCATCACGTCCCACACCGTGACGGAGGAAGACGCGAAGGAAGATACTTACGAAAACGTTGCTGTCGCCGAAGCGGAAGATCCATACGATCCCGGAACGATCCTCCGGGCGGAGGATCCGGAGACGGTCCCCGTGATGACGTACGCGCCGGACTATATCCAGAACAAAAAAGTGCTCAACGCCCCGGCCAACGGTACCGCATTCGTCTCCGGCGAGACGGTCCTATTCGGTCTGTATCTGAATAATACAGGCAACCAGCCCCTGACCGTGACCGTCCGGGATGACCTGGTCGGCCTGACGGAGACGGTGGAGCTGCCTGTCGGCGGCGAATGGGAGAAAACGGTCTCCTATACCGTCACGGAAGCCGACGCGCAGCGCGGCAGCGTCCGGAACGTTCTCACCTCGGAAGGACGGACCCCGGGGCGGCCGGAAGAGCCGATCATCCCGCCGCCGGCCGAAGCGGAAGTCCCGACGATGATCCCGGAGCCGAAACTCTGGATCGACAAAGCGGTGACGGGCTCCACGCACATCACCGCCCGGACCTCATCCATCTCGGAAGACGGTGAGATCCACCGCCATGTTTCCGTAACGCCGTTCCGTCCCGGCGAGACCGTCCCATACAGCATTCTGGTCGGCAACAGCGGCAACATGGACCTCCGCGAGATCGAAGTCACCGACGAACAGACCGGCTTCCGCACCGTCATCGATATCCTTCGCCCCGGTGAAACGAGGGAATTCTTCACGTCCCACGTGATCACGCCGGAAGACGCGGAGGCCGGCGAATTCCTCAACACCGCCACTGCACGCGCTAAGAATCCCAATGCCGCGCATGATCCGGACCTCCCGGAACTCACGGCGGAAGATGACGAACGCGTCCCGGCTTTTGCCGCGACCCCTTCTCTCCTTACCGCCAAAGAAGTGCTCTCCCGTCCCGCCAACGGCACCGCCTATACGGAAGGCGAAACGGTCCGTTACCGCCTGACCGTCACGAATGACGGCAACGTGGACCTGACCGGCGTCACCATCGACGACGCGCTGGTCGGTCTGCACCTGGTCCTGGAGAGCCTGAAAACCGGCGAGACATGGACCCGCGATGTGACATACACCGTGACCCGTGAAGATGCGGACGCCGGCAGCATCCTGAACGTGCTGACCGTCACCGCGACCGACCCGGAAGATCCGGAAACGCCGGTCACGCCGCCCGAAAAAAAGGTGGAAGTCCCCACCGTCCCGACCGTCACGCCCGCGCCTCCCGTCCCGCCCATGGGCGATACGGAGTCCCTTATCCCCTACGCCGCCGTCTTTCTGGCGGGCCTGGGCGGCCTCTTCCTGCTGCTGCCCCGCCGCAAAAGGAGTACGCCATGCTGAGTTTTGAAGAATTCGCCGATACCGCTGCGCAGCAGATCCTGGACTACCTCCCGGCCGAATATGCCGGCAGCGAAGTCACCCTTCCCCGGGTCCGGAAGATCAATCAGACCTACACGGGCCTCGTCGTCCGGAAAGACCAGGAGCAGTTCACGCCGGCCATCCGCCTGGACCTGTTCTATCAGGACTATCTGAACGGACGGGAACCGGAAGACATCCTGCAGGAAATAGGGAACATGATCCGCCAGATCTCCTTCCCCGCCCAATACGGGGAGCTTTGTGAAAAACTGCTTTCCTACAGCCGGATCGCCTCCCGCCTGTTCGTCCGCGTCTGCGGCATGAAAGGCAATGAGGAACTGCTTGGCCGCGCGCCGCACCGGAAGGTCCTGGACCTGGCTGTCACCTGCCATGCCTACCTGGGCGAAACGGACGGCAGCAAGGCCAGTATCCTGATCAGCCGGGACATGCTGGAGCAATGGGGCCTGACCGAAGCGCAATTGTTTGAGCAGGCTTTCCGGAACAGCACCACTCTCATGCCGGCGGTCATCCGCCCGATCCGCGACATCCTGAAGGAAAACTGCGGCCCGGATGCGGATCTTCCCCCGGAGGAAGTCCCCCTGTACGTGATTACGCGCAGTACCTGGGACTCCGCCGCAGCCCTTTTCTATCCGGGTGTTCTGGAGGAACTGACCGAGATCGCCGGCGGTGATTTCTTTATCCTGCCCTCCTCGGTCAACGAATGCATTATGGTGCCCGAAAGCACCGGCACAGACAGCGCCGCCCTCCGCCGGATGGTACGGGAGATCAATCAGAACGTGGTAAAAGAATCGGAGATCCTGTCAGACAATATTTATCACTATAACAGCCGGAAGCAGGAATTGACGGTCGCGGAGTAACTTTGCCGGACCATTTGCAAAGGAACATTAAAAATGGGGCGGGTGCCGAAAACACCCGCCCTTGTCAAATAAAAAAGCCAACGGCCGGATTCGAACCGGCAACCTGCTGATTACAAATCAGCTGCTCTGCCGTTGAGCCACGTTGGCATGAAAGATTTTATATAAAATAATAAGAGCCCTCTCTGGGACCAACAGGGCTCGAACCTGTGACCCCTTGCTTGTAAGGCAAGTGCTCTCCCAGCTGAGCTATGATCCCTTATGCAGGCTCTTGCAGTGGGGGAAGGTGGATTCGAACCACCGAAAGCACTGCTAACAGATTTACAGTCTGCCCCCTTTGGCCACTCGGTAATTCCCCCAATCGTATTTCAAAATTACTAACGTCCCGAATGGGACTCGAACCCACGACTTCCGCCGTGACAGGGCGGCGCTCTAACCAACTGAGCCATCGGGCCATTTTGTATGCTTCTACAGCACCCTCAAAACCGCATACCGAAGAAAGAGTAAATCAGAAGATGTTAAGATCAAGTGTTCGACCGATTAGT
>JAFRNR010000017.1 GCA_017430085.1 Lachnospiraceae bacterium | reverse complement strand
GTCAGGAAAATCGCCCACCGAGAACCGTCCCCATAACCCACTATGCCCGTGGCACGCGGGATATCACCAGCGCAGCGGCTCCGGCGATCCCCGCCGTCACAAACGGCAGCGGCCGGAAGAACAGTTCCACCGTCGCCAGCGGCTTCAGGAAGGATACCGGGGATACGGCATCGACGCCCAGGGTCACCAGGATCGCCGGGACGATGATCACCAGCAGGCTCAGGAGCAGGGCGTTGCGATTGCTCTTTGTCAGGGCGGAAAGAAAACGGATCGTAAAGGCCGCCGCCAACAGAATGATCAGCTTCAGCGCATAGTACAGAGCCAGTCCCGCGCCGAGGCTGATTTTTGTATCCGCAAAATCAGGCAGCACGCTCATCGGCGCTTTCAGGCACAGCAGGGAGCCGTATACTTTCCCCGTATGCCAAAGCTCCGCCCCATACATCACCAGCCACACCAGCACCGCCATCAGCACGCACCAGACCGTTTTTCTTCTCCAAAGGCTTTTTCTCCCGCACGGCGCGGTCCGGATCAGTACTTCCATGTCCGCCTGTTTTTCTTGTGGATCCAGCGGGTAAAGGAGCAGCACCAGGAACAGCAGGGCGATGAGGGCCGTGGAACGGTGATAGTTGCCGATATTATTGCTCCAGATCGCTTCATACGGCTTGGTTGGGACGATCCACGCCCCTTCGGGCTGCGCCTTTAGCTGCGCGATCATCTTTCCCAGCACCGCCGCATTCTCCGGTGCCTGCAGGCCGGCCAGTTCTTCCTCCATGGCCCGCAGCACCCCGTCCGTGGCGGGGCCTGCGTATTTGCGGGCGTAGAAATCCGCCAGGGCTTCCTGCATGGGATTGGTGGAGAGCCGGTATGGCGCTTCCGCCCGCCAGGACCAGATCAGCATCGCGGCCAGGACCAGGATCCCCAGGCGTTTGATCATCAGTTTTCGGCCTTCCCAGGCGAACAGCGAATGGCCCCGCCGGAACCGTTCCGCCGCCTTAGCCAGTCCGTCCGCCCATCCCAGGATCCGGTTCGTACGGGTCACCGGGTATTTCTTCTGCGCGATCAGCAGATTTCCGCCCAGAAAAACGGCGCACAGAGGAAGCAGGATCGCCAGCACCAGCCGGGACCCGGTGATCAGACCGCCGAAAACGGGAAGATTCAGATATGTGACAAAAACGTTGATATAACTGACAAAACTGAAGATATTCACATAGCGCAGCAGCACCAGCGCGGACGAGGGGACCAGGAAGGTCAGGCCGTATTCAGCCCCCAGCACGACGGCCGCCGCGACCACCGCCAGGCTCAGCTGCGAGAAAGATGACAGGATCAGCCACAGCAGCAGGGCGATCATAAAACTGCCCATCGCCTTGACCGCCAGGTAAAACAGCCAGAACTGCCCGACCGTCATTGCATACGGGACGTTATAGAAAAACTCGATAGATTGGAGCTTCCGCCCCCATTCTCCCAGACCGTTATACAGGATCCCGGATGCCAGGATCCGCCCGCCCAGCAGCACCGCAGTCCCGATCCAGGACGCCGCCAGCAGGATCCCGGCCCTTTTCACCGCCAGCCTCACCCGGCCGCCTTTCGACGCATGCACCATGTCCCACAGGCCGCGCTTTCTCTCCGCCAGGAACATCGCGCAGACAAAGCCCAGCAGGATCAGGATGGCAAAGTCGACCAGCCGGTCGTCAAACACCGCCGTCACCGCGAGATCGTGCCCGATGTCCAGCCCGTCCGCATTCATGGCGGCAAACTCCCGCGCCGTCTTCTGCGTATTCTCGTACGCCACGGTCCCCGGCTTCGCAAAAATGCTGATGCTCTGCTGCTGCTTTGCTTCCCGCCGGATCTTTTCCAGATACCGTGGATAATAATCCCGGTACTTCACCTGCTTTTCCATCTGATCATAAATCAGTTTTTCTTCCCAGCGGCCCGGCTCCTGCATCCAGCCCGGGTTTTCAAAGTACTGCGCCTCCGAAAAAGCCCGGTACGCCTCAATGTCCGCGGTCGCCTCTTCCGAACTCATCGGCGCGAACTTCCGCACCGCCTCGTCATACCGCCGGGCGTACTCCGTCAGCCCACCCGTTTTCACGGAGCGCGCATACAAAAAGAACGCCAGGGTGACCGTCAGCAAAAGCCCCAGCACAGCCCAGAATTTTCCGGAAAACACCGTGCGCCGCGCTTCCACCTCAATCATCTCCCAGCAGTTTCAGATACACCTCTTCCAGATCCGCCGCCTCATACCGCCGCAGCAGTTTCTCCGGCGCCCCGTGCGTCAGGACGCGGCCGGCCTTCATCAGCAGAACGTCTTTGGCGATGGATTCGATATCGCTCACGATATGCGTCGTTAAAAACACGATCCGGTCCTGCGCCAGTTCCGCGATATACTGCCGGATCCGCAGCCTCTCCTTTGGATCCAGCCCCGCGCTGGGCTCATCCAGGATCAGGATCTTCGGATCCCCCAGCAGCGCCTGACACAGCAGCGCCCGCTGCTTCATCCCGCCGGAAAAACCGCCCAGCCGTTTATGCGCCACATCGGACAGTCCGGTCACGTGCAGCAATTCCCCTATCTGCTCCGCCGCCTGTTTCCGCTGCAGCCCCTTCAGTTCCGCCATGTACAGCAGGAACTCTCTTGCGGAGAAGTCCGGATACATCCCCTGCTGCTGCGGCATGTAGCCCAACAGGGCGCGGTAAGCGGCTCCCAGCGTCAGGATCTCCTTCCCGTCCAGCAGGATCTCGCCCTGATCCCGCTTCACGTTGTCCGTGATGAGATTCATCAGGGTAGTTTTACCCGCGCCGTTCGCGCCGAGGATGCCGTAGATCCCGGGCGTAAAAGAGTAGGAAAAGCTGTCCAGCGCCAGCTTTTCCCCGTAGCGTTTGGTAAGATCTCGAATCACAAGTTCCATCAGTCGTTTTCCCTAAAAGTCTATGCGGACGGTGTCACTCCAGCAGATCCATCTCCGGATAATGGTATTCGTGCAGGGCGATGTTTCCGGTGCCGAAGTCGGATTTTTCGATGTACCACAGGGGATAATCGATCCGGAACGGATCTCCCAGAATGATCCTGTTTTCCGTCTCTCCCACGATGACGGACGGATACCAGCTGGCTCTGTCGAATACGACGCGGCATTCTCCCAGACTGTTGAAGTCCCAGTCATAGAACCACAGGGACACCGTATCGGTCTCTTCCTCATCCGCTGCCCGGGATTCCGAAACGACAAGGCAGTCCGGATAGCAATAGAGGAACAAGTTTCCCTCCAGGCCCGTGTCAAACACAGGTTCTGCCGAGCGGTCTTCATAATGCCAGCGGCAGATTTTGCCTTCTTCTATCAGATACCCGCCGGATCGGTCATAATATCCGCCTCCGTCCGTTTTTCTGTCTCCTACCGGTTCCAGGTTATTGGAAGCAGGATCCCACGCATAAAGGAATTCATAGATCAGCACTCCCTGATCGTCTTTTGTCTGGTCCCCGTCAAACTGGTCTCCGACCAGTATACTGTCGCCGTTGCTGAACTGGATGCTCTGCAGTTCCGACATGGGATGCTTCAGTTCCAGAGCCGTAGGTTTCAGAGAGGACGGATCATCCAGACTGCAATAGCATATCTCGTACTTTACTATACCGTCTTCATTCAGTTTTTGAAGTCCAACCTTAAAGTATCCGTTAAAGAACTCCGGGTCCGCCATTCCGATGTTTTGCTTTCCTTCCTGAGTGTCAGGGAAAAGAGAAAGAACAGTAGTTTTATTACGTCCATCCGGGTCCATGCGGCAGAGAGCATTCGTGGCCGCGTTTGCCTGATTTCTTTGTTGGATATAATACAGGTGATCGTTAAAATACCCCAGTAAAGGAACACAGCGGCCCAGACACGCGTCACACTCCGCCGTGTTGTGCGGACAGTCCACTCTTCCGCAAAGCTTTACAAATTCATCAGAATAATGATCACAGTACAGGACGAAGGTCATATAGCCGTAGCCGGATTCCGTTACTTTTTCCGTAACTACCGTGTATATCCCCTGTTCCGTCTGAGTGATGTAATCTCCCGTTCTGACCACGCCGATACGGCGGTCCGGGATCGGGGAATCGGCAGACGGGGAAGCGGAAGACGAAGGGGATTCAGGGGACGCGGAGGATTCTGAGGATTCCGTAGTGCTGTGAGAAGGATCGGTTTCAGACCGGTCCGAAGACTTTGTCGGGATCGATTGGTCTGTCGTTTCCGACGGAATCGAAGGGTCCGTCGGTTGGCCGGACTGTCCGCAGGCAGAAAGAAGCATCATGGACAGCACGATAAGGATCGCAAGGAAATAATGCTGTATTCTTTTCATTCTTCACCCCCCCTCACGGGAATCGTTCAAAATAGTTATTGTGTGTTTAGTCTATCATTAATAAACCGGCATGTCAAGCGGATAATGATACTCATGCAGCGGGATGCTCCCGGTCCCGAAATCGGCTTTTTCAATATAATAATCCGGCAGCAGGCTGTTCAGCGCGTCTTTGACCAGCAGGATCCGGGTCTCAGTCTCCCCGAACACGTAATTTCCGTAAAGGCGGATGCCCCCGCTCCGCTCCCCCAGCTGCAGTTCGCATTCACCCAGCTGTTCAAAATCCCAGCTGTAAAAACGGACCGCGGCGGAAGTCACGTCCGGCTCTCCCGGCATGACGACTCCCCGGTTATCATAGACCGCGAAACAGTCCGGAAATGCGGCCAGTGCCAGCGGGGCCTCAAAGCCCGTGTCGAACAGCGGCGTTCCTTCCTGTTTTTCGTAATCCCACTGCATGACGGTGCCGCCGTCCATATAGTAGCCGGTCCCGGCCGTAAAGGTCCCCGGCCCCATCGGTTTATTCCCTATCAGGCTGACGCTGTTCCCGTCATAATCCCATAGATAGAGCTTCTCTTTTTCTTCATCCGGGCCGCCCGACAGAAGGATCCGTCCCTCAGCGCCGCTGTAGATCCCTCCGTACGGCTCCCGCAATTCGGAAGGCAGTTCCGAATTGATGGCTGAGGGGATAAAATATCCGGGATCTTCCAGGCGCGTGAACATCCGCGTATATACGACCTGTCCGTCTGCCCCGACGGAGGAAAAGCAGCACTCCACGATCCCGTTGGAATACCCGACGGAAGCCCATCCGGCATAGTCTTCCCCTTCTTCATAACAATAAGTCAGCTCTTGTTTGTTCCTGCCGTCCGCGTCCATCCGCATCAGGGTGTGGGGCGTCAGTTTTGCCGGTTCTCCGGGGGTGGAGGAGATGATCTCTTCGCGGCCTTTGATGTAATAGATCTTTCCGTTATAGTAGCCCATGGAAGGGATCATCGTATCGTCCAGGAACGCGTCGCAGGTCTCGTCATGGTGCAGGCAGTCCGGCCGGCCGCACACTTTGATGAATTCGTCGGAATCCGCGTCGCAGTACAGAATAAAGACGCCTGCTTTTTCTTTTGACAGACAGTAAATACCGGTTTCGGACAGGTGAAAGTTCTGGTTGAGGCCGTTACGGTAAACGGAGATCCGTTGGGCCGGGATGAGCGGGTTGACGGGGAGGCCGGCTGTGGCAGATCCCGGCGCTGTTTCCGTGTCCGCCGGGACTGACGTGCTTTCCGTGTCTGTCGGGACTGCAGTGCTCTCCGGCTCCGTCGCCGGTGCAGGTGCGGAAGTCCCGGGGACGGATGTCGTTTCACCCGGTACTGCGCTCTCGTTAGGCGCTTTTCCGCAAGATGTGCACAGCAAAACCGCTGCAAGAATGATTCCCGTCAAATATCGTTTTCTGTTTTTCATGACCGCCTCCTTTACTCATCCGGTCTTACATGACCGTAAGTTCCGCCACTTTGTTCCCCATGATCCTGTATTCCGCAGTTGCTGAAACGATGATGATGGTGGAGCCCGGCGTCGATATCTGAACTCTTGCCGTTCCGGTGTCCGTGAACGATTCGGAACTGTAGTAGAGGCGCGAAGAGCCGGTGATCAGTTTTTTGGCGGCAACGGAGACGCTGACCGTTTTATTGCCGCCGTACTTCATGTCTGCAGTCACCAGCCGTGAGTCTCCGTCCAAGTGGCAGGAATAGGCTGCAGAAGGAGCCCCGGGTCCGGAAGGATACTGCCCTGACGTTTCCTGTGGATCGAAAGTACTGGCTGTGAAAAGGGTTCCCGGAGAGGCCAGCGACAGGGCGTCTTCCACCGTCATAAGGGCGGCGGAAACGGCCGGATAAACATATTCTTCGCCTTTTTTCTTCGCCGCATTTTCCTCGCGCGCCGTGTAAACGCAGAACACTTTGAGGCTGAGGCCGGTCTCCTGCGCGCCGATACGCGGCTGTATCCGCTCTTCGATCTGCGTTTGCGGGCCGATCAGGAGCCGGACGATCCGGATGCTGTCGCAGAGCAGGCGGATCTCCGTGCGGTCCTCCCCGGCGGGGAAATAACCGATCACATCGCCGGTGAACCAGCATTCCTGTTTCCGGTCCAGTTCATCCCGGCGGTTTTTCAGGATCAGCGCCGCCGCCGCGGTCCCGACCGCCAGCAGGATCAGCGCGAAGGTCAGCCACAGTTTCCGGGACATCTTTTTCTCCTTGCTCCGGCTGTATTCCGCCATCTTGCGCACGGTCTCTATTTCAGCCGGGCTGCTTTCCGGAAAGCGCTCCCCATCGATCAGTTCCCGGATATCCACGTGGAAGAAGTCCGCGATATTCTGCAGCATCATGAGGTCCGGCAGAGAGTTTCCGGTCTCCCAGCGGGACACGGTTTTGGAGGAAACAAAGAGCGCCTCTCCCAGCTGCTCCTGCGTCAGATTTTTCTCTTTCCGCAGCGCTTTGATGAAGGCGCCCATGCGTCTGGCTTCCATCTGCTCTCCTTTCCGTTCGGGTGTCAGAGTTCCGATACGCTTTCAGTTTAGCAGATTCGGCGTAAAAAGGAAGGACAGAAAATGAGAAACAGGGACAGACCCTGCCAAAAGGCGGCAAAATGCCCGGCTTACTCCGGCAGATCCATCTCCGGATAATGATACTCGTGCAGGGTGATGGTCCCGGTCCCGAAGTCGGATTTTTCGATATAATAATCCGGTCGGGTGGCCGATCCGTCTTTCACCAGCAGAATACGGTCTTCCGTTTCACCGAAGATATAATCCCCGTACCGGATCATTTCTTTATCAAAAGACAGTTCGCATTCTCCCAGGGGGGCGTAATTCCAGTCATAAAACCGGATCGTCACTTTAGGGATCACACCATCAGTCAGGTCCTGATACTCATATATGTCACAGACGGCAAGACAGTCCGGAAGGGCAGAGAGAGACACCTTCGTCCTGATTCCCGTATCGAACAGCGGTGTTCCCGTACCCGTCTGATAATCCCACTGTTTTACAACGCCTTCTTCCACAATGAAAGCGGTCTCTGCTGCAAAATAACCGGATACGAACGGACGGTCGCCAATGTACCGAATACTGTTTTCGACCGGATCCCAGATGTACAGTTTTAAATGTACTCCGTCATTGTCAGATTCCTGATCATTATTCTGATCAACATACTGGATGATGATTTTTCCTCCGTCGCTGCCAAAAACCAATCCGTTTGAACCATCTTGAAAAGAGAGTTGTTTTGACCCGGCAGTTTCCGTAAAAATACCCGGATGATCCAGGCTTGTATATCGGCGGGAATACTCAACCGTTCCGTTTTCCCCCACTTTCTTAAACATTCCCTCTATATAACCGTCAGTGAAGGTCAGTCCCCCATATCCTGTAATTTTATCGTCCTTCTCCCAGCAAAATGTGACAGCCAGTTTATTTCTTCCGTCTTGATCCATCTGCCAGAGTTCTGCAGGAATCCTTTCATATGACTCTCTTCCGTCTCCTGTCTTTATAGTTCGCAATTGTCCTTTTTTGATGTAATAAAGTTTTTCTTTATAATATCCCAATGTCGGAGTGGACTCATCGTCTAGAAAAGCATCACAGGTTTCATCCATGTGAGGACAGTCGACACGGTTGCACAGTTTGACGAATTGATCGGACTGTTTATCACAATATAAGGCGTAAGTTCCGTTCTTTTCATGGGCAACGCAATAAATGCCCGATTCCGAAAGCGCGAAGTATCGGTTCAGGCCGTTTCTATATACGGAGACGCGTTTGTCAGAGATCAATGGAGAAGCGGTCAGGGAAGCGGACCTTTCCGTCTCCAATTCATTGCAGTTTTCAACGGAAGACGAGGGGAGACTGGACGTCCCCCCACAGGAAGAAAGAAAAACCACCGCCAATAATACAAAAAACAACCATTTGTATTTCATGCCACCCTCCCAGTTTCTCAAAATTATGCACTGCGCCTCCTTGCTATCTGCGTAGTACCGATTTTGAAAACTGCCTCAATTACACTTACGCATGCTCCGGCTGCTATCTCATTGCTGGAAAAAGTATAATTATATATATTTGTGCCCCATCCGAATTGCTCATCTGTTATGGTGTCCCAGCCTGAATAAGGGTTGTAATAATGCAACTCTAATATTCCAATATACAACACGTAGTTTTCGGATCCATAAATCAATTGTGCAATGGCTGACGTCCGAGGTCCTCCCAAAAAGTATTCATAATACTTGGCCGATGTTTGAGGGCCTGACGGATAGTATCCTTCATCGTACCGCGGTGTAAGATTTGGTGACAGGGCACTTGCCGGAATTGATGCCGCGAGCATTACCGCAACCATTAAAGCTGCCAGAATCTTCTTTAATTTTCATTGTTTCTTCCTCCCATCAAGACAGATTGCCTTTAATTGGCCCACGTCTTCTTTCAGGCTAAATGTAGTACATATTATTTAGCTTTGCAATATGTTTTTTTAAAAAAAGTATTCCTCCTGTTCTATAATATGCTATCATCCCTTTAGAGAGGTTCCAAGCTATGGGAAACGACCCGCAGACCATTAATTTCAGACGAGGGCTCCTGCCCATCATCATCCTGCAGCTGCTGACGGAAAAAGATATGTACGGCTACCAGCTTGTCCAGGAAACGGGGCGGCGGAGCAACGGACGCATCATTACGCAGGAAGGATCTTTGTATCCTGTTCTCTACCGGCTGGTGGCGGGCGGGTATCTTTCTGAACGCAAAGTTCCGCGCGGGGAGAAGATGATCCGGGTGTATTACCATCTGGAAGACAGCGGACGGGAATACCTGAAGCGGCTGATCGAAGAATATGATTTCATTTCTCAGGGAATGCGGTTTATTCTGGGCAGAGAGGAGTAATGCATGAGTGCGCTGAGTAAATATAAACGAAAAGTAAGCGATATGCTCCCCTGCACAAAAGAGGAGCGAAAATATGTTTTGGCTGAGATCGACCAGTCTCTGGGGAAGGAAGCCGAAGCAATGAGTTATGAAGCCATCGTTGAAAAGATTGGTATTCCGGAAGAAGTAGCAGCGGCTTCTATTCAGGGAATGGAGCCGAGGAATATCGCGGCGGCGATGCAGAAAAGGCGGCATCTTCTTCGATGGATGGCAATATTAGTGATAGGGCTTCTGCTGCTCTGGGCGGTCGGAGTGACGGCGGCGGTGATCGATTCTGCGATGCATAGCGGGGGACATGCGATCATCAGCACCGCAGAAATCATCGAATCATGGACCATTCCCTGAATCTCAAAAGGAGGATTTAACAGTGAAAAAGTTTCTCTTAGTTGTTCTGACTGTCATTTTATTGATTTCTTCTGTTCCTGCCAATGCCGGCAGTAATAGTTCTCCGTCATTCGAATCCCAGCGAATCATTGTTTATAATCCGGAGACCAAGTGTTATGAAGAAATAACTGCATCTTCTATCACTACTCTTCCTGACGGCAGACAATTGATTGTCTCTGACATTCTTGATTTGTCTTTCAGCAAAGCAAGTGGTGGAGTTACTTCAAGTAAATCATATAACTTTGTCAATAATAACAACGTCCTTCTGTGGCGTGTCACCCTGACCGCCAGCTTTACCTTTGACGGATACAGCGCCACTTGCACTTCCGCCGATTCCGTCACCACTGTTTACCAGGGCAACTGGAGCGAAAGTTCCAACAATACCTATCCCGTCGGAAACAGCGCCGTTGCGCAGGTGACAGTAGTCCGGAAGGTCCTGTTCATCGTGGTGGAAACTCAGAATGTGACCCTGACCATAACCTGCGACGGGAACGGCCACGTATCCTGAATCACAAGGGGTTCACGCCCCTTTCTCTCATAATTTCCGTTTGACAAATCCCGCCTTCCTGTGGTACATTGTCCACGGTCTTTAACGCGATACTGAGATATCGGCAAGACGGGAGATTTTTAACGGGACTGCGGCGCAGTCCGTGTTTGCGAAGATGAGCCCGGCCGGTATCGGCGGGCTTTTTTGCAAGGAGGAACACGATGCAAGCCAGGATCTGTCAGAGCAAACTTTTCCCCGACTTCGCGCCCCGCATCCCGGAAGGGGCGGCGTTTTCCTCTCATTCTTCCGAAATTGTTGTATTTCCCGGCTTCTGCGACGTGCATGTGCACTTCCGCGAGCCGGGTTTTTCTTATAAGGAGACCATCCGCAGCGGGTCGCGGGCGGCGGCGCGGGGCGGGTATACCGCGGTGTGCCCCATGCCCAACTTAAAGCCGGTGCCGGACAGCCTGGCGCATCTGGAGGAGGAGCTGGCACTGATCCGGAAAGGGGCCGTGATCCGGGTGCTGCCGTACGGCGCGCTGACGGTGGACGAGCAGGGACTCGAGGCCGCGGATCTGGAGGCGATGGCGCCGTTTGCCGCCGCGTTTTCCGACGACGGGCGCGGCGTGCAGAGCGAGGACATGATGCGGGCGGTGATGCGGCGCTGCGCGGCCCTGGGCAAGGTGCTGGCGGCGCACTGCGAAGACAACAGCCTGCTGCGCGGCGGTTATATCCACGACGGCGCGTACGCGGCGGCACACGGCCATAAGGGCATCTGCTCGGAGAGCGAGTGGCGGCCCATCGCCCGGGACATCCGCCTGGCGGCGGAGACCGGCTGCGCCTACCACGTCTGCCACATCTCAACCCGTGAAAGCGTGGAACTGATCCGCCGCGCCAAGCGCGACGGCGTGAACGTGACCTGCGAGACCGCGCCGCACTATCTCCTGCTGGACGACAGCGATCTGCAGGAAGAGGGCCGCTTCAAAATGAACCCGCCCCTGCGCAGCCGCGGGGACCGCGAAGCCCTGCTGGAAGGGCTTCTGGACGGGACCGTCGACATGATCGCCACGGACCACGCCCCGCACAGCGCGGAGGAAAAATCCCGCGGCCTGGCCGGCAGCGCCTTCGGCATCGTCAGCCTGGAGACCGCGTTTCCGCTGCTGTACACAAAGCTGGTGAAACCCGGCGTGATCAGCCTGGACCGCCTGCTGGAACTCATGGTCGTGAACCCGCGGAAACGCTTCGGAATCCCGCTCAGTTCCGACGATTACACGGTCTGGGACCTGGAAAAAGAATACATCATCGACCCCGCCGGCTTCCTCTCCCAGGGCAAAGCGACGCCCTTCGAAGGCTGGACCGTGCAGGGCGAATGCCTGATGACGGTATGCGGCGGGAAAGTTGCGTACCGCCGGGAGGAATGAAAACAGGGCCACTGGGGGACGGTTCCTAAATGGCACCATTGAAGGAATGTTATGACGCAGACGATTCTCACAATTACAGATAACTGCCTGCTTGCGCCGGGGGTGTTCCGAATGAGGCTGGCGGGATTGGGACCGGAGGAGGTGCGGCCGGGGCAATTCGTGCAGGTGCGGGTGCCCGGGACGTTCCTGAGGCGTCCGGTATCGGTGTGCGATGCAGCGGGCGGGGAACTGACCCTGATTTATAAGATCGTAGGGGAAGGGACGCGGATCCTGGCCGGGATGCGGCCCGGGGAGACGCTGGACGTGCTGGCCGGACTCGGGAACGGATATGACCTGAGCAGGGCCGGGTCGGCACCGGTGCTGGTCGGCGGCGGCGTAGGCATCCCGCCTCTGTACTATCTGGCCAAAAAACTGCTGCGGGCCGGGGTCACGCCCCGGGTGCTGCTCGGCTTTAACCGCAGCGATGAGATATTTTACGAGGACGAATTTGCCGCGCTCGGCGCCGGCGTCACGGTCGTCACGCTGGACGGCAGCGCCGGGGAGAAGGGCTTCGTGACGGAGCATCTGCCCGCGGATCTCACCTGTTTCTACGCCTGCGGGCCACTGCCGATGCTGAAAGCGCTCTGCCGCGCGACGGGCCGGCCCGGCCAGCTGAGCCTGGAGGAACGCATGGGCTGCGGCTTCGGCGCCTGCATGGGCTGCAGCATCCAGACTGCGGAGGGTCCGAAGCGGGTCTGCAAGGAAGGCCCCGTATTTGAAAGAGAGGTGCTGGGATGGTGAATACGAGCGTCGATCTGTGCGGCATCCGCCTGGACAACCCCGTGATCCCCGCCTCCGGGACCTTCGGCTACGGCTACGAATTCGCGGAGCATTACGATATCAATATCCTGGGCACCTTTTCGTTCAAGGGCACGACGCCCGAGCCGCGCTTCGGCAACCCGACGCCGCGCATCGCGGAATGCCCCGGCGGCATGCTGAACGCGGTGGGTCTGCAGAATCCCGGCGTGGAAAAAGTGATCGCCGAGGAGTTGCCGAAGCTGCGGCGGGTCTTCCATAAACCGGTGATGGCCAATATCAGCGGCTTTTCTGTGGAGGATTACGTCACGTCGGCCGCGCGCCTGGACAAAGAGGACTGCGTGGGCTGGCTGGAGATCAACATCAGCTGCCCCAACGTGCACGGCGGCGGCATGAGCTTCGGCACGGACCCGGGCGCGGCGGCGGAAGTCACGCGCGCGGTGAAGGCGGTGACGCAGAAGCCGGTGATCGTCAAGCTGACGCCGAACGTGACGGACATCGTATCGATCGCGCGGGCCTGCGAGGACGCCGGCGCGGACGGCCTCAGCCTGATCAACACGCTGCTGGGCATGCGGATCGACCTCAGAACGCGGCGGCCCCTGCTGGCGAACACCACCGGAGGCCTCTCCGGCCCCGCGGTCTTCCCCGTCGCCCTGCGCATGGTCTGGCAGGTCTCGCACGCCGTCGGCATCCCGGTCGTCGGCCTCGGCGGCATCACCACCGCCCGCGACGTTCTGGAAATGATGATGGCCGGCGCCTCCGCCGTCGAAGTCGGCACCGCCAACCTCATCACCCCCACCGCCTGCCGCGACATCATCCTGGACCTGCCCCGCGTCATGAAAGAATACGGTATCAAAAGCCTGGAGGAACTGAAATGAGCAAAGACGTGATCATCGCGTGTGATTTTAAGAGCGGGGAAGAGACGCTGGCGTTCCTGGACCGCTTTGCGGCGCGGGAAAGGAAACCGTTCGTGAAGATCGGGATGGAACTGTTTTACGCGGAGGGCCCGGAGATGGTGCGAAAGATCCGCGGGCTGGGCCATCCGATCTTTCTGGACCTGAAGCTTCACGACATTCCGAACACCGTGAAGAAGGCAATGGCCGTGCTCTCCCGCCTGGATGTGGACCTCTGCAACCTGCACGCGGGCGGCGGACGGCCGATGATGGAAGCGGCGCTGGAAGGCCTGACCCGGCCGGACGGCTCGCGGCCGAAACTCATCGCCGTGACCATGCTCACGTCCACGGACCAGACCGTCATGGAACGCGACCTGCTGATCGGCCGTCCCCTGCCCGAGGTGGTGATGCACTATGCCCAGACCGCCCGCGACGCCGGGCTGGACGGTGTGGTCTGCTCTCCCCTGGAGGCCGGTCTGGTTCACGAACGCTGCGGCAGCGGCTTCCTGACCGTCACCCCGGGCATCCGCTTTGCCGAAAATGAAAAAGGTGACCAGAAGCGCGTCACGACCCCCGCGGACGCCCGCGCGCTGGGCTCGGACTACATCGTGGTGGGACGCCCCATCACCGCTGCGGCCGATCCCGCAGCCGCCTATGAAAGATGCATAAAGGAGTTTTTAGGATGAATCACAAAGAATCCATCGCCCGCGGCCTGCTGCAGATCGGCGCCGTGTTTCTCAGGCCCGACGAGCCCTTCACCTGGGCCAGCGGCATCAAGAGCCCCATTTACTGCGACAACCGCCTGATCCTGACCGCCCCCGCGGTGCGGGCGCTGGTGGAGCAGACGCTCGCAGAGACCATCCGCGCGAAGTACCCGGAAGCGGAAGTCCTGATGGGCACCGCTACGGCCGGCATCGCGCACGCGGCCATCGCCGCCCATCTGCTGGGCCTGCCCATGGGGTACGTGCGAAGCGGCGCCAAGGATCACGGCCGCCAGAACCAGATCGAAGGCCGGCTGGATCCCGGCCAGAAGGTCGTGGTCGTGGAAGATCTGATCTCCACCGCGGGCAGCGTCCTGGAAGTCGTGGAAGTGCTCCGCGCGGCCGGCGCGGACGTGCTGGGCATCGTCTCCCTCTTCACCTACGGCATGCAGAAAGGCATCGACCGCCTCGTGGCGGCTGACATAGAGAACACCTCTCTCACCGACTTCGACACGGTCATCGACGTGGCCGTCCGCGAAGGGCGCATCGCCCCGGAGGACAGGGCGCGGCTGCTGGCCTTCCGTCAGAATCCGTCGGATGAGAGCTGGATCAAAGGATAATTCAATACGAGGAGGACAAACATGAGAAGCGTCATCGATATTCTCGACCTTTCCCCGGATGAGCTGATGGAGCTCATCGAAGTCGCCCAGGATATTATCGCGAACCCTGCGAAGTATGCCGAGGCCTGCCACGGCAAGAAGCTGGCGACCCTGTTCTTCGAGCCGTCCACCCGCACCCGCATGAGCTTTGAAGCCGCCATGTATGAGCTGGGCGGGAACGTGATCAGCGTGACCGGCGCGGGCACGTCGTCCGCCGCCAAGGGCGAAAGCATCGCGGACACGGCCAAGACCGTCAGCTGCTATGTGGACATCATCGCGATGCGCCATCCCAAAGAAGGCTCCGCCTACGTGCTGGCCAAAAACGCTTCCGTGCCCGTGATCAACGGCGGCGACGGCGGCCACAGCCATCCGACCCAGACGCTGGCCGACCTGCTCACCATCTACCGCGAAAAAGGCCGCTTCGAGGGCCTGACCATCGGCCTCTGCGGCGACCTGAAATTCGGCCGCACGGTCCACTCCCTGATCCAGGCGATGTCCCGCTACAACGGCAACAAGTTCGTGCTGATCTCCCCGGAAGAACTGAAAGTCCCGTCCTACGTGAAAAAGGACGTCCTGCAGCAGCAGAACATTCCCTACGTGCAGACCACGGATCTGGAAGGCGCCCTGCCCGAGCTGGACATCCTGTACATGACCCGCGTCCAGCGCGAGCGCTTCTTCAACGAAGAAGACTACCTGCGCCTGAAGGACAGCTACATCCTGAACCCCGACAAACTGAAAAACGCCAAGCCCGACCTGGCCATCCTGCACCCCCTGCCCCGCGTGAACGAGATCAGCGTGGCGGTGGACCAGGATCCCCGCGCCTGCTACTTCAAGCAGGTCCTGAACGGCAAATACATGCGCATGGCGCTGATCTTAAAGCTTTTAAAGGAGGCCGAAAATGAACATTGATTCCATTCAGAACGGTATCGTCATCGACCACATCACCGCCGGCAAGGGCATGAGGCTCTACGACCTGCTGGGCCTCGATAAACTGGACGCCTCCGTGGCCATCATCAAGAACGCCCACAGCGAAAAGCGCGGCAAGAAGGACATCATCAAGATCGACGCCGACATCCCCGTGGACGTCGACGTGATCGGCTTCGTCGACCCCGGCGCCACCGTCAACGTCATCCGCGACGGCCGCCTCGTCGAAAAGCGCAACATCGACATGCCCGACCGCCTCGTGAACGTGATCAAATGCAAGAACCCCCGCTGCATCACCTCCACCGAGCAGGAGCTGGACCACGTCTTCAAGCTGACCGACCGCCGGAACAAGGTGTACCGCTGCTTGTACTGCGAGACGAAGGCGAACTGAAATTTGCAGGGGCCGTTGTTTCAACGGCCCCTATTAATCTGACAAAGTTCGCGACCTCTTGTCAGACTATAGCCTCGGCAGCAGAATCGGCTGACCATCCTGTTCCAAAAAGGGGATATAACCGGTAGCCGTCTCATAATAAAAATCTCCAATCACTACCTGCGTTTCCATGTCTACGACCAGAACATGATCTGTCGTAAAAGCCGCTCCATTCAGTTCGACCTTCTCACTGACGCAGAGTTTGAGCCAATGTTCCGAAGGATATTCCGCAATCAGCTTTTCCGGCGTGTATGTGATTCGGCACGCCGATGGATCCACGTTTTTCTCCTGACACCAGGCTTCCATTATTTCTGCGTGCGCAGGATCCGGCGGATTCTGCGCACCCCGAACATAATCCTTTTCTCTGTTCCTGAAATAAGTATCCAGGACCGGGAAAAGTTCTTCTTTTGTCAAAAGATCAAAATCCGGCCCGGCAGGCGGATAGCAGACATGTTCCTTCCGCAGCACATACAAATCTCCCTGCTTTGCCAAAAGAAACGGGACGAGGCTGCTCCCGGATGCATTCGGACGAACGAATCCATAGGCGTCTGCTTCCCCTGCCTGTTTCATTGCCTCATAAGAAACGCCCAGGTCTTTTCCTTCAAATCGGCAAAAAACATTTAGTGTCGGCAAAAGCCACAAGTCCGAACCGCAGGTATATACAGCCTGTTCCCCGAGGCGGTATTCTGTGATCCGATAGTGATCATCCTCTCCATCCGCATCCATAAAACTGTCGCAGACCGTCGACACCATTTTCCGGACGATTTGCTCAAAAGGCTCATCTTCCGCTGCATGATAGAGCAGTGTTCCGGAAAAATAAAGGGGATTCGCGCCCGATTCGCTCTCTTGTATCAACTGCAGCTTTCTGCCATTGTCTTTTCCGAAGTCCTCTGTTAGAAACTCAGAAGATGGACGCGGAAGCACTGCCGCCTCATTTTCAGATGACGGAGAAGTCTCCAACGGCACCGTCGAACTAAGTTCTTCCATGCCGCCATGGCAGCCCGAAAGAGCGGACAGAATCAGCACTCCCATCATCACTGCGCATAGATTCCGCCGTCGTATCTTTATCGAAAACCGCATATCTTGTATTCCTCCTCTGTCACATTATTCTTTCCAATTCTTCCATGTATTTATCAATCATTCTGAAATACATGGGAATTTCTTTCTGTCCAGGTGTACCCATGGTCATTAGAACAGTAGGTACGTTCCTGGGCGTCCAAGCCATCCGCGGATACAGCATAGGAAAAAACCTTCAAGCTGTCTGTCTCTGCATCGTACTCGACGCAGGCCCCTTTTGCGCATTTATCTGATTCTTTCCCAAGATATGATCCGGACCAGGTTTTCCCACCATCTTTTGTTAAATATACATAATTCCGTTCCAATTGATGATCTGTCAGGATGATTCCATCAGATTCCGACCAAAAACACATATCCGTCGGATGATTGCCGATCAATGCCGTAAGATTTGCTGTTTCCTCCCAGGTTTCTCCCCCGTCTTTTGTATAACGGAGAGATTTGAGCATGATCCCGGAAGCAGGGTCCGAACAAACAAGTTTAAATCCAAATGACTCAGAGATCATTGACGTAAAGGAATTACCGCGACTGCTGCTTTCTACGCCATATGAGTAGGCAGCATCTGCCCGAGCAAGCAAAAACACATTTTCACGCTTTGCAAGGAGATAGGGCGGCTGACTGTCAAACAACCAGATTTTTTCACCGAGATCCATGTTCGACTGTTTCCCGACAGCGTTGTCCGATATTTCTGCTGAGTCAATTATTGCTTCATCCGAAGAATACAAAACCACCCCGACAAATGAAAGCATCGTCTCCATAACAGATTCTGCCGGATGGTCCTCTTTCGGACTATAAAAGACAAAACCACTGAATCCCCCAGACATCAGGTTGTGTGGGTCCTCCGGAAGAATGATCTGCAGTTTTTCCCCATTATAAAGAGTATAAGCCGCATCCAAAAACTCCGTATATTTCCCGTCTGGATTCTCTGCATTTTGCCAGAATGCTTTATTGCTCTCCGGTAAACTCCGATCACTTCGTTTGGTCATAAATGCAAACAAAAGTGCAACACCAATGACAGCGACTGCCAGTTTCATTCCTACATTCGGCTTCTTCCAGTATAAAACTCTTCTGATGCGTTCCTTTATACAAGCCTCCGCGAATCCTAGTGGATGTACAAAGGACGCATGGCGCGAAGCAGCAGCCTCCAAAAGCACCCTGGAATAGCGGACACGGGATTCCTCTTCCATGGTCTCTACTGCTTTTTCATCACAGGCATATTCGATATCGCGGCAGAATAAGACATATGTCAGCCAGAGAATAGGATTAAACCAGTAAATTGATAACAGCAAAAAAGCAATCGGTTTCCAAAGGTGATCGTACCTCTTCAGGTGCGTTCTCTCGTGAGCCAGAATATAATTCAGCAATTCTTCATTTGTTGCGGAAGGAAGATAGATGCGAGGCCGTACTATTCCAAGGATAAAAGGATTCCCTATCGCGTCGCAGAACCAGACCTTCCCGTTTTCCGAAATTGCTGTCCGGACCTTCCGTTTCTGCTTTGCGAAACTCACAGCCGCATAGCCAAACATCCCGGCCGCACCAAGTCCCCAGCCTATGAATACTATTCTTATTCGTCGTATAAACGGCGACTGCTCCGGAACGCGAGTAGTTTGAGATGCATTTTCCGTGGATTCAGCCAGGGAATATTCTGAACTCAACTCGTTTACGGTCTCATCGAGCAAGGGAAACTTCGTGTTTGGTGTCAAGGTCATTTCCTGCTTACCGCCGGCAGAAAGCAATTCATCGGAAACCAGCAGACTTACCGGGCTCTCGATTGTGAACGGACAGACAAGCCGCAACGCAACAATCCCCCAAAGCAGGCATACCGCCCGCTTCGGTGCCATGCGAAACAACAGTCTGACCAGCATGATTAAAATGGCAAGAATCCCTCCCATCCAGCTCAAATTGATCAGTTTCAAAATGAAAGAGGATAAGTTGCTATTCATCTTTTTCTTTTCTCGCTTGGACTGCCTCGTCGATCATCCGGCTGATTTCCCAGTACTCTTCCTCCGTCAGTTTTCGCTGCTGCGTAAAAGCGGCGAAAAAGGATGGCAGCGACCCGTTGAAGTTATCAATAATAAATTGTTCACTTCTTAATGCTGTTACATTTTCTTTCGACTGCAGAGACGTCACTATCCCCCGCTCGTTTATAAAGATTCCTTTGGCACAGAGTCTTCGCAGGACCGTATACATGGTCGTGCGGCTCCAATGCAGTTTCTCACTGCAGATCCGGGCTAATTCACCAGACGGGATCGGTTCATTTTCCCAGATAATCTCGGCAAATTTGGTTTCCATTTCTCCCAATTGCAGGCTTTTCATTCTTTTCGTCCCCTATATTTCATAACGATCCGGTTTATCATTTGCTAACGAAATCAGGATTGTCTACATATTGTACACCAGCAGTGTACAACGTGTAGTCTGCTGTGTCAATCTTTTTTCCGTAAAAATGGTTGGGAGATTTTTGGTTATCTAAACCATCGAAACCAAACGGGCCGTTGTTTCAACGGCCCAAAAGGTGACAAAGGAACCGTCCCCCTGTCATCACACCCGTTCCAGCTTTGCGCGGAACGCGATGGCGCGGGGGGTATCGAGGTCGGTGAATTGGATCAGATACGCTTTCTTTTTTTCGTCCGCGTCGAGGATCTCGCCAAGGCCGAGGACGGCGTGACGGACCTGCGCGCCGATGGGGAGGTGCTCCTCTGCGCCGCCTTCCAGGAATTTGTCGCGGGCGGCGATGTAGGCGCGGGTATCTTTGATGAGTTCCTCCCGGGGCGGTTCTTCGTATTCGATGAGGCCGGGGGCGACGTCCAGGAGGAAGCGGGACATGTAGCGGGGCGCGCCGTCGTGCAGGCGGCCTTCGACGGCGGAGAGGTAGAGCTCGTCCTCCGCGCGGGTCATGGCGACGAAGCAGAGGCGGCGCTCTTCTTCCATGGCCTCGAAGCTGTCCGTTTTGCGGCCGGGGAAGACGCCCTCGTTCAGGCCGCAGAGAAAGACCACGGGGAATTCGAGGCCTTTGGAGCCGTGGACGGTCATCAGTTTGACCTTGTCCTGGCCCGCCTCGCGGTCGTTGTCCGAATAGAGGGCGATGTGCGCCAGGAAGTCCGGCAGTTCGCACTCCTCGCCGCAGCTGATCTCATAGCGCAGGATGAGCTGCTTGAGCTCCGCGAGGTTGTCCAGGCGGTCCTGGGCGCCTTCGGTGCGCAGCATTTTTTCATAGCCGGAGGCGTGGAGCAGGGACGTGAACAGTTTGCTGATGGGCTGGCCGGCCGCGGCGGCGGAGAAGGAATCGATCAGCGTGATAAAGGCCTCCGCGCCGGTGCCTTTGAAAATGTCGTTCGTAATGTGCTTTTTCAGAGTCTGATACAGGCTCAGGCCCTCCGCTTCGGCGCGCTCCGTGAGGAAACGCAGGCGCTTTTCACCCAGGTTGCGCTTCGGGACGTTGACGATGCGGCGGAAGGACAGGTCGTCCTGATAAGCCAGCATGCGCAGGTAGGACAGGGCATCCTTCACCTCCGTGCGGTCAAAAAAGCCGACGCCGCCGTAGAGCGTGTAGGGGATCTCCGCTTTCTGCAGGGCTTCCTCGATGCTGCGGGTCAGGTAGTGCGCGCGGTAGAGGACCGCGATGTCCCCGTAGCGGCGGCCGCCTTCGTGCAGGGCTTTCATCTTCGCCGCCGCCCAGGCCGCTTCGTCCTCCGGCATCTCGCTCAGGGCGGCTTTGACCGTCGGACCGTTCTCCTTTACCGGGACCAGGTCCTTCGGCACGCGGCCCTTGTTTTTTGAGATCAGCGAGTTGACCGCCCCGATGATCTCCGGCGTGGAGCGGTAATTCGTATTCATCATGACGGTGCGGGTGCCGGGGTATTCTTTGTCGAAATCCCTGATATACTTCACGTTGGCGCCGCGCCAGGTGTAGATGGTCTGGTCCGGATCGCCCACCACGAAGAGGTTTTTGTGGTACGCGCAGAGCGCCTCCATGAGTTTGATCTGCAGGGGGTCGATGTCCTGGAATTCGTCAATCATGACGTATTCCAGCCGCTCCTGCCATTTCAGCGCGATCTCCGGCCGCGTGTTGAAGATGTGGAGGGTCAGAATGATGAGGTCGTTGTAGTCAAGCCCGAAGCATTTTTTCTGATAGTACAGGTACCCGTAGAACAGGATGTCCCGGATCTCCGTGGCCTGCTCGTATTTCTGCCGCATCGTCTCCAGCGATTCGTCCACCAGGTGCAGATAGTAGGACGGTTCGGTGAGGCATTTGCGGATCTCGAACATGTCCCGCGCATCCTGGAAGGTCATGTGGCGCAGGTTGAGGTTCCGCTCTTCGTAAATGAGGCGCAGGAATTCGTTGATGTCCGTATTGTCCAGCACCAGGAAGCTCTTGGGGTAGCCGATGGCGTGGGAGTCCTCCTGCAGCACGGAAACGCAGAAGCCGTGGAAGGTATTGACGTACGCGGTATCGTGGTCTCCGGTCAGGTTGTGGATGCGGCGGCGCATCTCTTCCGCCGCCTTATTGGTGAAGGTGACGCAGAGGATATGGGAGGGCAGAATGCCCATCTCCATGACCAGGTAGGCGTAGCGGGCCGTGAGCGCCTTCGTTTTGCCGCTGCCGGCGCCGGCGATGACGCGCACGAAACCTTCGGTGGCAGTCACCGCTTCCAGTTGTTCGGGATTGAGTTCTTCTAAATACGCTTCCATGACCGCTCCCCGCTATCTTCGAACTTTTGTTCGAGTCAAGTATACTGTTTTGGGAGACGATTGTCAAGAGAGGACAAAAAAGACAGCCCGCAGGAGCGTCATTGGCCTTTGAGATAATATTATTGACAGTACCATTGAATATGTGATAAATACAAATCAAAAATAAGTACAAATCAATAAGATGATGGTGTTTGCTCATCTAATACACCTTGTATTATGAACGGTGGTTTCGATGAGATTGCTCCAAATGTGTTTAATGACCCGAATAATACCTCCTGGTCAAATATTTGGTGTCCATCTTGTGCCAATTACTTTAATCCCAGTGCACACTGAACTCATCTGCCAATCTATGTATATACAGGGGGATTTAAAAATGAATAATAAGCATCGCGTTCTCATTATAGCCATCATAGTCATATTATTGCTTTCTGCCTGCAGTGATTCCCAGGAAGAGAGTGCTGTTACAGAGGCTGCAGAGATTCATTATTTTAACTCGATCAGGGAATTTGAAGACCACGAACGGCAGGATGCAAACGGCATAATCGAATATTATACACCTGGGGCGCTCAATAAAGAATGGACGTTAAGCGGCATCTCCGAGCGTCAGGGTTCTTATGTTTCCTTTCATTATCGGCGTGTCACGGAAAAAGAGATCCCTTCCTACCTGCCCGATCTGGAGAGGCAGCAGCTGCAGGAGCTGTACCTTGTGCAGTATCTGTATTATTCCGAACCGGAACCGGGGCTGGCTCAATTCATTTCAAACGGTTACCGGGAGACTGCTGCAGACGGCCGGTCTTTTTACTTAAACAAGGCATATTATATCCCTTCTGTCTACGGGGATACTGAACACAAAACGATGCTGACCGGATATGAGATCACATTCATCTGCGACGGCAAATTGTTTTATATGCATCTTCCTCCGGATGACGATTTGGAAAATATGGTCCACTATCTTGATTTAGTAAAAACACCCATTAAGAATTCCAATTAAAAACGGGGAAAAAGAGATTTCCCCGGGAAAGAATAACTGGCAGGTCAGCATATCATCTGACTTGTCCGTTATTCTGCTGTTTTTTTTCGGTTTTCCGGTCTCAATCCGTATCCGGGTCCAGAAAGCCCTTGCCGTAGGCCTCGTCTACCGTGGTAAGCATGACGATGGCGCCGGGATCGATGCGGGTGATGATGCGGCGCGCGTGGAAGACCTCGACCTTGGAGCAGACGCACATCATCATCTGGTGAGTCTGCCCGGTATAGCCACCGCGGACGTCCGCCAGGGTCACGCCGCGGTCGATCTCCGTCATGATGTCGGAGGCGATCTCCCGGGCTTTGTCGCTGATGATCAGCAGCATGCGGCGGGTGCCGGAGCCGTACATGATCTTGTCAATGACGGTGGTGGAGACGAAGGTCATCAGGACGCCGTAGAGCATCGCATTGATGTTGCCGAAGACAAAGCCGCCCGCCACGATGACCGCGCCGTCCACAACGATGGAGATGGTCCCGATGGAGAGGTGAGGCTTCAGCTTGCGGATGCTCATGATGATGAAGTCCGTGCCGCCGGTGGAGGAGCCGGGCATGTAGATGATGGCCAGGCCCGCGCCGGAAAGGGCTCCCGCGAAGAGGGCCGCCAGCATCGGGTTTGCCGCGGCATCCGGATAGACCCCGAGGAGCGGGACGATCACGTCAAGGAAGAAGGCCGAGATCAGCATGCTCTTGACCGATTTGAAAAAGAATACCCGTCCCAGCAGGCGGTAGCAGAACAGCGCCACGGGAACATTGATGATCAGCGAGATCGCACCGATGCCCAGGCCCGGTATATAGTGATGGATGATCATGGCCAGGCCGGTGATGCCGCCGGGGGCGAAATTCGCGTTGGAGGCAAAATAGTAAATGCCGATCGCATAAAGGAAGCTGCCGATCAGATCGTGCAGCACGTCCCGCACACCGGCTTTCCAGCCGTATTTCCGGTAATATCCGAGGATGCTCTGGTTCTTTTTCGGCGCTGAGGCCGTATTTTTCTTTGTCATCATCCGAAATCTCTTCCTGTTCTCAGTGTTCCATCATCAACCGGATGATCTCCTTATCCGTCTGCTCCATGCCGCGGCGGGCCAGCTGTCCGACGGCCTCAATGGTGTTTTCCACACCTTTTTTGACGATGCCGTCGCCGCCGAAGAACTGGTTGCCGTCTTCATACATGGCCAGGCCCAGGAGGCCGGCGTCCACGGCGGCGGCGATCTTGGCGGCGCAGCTGGCTTTGGCGCCGTCGCAGATGATGCCGGAGGTAATGGCGACGGCGTTGACCACGGTGTGCGCGATCATTTCAAAGCGGCCGCCCTTTAAGTACGCGATCCCCGCACCGGCTCCGACGCCCGCGCTGACCGCGCCGCAGTAGGCGGAGAGGCGGCCGATCCCGGTCTTTAAATGCGTGGTGATCAGGTTGGAAACGCAGAGCGCGCGCAGCATCTCCTCATGGGAGATCCCGTTCTCGCGGGCATAAACGATCACCGGCACGGACGCCGTGATGCCCTGATTGCCGCTGCCCGAGTTGATGACCACCGGCAGTTCGCACCCGTTCATCCGCGCGTCGCTGCCCGCGGCCGCCCAGGCGCGCATTTTGTAATTGATGTCGTATTCCCGGCCGCGCAGCACGGTCTTGCCGATGTTCGCGCCGTAATTGCCCCGCATGCCTTCTTCGGCGATGGCCATGTTGTAGGCGATCTGCCGTTCCAGGACCTCGCGCACGTCCTCCGGGTCCACGCTCTCCGCAAAGTCCGCGATGCCCTCCACGGTCAGGCAGCTCCGGTCCGTCAGGCGGTCGTCGTTCCGCTCCGTCAGCCCGCGCTGCAGGAGGATCTCATCGTTCCGCTGCACCAGGACGAGGTTCGTATGATAATCCGCGATGCGTACCGAGGCCCGGTCCGCGCCGGCCAATGCGGTGATCTGGATGTCGAAGATGCGGCCGGTGTCGGCATGGCACACCTCGATGGGCACGCGCTCCAGGAACGCGCCGATCTCCCGGATCTGTTCCTCCGTGACGCGCGAGAGCACCTCCAGTTCCGCATCCGCGTCGCCCGCTGCGGCTCCGGCTGCGGCGGCCGCCGGGATCCCGCGCAGGCCTCCGGTATGCGGGACCACCACGCTTTTCACATTCTTGATGATATTGCCGCTGACTTCCGCCAGCAGCCGCTCCGGCTCTCTTCCCAGTACCTGCCGGGCCTTCGCCGCCGCGTAGGCGATCGCGATGGGCTCCGTACATCCCATGGCCGGAATCAGTTCCTCTTTCAGAATATCGATGTACTGCCGGTAACACGGATCAGTTTTCTGCATGGCTGCTCTCCTTCTTCGGCGGGTCTCCGCTGTTTTTACGATTCATTCACCCGTTTGCCGGTCATATGCTCGATCACGATCTCGTACGCCAGCGTGGCGGCGCCGGAACGGCGGATCGTATCCTCGATGTAAGCCTCGTCCTGCGTAAATTTATAACTCAGGGCGCGGCTGATGCGGATGATCTCCTCCGGATCCGTGATCGGCCGGATGCGCCCGAAAATGATCACACAGCGGACGTTCAGCGCCCATCCGCCCTCCTCTGCCACGCCTTTGTCGAACACGCAGAAGGAGACTTTGTCATGGCGGGCGGCGGCGTCGACGCGGTGGCCGACTTTGCCGCCGTGGAAGTAAAGGCGGCCGGTCTCTTCCTCGTAGTAATGGTTGACGGGCACGCCGTAGGGGTAATCGTCGTCTCCCAGAAGGGAGAGGACGCCCCGGTTCTCGGTCTTCAGCAGGGCCGCGCACTCTTCAGGAGTGAGGGCCTGTTTCTGTCTGCGCATGGGTCTGAACATAAAAACCTCCTAACGTCTGTCATCCGAAACAAAATGCTTCACCGTCTGCGCCGGATGGGCGAGTTCCGTGCGGAAAAACTCCGGAAAGTACTTTTCGTCTCCTTCCGGATCGATCCACCGCAGGAATTCCCGTCCGCACTCTTCGGAAAAGCTGTCGCAGACGGATTCGAAATCCGGCGGCGTCTTCATGTAGAAATAAAAACTGATCTCGTAAATGGGCCGTCCCATCTTGGACGGGGTGTCGCCGGGGAAATAGGTCTCGTGCACGAAGCCGAGCCGGTCGATCTCCAGATCCCGGCCGGTCTCCTCCCGCACCTCGCGGCGCACCGCGTCCTCCGCCGTTTCGCCGAATTTGATGCGGCCGCCCACGGAGTACAGGTAGGGGGCCCAGTCGTTGCCGGCCATCAGGATCCGGCCGTCCTTCATGATGATGGCGCCGACGCGGATGTTCAGCCAGCCGTCCCCGCAGGGCACGCACATGTCGGGAGCTTCCGGCTCCGGGCTGTTTTTTTCTGTGATCACTGTCTTTTCCGTCCTGTCAGCTGCGCCGCGCGGGCGGCGTTTCCGTCCTTATTTATCCGCCTTCGGCACATATTCCTTGCGGTCCAGCATATGGCCGCCGTCGGCGCCGGTCCGCGTGGTGACCCAGATGCCCTTCGGCGTGACGTCATACCAGACCGAGTCGCTGATATACGGGAACAGCGTGGCGCGGAAGTCATGCGCCTGCATCGCGATCAGGACTTTGTCGATCTGGTCCGGCGTGATCTGGGTCTTGCCGTCGCCGCGGATGTAGAACTGCACCAGGAGCAGGCTGCCCGCCGCTTTCTGGAACTCCTCCAGCGACGCGAACGAACGGCCGGACAGCGCTTCGCGCGACACCGGCACCAGGACAGCCCGCGTTTCGGGGAAGTCCTTGCCCAGGGCCTCCTCCATCATGGCCATGCCTTCCCGGAAGACCTCGTCCGCCATCGAAAGGGTATAATAACTGTCCGTCACCGTATTGCCGTCCCGCGACACATATACGGAAAACTCTCTCTGATAAGTTTCGGATCTCGCAGTAAACGCGAGGGTATCCTGCGCGTCCGTCTCCGACGCCTTGGCGCCTGTCAATGTGAAGCTGTCCTGCACGCCGGCTTTCTCCGCCAGTGTCTTCAGATACGCCTCCGCCTTCGGCCGCAGTTTTCCGTCCAGCCCGCCGCCGCACGCGGACAGGCACAGGACGAGCAGGGCCAGAAGGGGAAGCAGCCAATAAGGTCTACGGTCTGTTCTTTTCATAAAAACCTCCGAACATCTGTGAGGATCATCATACATGCTGACACGAACCGGCATCCGCTCTTATTCTATCAGCGAAGCGCGGAAATTTCAACTGCGGAATGAGGCCGCAGGGCGACGGATCCCGACTCCGTTTTTACAGCGTATCCGGTATGATACCGCCCGGGGATAAGTCCTGGCAGCCCTCCTTTCCGACGCATCATGCCGGGGCTGCATGCACCGCGCCTCTTGACATTTACCGAATGCAGCCCTATCATTCTCTACATAGCCGTATCAAATACCGGAAGAAAGGAGCCCCTATGAAGAACATTTGCAGCAGCGCACTGGACCTGATCGGACGCACGCCCCTCGTGGAGCTTTCCCGTTTTGCCGCGGCGGCCGGAGTGCCGCAGGCACGGATCCTGACGAAGATCGAGTACCGGAATCCGGCCGGCAGCGTGAAGGACCGGACCGCGCTGGCGATGATCCGGGACGCGGAAGAAAAAGGGCTCCTGCAGCCCGGCGGCACGCTGGTGGAGCCTACCTCGGGCAATACCGGCATCGGGCTGGCGTTTGCCGGCGCCATCCTGGGCTACCGGGTGATCCTGACCCTGCCGGAGACCATGAGCGTGGAACGCCGCAAACTGCTGGCCGCCTACGGCGCCGAGTTGGTGCTGACGGAAGGCGCGAAGGGCATGCGCGGCGCCATCGAGAAAGCGGAGGAACTGGCCGCTTCGATCCCCGGCGCCCTCATTCCCGGGCAGTTTGACAATCCGGCCAATCCCCGCATCCACTATCTGACCACCGGACCGGAGGTCTGGCGGGATACGGACGGGGCCGTGGACGCGTTCGTGGCCGGCGCCGGCACCGGCGGGACCGTGACCGGGACCGGGCGCTATCTCAAGGAGCAGAAGTCCTCCGTCCGGGTCGTGGCCGTGGAGCCGGATACTTCTCCGGTGCTCTCCGGCGGCAAGCCCGGGCCGCACGGCATCCAGGGCATCGGCGCCGGGTTCGTGCCGGCCGTCTTTGATCCGGCCGTCTGCGACGAGATCCTGCCCGTCTCCACTGAAAACGCGCTGAAGGCCGGCCGTCTGCTGGCCCGCACCGAAGGACTGCTCTGCGGCATTTCCTCCGGCGCCGCGCTATGCGCCGCCCTCACGCTGGCTGCCCGCCCGGAAATGGCCGGCAAGACCATCGTGGTCCTGTTGCCGGATTCCGGCGACCGGTATCTGTCCACGGCGCTGTTCGCGTCAGAAGAATAAGAATCCGGAGCCGGCCCCGCCCGCTCCCTGCCAAAAATATTATCACGACTGGAGTCATCAATGAATCAGGAACAGCTCTCCGGGCGGATCTCCTCCGTCATCTCCCGGGTGATGGACAGCTTCGGAGAAAACAAATACATCGACAAGGAAAATACCTTCCGGCATCCGGATGAGCAAGACGTGCTGATGGTGCTGGACGAACTGCGCCAGCTGGTCTTCCGCGGCTTCTTCGCGCATACCCGCTACAAGGTCTTTACCGCCCAGAATCACACATCCATGCTGCTGGAGGATATCCTGTACCATCTTTCCAGGCAGATCGAGCTGGTGCTGCCCTACGACGAAGAGCGGTACGGCGCGGCCGCCCCGGAGGATCTGACCGAAGCCGCCATGAGCAAGGCGCTGGATTTTCTGGAGGCGCTGCCCCGCATCCGTTCCCTGCTGGAGACGGATCTGGACGCGGCATTCGACGGAGATCCCGCCGCCTTTACCCGCGACGAGATCATCTTCTCCTACCCGGGGCTCTATGCGATCTTCACCTACCGGATCGCCCATGAGCTCTATGCGCTGGATGTCCCGCTGATCCCGCGGATGATGACCGAGCACGCGCACCGCGAGACGGGCATCGACATCCATCCCGGCGCCACGGTCGGCCATCACTTCTTCATCGACCACGGCACGGGCATCGTCATCGGCGAGACCACGCACATCGGGAACTACGTGAAGATCTACCAGGGCGTCACGCTGGGCGCGCTCTCCACCAGCGGCGGCCGCCGCATGAACAATGTGCGCCGCCACCCCACCATCGAGGATCGCGTGACCATCTACGCCGGCGCTTCCATTCTGGGCGGAGGCACCGTCATCGGCGAAGGCTCCGTGATCGGCTCCAACTGCTTCATCACCGCCTCCATGCCGGCCGGCAGCCGGGTGCTGAGCTGAGGCCCCGCAGGGCGCTCTCAACTGCCGGTTGTATCGCTTCAATAACGGCGTCATTGTCAGATGGCGCCGTTTTATGTTACTATCAGGCCAGCACGGCAAAGAAGGGCTTTTTCCGGAGGAGTCCGAGAGCCGCGAAATAAAAGCAAGGAGATCCGATCATGGAATTAGGAAATAAGATCAAATATTACCGCTTAAAGAAGGAAATGACCCAGGAGCGGCTGGCGGAGAAGCTGGGACTCAGCGCGCAGGCGGTGTCCAAGTGGGAGCTGGGCGCGGCGATGCCGGATATCACCTGCTGCCGCAGCTGGCGGAGGAGTTCGGGGTGAGCATCGACGAGCTGTTCGACCTGACCGGCGAGCAGAAGCTGCGCCGCATCGAAAACCGTCTGGAATACGAGCTGGACTGGCCCGCCGATGCCTTCTGGGAGGCCGAGGAATTCCTCAAGAACCAGCTGGGCGGCCCGCTCGACCAGGAGCGCGTGAACGGCAACCTGGGCGACCTGTACCACAACCGCATGATGGCGGACGCCAAGCGCGTGAGCAAATACGCCCGCACCGCCATCCGCCTGGCACCGAACAAGAAGGCCTGGCAGTGGCTGCTGGACATGGCGGAAGGCCACATGCTGTGGGACTGGAACTGCGCCAACCACAGCAAAGCCGTCGATTTCTACAAAGAACTGGTGGAGGCCCATCCCGAACAGCGCCTCTCCTACCTCTACCTGCTGGACAACCTGATCGCGGACAACCGCGCCGATGAGGCCGAAGACGTTCTGGCCCGCTATCGCAAACTGCCCGACGCCCGCCCGGTGCTGGTCCGCACCTACGAGGCCTGGATCGCCCTCGCCCGCTATGACAAGCCCGCCGCGGACGCGATCATGGAGCAGGCCCTGCAGGAATTTCCGAACGACGGCGCCATGCTCTTTGAAATGGCCCAGTACTGCGCCCGCCAGTGCCGCTACGACGAAGCCATCCGCTACTATGAGGCCAGCTACGCCGCCGAAGAAGGCCAGGGCGAGCCGCGCTTCGCCGATGCCCTCCAGGCCATCGCGCAGATCTGCGAGATCCGCGGCCAATACGCCGAAGCCGCCGCTGCCCAGGACCGCTTCATCCAAAACCTGGTCGAGGAATGGGGCATCACCGAAGGCTTCACCCTGGACGAGGCGAAGGAGGAGAAAGCGCGCCTGCTGGGTCTGGCGAAGTAATGCAGGAGATTTGGCGAAATCTCAGACAGGGCCACTGGGGGACGGTTCCGGGTGGCCCTGTTTTACGAAAAATGATCAAACAGAGCCAGGAAGAACCGTCCCCAAATGGTACTGTTTTGCGATAAACTGCTTGCAAGCAGCCGCTTCTTCCTGTATGATATAAACAAATCGATCCAAGAGGTGGAAAATGCACAACTGATGATCCGGTGAACCAGACTTATTCTGACGCGGACTACTGCGGAAGCTGCGGTCCGTCAGGAAGTGGCGGCGACGCCATTTTTCAGCCTGTGCCATCCGATCGTCACACCTCGCCCCGCGTGCGTTTTTTGTGTGAGTCTGTTTGGCATTGGCCGGACAGATTTTTTCATAAACGGAGGAATTTATGCTGCAGATCCGCAATTTGAATATCACCCATAAAAAAGACCTGCGTCCCCTCCTGCAGGGTTTTTCCCTGACCCTGAACGCCGGCGACAAGGCGGTGATCATCGGGGAGGAGGGCAACGGCAAGTCCACGCTGCTGGCGTGGATCTATGACCCGGAGCTGATCGAAGCCTATGCGGAGGCCGAAGGCGCGCGCACCTGCCCCGGCGAGCGCCTCGGCTATCTGCCGCAGGAACTGCCGGAGGCGGAAAAAGCCCTGACCGTGCACGACTTTTTCGCCGCGAGTCCCACTTTTTGGGACATTTCCCCACGGGACCTGGCGCGCCATCTGGCGTCGTTCGGTCTGGACAAGGACTTCCCTTACCGCGAGCAGACCGTCGGCAGCCTGTCCGGCGGCGAACGGGTGAAGGCGGCGCTGCTGCGGGTGCTGCTCGCGGAGCCGACCGTGCTGCTGCTGGACGAACCGTCCAACGACATCGATCTGGATTTCCTGACCTGGCTGGAGGGTTTCATCCGCGACTTCCCCGGCGCCGTGCTCTTCATCTCCCACGACGAAACGCTGATCGAGGCCTGCGCCACGATGGTCGTGCACCTGGAGCAGCTGCGGAAGAAGCAGGAGCCGCGCTTCACCGTGGCGCGCGTGCCCTACGCGCAGTACATTGCCGACCGGCGGCGCGATTTCGAGAACCAGGAGCGCCAGGCGGAAAGCGAGCGGCGGGAGAAGAAGGAGCGCGACGAGCGGTTCCGGCGCATCGCCCAGAGCGTGGAAGCCGCGCAGCGGAACGTCTCGCGCCAGGATCCGTCCACGGGCCGGCTCCTCAAGAAAAAAATGCATGTGGTGAAAGCGCTGGAGGCACGCTTCGCGAAGGAAGACGAAAAAATGACCGCCCTGCCGGAGCAGGAAGACGCCATTTTCTTCAAACTGGAAGGTAAGGAACGCGTGATGCCCGCCGGCAAAACGGTCCTGGAATTCGAACTGCCCCGGCTCGAGACGCCGGACGGGCGGCTGCTGGCGCGCGACATCTTCCTGCGCGTGCGGGGGTCGGAGCGCATCGGCCTCATCGGCCGCAACGGCGCGGGCAAGACCACGCTGCTTAAAAAAATCGCGGAGGAGCTCCTCCCCCGCCCGGACATCCGCGCCCTGTACATGCCGCAGAATTATGCGGACCTGCTGCCCCCGGACACCACGCCCGTGGATTTCCTGAACCCCTCCGGCGACCTCGCGGAGGAGACCCGCGTCCGCACCTACCTCGGCTCGCTGCGCTTCACCCGCGACGAGATGGACCACCCCCTCCGTGAGCTCTCCGGCGGCCAGCGCGCCAAAGTCCTGCTCCTGCGTCTCTCCCTCTCCGACGCCAACGTCCTGCTCCTGGACGAGCCCACCCGCAATTTCTCGCCCCTCTCCGGCCCCGTGTTCCGCTCGATCTTCGGTGCATTTCCGGGATGCATTATCAGTATCTCGCACGACCGGAAGTATCTGGGGGAGGTGTGCGATAAGGTGTATGAATTGACGGAGGAAGGGTTGTCTACCCCGTAGTGATGGTCACCGGCCGCCCGAAATAAAAGCGGGCGGGCAATGCCCGTCCCTACGGTAAAAACAAGGCCACTTGGGGACTGTCCCCAAATGGCCTTATTCTGGACACCGGTCTGCGCCTGCGCCTCACTTCATCTTGTCCAGCACGCCCCATTTTTCCCAGCATTGGCAGCTGGCGTTGGCCTGCTTGCCCAGGTCGCTGTGGAACCAGCCGCTGTGGCGGTTCATGCACCGGCCGCGGGCCATCTCGCTCTCCACACTGACGCGGTTGCCAAAGATGTCCGCCGGTTCCCGGTCGCCCGACCAGTATTCACAGGTGGCGCATTGTTTCCAGTCGCTCGGATATTGATGCATCGTTTGCCTCCTTATCGGTCGATCATGATCGTTGGAGATATTATAGCACAGACCGTCCGGAAGGTAAACAATATCGTAAAAATGAGTCCGGGGGCCACGGGGTGGCAGGGCCGGGAGGAACCGTCCCCCAGCGGTCCTGTCGGCGTCTTTATTGGGTCCTCTCGACGTGGTCGATGATCCTGAAAGCTTCTTCTTTGGTAACGTCTCCGGTCAGGCGGAAGTAGACGCCGGTCCCGGAATCGATCCAGAAACCGTCAAAAAAGTCGTTCGCATAAACGAAGTATTCGCCCGTCAGGGTGCCGGTTTCGATGCGGCCGTTTTCCAGAAGTTCCGTTCCGATCGGACTTTTAAACGCAAAGTATGTTTTGGGGTCGTCTCCCTCCAGATATACATAACCGATCCCTAACCGCCTGGTCGTTGCGGGCGCGTCCCATGCGGGTCCCGGGATCTCATCCTGATATTCTTCTGCATAAGCCCATCCGGAGGGCACGTCGCGTATGATCTCTGCCTGGCCAAAACGGTCCGGGATCCAGCCGAAACGATAGGCGGCCGTTTTGTCACTGATTCCCGGCAGTTCATAATACGTCAGGGAATAATGGTCTCCCTGCGGGCTGGTTTCCTCCACGGTCCCGCCTTTGATCCAGGCCTCAAACGCCGCGTATGCCTTCGGATTTACGGCGAAGAAGCCGGCACAAAGCGCGGCCAGAGCAACAATTACCGCCACCGCTCTCTGCCAGCGGCTCCTGCGCCGCAGCGGTTTTTTCGCCATACCGGCGATCATGTTCTCACCGCCCGGCAGTTCGCACAATTCCTGATCGCGCCATTCCGTCAGCACTTTTCTCAGATCTTTCTCCCGATACTCTCCCATCGTTGTCCCTCCTCTTATTCTTCCTCTGACAGTCTTCTCCGCAGATCCTCTTTGGCCCGGTGGATCGCACGTCTGACGGCGTCCGGCGTCATACCGTACAGCCGGGCGATCTCGCGGGTACCGATCCCGTCCGCATACCGCAGCAGGAGCATCTGACGAGCCCTCTCCGGCATCTGCCGCAGGGCCACCGAAAGCGGCGTCTCCTCCGGCAGTTCGTACGTCCGCCTCTCATCTTCCCGCGGCATCTCCTCTTCCGCGAAATGCTTCAGTTCCCGCAGACGGTCCAAAGCTTTGTGCTTTGTGATGACGGACAGATAATGATACGTTTCCGCGCTTTCCACCGTTCCGATGCTTCCCGGCCTCTGCGCGACGTAGAGAAACACGTCCTGCACAACGTCTTCCGCATCCGCCTCGTTCGGAAGAAAGCGCGACGCATAAGCCATCAGCCTGCCGCGGTACGTCTCATACAGATTTTCCAGCTTTTTCTTCATGATCCCTCGCATGCCCGGATCTCATTCCTCTGTTAATATAGCGCAGAAAGCGGCAAAAATCGGACAGGATAACTAAATTTTCTCAAAACCGTCCCCCGGTGGCCCTGCGGACAAAAATGGGACGGAAAGAACCGTCCCCGTGTCCCACTTGTTCTCCTGCGCGTCGTGTGGTATTATCAGGGCGGCGAAGTTAATGAAACGGAAGGGTTTTATTAATCGAAGGTTAATCTTTCCTCAAAGATGGTTTAAGAATGATCCGGTATTCTTGCATCATCAAAGACAGGGCGGGTGCCCGGGAAAGGATGAATGAAATGGAACTTTTTGAAAAGGTTGAGAAGTTAGTACAGAAGAGCGGATGCACGTATGAGGAAGCGAAAATGGCGCTGGATCTGACGGACGGCGACATGCTGGAGGCGATGATCCTGCTGGAGAAGCAGGGGAAGGCGGCGCCGCAGGGAGGGAGCTACTCCACGCGGTATGAGAGCCAGCCGCAGTACGTGCCGGTGATCGTGGAAGAGAAAAAGCGCGAGCGCGGCGGCGCAGGCACAGGCATGAAGGGCGAGGGCGGTCAGAAGGTCAAGGAGTTCCTGAAGAAAGTCTGGCACGTGCTCTCCAGCAACTACCTGGTGATCGACCGCCGGGGCGAGCAGATGGCGAAGCTGCCGTTCTGGGTGGCGCTGCTGATCCTCCTCGGCTCCTGGTTCCTGATCCTGGTGCTGGTCGTGGTGTCCCTGTTCTTCGGCTTCACGTACTCGTTCGAGGGTGAAAAAGAGCGGGAAATGCGGGCCGCCAACGAAGTGATGGACAAGTTCAGCCGCGCGGCGGAATCTGCGAAGGAAGAATTCCGGAAAAAATAAAGCCATAAAAAACGGCGCAGCCGGTCCTCCGGGAAGGAAGGCCGGCTGCCCGCTGCGGGAGGCGTCATGCCGAAGATACTGATCGTTGAAGATGAAGAAAAGCTGGCCCGGTTCATCGAACTGGAACTGATCCACGAGGGCTATGAAACGGAGAAGGCGTTCGACGGCCGGACCGGGCTGGAACTGGCCCGGCAGCAGGACTTCGACCTGATCCTGCTGGACATCATGCTGCCCGGCCTGAACGGGATGGAGGTGCTGCGGCGCCTGCGCCAGGAGAAGGCGACGCCGGTGATCCTGCTCACCGCGCGGGATTCCGTGATGGACAAGGTGGCGGGGCTGGACGCGGGGGCAATGGATTATATCACCAAGCCGTTCGCGATCGAGGAGCTGCTGGCGAGGATCCGGGTGAGCCTGAAGTATAGGAAGACGGAAACGGGCGACGGCGCGACTACAGCATCGGCAACCGCGGCGGGCCCGGCCGGGACGGCAAATTCCCCCGCCTCCGGCGTCCTCTGCTGGCGCTCTCTCGAACTCGATGACAGCCGCCACCGCGTCACCTGGGACGGTCAGGAGATCGTCCTGACCAACCGCGAATTTCTGATGCTGAAGACCCTGCTGGAGAACCGCGACATCGTCCTCTCGCGCGACACGCTGCTGGAGCGGGTCTGCGGCTACGACTACATGGGCGAGACCAACATCGTGGACGTGTACGTGCGCCATCTGCGGGCCAAGATCGACGAAGTCTACGGGGTGAAGATGCTCCAGACCATCCGGGGAGTGGGTTATGTCATCCGTTCCGAATAAAAGCATGAATTCCATCACGCAGAAACTCGCGGCGAGCCGCGCCGGCCGCGCGCTGGGCCGGCTGTTTTTCCGCGCCCTGTTTCTGCTGATCCTGATCCCCGCCGCGTATCTGGCGGTGCGGGAACACACCGCGTTCGGGCATCTGTCGTTCAAAACGGAGCGGGAGTTCGCGATCGAGCGGAACGCAGAAGGCAAGGCCACAGAACTGCTTTATACTGCAAAAGACGCGGAAAGCGGCACGGAACTTCAAGTCCGGCTGTGGTCCGGCCTGCGCGTCTGGCTGATCGTCTGGGGCGTCCTGACGGGGCTGCGCTTCATCGGCCTTCTCTTCGCGTATCAGGCGGAAAAAGAACGCGTGCGGAAGATCCTGGCGCCGCTCAACGAGCTGGCCGCGCAGGCGGAAGCGCTCTCGCAGATGGAGTTCGGCGAGGACAAATACCGCCTGATCGAAGACGCTGTCTCACATCTGGACGCGGATGAGAACGCCAGCCTGCATCTGGACGACAGCGACCTCGCCGGCGTGGAGGCCGCCATCAACAACCTGCTCACCCGCATCCGCGAGAGCAACCGCCAGCAGGCCCGCTTCGTGAACGACGCATCGCACGAGCTGCGCACGCCCATCGCCGTCATCAGCGGCTACGCGGACATGCTGGCGCGCTGGGGCAAGGACGATGAGACCGTCCTGAACGAATCCATCACCGCCATTCAGACCGAAACGCAGCGCATGAAACACCTGGTGGAGCAGCTGCTCTTCCTGGCCCGCGGCGATGCCGGGCGCACGCAGCTGCAGAAGGAGGACGTTTCGCTGAACGCGCTGATGCGCGAGGCGTACGAGGAGTCGCTCATGATCGATGAAGCGCACGTCTACCGCTTCACCGAAGCGGACCCGGACATCACGGTCCAGGCTGATCCCGGTCTCCTCAAGCAGGCCGTCCGCATCCTGCTGGACAACGCCGCCAAATACACCGCCGCGGGCGACGAGATCCTGCTCAGGACCGGCCGCGACGACGCCGGCCGTCCCTTCCTCCAGGTCCAGGACAGCGGCATCGGCATGGCCCGCGCCGACGTGGAGCATATGTTCGAGCGCTTCTACCGCGCCGACGAAGCCCGCTCCGTCGAGGGCACCGGCCTCGGCCTCTCCATCGCCAAATGGATCGTCGACAAGCACGGCGGGCACTTCGAAGTCCTCTCCCGCGAGGACATCGGCACCCGCATCCGCATCGTTCTGTGACCGGCATCGGCGGTCAGAAACAATAAAAAATCGGCCTTGTTGGCCGGCCCCAGCAGAAAAGACCGGCCCCTCGGGCCGGCCTTCTTCATTCTCTGCCTCTTCGTCCAAACAGCGGGATCCGTTCCGCCGCCCGGCAGATCCCGATGACCAGCGCCGCCAGTGGCAGGTGCGTCAGCAGCATGATCAGCGTATAGACCGGGCGCAGTTCCTTCTCCGCCAGCCGGGCCGCCAGGCCTTCGTAAAGCGGGACGCCCGAGCCGCTGTAGAGCAGCATGTAGTCGGTGCCGATGATGTAATCGGCCGGGATCGCGATCACGGCCAGCAGCACAACCGGTATAAAGGAGAGCCGGATGTTTTTCCACTCCGGCTTTACATACCCGCTCGCCAGCAGGATCACGCCCGTCAGGAACATGGCCGTATGGAAATACAGCGAATAGAACGCGCCGAACGTCCAGAACGGGTAGAAATTCAGCCCGTTGCAGTAGATCACGCCGACGGCGCCGAACAGCAGGCCGACCGTGGTCAGGAACGCCAGGGCGCAGTCCCGGGCCCGGCCCTTGCCCCAGGCGGCGAGCGGCAGCATGTAGATCAGCAGCGAGCAGGTGTAGATCGGTAGCAGCCCTTCCACGTTGAAGCCCCGTCCGGTAGTGATATCGTAATAGCTCTCCCAGCTGATCTTGACCACTTCCAGGAGCGGCGTGATCACCGCCTGGATCTTCAGCCATTTCTCAACCTTCTGCCGGTCCGTGTTCCGGAACAGCCGGGCGGCAAGCAGGGAGAACAAAAACACGAGCCCCACGTAGACCAGGTGCGGCGTGGAGAACAGGTCGCTGTGAAAGCCGCTGATGTTGTATTTATAGTCAAAAAAATGATAGGTCATAATATATCTCCGCGTTTCTCCGGTCACAGTTGCACCCGGGCCGGATTTTATATATTATAGACCGATTGTTTTATTTTTCAATCCCCCGCATGGTTTTTCTTATTTGTTTCCGGACAGAAAGCGAAAGTAAAAACGTCCTTGCCTGGACTCCTTTCTTTCTGCTATAATAATCTGGCAACAAAAACTGCTGTAAACAAAACAGGATCCGGAGGTGTTTTATGGAACTCGTCTTTTTACGCTGCCCGCGCTGCGGACAGATCGTCCTCACCATCAAGAACAAGCCCTGCGACGTGCACTGCTGCGGCGTGCCCATGGAAGTCATGGTGCCCGGCACCACCGACGCTGCGCATGAGAAGCATGTGCCGGTCTGGACGCAGGACGGCCGCACTGTCACCGTGAAGGTCGGCGAAGTGACGCATCCCATGCTGGAGGCGCACTTCATCGAATGGATCGCGCTGCAGACGAAGCAGGGCTGCGAATTCAAGACCCTGAAGCCGGAGGAAGCGCCGGAAGCCGTCTTCACGCTGAGCGAGGGCGACGAGGTGGTGGCCGTGTTCGAGCACTGCAATCTGCACGGGCTATGGAAAGCGGAATGATCTGACGGAAGCATCACCGTACAGCAAAAACAGCGGGGCTGATGACCCGCTGTTTTTATTTGGAAAGCTGACAGAGGAACTGTCCCCCTGTCAGGTCCCTGTCACGCTTTCGCGGCCTTCTTCTGTTGTTTGCGGCGTTCCAGGGCGGAAACGACAATGGCGCAGGAAGCGTCGCCGGTGATATTGACGACGGTGCGGCCCATGTCGAAGAGGCGGTCCACGCCGACGACAAGCGCGATGCCTTCCACGGGCAGGCCGACGGACTGCAGCACCATGGCCAGCATGACCACGCCGGCGCCGGGCACGCCCGCGGTGCCGATAGAGGCCAGCGTCGCAGTCAGCACGATAGTCAGCATCTGGCTCAGGGTCAGTTCAATGCCGAAACAGCTGGCGATGAAAATCGCGCAGACGCCCTGGTAGATTGCCGTCCCATCCATGTTGATGGTCGCGCCCAGAGGCAGGACGAAAGAAGAAATATCGCGATCCGCTCCCAGTTTCTGGGAACATTCCATGTTGAGGGGCAGCGTGCCCACGGAAGACGCGGAGGAGAAAGCCAGCATCATGGCCGGCATCATTTCTTTGAAGAAACGAAGCGGGCTGACGTGACCCAGCGAGGAAACCGTCGCGGAGTAGACCAAAACCATGTGCAGGATGTAGCCCAGGTAGGCCACCATCAGCACCAGCGCCAGCGAGCCCAGCACCTGCGGGCCGTTTTCCGCCACCACCGGCGTCATCAGGCAGAACACACCGATGGGCGACAGTTTCAGGATGATCTCCATCACTTTCATGAACAAGCCGTTCAGCGTATCCACGGCGGAAAATGCTTTGAAATCCTCTCTGCCGCCGGAAAGCAGCAACAGGGCAAAACCCACGAACAACGCGCCGACGATGATCTGCAGCATCGCCGCGTTCACGAACGGCGCCAGGAAATTGGACGGGAAGGCGTCCACCAGCGTCTGCATGAAATCGATCTTGGTGGTCTGGACCTCATAACTCAGGCCTGCGGTCGGCAGCACCGGGAAGAGTCCTTTCAGCAAATTGGCCAGCAACAGACCGATAATGACCGCACAGGCCGTTGTGCACAGATAGTACACGACCGTTTTGCCGCCGATGGCGCCGACTTTCTTGATGTCCCGCATGGAGATCACGCCGCTTATGATCGAGAAGAACACCAGCGGCCCGACCACCCACTTGATCAGGTTCAGGAAAATGGTACCGAAGGGCTTGATGTAGTTCTTTGCGATGTCGGGATTGCCGGTCAGCAGAATGCCGACGAGGATCGCGAGAACAAGTGCAATAAAGATCTGGAGCGTCAGGGAAATCTTCTTTTTCATGAAATTTCTCCGCCTTTCTTGTTTTTATTGTACTGCTTTTTTACTGCTCATCCGGAAACTGACGATCAAATAGAATTCTGCGCCTCAGATCTCCGCCACGCACTCAATCTCCACCAGCGCATCCTTCGGCAGACGGCCGACCTGGACGGCGGCGCGCGCGGGGTAAGGTTCGGAGAAGTACTGGGCGTAGACGGCGTTCATAGCGGCAAAATCGTTCATGTCTTTGAGGAAGACGGTGGTTTTGGCGACTTTGTCGAGGCCGGAGCCGGCTTCTTCGAGGATGGCGCGGAGGTTCTTCAGGCTCTGGTGGGTCTGGGAGGTGATGTCATCGCCCGCGAAGGCGCCGGTGGCAGGGTCCACGGGGATCTGGCCGGAGACGAAGATCAGGTTGCCGACTTCGATGGCCTGGGAGTAGGGGCCGATGGCGGCCGGGGCGTGAGGGGTATGGATAGGGTGTTTCATGGGAATCCTCCTTTTAGCGGGCCGTTGGAACAACGGCCCCTACGTTTTATTAATTGTCTGCCCGGTTATATCCGTTTTTCATTTTCTCGCTGGCAACCTGGAGCACCTTGTTCAGCGCATCGGTTGTCTCCTTCTTCGCCAGCGCAGCCAGTTTGTCGTTGGCCTCCTGCGCCAGGGCGAGGTCGCCGGTTTCCGCGATCTTCCTGTCGTATTCGACCAGGATGCGGCGGCTCTTCGCGGCCAGGGCGCGGTGATAGCGCTCGATCAGCTGCACGGTGCTGCCGAAATGCGGGTCCGCGAGCGCTTCCAACAGGCGGCTGGCCCAGTAGAAGTTGTCCGTGGACGTGTCCAGGGTGACTTTACTGAGGTAGGCCGGCATGGCCGGGACGTTGGTGTAGACCGGCAGGAACGCGCCGAAGGTGGTGGAGCCGAAGCAGACCCATTCCACGCCGCGGACGGCCGCCGGGACGCCTTCGCGGATCTGGCAGATGGCCGTGACGCCGGTACGGTTGATGCCGATGGAGCGGTAAATGCCGCGCTTGCCGGTGTCCTGCGCGGAATACGGGTCGTACGGCGTGCCCTGGTAATGCGTGGACAGCAGGTAGCTCACGTCCTCCACCGCCAGCTTGCGCTCCGGGACAAAGCTCCAGGGGATGTCGTCGCTCTCCGGCGTGAAGTCCGCGCCTTCGCCATCCCAGCGGTAGGTGCGCGGCGCCAGGAAGCGGCCCATGAACCAGGCCCGCGGGGTATTGTACACGTGGTCCGAATCATAGTGGGAGCCGAAAATGTTCCGGGGATTGAACACGCCGCCCTGATTGGCGTCCAGGCGGTTTTCTTCAATGAATTCTTTCAGGTCCTTCGAGCACAGATGGTCCTTTCCGGCGCCCAGCGCATCCTCCAGATCGAAGCTGTCCATGCCGAACTGGTTGGGCATCACGACCGCTGCGTCGTCCGGAACGCGCTTTGCCATCCAGTGATGGCCGCCGATGGTCTCCAGCCACCAGATCTCGTTCTCATCATTGAACGCGATGCCGTTGGATTCGTACGTGCCGTACTCCTCCAGCAGGGCCGCGAGCCGCAGCACGCCTTCGCGCGCGCTCCGGATATACGGCAGCACCAGTACGACGATGTCTTCCTCGCCGATGCCGCCGGGGACGTCCTTTTCGCCGCGCTTTTCCGCCTTTTTGTACACGACCATCGGGTCCGCCGCCAATACGCGCGCGTTGGTCGTAATGGTCTCCGTCGCGGTCATGCCCACGCCGGCCTCGTTGATGCCGGTGGCCGCCCAGATGCCCTCTTTCTTGTCCACGCTGGGACAGGCGGTGTAGCGCATCGGGTTCTCCGGGAGCGGGATCTCCACGTGCGAGATCACGCTTTTATACTTTTTGGGCTGGTCTTTGGGTTCAACCACCACGAGTTTTTTCACGTCAAAATGGCCGTCGTCCGTGCGGGCAATCATGGTGGAGCGGTCGTTGGAAGCGTTTTTACCGACTAATAGGGTCGTGCAGGACATCGTTGTTCTCCTTACGGTATATTTGCTGCGGCGGGATCGTCCCGCGCGGTCAGTCTCTCAGTGCCAGGCCGGACCGGTCGGTAAAGACGCCGGCCAGGATCATAATCACGTCCACCAGCCAGCCGAGGCCGAAGAAGCCCAGGGTAAAGAACCAGAGCAGGCCCGTGCCGATCTTCCTCACATAAAAGCGGTGCACGCCAAGAAGCCCCAGCAGCAGGCACAGGACAAAAGCCGTCCACTTGCTGTAATGACTGAACGACCGGCTGTACGGAACCGCGTTCCTGTACAGGTTCTCCTGGGCGTACCGGCGGTCCTCTTCAAACCGCCGTTCCTCTTCATACCGGCGGTCCTCCGCAAAGCGCCGTTCCTCCTCGCGCCGGCGGTCCTCCCGGAAAAGGTCCTGCTCCGGGTGCCGGGCGTACGCGTAAGGCCCTCCGCGCGCATCGGTTTTTTCTTCCTGCCAGGAAGGATTTTTATATCCGCAGTAGCCGCATTCTTTTCCGTCCAGCGGCGCGCCGCAGATAGGACATTGCGTTGCCATAACACTCTCCGTTTTCAATCCCGATGATAGTTGATTATGCCATAGTCTCCCCAAAATGTAAAGAAAAACCCCGGCCGGTCCGATGACCGCCGGGGTTTGCGCGCCGCCCGGAAGCGGCAGGTTTTACGGCTGCACGTAGCTGAAAACGATCCGTTCGCCCGAAATTATATTGGTCTCGTATTCCAGTTCGATCACCGCGGCGTCCGCCGGGACTTCAAACACGACGGTGCCTTTGGCTTTCCGGCCGGCGGAAATCGTCGCGCTCAGGTCGTCATCCCGCACCATCATGTGGGATTCGCAGCGCTGGCCGTCCGCGAAGCAGTCGAACAGGAGGCTGCTGACAGATTGCTCGCCGGAGCCGATGTTTTCAAATTCCAGTTCGAAATAGATGAACCGGTTGCCGTCCGCCGGCTGGATGAACTGGTTGTCGCTGACCGCGACGTCGCAGCCCAGATAGGTAACCTTCAGGTTTTTCGTTTCCGTGGTGTCGCCCGGGACCAGCGCGCCGGGGGTGGCGTCCGTCTTCTTTTCCGGGACGAAACTGCTGTTCTGCTCGCCTTCGTACAGGAATTTGATCACTTCATCGGTGAACAGGTTCACTTCGTATTCGACTTCGATCTCTTTCGCGTCCTGAGGCACTTCGAAATAGATGCGGCCCTGGTTCCAGCGGCCGGCGGAAAGGCTCCCGCTCAGTTCATTGTCGAAGGCATATTTTTTATCGACCGCATAGCCGTCCGCGTAGCCTTCAAAGTCGAACGAGGACACGCTGGTGCTGCCTTTTCCGTTGTATTCCGCGTAGAATTCCAGGAAGATGTACTTGTTGCCGTCTGCCGGCTGGATGAACTGGTTGTCAGATTCGTACTCGCCGCTGGCTACATAGACGAGGATCAGGTTCTTGGTCTGCACCGTGTCGCCGACCTGGTAAGCGTCCTTGACCGGGGCGGCCGTGGTAGTGGGCGCCGGGGTGGTGGGTTCTTCGGTGGTGGGCGCCTCGGTAGGCTGCGGCGCGGCGGTGGTGCCGGGGTCCGTATTGTCCGCGGTGGTCTCCTTCTGGCCGCCCTTTTCGGTAGTCTGCGGGGCCGCGGTGGTGGTCTTGCCGCTGTCATCCTTGTCCTTCGGCGTGGCGGAGCAGCCCGCGAGCGCGGCGGCCAGCAGGACGGCGGCCAGGATCATGATGGTTTTTTTCATGGTTTTTCCTCCTCCGGGAATTTCAGGGATTATTATAAGAGGTCTCCCGTGCATCCGTTCCCCCTGTTTCGGGGTAACGGGCGGGATCTTCTGTTATTTCCAGTCCTTTTCGGATCAGGATCTCTATGATCTCACGCTGAGAAAGCTGCGGATAACGGACCGTCTGAACTTGTTCCAATTGTTCTGCCAGCTCCGCGGGGAGGGAAATGCTGAAGCGCTTCGGTTTATCTTTCATGTCGTCCCTCTCGTCCGGTTCGGTGGTTCACTGAACCGATATAATTATAGTGAACGGGCCGTTCCTTTGTCAAGCCATTTTCCGTTTCTCCTCTTTACATCTCTGGTTCACTGGTGTAGAATAACGGCGGAGGACAAACCGATGGCAACTGACAGACCCCGTTATACTGTTTCCGTGGATCCGGAATTGTTCCGACGGATCGAGGATTTTCGCTTTGAACACCGTTTTCAGACCCGTTCGGAAGCCACGGCGGAACTGATCCGCCTGGGGCTGGAAGCGCTGGAGCGCTCAGAATCCGGGCAAACGGAGGATGCAAAAAAATAAGGCCGGTCTCCGGTCTTATTTTATGTCGGTCCTTTCTGTTCCGTTCCCCCCGTTCCGGGGTATTGCCGCGCCGTTTTCTTACTCGGTTTTTCCGCTCTTTTTCAGAGGCTCCAGTCCGTGGGAGATCAGCAGTTCATTGACCCGGTCCACTTTCATGCCCTCGTTCAGGGCCAGGATCAGGGCCGCGTCCCGTTTGAGGCGGGGGTAGAGTTCCTCCTGTTCCGCGAGGCGCAGCGCGCGCTGGGTCTCCTTCAGGGTGAAGCGGGCGCCGAAGCAGAGGCGCAGGATCACGTCCCGCTGCCGGGTATGGCGCTCCTGGCTGATCAGGCGGTACCCGTAGGTCTCCGGAATGTCCGCCGCCAGAAAGACTTCCTGCTGCAGGAGGCCTTTTTCTTTGAACAGGCGCCTCATGTAATCCGCAAAAGGGCGGTCTCCGATCAGCAGCGCATCTTCATTTTCCCGGAAATAGGTCTCCAGGCCGCCGGGGCGCGTCTGACCGAGAGCTTCTTCGAGCCCTTCGGTGGACAGGACTTCCATGGGGTTCTTTTTCATTGCATTTTCCCCTTTCCTGGGTTAGTATAAGGCTATCAAGCAAAGGAACCGTGTCCCGTGACTGCCGAAGAACGTACCCGCTTATCCTATTATCAGGAACTTGCCCCCTTGAATGCCGCGCACGGGGTCATGCTGGTGCGGCATGCGGGAAACGGCGGGCTGTTCGTCAAAAAAGTGCTGAGCAATTATCAGTTCTCTATTTTTCAGTGGCTGCAGGCCCATCCGGTCGAAGGGATGCCGCGGATCATCGAGGCGGTGGAGGAAGACGGCCGGCTGATTGTGATCGAAAGCTACCTCAGCGGGCGGAATCTGCAGGAACTGCTGGATGAGCAGGGCGTTTTTCCGGCTGCGCGCGTGCGGGAGATCGGGCGGGCGCTGTGCCGGATCCTGACGCCGCTGCATGCGGCCGGGATCGTCCACCGCGACATCAAGCCGTC
>JAFRNR010000016.1 GCA_017430085.1 Lachnospiraceae bacterium | reverse complement strand
TGATAGTTCTCTTCACACAGGATACCGTTATATTTCTCTGCAAGCAGTTTTACCATGGTTGATTTGCCTGCATAGGCCGTACCAGTAATAAAATACGCGTTGTCAAATCTCATGTCTTACTCCACATTCTTCGGCTCATAAGGCACGGAAATAAAGTCTTTCTTTTGGTGGTACAAGCAGCATACAGTCTCCGCAGAACTGTAATAGTGAAACATATCCACTATAATCGCTCCTCACGCTTTTTCGCTTTCGATCAGGCCGTCGATGAACTCAGCCATTGGATCGAACACAGTTCCGTTGAGCCGGTTGGAGCCATTGAACATCACGGCAGCACAGAGGTCCTCCGTCAGTGAGAGCGTCCAATAGGCGATGAAGCCTTCATTGCCTCCGGTGTGGCAGACCTGGTCCGGGATGTGGTCGTCCCGGGCTATGCACAGGCCGTAACCGTCCATGACCGGCGTCACCATGCGCTTTGCGGTCTCCTTTTTGAGCAGGCCTCCCTTCCGAACGCTTCTGGAAAGCGCGAGACCGAGTTTCGTCAGTTCTGTCGGCGTTGTCCACATTCCCGCCGCTGCATGCTCCGGGTAATAATGATAGCCGTGCGCGGGATCTTCCCTGTATGCGTACCTGCCGGCAAAGGCGGCGTTTGCGACCAGCTCCTCATCCAGCGGCTGGAAATAGCCGGTTCGTATCAGTCCCAGAGGCTCGGCGATCTCCTTCTGAAAGGCGTCTCGCAGAGTCATTCCCGTGAAGTGTGTAAAGGCCAGCTCCGCCAGCGTGATGCCGCCGCCGGAATACATGCACTGCTTTCCGTAGGGCTTGATCCTGCGGATCTTCGGCGTGTTGCCTCGCCCGGCAATAACGTCCTCCAGCGTGAGCGGCGCGTGATCCGCCCGGTAGCCCGGAAACCCGTGGACGTTGATGCCCGCTGTGTGACTTAACAGTGCAGAAAAGGACAACGGCCCTTTGACAAAGTCCGAAACGACGCCCGAAATGTCCGCGTCCAGATCAATGATCCCCTTGTCCACATACCGCAGCACTGTCATGGCAAACATGGGCTTCGAAATGGAGGCGGCCTGGAACAGCATATCCGGGTTCACCGGGAAGTCCTGCCCGAAGCGTCCGCTGCCGGAGCAGAAAGTCTCGAGTTCTTCCCCTTTGGCAAGGGCCAGGCTCACGCCGTATCCTTTTCTTCCCTGTATTTTCAATAATTGATTCACGTCCACGCCATGAAACAGCTTGTTCATAAAATAATCTCCTGTTTCTGAATCCCTGTAGTGCTCATTGTTTCCCTGTGCCGCGGGAATTCTATTCGGTTTTCTTCCCCATCACCCCATACAGCGTCAGTGTACCGTCGCTTAGTGCCAGGTCCGCATCGAGATCTTTAATTCCGAAGGTCTTCTCTCCCAACGGATAGAGCCGCAGCTCAAGTGCCCTCCCGTCGTCATTTGCCTGTGCATACAGCTCACCGTCTTGCAGGAAGATCTCTTCGATGCGGAAGTCACCGATAGCATAGTCGTATTTTCCGCAGAGTGCGGCCCAGCCGCTCTTGTCCGGGTTCTGAATGGCGAGTTCCTCGATGCTGCGGACTCTCCCCGGTTCTTTGTCCCTCGTGATTGCTTTCAAGCCCCTGGAAAAGGACTGCCAGGCCCGCTCATCCCGCACGTCGCGGCAGCGGAGGCGGATCAAAACACGGTCTGCGTCCACAAAGCGCTCGTACCAGTTGGAATAACCGGGCCAGCCGCCGCTGTGGCAGACGATCAGGCCGAAATCAGGATCATCCAGCACGTCCCAGCCGAAGCCGTAGCCGTAATCGGGATCATCGTCCTCGTCCTTGTCGATGCCGATTTCCCCGTTGTTGAGTCGTCCGGGGGTGGCCATCAGCATCTGTTCCTCCTTCGTAAGCACCTTTTCCGCACGCAGTGCCCGGTCCCATTGTAACAGGTCAAAGATGTTGGAGTGCACCAGCCCGTCCCCGTTCGCGCCGTCGCAGGTAACGGCCGCGCTATCCCCCGGCAGCCCGTCCGGGAGCTCATAGCGATCCGAGCCCAGCGGTAGCGACAGTCCCCAGGCGAGATTCGGGATCGCAACCTTGTCCTTCCGGCGGTGGTAGACGCGCGTCGCGTGCATCCCGGCGGGCTCAAAGATGTTGTCCCGCAGGAAATCTTCAAAAGGCACGCCCGCAACGGTCTCCACGATCTGCGCCAGCAAACAGTAGCCGGTGTTGGAGTATTCAAACTGCTCGCCCGGGGCGAAGGACGCCTCCTCACCGCACTCGCAGAGGAAGCGGACGATGACCGCGTTATTCGGGATTGTCTTTTCCTCCTTGGCAATCTTGTCCACCCAGTCCATGTAATCGGGTAGGCCGCCGGTGTGGTTCAGCAAATGCCGTACTGTCACGCCCTTGTAGGGGATTTCCGGGAAGAATTTCGTGATCTCGTCCTCGAGAGACAGCAGCCCTCTGCGCCGCAGCAGCATCACCGCCGCCGCAGTGAACTGCTTGCTGACGGACGCAAGGTCAAAGAGACAGTCCTCGCGAAGCGGAACCTTGTCCTCCAAATCGCTAAAACCGACTGCGCCTTTCGACACGATCTCGCCGTGCTCGGCGTAAAGCCAGGTTCCGTTGAAACCGCCCTTTTCAAAGGCGTTCCGGGCGAGGGTATCCAGAATTGTTTTCTTATCCATGCGCGTCCTCCTGTTTTATAGCCTCAAAACCGCGGGCATTTTCTGTCATTTGGCCTGTCTCATTCAATCATTTGAAAATGCTTCAAAGCTGCCTCTATAGCCTTTACCTTTTCCTCCGGACATCCTGGTTGTTTAGAATCCGGAGATTTCGCCTTAT
>JAFRNR010000015.1 GCA_017430085.1 Lachnospiraceae bacterium | reverse complement strand
TGGGCGATTTTACAAAATCGCCCACCGAGAACCGTCCCCATAACCCAGTTACTTCATCCCTCTCCTGACCATCTCCTTCACGCAGAACGTCGCGACGTCATTCGCGAATTTGCCGGGGCCGAAGCCGGCGTCAAAACCGAGTTCTTTAGCGAGTTCATGGGTGATGCGGGCGCCGCCGCAGCACATGACGCATTTTGAGCGCATGCCTTCGGCTTCGGCGAGTTCGATGAGTTCGGTGAGGTTCATGATGTGGATGTTCTTCTGGGTCACGGTCTGGCTCACCAGGAGGACGTCGGCGTGGATCTCGCGGGCCTTGGCGAGGAATTCCTCGTTGGGGACCTGGGCGCCCATATTGAGGGCTTCAATCATCTCATAGCGTTCCAGGCCGTAATGCCCGGCAAAGCCCTTGCGGTTCATGATGGCGTCGATGCCCACGGTGTGCGCGTCCGTGCCCGTCGAGGCGCCGATCACCACGATCTTCCGCCCGATGTGCTCCTTGATGTACGCGTCCACCTCATCCATCTCCATCGAGACGTCCTCGATGGCCTGGATCTTGATGTTGTTGTAATCCACCGTGTGCGTGCAGGAGCCGTACACCACGTAGAACGTGAATTCCGCGTCCAGCGTGCGCGCGTAGGCCACGTTGGGCTCGGTCAGGCCCATCTTTTTGGCCAGGATGCGGGCGGCTTCCATGCCGCGGTCGTTGTTGGCCACGGGCAGGGTGAAGGACAGCTGCACTTTGCCGTCGTTCATGGTGTCGCCGTAGGGCTTGATCGCGGAGAGGTCCAGCGTTTTGTCAAAGTCCTTCGCGGACATGTCATAGAGTCCCGAGCTCATGCGCGCGCCTCCTTCCTCATTTCCTCAATGAAGGGGTTGAAATAGCGGTCGGATTTGGTCGTCACGCCGTCCAGGCCCTTGCCGCCGTCCAGCGGGCGCCTGATGTCCGCGAACACGCCTTTTTCCAGCGTGGCGAACAGGCCGATGCGCTCGATCTCGCCCAGCAGGTCCGCCGCTTTTTTCAGCACTTCCGCCGCGCGGCTCTGGATGATCCCGCCCTTCTTGTACTCGATGTCGTCGCCCAGGTCCGCCATGGTGCGGAAGATGTACTGGGCGTTCTCGATGGCCAGCGCGCGGTCGCTCATGAACGGCGTGTGGATGGCTTCGGTCATCATGCCCAGCAGGTGGATCTTCTGGTTCGTGAGGATCGTCACCATGTTGAACAGGGCGTCCTGCACGTGGCCGCGGAAGATATTGCCGGTCATGAATTTGGTGGGCGGCATGTATTTGAGCGGCGCTTTCGGGAAGATCTCGCGGGCCATCTGCGCCTGCGCCAGTTCGTACAGGAAGGCGTTGGGCAGGTCCGGATCCATCTCGAAGGCGTGGCCCAGGCCCATCTGCTCCTCGGGCAGGCCCGCCTGGACGGCGAACTGCTCGTTCAGGAACTGGCTGGCCAGCACGGTGTGGGCTTCCTCATAGGCGTCCGCCGTGGTCAGATAGTTGTCCTCGCCGGTGTTGATGATAACGCCGGCAAAGCCGTTGATCACGCGGGAGAAATACTGGTCTACGATGGTGCGCTGCATGTTGATGTCGCGGAACAGGATGCCGTACAGCGCGTCGTTCAGCATCACGTCCAGACGCTCCAGCGCGCCCATCGCGGCGATCTCCGGCATGCACAGGCCCGAGCAGTAATTGCAGAGGCGGATGTAGCGGTGCTGCTCCTCTCCCACCTCGTCCAGGGCCGCGCGCATCAGGCGGAAGTTCTCCTGGGTGGCGTAGGTGCCGCCGAAGCCTTCCGTGGTAGCGCCGTAGGGCACGAAGTCCAGCAGGCTCTGGCCGGTGGTGCGGATCACGGCGATGACGTCCGCGCCCTGCTTGGCCGCCGCCTTGGCCTGGGTGATGTCCTCGTAAATGTTGCCGGTGGCGACGATCAGGTAGATGTACGGGCCCTGCTTGTCGCCGAACTTCGTCAGATATTCGTTGCGCTTCGCGACGTTGGCGCGGATGCGGGCCATCGTGGCATCGACCACGGGTGCGAGCGCTGCGCGGATCTCCGCGTCGGAATGCAAAGGCAGGGCGGCGAGGTCGATCTCACCGCGGTCGATGCCTTCCGCCACCTCCTGCGGGCTGATGCCCAGCTCCGCCATCGCGTTGCCGATGCGCAGGGCCGCGCCTTCCGCCAGGAGGCCTTTTTCCGTCAGATGCTCCACCACCACGTTGGGCATGGGGACCTCCACGTCGTTGATCCCGTCGATGCCCAGCAGGCGGCAGACCGTGCGTTCCACCGCGACGGTGGTGTGCCGGTCGATGAAGCGCTGGGTATCCTCCGCCACTTTCGCGGCGGAAGCCCGGGCTTTATCCACCAGTGCCTGGTCTAAACCGATCTTACTAGTCATATGAGTCCCCGCTTTCAGTCTTTCTTGCCGTTGCCGCGCTCGGCCCGCGCCAGGCCCTTGGGTTCCAGGCTCAGCGCCTGGCCGTGTTCCAGGCCGGCGACGCCCACCAGTTTAGCCTCCCGCTCGCCGCGGCAGTATTCGCACTGGCAGGTCTCTTTGTAGTTCTCGGGCTCCGTGTAGGTGGTGATCACGCCTTCGAAGTTGCGGAGGATCACGCGGTGCGGTGTCTGCGAGATCAGATAGTCCGGCATCACCGGGATCTTCCCGCCGCCGCCGGGGGCGTCCACGACGAAGGTCGGCACGCAGAAGCCGCTCGTATGGCCGCGCAGAGCCTCGATGATCTCGATGCCCTTGCCCACGGGTGTGCGGAAATGCTCCAGCCCCATGGACAGGTCGCACTGGTAAATGTAATACGGCCGTACACGCATCTTGACCAGCTCATGCACCAGTTTCTTCATGGTGAAGACGCAGTCGTTGACGCCCGCGAGCAGCACGCTCTGGTTGCCCAGCGGGATCCCGGCGTCCGCCAGCATCGCGCAGGCGCGCCTGGATTCTTCGGTAACTTCCTTCGGGTGGTTGAAGTGGGTGTTCAGCCACACGGGATGGTATTTCTTCAGCATCGCGCACAGTTCGGGCGTGATGCGCTGCGGCATGACGACCGGCGTGCGGCTGCCGATGCGGACGATCTCCACGTGCGGGATCTCGCGCACTTTCGCGATGATATACTCCAGGCGGTCGTCGCTCATCACCAGCGGGTCGCCGCCGGAGATCAGGACGTCGCGGACTTCCGGATGGTTCCGCACGTATTCGATGCAGGCGTCGATCTGCTCCAGCGGCACGGCGCAGTCCGTCTGGCCGGCGAAGCGGCGGCGGGTGCAGTGGCGGCAGTACATGGAGCACTGGTCCGTCACGAGCAGCAGCACGCGGTCCGGATAGCGGTGGGTCAGGCCCTTCACCGGGGAGTCGGTGTCCTCGTGCAGGGGATCCAGCAGGTCGGCGTCCGCTTTGTGCAGTTCCTGCGCCGTCGGGATGGCCTGGCGGCGGATCGGGTCATGGGGATCGTCCAGGTCGATCAGGGACAGATAATAAGGGGTGATGGCCATGCGCAGCACGCCCAGGCACTGGCGGATGCCCACTTCCTCTTCGGGGGTGATCGCGATATGCTTTTTCAGGTCCTCCACCGTTTCGATGCGGTTGCGCACCTGCCATTTCCAGTCGTTCCACTGTTCTGCCGGCACTTCGGCAAATAATCCGTTGCGGGTCTGCATGACGTTTTCTCCTTTATGCCTTTATACGTACTTCTTGTCGAAAAGTTCGCGGATCTTCGCGTTTTCGCGCAGGACGTTCAGCGTGATCTCCGCGTGGTTCTTCGCGTAGCCGTTGCCGACGATCATCGTGATGTCCTTGCCCACGCCTTCGGCGCCCAGGGCCGCGCGGGTGAAGCTGGTGGCCATGGAGAAGAAGTAGACCGTGCCGCCTTCCTTCACGGGCAGGATGGCGCTCATTTCACAGGCCTCGACGTTCACGCAGCTGATGGACAGGTCGTATTCCTTGCCGCCGTTCGCTTCCAGCGCCGCTTCCAGCACGGCGACGGGCTCGGTGGCGGAGGCGACCACGACTTTGTGGTACACGCCCAGGTCCATCAGGGCCGGGACCTGCTTCGGGTTGCGGACCACGCCGACCACGTTGCCGTTCGGGCCGACTTTCTTCATGGCTTCCCAGGCGCAGAGCACGCCGGATTTGCCGTTGGCGCCGAGGATCAGCACGCTGTCGCCTTCCTTGGGCAGGCGGCGGGCCTGGGCGGGGGCGCCGGCCACGTCGAGGGCCGCGAGCGCCAGCGCTTCGGACATGTCGTCCGGCAGTTTGGCGTACAGGCCGCTTTCGAACAGCACAGCCTGGCCGACGATATCCACGCGGTCGATCGCCTTGTGGATGGCCAGGATCTTGTCGATCTTGAGAGGGGTCAGGGACAGGCTCACCAGGGAGGCGATCTTGTCGCCCACCTTCAGGTCGCGGTCCTTCAGGTCATCGCCGATGTAGGCGACCTTGCCGATGAACATGCCGCCGGAACCGGTGACCGGGTTCTGCTGCTTGCCGCGCTCGGCCACGATGCCCATGATCATTTCGCCGATCTTCTGCTCGTCGCCGCCGCAGGCTTCCTCGATCTGCGTGAAGGACGCGGAGTCGATGTTCAGGGAGATCACGTCGCAGATGATCTCGTTGGAGTAATGCTTGGTCATGTCGTTGTCGATCTTCCAGGCCGCCTGGGTCAGGACGCCCTTGGGCTCGATGACGCGGTGGGTGCCGTATTTATTGCCTTTTAACTGTTCCATGTATTTTTCTCTCCTCTCAATAGTCCTTATATTTGCGGGCCGTTGGCACAACGGCCCCTACGATTTTTATGTGAGGCACAACGGCCTCGGCGTTCTATAATCCTAAAATCTTCCGGGCTTCCGCGGGCGTCGCGATCTCCCGTCCCAGTTCCTTCGCCAGACGCACGACCTTGGCGACCAGTTCGCCGTTGCTCTGCGCCAGCACGCCGCGCTCCAGGTAGAGGTTGTCCTCAAAGCCGACGCGGACGTTGCCGCCCATGACGATGGCGGCGGCGGCCATCGGGAAGGCCGCGCGGCCGATGCCGGTGGCGGTCCAGGTGCTGCCGGCCGGGATGCTCCGCACCAGCCAGGCCAGGTTGTCCACCGTGGCGGGCGTGCAGCCGGGAACGCCCAGCACGAAGTTGAACTGCATAGGCGCGCCGGGGACCTGTCCCTTGCGGGCCATAGTGAGGACCGTGTCCAGGTGGCCCATCTCGAAGCATTCGTACTCCGGCTTGATGTGGTTTTCGAGCATCCTCTTGCCGAACGCGCGCATGATCGGCATCGTGTTTTCAAACACGTCGTCGCCGAAATTGCAGGTGCCGCAGTCCAGCGTGGCCATCTCCGGGAAGAGTTCGGTGGGCTGCAGGCGCTCTTCCGCGCTCATGCCGACCGCGCCGCCGGTGGACGGGATCAGGATCACGTCCGGGATCTCCTTTTTGATGGCGTCGATGCATTCGCGGAACCGTTCGCGGTCCTGCGTGGGCGTGCCGTCGTCCCACCGTACGTGCAGGTGGACGATGGCGGCGCCGGCGTCATAGGCGCTCTTCGCTTCGCGCACGATCTCCTCCACCGTGTAGGGCACGGCGGAGTTCTGCTCCTTGGTCACTTCCGCGCCGCAGATGGCGGCGGTGATGATTAATTTCTCCATTCCATAGTCCTTTCCGCAAACGGGCCGATGGCACATCGGCCCCTACCGGCGCGTGTCTCAATGCGCCACGCGCTGCTTATCCTTCGGGACCACACAGGTGCCGCTGGCCCGGCAGACCACGACGGGCTCTTCCAGCACGTCGCAGGCGGATTCGTTGATGTCCGGGCGGGGCACGATCACCTTGCGGGCTTCAAAGACCATCTTGCGGGAGGTATTGCCCACATGGACGATCTCCCCTTCCGCCTCGATGTAATCGCCGGCAAAAACAGGCGCCAGGAATTCCACGTTGTCGTAGGCGCAGAACAGGCCTTCGTCGCCGTCGTAGCGGATCAGCAGTTCCGTGGCCACGTCGCCGAACAGGTGGAGCATGTGCGCGCCGTCCACCAGGTTGCCGCCGTAATGGGCGTCTTCCGCTCCCATGCGGATGCGAATGAGTGATTTCATAGGGGGTCCTCCTCAGTATTGTTATTAAAGAATAAGCGCCGTCCGGGTCATTTCCTCGGATAGCGCTTCATGATCGTCATGACAGGAACTGGCGCCGGGCCCGGTCCCCAGGAAGCGGCGTCGGCCGGCCGCGTCCTTCGGCAAAGCGCCCCGTCGCGCCCTTCCGGCATTGCCTGATGCCGTGGGAAGAACGTTACCCTGCGCTCTGCGCCTCTATCGTGTTTATGCGGTTGTCAGCTGCGTTTGCGGCTTTGCGGAGCCGTCTGGAAATATTATAGTAAAACGGCGGAAAAATGCAAGCGGATTTTCGGCCGGGGCCGGAAAAATCTGTCCCGTTTTTTCACCCGGTCCGCCTCTTTTTTTCCAGGCGGATGCGCAGCAGGTCCTCGTCGATGCAGCCCAGTTCGAACAGGCTGATCTGCTGTTCGGCGTAGATCCGGTAAGCCTCCTCCCGGGACTTTAAGTCCTTCGCGAAAGGCAAGATGCCGTAGCAGACCAGAGCGTACAGCGCGGCGCAGCCGAAGCCTTTCAGTACATCCGTCAGCACCAGGCGGGCATTCACGGAGACCGAAACGTACGCGCCCCAGGCGCCGAACAGCAGCATGAGCAGGGTCACGGGCGGGAGCCACCGGCTCTTCTTCCGGAAGAAAGCGAGGAGCGCGGTGACCGCCACCAGAACGCCGCCCGCCAGCGGGAAGACCCAGGAAAGATCCGGCTGTTTCCGGCCGGTATTGCGGTTGACCCACCAGAGGTGGTTGGCCTGGACGAACAGCCAGACGGCCAGCGCGGCCAGCAGGACGGCGGCAGCCAGGAACAGCAGGCGGCCCTTCCGGCGTTCTTTCAGGAAGCGTTCATTCTCTCCCGCGAATTCGGGGACGGGCTCGCTGCGGTACTGCTCCACCCGGTCGCTTAATTCGCGCGGGAGGCCTTTCCGGCGCTTCCGGCGGAGGGCCTTCTTCATTTCGTCCGGGTGTTCCGAGTAAAACACTTCATCGCCCAGGATAAAATGCAGGTTGTTCAGATCGCGGCGGCTGACCCACAGCGATGTCGGCAGAATCAGCACGGCCAGGTAGGACAGGAAGAGCGGCACGCACCAGGCGCCGCCGTGGATCAGGATCATCATCGCGCCAAAAAAGACGAGCGGCGCGGAAAAGCCGATCGCAAAGTTCAGGGGCATGATCCCCAGCATGCCGAGACTCCGCTGTTTTTTCTTTTTGACAGGCGCTTCCCCGCTCATGACAGGATCTCCTCCGGCAGGCCCAGCAGGCGGCAGATGGCGACGGCGTCGCGCGGGCACTCCGTGCCGGGCTTCACTTCGATCAGGCCGTAGTCCATCGCGTTTTCGATCAGGCGCAGGCCGTCGCGGCCCTCCGCGGTGCCGGTCCAGGACGCGTCCTCCCGGCGGGCCAGGCCCTTCACCTGGTAATGGCGGACGGCGCCTTCCGCCGCGCCGTCATAATGCGTCGCGAGCAAGGTCACGGCGTTCTTGTCCGCCAGATAATTCACGGTTCCGCGGGCGATCTGCGCACCTTCGCGGGCGTTGGTGCCGCGGGCCAGCTCGTCCATCACGATCAGGGACAGGCCGCCTTCGCGCAGGTCCTCCAGCGCCTCCTTCAGCCGCAGGATCTCGCCGCCGAAGCTGGACAGGCCCTGCGAGGCATTGGAAAAGTCGCGGTTGATCACTTCGATCCGGTCGAAGAAAGGCACGCGGGCGCTCCGCACAAAAACGAAGCAGCCGCTCAGGGCCAGCGCGGCGTTCAGCAGCGCGGTCTTCAGGGCGATGCTCTTGCCGCCCATGTTGGCGCCGGTCAGGACCGTGACGCCGAGGGATAAAGTCATCGTGATGGGGGTAAAGGCCCGGCCGCGCTCCGACAGCGCCGCCGCGACCTGCGGATGGACGGCCTCTTCCAGGACCAGGTCCTCACCGCCCATTTCCGGGCGCACGCAGCCGAACCGGCGGGCCAGCAGGGCTTTGGCGATGCCCGCGTCCAGACGGCCGGCCGCCGCCGCGTTCCGCTGCAGCAGGGGCAGATGCGGGCGCAGGTCCGCGCTCATCTGCGCATAGACCGCCTGCAGGGCATCCTCCTCCCGGCGCGCCGCTTCCTGGCGCTGTTTCAGCAGTGCCTCCCGCCCCTCTTCCGGGGCGGTCCGCAGCTGCAGTTCCGCCGCCCGCTTGGCCGCGCGCGCTTCCCCGAGCTCCGGCGTGCGCGCATCCTCGATATAAAACCCGGCCAGCCCGCTGTCCGCGGGATCCAGCACCCGCAGCGCGTCCTCCACCGGTTCCAGCCGCGTCCCGGCCAGGCGCGGATACGACGGCAGCGCTTCCGCGAGCCGCCTCAATTCCTGCATCCGCCGGCAATATGCGGACAGTTCAAATAATTCCACTTCCGTCAGCGCCTGCGTCATCCCGTTCGCGAACGTCCCGGACAGGTCCTTCAGTTCGCTCAGCGCGTGCTGCAGGTCCGCCACCGCGGCCTCCTGCGTTTCCAGGTCCTGCCAAAGCAGGGCGATATTGTTCAGTTCCTCTTCCAGCGCCTGCTGCCGGGCCTGTCCGTAAAATCCCTCGGCTTTCAGGAATTTCACGCCGTAAGGGCTCGCCGGGTCCAGCATGTCCCGCACGTATTTGAGGCCGATATCTTCTTTCTGTTCGTAACTCAGTCTGATCATTTTCGGTTCCCGGACGCGCAGCGGCGTCCTTTTTATTTCCTCACGTCCAGCACCGGCACGGTCACTGCTGCCTGCATCTTTTCCAAAAACTCTTCGCCGTCGAAGCGCCAGCCGCCGGCGGAGACGCTGTTGACCGTCACGGCCGCCAGCCGCGTGCCTTTCAGCACGGCGAACCGCGTACCCCGTGCGGCGAGCGCTGCATACGTCTCCCGCTTCAGCATCAGGCAGCTGGGATCCCGCACGAGCAGGGTCAGTCCCGGCTTTTTCGTATAGCCCTTGAGCAGCGTACGGCCCTGGGTCTCCGTAAAGGCGCCTTCCGAGAGCAGCGTTTCTTCCGGCTGCGCGCGGTCGATGCGGTTCAAATCCTTCACCGTGCGGCCTTCCGGTCCTTCGCCGAACAGGGTCAGTTTTCCCTGCGAAGGTCCCGGCGCCGGCATTTCCGGCAGGCCCAGCAGCACGGCCACGTAAGCCGTTTCCGCCACCACCCGGTCCATGTCCCGGTCCAGGGACGCGCCGGTGGAGAGCACGCAGGCCCCGTCCGAGGCGCCGGCCAGCAGGCTCAGGCGGCTGAGCGCGCCGTCGATCAGCACGGGCCCCGCGCCGAAGCGGTCGAATTCCCGCCGCAGCCGGATCATGTGGTCCACGATGCCCGGCCCGGCCAGCTGCACGAAGCCGTCGCTCCGCGCCCGGAACACGATCACCTCGCCCAGGCTCGTGTACAGCCCCGTCGCGGACAGGATCTCCCGGGAAACGTCGCATAAGGAAAGAAGCTGTTCCGCCGTCGCGGCCAGCATGCCTTCCCGCATATAGATGGGCGGTTTATCCGTCCCCGTGACCAGGTCCCGGGCTTCTCCGTCCCGGCCGATGCTCGTCAGCGCCGCTTTTTCGACGCCGGCCTCGCCCAGTTCACGGATCAGGCGGTTCATCGCCGTGGTCTTGCCGGCGTTCTTGCACATGCCCAGCATCGCCACCGCCGGTTCCCCGGCCGTCAGATCCAGTAATCTCATCGCTGTCTCCCTTAAATCCGTCTCCATCATACCACGCTTTTTCCGAATTGACAAATGCTTCCTGCCACGCTACCATAAGGGACGGAGAAGTTGCATAGCATCAACAAAGGAGTCCTGTCATGAACGGTCTTATCCATATTTATTGCGGCGAAAACAAAGGCAAAACCACGGCCTCCGTCGGCCTGTCCGTCCGGGCCGCCGGCGCCGGAAAGAAAGTGCTCTTCACCCAGTATCTGAAACGCGGCGATTCCGCGGAGCTGGGCGCGATGCGGCTGATTCCGGGCATCCGCATCCTGGTCTGCGACAAGCCCTACGGCTTCATCTGGACCATGGATGACGAAGAAAAAGCCCGCGCCCATGCGGATTTCACCGGCCTCTTCGAAGAAGCGGTCCGCATCGCCGCGGAGGAAGAATATGACCTGCTGGTCCTGGACGAAATCCTCGGCGCTATCGCCTGCGGAATGGTCCCGGAGGACGCAGTCATCCGTTTCCTGCAGGAAAAGCCCGCCGGCCTGGAAGTCGTCCTGACCGGCCGCGACCCCTCTCCCGCCCTCGTGGACCTGGCCGATTACGTGACCGAGATGAAAAAGATCAAGCACCCCTTTGACAAGGGCGTTCCGGCCCGGAAAGGGATCGAATACTGAAAACATCAGCACCCGCGGAGAAAAGGGACGGCAGAAAAGGCAGATGCTCATAAGAAAGTTTTGATTCTCAGAGTTGTTGGGGCATCTGTCTGACGTGGCTGGCAAAAGGAATCCCGGTCTGCTGTTTATGTAACAGGCCGGGACATTTCAGATAAGTCTTTTCCCATGCAAAAGGCCTCCGCAAACCGGAATATGTCAGTCAAGTCTATACACTGCGTTCAGTACGAATTCTTTATCTTCGCCATCATCAGGATACAGTTTTTTCTCGAAGCCGATATCGAGGTTTTCAAGGCAGATATCCATGAAACAGATGAAAATGCCTATATCAATGCGGTTGTAGAATACGACCTTGTCGGCAGGCATGATTCCTCTTTTTCCGGGTTTCTTATGCCTGTAAACCGAGATCTCACCATCGTTCTTTACATACCACGGCTGTGAATTACAGGCACTCGGAGCAAATCTGACAATATCACTCACGCCCGGAATCTTCTCACCTTCCCATATTTCTTCTACGCTCTTCCTTTTGCTCTTAAACATATCCCTGCGGTATTTGGAGTCATCACTGATTTTTCGGACAGAAAACATAATGACGAATTCCATATCCTCAAAGGGTTCTTCTTCTGTTTTTCCTATTCCGAACCAGAGCGTTCCGATGTTTTGGGATACAAGATAAAGGTCGAGTTGTTCACCGAGATATCCAATGTTTTGCAGATAGCCGTCTTTCTTTTCGCTGTAAAGCAGGATACAGTATTCTCCTCCTCTTTTACAGTTAGTCTGCTTTTCGGGTACAATGCGGATAGTGGTTTTGATTCCGGGATTCAGAGGGGCAAATTCTGAATATGCACTTTGTATATCGTCAAGTTCAGCTCCGCTGATCGATTCGTTCCCGACATTTCTGAAAATATGAAATGACTTTCTTTTAAAGATCATTTCATATAGTGTTTTGTCCAATAACAATCACCTCCGCAAATCCCGGTTTGCGATATCTTTCAAGAAAATTTCTCCATCATAGCAAGCATATGATGATGTTCAACAAGATCAATGTATGCAGAACGATATGATAAAGATCGGGGACAAGCTTTGTTTCGCTCATCGGGAAAATGCGGATCGTATTACGAAAACAATCGTTGTATCCTTTAAGCTTGTTTTCAGAAACCCCAAAAATTGTATAATACCAGTGGCAGAAGAACTGTACAACAAGCCAAAAAACCAGAATTGCCAACAAAATCCATTTCCCAGCAGGCTGTAGCATATAGTAAAGAATCAATCCTATGCTGTATAAACACAACATAACGAACTCAGCACTTTTGACTCCCATCCCTTCGACAAGGGTATATTTTCCAAACTTATAAGTTATTGTGCAGCCGAGAAACCATATCCACAGTGCTGCCTGGAGCAATATCGTGACAACCATATTCTCTTACCTCATCATAATTATACATTTCAAAACGGTCAGATCTCAACAAATTGCAATTTGACGAGATCTCCGTAAGTTGGAATATTGCTTTATTTAAAATGCTGAATGATATTGGATTCGCTATTTCTTTTCCGGTAAAAGACGGATCCATCCTCGATTTTTACGATACGGTAGCCTAATCTTTTGTAAAAAGCATTGGTCCGTTCATTCCAGCATGGGGTATCCAGATCAAACTCAGCAGCACAGGGGAACTCCTTTTCTATGCATTCCATCAAACGAATTCCGTAACCCTTTCTATGATAGATGCTGTCAATAAATATTCTTCCAATGTATACGCTGTTTTTTGTTTCATCCCGGAATATAACGGCTGCGCCTACCAGGTCTTTTCCTATCATTGCCTGATACAAATGCCCCTCCCGGGCCATTTGTTTATGCCATTCTACGGAATCAAATCCAGGCGGACAATCACCTTGTGCTCCGCCGACATTTACATCTGTTTCAAAAGCTCTGACAGACATATCTGCGATTTTTTCCACCTGATCTGTCTCTGCTTTGACAATATACATCCCGCTTCTCCCGACTGTCTTATACGAAATCTTTATCCCCTGATACGCTCCTAATACGGTTTTTGAATCAACACACGTTCGAGCGCCACCCAGCCCAGGTATTCCGGATGATCTCCGGTCAGAGCTGTCAGTTTTTCGATTGCCAGATAGTCATCGATCCGGACCATGTCCCACGCATGGATCACACGGCCGTCCCCTAAACTTATGCCGCAATGTCCCCAGTTGACCGGGCCGTTTTCGCCCGGGCACAGGCAGTTATAGAAAACAAACGCGCCCCGTTCCGGCACCCCGCCCCGCAGCGCGTCCTTGTACAGCTCGCAGGATTCCTTTGCGGAATCTCCGCCGAATATTTCGATATGATTGCTGATTTCAAGTGCGTCCTCGACAAACGCAAGACACCAGCCTGCATACTCTGCGCTGCCAAGTTTGCTTTCAGCAAAGCGGATCATATTCTCTGTCAGTTTCTCCAT
>JAFRNR010000014.1 GCA_017430085.1 Lachnospiraceae bacterium | reverse complement strand
GTAAATGCCGCCGCCCACACGGGCGAACAGGGCGATCGAAGAAGCGCCCAGCGAGAAGCCGGAGAGCGCGTCCGCGCTGCCCGTGACCAGATAGATCACGGCCGCGCCGGCCAGGCCGAAGCCGACCACGCACATGCCCATGACCGCGCCGCCGGAGAAGGCGACGGACAGCGCCGCGTTCATGCCTTTATCCTTGGCCGCGGCCGCGGTGCGCACGTTGGCCTTCGTCGCGATATTCATGCCGATATAGCCGGCCAGCGTGGACAGGGATGCGCCGACCAGGAAACAGACGGCAGTGACCCAGCCGATGCCGACGCCGATCAGCAGGAACAGGATGGCAACGAAAATGATCAGAATACGGTACTCCGCAAGCAGGAAAGCACGGGCGCCTTCATGGATATACGCGGAGATCTCTTTCATGCGTTCCGTACCGGGATCCGCCTTGCCGACCTTCCGGATCAGATACCAGGCGAAGAGCAGGGCACAGACGCCTAAAAGGATTGGTGCATACTGCTGAATGTATTCCATACAGCAACCTCCTTAAAAAATTATAGAGCCCTCCCGCCTGCACCCGGGAGGGGCAGGACGGGAGGATCATAAATACGGTTCAGAAAACGCAGGGGCCGGATCAGCGCGCCTTGATGAACGGCTTGCCGCTGGCGCTCGGCACGCGGGACTTGCCCACGAAGAGGATCAGCACCAGCACCGTGACCACGTACGGGATCATGGAGATCAGCTGCGTGTCGATGCCGGAGGAGCCGCCCAGCACGGTCTTTAAGCCGGAGCAGAAGCCGAACAGCAGGCAGCCCCACAGGGCGCCGTGCGGCCGGAATTTACCGAAGATGACCGCTGCGATGGCGATGAAGCCCTGGCCCACGATGGAGATCGGCCGGAACTGGTTGGAGATGGCCATCGTCACGCAGGCGCCGCCGAGGCCGGCCAGGAAGCCGGACATGCAGACGCAGAGGAAACGGGTCCGCAGCACGTTGATGCCCAGGGTCTCGCAGGCCGCGGGATGTTCGCCGCAGGCGCGCATCCGCAGACCGAAGCGGGTCTTATAGAAGACGAACCAGACGATGAGCACCGCGAGAAATACCAGATAGGTGGACGCGTAGGTGGAGAACACGTTGTCCATGAAACGCCCGAAGGTGGTCGTGGTATCGAACACGCCGGTCAGCAGGCGGGGCATGCGCTGTTCGGGGGTCAGCGGGATGGTATCCGTCGAGTTGAACAGCACGCGGGCGATCATGATCACGAGGCCGGGGCCCAGCATGTTGATGGCGGTACCGGCGATGGTCTGGTCCGCGCCGAGACGCACCGTAGCCAGGGCGTGCAGCGCGCCGAACAGCATGCCGGCCAGGCCGCCGCACAGGAAGCCGATCCAGGGGTTGCCGGTGAAGTACGCCGTAACCGTGCCGGTAAACGCGCCGGCGGTCATCATGCCTTCAATACCGATGTTTACGACACCGGAGATCTCGGAGAAGCAGGAGCCCAGGGAAGCGTAGATCAGCGGCGTGCCGTAAGCGAGCGTCGCGAATAATAAAATGCCTAAACTGTTGATCACGTCTGTCATTTCGCTTCACCTTCCTTCCCCTCGTTTTTGTTTACAGGTCCTGCGGCGCCGTCCCCCTTGGGAGCCTGGACGGCCTTCACGGGAGGTTCTTTGGCTGCCTCCCTCTTTTCCTTATCCGCACGCGCGGCTGCGTTCCGGCGGGCCCGCAGGCCGCCGCCCAGCCGCTCGAAGATCACGGAGATGGCGATGAAGAACACCACCGTGCCGACGATAACGCTGATCAGCTGTGTGGGGGCGCCCACCAGGTTCAGCTTGCTGCCGCCGTAGGTCAGGGCACCGTAGAAGAGGCCGGCCGCCAGCGCTCCGAAGGGGTTGGAGCAGCCGATCAGGGCCACCACGATGCCGCCGAAGCCGAAGCTTTCCTGGGCGGAGAAGATACTGATGCGGCTGCCCATGCCCATCAGCTGCAGGGCGCCGCCGAGGCCGGCCAGCGCGCCGGAGATGGCCAGCGCCGTCAGGATGGAGCGGTTCACGCCGATGCCGCCGTATTCCGCGGCGAAGCGGTTGGAACCGACGGTCTTGAGCTCGTAGCCCAGCGTGGTCTTCTCAATGATGAACCACACCAGGAACATCGCGGCGATAGCCACGAGGATGCCCCAGTTGGCCGTGGGCGCGAGCCCCAGCTGATTGATGACGTCCTTGGAAAGCAGGGTCCGGGCATTTTCGGAAATGGTCTGGGTGGCTTCCGCCGTCCCCGTATTCTTGATGCCGGGCAGCCCCGCGATATAGTTGCTTAAATAGAAGGCGATCCAGTTGAACATGATCATGGCCAGCACTTCGTTGATGCCCCATTTGGTCTTCAGGGTACCGACGATGATGCCCCACAGGGCGCCGGCCAGCATAGCCGCGATGAAGCACAGCGGGATCAGGGCGGGCTTGGGAAGGTCCTTTAAAAGGATGCCGGTCACCGCGGCGGCCATGGAGCCCACCACGAACTGGCCTTCGGCGCCGATGTTGAACACGCCGGTCTTAAAGGAGAACGCCACCGACAGACCCGTCAGGATGTACGGCGTCGCATACACGATCACGTACGAAAGGCCCTTCACCGTGGTCACGCTGTCCAGCAGCTTGCCGTACGCATCGCCCACGGAGACGCCCATGACGGCCAGGAAGATCGCGCCGACCATGAAGCCCAGGATGATGGCCAGCAGGATATGGATGAACCGGACGGAAGAGATGATCTCTAAGACGCTTCTTTTCTTTTTCATGCTTTTCCACCTCCTGCCATCATCAGGCCCAGCGTCTTTTCATCGGCTTCCTTGCCGGGCACGCGGCTCACGATCCGGCCGTCGAAGATGACGTCGATCACGTCGGACAGGCTCATGATCTCATCCAGTTCGAAGGAGACGAGCAGGATGGCCTTGCCCTTGTTGCGCTGCTCCACCAGGTAGCCGTGCACGTATTCGATGGCGCCGACGTCCAGGCCGCGGGTCGGGTTCACGGCGATCAGCAGGTCCTTGTCGTTGTACACCTCGCGGGCGATGATGACCTTCTGCTGGTTGCCGCCGGACAGTGTGCCGGCCGCCCGTTTCTCGCTTCCGCCGGGACGGATGTCGAATTTCTCGATTGCTTCCTGCGCGTGGCTGAAGATCGGCCCGCGCTGCAGGATGGTGTTTTTCGAGTACGGTTCCTTTTTATAATTCTGCAGGATCAGGTTGTCCTCCACGGAGTGGGCCAGCACCAGGCCGTGCTTCTGACGGTCCGCGGGGATGCTGGATACGCCGTGTTCGAAGCCGAAGTGAGGCGTCTTGTTGTAAACGCTCACGCCGTTCACGATGACTTCGCCGGAAATGCCCTTCTTCAGGCCGGTGATGATCTCCACCAGCTCCGTCTGACCGTTGCCGTCGATGCCGGCGATGCCCACGATCTCGTTCCGCCGCACCGTCAGGTTCAGGCCCTTCAGGATCTCGACGTCGCGGTAGTCCTTTGCGTGCAGGTCCTTGACCTCCAGCACCACTTCGCCGGGCTCCATGTCGGGCTTGTCCACCTTGAAGGTGACGTTGCGGCCGACCATCATGTTGGCCAGGTCGCTTTCCGTGACGGTGTCCACGTCCACGGTGCTGATGTATTTGCCCAGGCGGATGATGGTGCAGAAGTCCGCGGATTCCTTGATCTCCTTCAGTTTGTGGGTGATCAGGATGATGCTCTTGCCGTCCTCGGTCAGCTTATGCATGATTTGGATCAGTTCCAGGATCTCCTGCGGCGTCAGCGAGGAGGTCGGCTCGTCCAGGATCAGGATCTCGGCGCCGCGGTACAGCGCCTTCAGGATCTCCACGCGCTGCTGCATGCCGACGGAGATGTCTTCGATTTTGGCGTCCGGGTCGATGGACAGGCCGTATTTTTCAGAGATATCCAGCACGTTCTGGCGGGCTTTGACCATATCCAGTTTGATGCCGCTCACCGGCTCCGTGCCCAGTACGATGTTTTCCGTGACCGTGAACGGCTGGATCAGCATGAAGTGCTGATGGACCATGCCGATGCCGGCCGCGATGGCGTCCCGGGGATTGTTCATTTCGATCTTCTGGCCGCGCACTAAAATATCGCCGGAGGTCGGCCTGATCAGTCCGTACAGCTGATTCATCAGCGTGGACTTGCCGGCTCCGTTTTCGCCCAGAATCGCATGGATCTCTCCCTTGTGGACGGTCAGATTGATGCCGTCATTGGCGGTAAAATCGCCGAATTTCTTGACGATGTTCCGCATTTCGATGACGGGCGTATTCATGTCCACATGTTCTTTTCCCAAGTGTCTGCCCCCTTCTTGTTCAGTTTTCTTTTGGATCGCCCAAAACGACTATAATAAAGTAAGTTTATTGTACAGAGTCAGAGAAAAAATGTCAATGAAAAAAACGTAGGGGCCGTTGTTTCAACGGCCCGAAAACACGGAGAGAAACCCGTATAAAACGGATGGTACGGCAACAAAAAAGGAGCGGCCTTTCGGGCCGCTCCTCGCATCCTCACTGAATTATTTCAGCGTGAAGGCAGGGCACTCGTCGACAGTGGTCGGGACCTTGAACTGACCGGCAATGATGGCGGCCTTCTTCTCTTCGACCAGCTGCAGCACTTCGGCCGGGATATGGGTCCGGGTAGGAGCCAGGTCCACGCCGCCGTTGGACAGGTCATACAGATGTACGCCGGCGGTGAACTTGCCGTCCTTGACAGCCTTGGAGATGTCCTGGGAAGCCACGTCCACGCGCTTCATGGCGGAGGTGATCACGTGCTCGGGAGCCAGAGGGGACTGGTCGGTATCTACGCCGATGGCCCAGATGCCGGCTTCGTCGCAGGCATTGATGACGCCCATACCGGTGCCGCCCGCGGCGTGGTAGATGACGTCAGCGCCCTTGGTGATCATGTCCTTGGCAGCGGTGTTGCCGCCGGGGATGTCGCCGAAGTTGTTGGCGTTGTACTGCAGGACCTGAGCGTCAGGGCAGACTTCCAGGACGCCGGTGATGTAGCCGATGCCGAACAGGTTCATGGTATCGGAGACCATGCCCTGGACGTAACCGACGGTTTTGCTCTTGGTCACGGAACCGGCAACCAGACCTACCAGGTAGGAGGCCTGCTCCTGAGCGAACATCAGGCAGGCAACGTTGGGCAGGTCAGCGCAGGTGGAGTCGTCGATGATGGCGAACTTCTGGTTGGGGTTGGCTTCGGCAGCTTCCTTGGTGGCATCGGCCAGCATGTAGCCCACGCAGATGATCAGGTCATAGCCGTCGTCGATGAAGGTGTTGATGTTGGTCTGATAGTCAGCGTCGGTCTTGGATTCCAGATACTTCACTTCGAAGCTGCTGTCTTCCGCGGCCAGAGCCTGCAGGCCTTCCCAGGAAGTCTGGTTGAAGGACTGGTCGTTCACGCCGCCTACGTCGGTGACCATGCCGACCTTGATCTTCGCAGCGGGAGCCGCGGTGGTCTCGGGGGCCTTGGTGGTCTCGGGGGCCTTGGTGGTTTCAGGGGCAGCCGTGGTCTGGTCCTGAGCCTTGGTGGTCTCGGGAGCAGCCGTGGTGGTGTCGGTCGAGCCGCCGCAGGCAGCCAGACCCAGGATCAGGCAAAGGGATAAAGTCAGTGCCAGGATCTTCTTCATTAGTTCTTCCTCCATAGTTTTTGGCCTTGCCGTACGGCAGGCCATATTCAGGAGTAATATAGCATAACGCCGCGTCGGATTGCAAGCGGTTTTACTTGGGAATAAAAGGAAAAACGCGCCTAATTCTCATTATTAAAAGGCGCTTTCCCCTTGACAGTCTCCCCCCGCGGTCGCTATACTGATACCGTAAACAGAGGCGTTTCTTTGCGACTGACGGATAGGGGAGCACCCCGGGGGAACAGAGAAATGGAAAGCCGACCGTCTGGGCGCAGGAAAACAGGTTGTTTTGCTGTGCTTTTTTATTTCTGCTTCTGATTCGGAAGAGAGGATATTATGAAGAAAATCGGTATCATTATGGGAAGCGACAGCGATCTGTCGGTGGTGCGGAAGGCTGTCGATACTTTGATTGCGCTGGAGATCCCGTATGAAGTGCATATTTACTCCGCGCACCGCACGCCGGCGGAAGCTCGGGACTTTGCGGTAAACGCGCGGGCGGACGGCTTCGGCGCGATCATCGCGGCGGCCGGGATGGCGGCCCATCTGGCGGGCGCCCTGGCGGCGAACACCACGCTGCCGGTCATCGGCATCCCGCTCAAATCGTCCGTGCTGGACGGCATGGACGCCCTGCTTTCCACGGTCCAGATGCCCCGAGGCATCCCGGTCGCGACCGTCGCGATCGACGGCGCCGTGAACGCAGCCCTGCTGGCCGCACAGATCCTGGCCGTCAGTGACGAAGCCCTGGCTGCGAAACTGGACGCCCGCCGCGCGGCGGAAGCCGAAGCGGTGCGGGAGAAGGACAGACAGTTATCCCTTTAAAATTCATTCATAAAAAGAATAGCAAGGAGAAAATTTATGGAACGCAAACTGGTCTACACCGGCAAAACCAAAAACGTGTACGCCCTGGAAAACGGCAACTACCTGCTGAAGTTCAAAGATGACTGCACCGGCGAGGACGGCGTCTTCGACCCCGGCATGAACACCGTCGGCCTGACGATCGAAGGCGTGGGCGACGTCAACCTGCGCATGTCCATCTACTTCTTTGAGAAGCTGAAAGCGGCCGGCGTCCGGACGCACTACGTCAGCGCCGACCTGGAGAATACCACGATGGAAGTCCTGCCCGCCAAGGTCTTCGGCCGCGGCCTGGAAGTCATCTGCCGCCTGCGCGCCGTGGGCAGCTTCTTCCGCCGCTACGAAGAATACGTGGAAGAGGGCGCCGAACTTCCTTTCTACGTCGAGATGACCTTCAAGAACGACGCCAAGGGCGACCCGCTGGTGACGAAGGACGGCCTGGTCGTGCTCGGGATCATGACCGAGAAGCAGTACGACGACATCAAGGCCCAGACGCAGCAGATCACGGCCGTGGTCGCGGACGAGATGAAGAAGCGCGGCCTGGACCTGTACGACATCAAGTTCGAATTCGGCTACGACGCGGACGGCGAAGTCATGCTGATCGACGAGATCGCCTCCGGCAACATGCGCGTCTACAAGGACGGCCAGTACATCCAGCCGATGGAGCTTTCCAAACTGTTCTTTGCATAAATCTGACTGAAGGGCGGGCCGCAAGGTCCGCCCTGCTCTAAACCTGCTCTGAAAAGGAGGCCCGGCATGGGCGGATTCTTCGGCATCACCTCAAAAAATGAATGTCTCGCGGACGTTTTCTTCGGCGTGGACTACCACTCCCACCTGGGGACCAAGCGCGCCGGCATGGCGGCCTGGAACCCGCAGGACGGCCTGCAGCGCACCATCCACAGCATCGAAAACGCCCCGTTCCGGACCCGCTTCACGGAGATCTTCTCCGAGATGCACGGCGCCAGCGCGATCGGCTGCATCAGCGACACCGACCCGCAGCCGCTGCTCATGCGCTCGCGCCACGGGAATTACGCGATCTGCATCACCGGCGTCATCAACAATGCGGAGGAACTGATCGCCCGCTACCTGGACCTGTCCGGCACGCACATGGCGGCCATGTCCGGCGGCCGGATCAACAACACCGAGCTGGTGGCGGCCCTGATCAGCGAAAAGCCGACGCTGGCCGAGGGCATCCATTTCGCACACGCGCAGATCGACGGCACCGCCTCCATCCTGATTCTGATGGACGACGGATCCCTGGTCGCGGCCCGCGACCGCTTCGGCCGCCTGCCGGTCCAGATCGGCCGCCGCGAAGACGGCTATGCGGTCAGTTTCGAGGCCTTCGCCTACCACAAACTGGGCTTCGAGGACGAGCGCGAGCTGGGCCCGGGCGAGATCGTGCGGATCACCCCGGACGGCATTGAACAGCTGGCGACTCCCGGTAAGGAAAAGCGCGTATGCGCCTTCCTGTGGAGTTATTTCGGCTTTCCGACCGCCGTCTACGAGGGCGTCAGCGTGGAAGCCATGCGCTACCGCAACGGCGCCGTCATGGCGCAGAATGAAGCGGAGACCCTGCCGGATCTGCACATCGACTACGTCGGCGGCGTGCCGGATTCCGGAACGCCCCACGCCATCGGCTTCTCCAACGAGAGCCATCTGCCGTTCGCGCGGGCTTTTATCAAATACACCCCGACCTGGAACCGCAGCTTCATGCCGCCCACGCAGGCGGACCGCGAGCATATCGCGAAAATGAAGCAGATCCCGGTGAAGGAACTCATCGAAGGCAAAAACCTGCTCTTCGTGGACGACTCCATCGTCCGCGGCACGCAGCTCAAGGAGACCGTGGATTTCCTGTACGAGAGCGGCGCGAAGACCGTGCACATGCGCTCGGCCTGCCCGCCCATCATGTACGGCTGCAAATTCCTGAATTTCAGCCGCTCCGTCTCCGACATGGAACTGATCGCGCGCCGCGTGATCATGGAACTGGAGGGCGAAGAAGGGCTGCAGCACATCCCGGAATACAGCGACGGCACGACGGAGCGCGGCAAGGCGCTGCGGAAGGCCATCAGTGAAAAATTCAATTTCGCGTCCCTGGATTTCCAGACGCTGGACGGGGTGGTCGGCGCGATCGGCCTGCCCCCGGAGCAGCTCTGCACCTATTGCTGGAACGGAAAGGAGTAAGACATGGCGGAGAGATCCCACAGCGCCTCCTACGCGGCGGCGGGCGTGAATATCGAAGCGGGCTATGAAGGCGTGAAGCTCATGAAGAAGCACGTGGAGCGCACTTTCATCCCCGGCGTGGTCTCGGACATCGGCGGCTTCGGCGGCCTGTTCGCCCCGGACCTGGCCGGCATGGAGGAGCCCGTGCTGGTCTCCGGCACGGACGGTGTGGGCACGAAGCAGCGCATCGCCCAGCTCCTGGGCCGGAATGACACGGTGGGCATCGACTGCGTGGCGATGTGCGTCAACGACATCATCTGCTGCGGCGCGAAGCCCCTGTTTTTCCTGGACTATATCGCGATCGGCCGCAACGTGCCGGAGAAGGTCGCGGACCTGGTGGCCGGCGTGGCGGAAGGCTGCGTGCAGGCCGGCTGCGCCCTGATCGGCGGCGAGACCGCGGAGCATCCCGGGACCATGGCCCCGGACGATTACGACCTGGCGGGCTTCTCCGTCGGGATCGTGGATAAGAAGAAAATCATCGACCATGACCGGATGCAGGCCGGCGATATCGTCATCGCCCTGGCTTCCTCCGGCCTCCACTCCAACGGCTTTTCGCTGGTGCGCAAGGTCTTCGACGTGGAACACGCGGACTTAAGCGCCCCGGTGCCGGAACTGGACGGCCGCTCCCTGGGCGAGGTCCTGCTGACCCCGACCCGCATTTACGTGAAACCGGTGCTGTCGCTGCTGGCGCAGGCCGACGTGAAAGGCATCTCGCATATCACGGGCGGCGGCTTTTACGAGAACATCCCGCGGAGCATCCCGGACGGCCTGGGCGCGCGGATCCGCAAGGCGGACGTGCAGGTCCCGGCCATCTTCCGCCTGCTGCAGGAGAAAGGCGGGATCCCGGAGCGCGACATGTTCAACACGTTCAACATGGGCGTGGGCATGAGCATCGTCGTGGCGGCCGCGGACGCGGAAAAGGCGCTCGCGGTGCTGCGCGGCGCGGGCGAAAACGCATACGTGATCGGGGAGATCGTCGAATCGGAAGATAAGGTGGTGTTATGCTGAAGAACGTTTTTTCCGGCATTCTGGCCGGACTTCTCGTGAGCCTGGGCGGCGGCGTTTTCCTGTCGACGAGCGACAAGGTCGTCGGTGCCGTGGGCTTCACCATCGGCCTGCTCGCGGTCTGTTTTTACGGCGCCAACCTGTACACCGGCCGCGTGGGTTATCTGTTCGACCGGAAGAAAGGCGCCGTGGCGGAACTGTTTGCCGGCCTGCTGGGCAACGTGAGCGGCTCCGTCCTGGTCGGCCTCGCGCTCATGTCCCTGAAGGCCGACGCAGCGCGGGAACTGTGCGGGTTTAAGCTGGAGCAGCCTGCGGGCGAGACCCTGATCCGCGCGATATTCTGCGGCATGCTGGTCTATATCGCGGTGAACCTGTTCCGGGACAAGAAGACGGTGCTGGGCATCGTGATCGGGATCCCGGTGTTCATCCTGAGCGGGTACGAGCATTCCATTGCAGACATTTTCTATTTCGCGGCGGCCGGGCTGTTTTCAGGCAAAGTGCTGCTGTTCCTGCTGATCGTGCTGGCCGGGAATTCGGTCGGCGCGCTGCTGTTCGATCGGATCCTGTTTTACGCGAAACTAAAGTAGGGGCCGATGTTTCATCGGTCCGCATGAACGAGGGCAACTATGGCTGACAACCGTATCCGTACCGCCATCCTGGTCTCCGGGGGCGGGACCAACCTGCAGGCCATCATCGACGCCTCCCGCCGGGGGGAGATCCCCCACGCGTCCCTGGACCTGGTGCTGTCCTCCAAGGAGGGCGTCTACGCGCTGGAGCGCGCGGCCGCGGCCGGCATTCCCGCTTTTGCCGTGAGCCGGAAAACGCTGGGGAGCCAGGAGGCGTTCGAGGCGGCGCTGCTGCAGAAACTGGAAGAGTATCAGATCGAGGTCATCGTCCTCGCGGGCTTTCTGTCCATCCTCAGCGCGGAGTTCGTCCGGCGGTACCCGAACCGCATCATCAATGTACATCCGGCCCTGATCCCGGCGTTTTGCGGGGAAGGGTTTTACGGGCTGAAGGTGCATGAGGCGGCGCTGGAGAGGGGCGTCAAGGTGACGGGGGCGACGGTGCATTTTGTGAATGAGGTGGCGGACGGGGGGCCGATCATGGCGCAGAAGGCGGTGAGAGTGTTGGCAGGAGATACGGCGGAGAGATTGCAGAAGAGGGTCATGCGGCAAGCCGAGTGGAAACTGCTCCCCGCCGCCCTGGAACTTGTGGCAAAAGACCTGGCTGAAGCCCCCGCTCATCCGGACTAAAACTTTCTCAGCCCCGCAAAAGGGGCTTTCGAAAGTATTGTCCGGCTGAGCTCGTCGTCCTCCGGGCCCGCTTTCCCACAACCCGGGCGGCCTCCCCACCGGGGACCGCAGGCAGGCGCGGAATTGCTGCTTCTGCTCCCGTCTCAACGAAAACTTTTCTCACCCCGAAAAAGGGGTATCGAAAAGTATTGTTGAGCCGGGTCGCTGCTTGGGTGTATATGTTTGGCTCTATGAAGGACTGTAGATCATGGGTTTGTCGTAGGGGCCGTTGTTTCAACGGCCCGGGAATGAGGTATTACTTAACATTGATCATATATTGACTGCACAGGAGGGTATCATGGGTATTTATGACAAGAAGTCGCTGACGGAGCTGCTGGTGTGGAATACGTATCCCGGACGGGGGATCATCGTGGGGATGACGCCGGACGGCGAGAATGCGGTGGCGGCGTATTTTATCATGGGGCGGAGCGTGAATTCGCGGAACCGGATCTTCGTGAAGAAGGACGGGGCGGTGTTTACGGAACCGTTCGATCCGTCGAAGGTGGTGGATCCGAGCCTGATCATTTACGCGGCGCTGCGGCAGTTTAAGAATCATCTGATCGTGACGAACGGGGACCAGACGGATACGGTGCGCGACGGGTTCCTGGAGGGCAAGGGGTTCGCGGAGTCGCTGACGGGCCGCGAGTTCGAGCCGGACGGGCCGAATTTTACGCCCCGCATCAGCGCGGTGCTGAATTTCGAGCCGCGGAATTTCAATTACGAGATGAGCATCTTAAAGAGCGCGGATGAGGCCGGAAGCGCCTGTGCCCGCTATCATTTTGCGTATCCGGGCATCCCGGGGCTGGGCCATTTCCTGCACACCTACGTGTGCGACGGCAATCCGCTGCCCGCTTTCCAGGGCGAGCCGGAGCGCGTGGCGATGGAGGATGATTTTGACGCGTGGTGCGATACGCTGTGGAATTCGCTGGACGCGAACAACAAGATCTCGCTGTACGTGGTCAGCGTGAACGTGAAGAACGGGCGGTCGAAGGACCGGCTGTACAATAAGAACGTTTGATGCTGCGGGGTTGGGTCTGACTCCGCTCCCGTCTCAACGAAAACTTTTCTCGCCCCGAAAAAGGGGCATCGAAAAGTATTGTTGAGCCGGTCGCTCACAAACCGGCTGCGTTATGAATGCAGTGCTGACCCCGTTCCCGGATCCGACGAAAACTTTTCTCACCCCGTAAAAGGGGTGTCGAAAAGTATTGCCGGACCGGTCGCTTACATACCGGCTGCGTAATGAATGCAGTGCTGACCCCGTTCCCGGATCCGACGAAAATTTTTCTCACGCCGTAAAAGAGGTGTCGAAAAGTATAGTCGGACCGGTCGCTCAATACTTATCGTGAAAGGATATCATCATGAACGAACTCGAACTGAAATACGGATGCAACCCGAATCAGAAGCCGGCCCGCATTTTTATGGCGGACGGGTCCGACCTGCCGATCACCGTGCTGAACGGGCGGCCGGGGTATATCAATCTGCTGGATGCGTTCAACGCGTGGCAGCTGGTGAAGGAACTGAAGGCGGCGCTGGGGCTGCCGGCCGCGACGTCGTTCAAGCATGTGTCGCCGACTTCCGCGGCGGTGGCGCTGCCGCTGTCGCCGGAGCTGAAGAAGGCGTGTTTTGTGGACGACGTGCCCGGGCTGGATGAGTCGCCGCTGGCGTGCGCGTATGCGCGTGCGCGCGGCACGGACCGGCTGTGCTCTTTCGGCGATTTCATCGCGCTGTCAGATGAGTGTGATGCCGTGACGGCGAGCCTGATCAAGCGCGAGGTGTCCGACGGCGTGATCGCCCCCGGCTACACGGACGAGGCGCTGGCGATCCTGAAGACGAAGCGCAAAGGCGGCTACAACGTGATCGCCATCGATCCGGACTACGTGCCCGCCGAGAAGGAGATCAAGCAGGTCTTCGGCGTGACGTTCGAGCAGGGCCGCAACAATTTCAGGATCGACCGCGAGCTGCTGAACAATATCGTGACGAAGAATAAGGACCTGCCCGACAGCGCGGCGCGCGACCTGATCGTGTCGCTGATCACGCTGAAGTATACGCAGTCCAATTCCGTGTGCTTCGCGGTGGACGGCCAGGCCATCGGCGTCGGCGCCGGCCAGCAGTCCCGCATCCACTGCACGCGGCTGGCGGGCGGCAAGGCGGATACGTGGTGGCTGCGCCAGAGCCCGAAGGTGCTCGGCCTGCCGTTTAAGCCGGAGCTGGGCCGCCCCGAGCGCGACAACGTGATCGACGGCTACATCAACCAGAATGAAGAGGACGTCTGCGCCGAGGGCATCTGGCAGAAGTACTTCACCGAACGCCCCGAACCGCTCACGCAGGCGGACAAGCGCGCGTTCCTGGATACGAAGACCGGCGTGGCGCTGGGGTCCGACGCGTTCTTCCCGTTCAGCGATTCCATCGAGCGCGGCAGGCTGTCCGGCGTGTCCTACGTGGCCGAGCCCGGCGGCTCCATCCGCGACGACGCGGTCATCGAGGCCTGCGACAAGTACGGCATGGTGATGGCGTTCACGGGCATGCGCCTGTTCCATCACTGATCCGGGAAACAGCAGAACGGTGTTTCAGGGAGAATGACATGAAGATCATGGTGATCGGCGGAGGCGGCCGCGAGCACGCCATTATCCGCAAACTGAAAGAGAATCCGCTGGCGGAGAAGATCTGGGCGCTGCCCGGGAACGGCGGCATCGCGCGGGACGCGGAGTGCGTGAACATCGGCGCGACGGACATTCCGGCGCAGGTGGCGTTCGCGCGGGAGCATGACATCGATTTCGCGGTCGTGGCGCCGGACGATCCGCTGGTGCTCGGCGCGGTGGACGCGCTGGAGGAGGCGGGGATCCCCTGCTTCGGGCCCCGGGCGAATGCGGCCATTATCGAAGGCAGCAAGGCGTTCTCCAAGGACCTGATGAAGAAATACGGCATCCCGACGGCCGCGTACGAGACGTTCACGGACGTGAAGCAGGCGCTGGCGTACGTGGCGCAGGCGCCGCTGCCCGTGGTGGTCAAGGCGGACGGCCTCGCGCTGGGCAAGGGCGTGGTGATCGCGCAGACCCGGCAGGAGGCGGAGGATGCCGTGCGCGCCGCGATGGAAGAGAAAAAGTTCGGCAGGAGCGGCGAAAAACTCGTGATCGAGGAGTTCCTGACCGGCCCGGAGATCTCCGTGCTGGCCCTGACGGACGGCAAGACCGTCGCGCCGATGAGCTCTTCCATGGACCACAAAGCCGCCTGGGACGGGGACAAGGGCCCCAACACCGGCGGCATGGGGACCATCGCGCCGAACCCGTTCTACACGGACGCCGTGGCCGCGGAATGCATGGAAAAGATCTTCCTGCCCACGATCCGCGCGATGGAAGCGGAGGGCCGGCCGTTCCAGGGCTGCCTGTATTTCGGCCTGATGCTGACGCCGGACGGTCCCAAGGTGATCGAGTACAACTGCCGCTTCGGCGACCCGGAGACCCAGGTGGTCCTGCCCCTTCTGGGGAGCGACCTGCTCACCCTGATGCTGGCGGTCCGCGCGGGCAAACTGGCGGAGCAGCTGCCCCTGCGCCTGAAACCGGGCGCGGCGGCCTGCGTCATCATGGCCTCCGAGGGCTACCCGCTTTCCTATAAGAAAGGCTTCCCCATCACGATCCCGGAGGACCTGCTGGACCGCGTTTACGTCGCCGGCGCCGCCATCAAGGACGGCGTGCTCGTCACGAGCGGCGGCCGCGTCTTGGGCGTGACCGCGCAGGCGCCGGATCTGAAGACCGCCCTGCAGGAGGCCTATGCCGCCGTGGACCGGATCCGTTTTGACAACGCCTTCTGCCGCCGTGACATCGGCCACCGCGCGCTGGAAGTATTATAAAAACCTTTGACTGGAAAGGACACCCCATGGTTTACCGTATTTTCGTCGAAAAAAAGCCCGGCAACGATTTTGCCGCCCGCGAACTCCTGCAGGAGGCCCGCGACCTGCTGGGCCTGTCCGGCGTGACCCGCCTGCGGCTTCTGAACCGCTATGACGTGGAGGACGTGTCGCCGGAACTGTTTGAAAACGCCGTGCGGAACGTGTTTTCCGACCCTTCGGTGGACTTTGTGTACGAAGAGCCAGACCTGGCCGGCGCCGCCGTGTTCGCGGTGGAATACCTGCCCGGGCAGTTCGATCAGCGGGCGGATTCCGCGGCCCAGTGCATCCAGATCATCTCCCGGGGCGACCGGCCGGCGGTGGCGTCGGCCCGCGTCTACGCCCTCTACGGGGAGATCGGCGAAGCGGAGCTGGCCGCCTTCAAAAAGCATGTGATCAACCCTGTCGAGGCCCGCGAAGCGTCGCTCGAAAAGCCGGAGACCCTGAAAATGCAGTACGACGCCCCGGACAAAGTCGCCGTGCTGACCGGCTTCCGTGAACTGGACAAAGACGGCCTGGCCGCCTTCATCCGCAGCTACGGCCTCGCGATGGACGAGAAAGACATCGCCTTCTGCCAGACCTATTTTAAGAAAGAACGGCGCGATCCCACCATCACGGAGATCCGCATGATCGACACCTATTGGTCCGATCACTGCCGCCACACCACCTTCCTCACGGAACTCACCGACGTCACCTTCGACGACCCGCGTGTGCAGAAGACCTACGAAGAATACCTCGCGCTGCGCAAGGAACTGAAGGTGAAAAAGCCGGTCTGCCTGATGGACCTGGCGACCGTCGCCGTGAAGGAACTGAAGCGCCAGGGCAGGCTGGACAAGCTGGACGAATCCGAGGAGATCAACGCCTGCACCGTGAAAATGGACGTGCGGGTGGACGGGAAGCAGGAGCCCTGGCTGCTGCTCTTCAAGAATGAGACGCACAATCACCCGACGGAGATCGAGCCGTTCGGCGGCGCCGCCACCTGCATCGGCGGGGCCATCCGCGACCCCCTGTCCGGCCGGGCTTACGTATACGGCGCGATGCGCGTGACCGGCGCGGCGGACCCGACCGTCCCGCTGAGTGAGACGATCCCGGGCAAACTGCCGCAGCGCAGCATCGTGACCGGCGCGGCCGCGGGCTATTCGTCCTACGGCAACCAGATCGGCCTGGCCACGGGCCTCGTGGACGAACTGTACCACCCCGGCTATGCGGCCAAGCGCATGGAGATCGGCGCGGTGATCGCGGCGGCGCCCGCGGAGAACGTGCGGCGCGAGCGGCCCGTCCCCGGCGACGTGGTGATTCTGCTGGGCGGCGCCACCGGGCGCGACGGCATCGGCGGCGCCACGGGCTCGTCCAAGGCCCACGACTCCCACTCCGTGGAGACCTGCGGCGCGGAAGTCCAGAAGGGCAACGCGCCCGAGGAGCGCAAGCTCCAGCGCCTCTTCCGCAACCCGGAAGCGACCCGCCTGATCAAGCGCTGCAACGACTTCGGCGCGGGCGGCGTCTCCGTCGCCATCGGCGAGCTTGCGGACGGCCTCGCCATCGACCTCGATAAAGTCCCCAAGAAATACGAAGGCCTGGACGGCACGGAACTTGCCATCTCCGAATCCCAGGAGCGCATGGCCGTCGTCGTGGACCCGTCTGACCTGACTCACTTCCTCGCCCTCGCCGCGCAGGAAAACCTCTCCGCCGTCCCCGTCGCGCGCGTCACCAAAGAACCGCGCCTCCTCATGACCTGGAACGGCGCCCGCATCGTTGACATCAGCCGCGAATTCCTGAACTCCAACGGCGCCCCCAAAGAAGCCGCCGCCCATGTGGCGAAGCCGGCATCTGACAGGGGGACGGTTCCTTCGTCAGATTTCGCCGCCGCCCTCCGCACCATGGTCTCCGACCTCTCCTTCTGTTCCCGCCAGGGCCTCTCCGAGCGCTTCGACTCCACCATCGGCGCCGCCACGGTCCTGATGCCCTTCGGCGGCCGGTACCAGAAGACTCCCATCCAGGCCATGGTCCACAAAATCCCGATCCTGCAGGGCGAGACCGACACTTGCTCCGCGATGGCCTACGGTTTCGACCCTTACCTGTCCGAATCCGACCCCTACCGCGGCGCCTACCTGGCCGTCGTGGAATCCGTCTCCAAGCTGGTCGCCGCCGGCGCGGGCTTCGACGACGTTTACCTGAGCTTCCAGGAATATTTTGAAAAACTCGGCCATGATCCGGAGCGCTGGGGCAAGCCGCTGTCGGCGCTGCTGGGCGCGCTGAAGGCGCAGCTCGACCTGGGCTACGGCGCGATCGGCGGCAAGGACTCCATGAGCGGGTCCTTCGAGGACATCCACGTCCCGCCCACGCTGGTCTCGTTCGCGGTGACCACGGCAGAGACGGGCCAGATCGCCTCCCCCGAATTCAAGGAAGCGGGCGACCGCCTGGTGCTGCTCGCCCCCGAACAGGACGAAAACGGCCTGCCCGACCCGGACAGCCTGAAGATCATCTTCGCCCAGGTCACCAAACTCCTGCGCGAAAAGAAAGCGGCCGCTGCGTGGGCCCTCGGCCGCGGCGGCATCGCGGACGCCGTCTTCAAAATGGCGCTTGGCAACCGCATCGGCGCGGAATTTGACGCTTCGGTCCCCGCGGAAGACCTCTTCGCCCCCGCCTGGGGCTCCTTCCTCCTGGAAATGACCGGCACCATGCAGCTCGGCCGCGAACTCGGCCGCACCGTCTCTGACGAAGCCCTGATTCGCGGGAACGACCGCGTTTCCCTCACGGAACTTCAGACTTTTTACGAAGCCCGCCTGGAGCCCGTCTACAAGCTGAACGATGTTCCGCCCGCCCCGGAAACGGCGGTGCAGCCCCTGCCCACTCCCGCCGCGGAAAATCTGACAAAGGAACCGTCCCCCTGTCAGATCCTGCATCCGAACGCCGCGCCGGCCTTCCTGATCCCCGTGTTCCCGGGCACGAACTGCGAGTTCGACTCGGCGCGCGCGGTGGAGAAGGCGGGCATGAAGGCGCGGGTGATGGTGATCCGCAACCGGAGCGCGCAGGAGATCGCGGGCTCGGTGGAAGAGTTCGCGGAGGCGATGAAAGAGGCGCAGGGGATCTTCATCCCCGGCGGTTTTTCGGGCGGCGACGAGCCGGAAGGCAGCGCGAAGTTCATTACGGCGTTCTTCCGCAATGAAGCGGTGAAAGAGGGCGTCATGGACCTGATGGACCGCCGCGGCGGCCTGATCCTGGGCATCTGCAACGGCTTCCAGGCGCTGATCAAGCTGGGCCTGATCCACGCCGGCCGCATCCTGGACGCGGAGGAGGATTTCCCAACCCTGACCTTCAACAGCATCGGCCGCCACCAGTCCCGGCTCGTGCGCACGCGCGTCGAATCCGTCCGCTCGCCCTGGCTCTCGCTCATGAAACCGGGCGATATCGTCACGGTCCCGATCTCCCACGGCGAAGGCCGCTTCACCGCGCCGGACGCCATGCTGGAGCAGCTCGTGCGCGGCGACCAGATCGCCACCCGCTATGTGGACGACGCCGGCCTCCCCAGCCGCGACATCGCGTTCAACCCGAACGGCTCCCTCCTCGCCGTTGAAGGCCTCACCTCCCCGGACGGCCGCATCCTCGGCAAGATGGGGCACAGCGAGCGCACCGGCCGCCACCTCTACAAAAACGTCCCCGGCGAATACGATCTGAAGCTTTTCGAAGCCGCGATGAAATACTTCAAGGGATGACCGGTCTCCCGGCCACCCGCATGGGGCGGACGCCTTCGTCCGCCCCCTTTTTTTGTCTTTTTCCGTCTTCTCCGCCCTTGACATTTCCCCTGCTTTCTGGCTATAATGGGAACGATGCGGCGGACAGCTTTTTTTTGTGCGTGTCCGGACGTTGAAAATAGAATGAAGGAGGTGCTCCTGTGACCAATGGAATGTTCTACGTCGCAGCCATGGGCAAGATGACCACCGTGATCATCGCCGTCGTCCTGATCGTTGCTGCGGCCATTCTGTCGTGGGTCATTTCGGCGGCGCGCCAGCGGAAGATCTTCGAGACTACCGTCGGCTCGGCCGAAGTGAAATCACGTGAAATCATAGATGAAGCATTGAAGGAAGCGGCCGAAAAGAAGCGCGAAGCGCTGCTGGAAGCCAAGGAAGAAAACATCGCTGCCAAAAACGAACTGGAGCGGGAAGCCAAGGAACGCCGGGCCGAGCTGAGAAAAGCCGAGCAGCGGGTGCAGAGCAAAGAGGAGAACCTGGACAAAAAAACCGAAGCCCTGGAGAAAAAAGAACAGAGCGTCCAGGCCAGAGACGAAAGATTAAAGAAGAAAGAACAGGAAGCCGAAGAACTGGTGCGCCAGCAGCAGGAAAAGCTGGAGCAGCTCTCCGGACTCACCAAGGAACAGGCGAAGGAATTCCTGATCCAGAGCGTGACGGAAGACGCCGAACACGACATCGCCAAGCGCCTGCGCGAGATCAACGCCCGCGCGAAGGAAGACGCCACCAAGAAAGCCAAGGAATACATCACCACCGCCATCCAGAAATGCGCGGCGGACCACGTGTCCGAAACGTCCATTTCCGTGGTGTCCCTGCCCAATGACGAAATGAAGGGCCGCATCATCGGCCGCGAGGGCCGGAACATCCGCGCCCTGGAGCAGGCTACCGGCGTCGAACTGATCATCGACGACACGCCGGAAGCCGTCGTCATCAGCGGCTTCGACCTGACCCGCCGGGAAGTGGCCCGGATCGCGCTGGAGAAGCTGATCCTGGACGGCCGCATCCATCCCGCCCGGATCGAGGAAGTGGTCAAGAAGGCCCAGAAGGAAGTCGAGGAGATCATGAAGGAGAAGGGCGAGGCCGCCATCCTGGAGGTCGGCGTCCACGGCATCCATCCCGAACTGGTCCGCCTGCTGGGCAAGATGCATTTCCGCGCCAGCTACGGCCAGAACGCCCTGAAGCACTCCATCGAAGTGGCGCACCTGTCCGGCCTGCTGGCCGGCGAACTGGGACTGGACGTCCGCCTGGCAAAGCGCGCGGGCCTGCTGCATGACATCGGCAAGAGCGTGGACCAGGAAATGGAAGGCTCCCACGTGCAGATCGGCGCCGAGCTGTGCCGCAAGTACAAGGAGAACGCCACGGTCATCAACGCGGTGGAATCCCACCACGGCGACGTGGAACCTACGTCCCTCATTTCCTGTGTCGTGCAGGCAGCGGACGCGATTTCCGCCGCCCGTCCCGGCGCCCGCCGCGACACGCTGGAGACCTATACCAACCGCCTGGCCCAGCTGGAGGAGATCACCAACTCCTTCAAGGGCGTGGATAAATCCTTCGCCATCCAGGCCGGCCGCGAAGTCCGCGTGATGGTCGTCCCCGAGCAGATCAACGACGACGCCATGGTCGTCCTCGCCCACGATATCGCCAAGCGCATCGAGGACGAAATGGAATACCCCGGCCAGATCAAAGTCAACGTCATCCGGGAATCCCGCACCGTCGACTACGCCAAATAACAAAAACCTGCGGGGCGGCTCCGGCCGCCCCTTTTCAAATCTTGTAGGGGCCGTTGTTCCAACGGCCCGTAATCTGACAAAGGAACCGTCCCCCTGTCAGATCCAACGGCCCGTAATCTGACAAAGGAACCGTCCCCCTGTCAGCTCACCCCGCGAGGTATCTTCCCGTGAAAAAACTCATCTCCTGGAACGTGAACGGCCTCCGCGCCGTCCTCGGCAAAAACTTCTACGACGCGGTCACCGCGCTGGACCCGGACGTCCTGTGCCTGCAGGAGACCAAACTGCAGGCCGGACAGGTGGAACTGGAGCTGCCGCAGTATCACGCGTACTGGAATTACGCGGAGAAAAAGGGCTATTCGGGCACGCTGGTGCTGACGAAGGAAGAGCCGCTGGCCGTGACGTACGGCATCGGGGTCGACGAGCACGACCACGAAGGCCGTGTCATCACCTGCGAATTCCCGGACGAATACCTGGTCTGCTGCTACACGCCCAACTCGCAGGACGGCCTGAAGCGCCTGGAGTACCGCTGCCGCTTCGAGGACGCCCTCCGCGCCTACCTGTCGCGCCTCGCGGAGACCAAGCCCGTGATCCTCTGCGGTGACCTGAACGTCGCGCACGAGGAGATCGACCTGAAGAACCCTTCCACGAACCACCAGAACGCCGGCTTCTCCGACGAAGAGCGCGGCAAGTTCTCCGAACTCCTGGCCGCCGGCTTCACGGACACTTTCCGGTACTTCTATCCGGACCTCAAAGACGCCTACAGCTGGTGGTCCTACCGCATGCGCGCCCGGGAGCGGAACGCGGGGTGGCGCATCGACTATTTCGTGGTCTCGGACAGCCTGAAGGACCGCCTCGTCAGCGCCGCGATCCACAGCGAGATCTTCGGTTCCGACCACTGCCCGGTGGAGCTGGTGATCCGGTAAAAAACATTGTAAAATCGGGCAAAAAAACTATTGACAAGACCCTCGGCGCTTTGCTATACTACACAAGCCGCTGTTTTGGGTCTTTTTTTTGTCGACTGAAAAATCGGCACGGAAGACAGCCGGCGGCTCGCCGCCACGGCCGCGAAAAATAAAGGGAGGTAGCCTGAAATGCGCACCAGAATCACCTTGTCCTGCACCGAATGCAAGCAGAGAAACTACAACACCACCAAGGAAAAGAAGAACCATCCGGAACGGCTGGAAACCAAGAAGTACTGCCCGTTCTGCAAGCGTCATACGCTGCACAGAGAGACCAAATGATCGGAGAGCACCATGGCGGAAGAGAAAGAAAAGAAAGTGGAAAAGCAGGAGCCTAAAAAGACCGGCTTTTTCAAAGGCGTAAAAGCTGAATTCAAAAAGATCATCTGGCCGACCAAAGCCACCGTCGCCAAAGAGACCAGTGCCGTCGTTTTCTTCGGCGTGGCGCTCGGCGTGCTGATCGCCGTCATCGACGCGGTCATCAAGTTCGGTCTGGGCCTGATCCTGTGATCCGGTAGGAGAACTCCATGGAAGAAGCAAAATGGTATGTGGTCCACACCTATTCCGGCTATGAGAATAAGGTAAAGGCCGACCTGGAACAGACCATCAACAACCTGAAGCTTCAGGATGAGATCCTCGAAGTGGCCGTTCCCATCCAGGACGTCATCGAGGTCAAGGACGGTCTGAAGAAGGTCGTTCAGAAGAAACAATTCCCCAGCTACGTACTGGTGCACATGATCAAAAACGACCGCACCTGGTACATCGTCCGCAACACGCGCGGCGTCACGGGCTTTGTGGGTCCGGGCGGCGAAGCGGTGCCGCTGTCCCAGGAGGAAGTGGATCGGCTGGGCGTCCATGGCGAAGGTGTCGTCACGGACTTCAAGGTGGGCGATACGGTCACGGTGATCTCCGGTGTCTGGGAAGGCACCACGGGCGAGATCAAGTCCATCAACGAAAGCAAGCAGACCGTCAACGTTATCTTTTCCATGTTCGTTGGCCGTCCGACGCCGGTGGAACTGGCGTTCACGGAGGTCAAGCGCATGTGAAATGTGGGAGAGGATCTTCCCCTCACACCACGACACCGGAAATTTCCGGAATACTTTATAGGAGGAGCCAGTTATGGCAAAGAAAGTAACAGCTTTTATCAAGCTGCAGATCCCGGCCGGTAAGGCAACGCCGGCCCCGCCTGTTGGTCCCGCTCTGGGCCAGCACGGCCTGAACATCGTGCAGTTCACCAAGGAATTCAACGCCCGCACGGCCAATGAAGGCGATACCATCATCCCCGTCGTCATCACCGTTTATGCGGACCGCACCTTCTCCTTCGTGACCAAGACCCCGCCCGCCGCCGTCCTGCTGAAGAAGGCCGCCAAGATCCAGTCCGGTTCCGGCGCCCCCAACAAGACGAAGGTCGCCACCTTAACGCGTGCTGAAGTGCAGAAGATCGCCGAGCAGAAGATGCCCGATCTGAACGCCGCTTCCGTGGAAGCCGCCACCAGCATGATCGCCGGCACTGCCCGCAGCATGGGCATCGTCGTGAAAGACTGAGGAGGGACCGGAAATGTTCAGAAGCAAGAAGTATAAAGAAGCTCTCAAGAGTTACGACCGTACCCAGATCTTCGACGCGGACGCCGCGATCGCCCAGGTCAAGAAAATGGCCTCCGCGAAGTTCGACGAGACCGTGGAAGTCCACCTGCGCACGGGCTGCGACGGCCGTCATGCCGATCAGCAGATCCGCGGCGCCGTCGTGCTGCCTCACGGCACCGGCAAGACCGTCCGCGTGCTCGTATTCGCCAAGGGCGTGAAGGCTGACGAAGCCCAGGCCGCCGGCGCGGATTACGTAGGCGCCGAGGAACTGATCCCGCGCATCCAGAACGACGGATGGCTGGATTTCGACGTCGTGGTAGCCACCCCCGATATGATGGGCGTGGTCGGCCGTCTGGGCCGTATCCTGGGCCCGAAGGGCTTAATGCCCAACCCCAAGGCCGGCACCGTGACCATGGACGTGACCAAGGCTCTGGCCGACATCAAAGCCGGTAAGATCGAATACCGTCTGGACAAGGCCAACATCATCCACGTCCCGATCGGCAAGGTCTCCTTCACCGAAGAAGCCCTGCTGGACAACTTCAACACCGTAGTGGGCGCCATCGTCAAGGCCCGTCCCGCTGCCGTGAAGGGCGCGTTCCTAAAGAGCGTCACCGTGGCCTCCACCATGGGCCCCGGCGTGAAGGTCAACACCATCAAGCTGCTCAACGCGTAAAAAACCTGCGGGAATTTCCCGCGCATGCTTGACAGCCGCAGTCATCTGTGGTAAAAACCATAAGCGTATCACCGCTGCCGAAGACAGCAGGTACGGGCAACCGTGTAAGCGAAAGCGCCTGCCGAGGAAGAGGGAACTCGAACCATCGAATTCTTTTCAGACTCTCCGGCCTGCGCCGGAGAGTTTTTTACAGCTCAGCAGCTGGTGTGCCAAATATAACAAGGAGGTTGAACTATGGCAAAAGTAGAACTGAAAGCACCTATCGTTCAGGAAATTTCCGAACTGCTTTCTGATGCTGCTGCTGCGGTGTTAGTGGACTACCGGGGCATTACCGTGGATGCGGATACCAAGCTCCGCAAGGAAATGCGCCAGAACGGCGTGACCTACCGCGTCTACAAGAACACCCTGCTGAACATCGCCATGAAAGGCACTCCCTTTGAAGCGCTGTCCGGAGACCTGAACGGTCCCACGGCCATCGCCGTTTCGAAGGGCGACGCCACTCTGCCTGCCCGCATCATCACTAACTTCGACAAGAAGGGCGAAGTGATCAAGCTGAAGGCCGGCGTTGTGGAAGGAACTTATTACGATCAGAAGGGCATGAACGCCGTGGCGCTGATCCCGAGCAGAGAAGTCCTGCTGGGCAGACTCTTCGGCAGCATGCAGTCCCCTATCACCAACTTTGCCCGTGTGCTTAAGCAGATGGCAGAGAAGCAGGAAGCCTAAAAACTATTGATTAATCGGAGGAAATAAATCATGGCGAAATTAACGACTGCTGAATTTATCGAAGCTTTAAAGGAACTCACCGTTCTGGAACTGAACGACCTGGTAAAGGCCTGTGAAGAAGAGTTTGGCGTATCTGCCGCTGCCGGCGTCGTGGTAGCCGCCGCTGCCGGCCCTGTCGAAGAAGTCGAAGAAAAGACCGAGTTCGACGTGGAACTGACCGAAGTCGGCGAAAAGCGCATGGACGTCCTGAAGGCTCTCCGCAGCCTGACCGGCGCCGGCCTGAAGGAAGTCAAGGAAATGCTGGATTCCGCTCCCGGCGTCATCAAGCCCGCCGCGACCAAGGAAGAAGCCGAGCACATGAAGGCCGAACTGGAAAAGGTCGGCGCGAAGGTCACCCTGAAATAATTCTTCAGCCAACCGGAAGGCGGCTCCCTGCAGGGGAGCCGCTTTTTTTGTTGCAAAGCCGTAATCAGTGCTTTACCCTTCCTGCAGCTGCTTGTCCTTCGGCCATGCCGTGGTGTAGGCCAAAGTCAGCCGGCGGTTCTCGCCGGGCTGCAGCGTGAAGTTCCATTTGATCAGGCCGGTGTCGGCTTCGAGTTCGCCGCCGGAGAGGTTCACGGCATCCACCTGGATGGATTTTTCCTCGGTGACGGGGATCTGGTCGCGGACCAGGACCTGGCAGGGCTTGGGCTTGCGGGAGGAGACGGAGATCTCGTATTCGTACTCGGTCTTCTTCTGGCCCTTCAGGAGGACGGTGGAGGTGTATTTCTTCTTCTGGGTGCGTTTGACTTTTACGGTCTCGTCCTTGCCCAGGGAGAGGTCGTAGGTGTCCTTTGTCATATCGGGCTGCAGCCAGACGTTGCCGGCAAAGGTGCCTTTCAGGTAGACGGCAGCCTCGACGTTCTGCATTTCTTCCAGGTCCGAAGTCTTTACTTCCGCGGAGAGGAAGCAGCCGGAGGTGTGCTTCGGGACGGCGACGACCCGGTAGCGGCAGGGGATCTCGTCGGTGCGGAGGTCGCAGCGGATGCTCTGGCCGTCGCGGATGTCCCAGCGGCCGGTGAGTTCGTATTCGGTCATGGTATCGCCCTGCACGGTGCGGCCGGAATCTGCCATGACCTGGGACATCTTCACGGGGGCGGGGGCGGCGGCGTCCATGTCGCACATGGCGGCTTCCTCCATGACCATCATCGGGGCGGCGTTGCGGGCGGCGCCGGCGCCGAACATCGCGCTTTTGGCCATGACGCGCGGCTCATAGAAGTGCAGGCGGGCCGGGTACAGCGTCGGGATGGTCCCGGAGACGGACGGGTTGCCGGAGAGAAGCGTCAGAGCGGCCTGCGTCCAGTCTTCCCCGGTGTCCTGGGCGATGCGGGCGCGCAGGCGGAGCAGCAGTTTTCCGCTGTCTTCTTCCTGGGTGTGCAGCTCGTAGCTGGGTTCCCAGGCGGCGTTTTCATCCTTATAGCGCAGTTCCACGGGATAGCGGCCGGGGGCGGGTGCGGTCAGTTCCACGCTGACGAAGGGCCGGTCGTTCTTCTCAGCGAGTTTTTCCGCCTCTTTTTCCAGCTGCTCTTTTTCTTCGAGCAGCGCATCCCGCCGGTCCTGCAGCGCGGTGAGGCGCGCCGGCAGCTGCTCCAGGAAAACGGTCATGTCGGCCAGAGAGATGTTCTCCTTGGCGCTGAAGTCGGAATTCCGCTTCCAGAGAGCGATCTGCGCCTCGAGGTCGCTGATGCCGCGCTCCGCCTTTTCCTGTTTTTTGGCGAGTTCTTTCAGGCTCTCCTCTTTCTGCTCTTCAGTGAGGTAGTCCATCTGCACGTTGGCGCCCTGCACGCCTTCCGGCACGCTCAGGCGGAGGCTCTGCGGATCCGCGCCGGGGCCGGGGCCGGCCAGTTTCACGGTCTGGGGGCCCTGTTCCAGGTCGAGTTCGGCGGTGCGGGTGATGATGCATCCGGAACGGTATACGGATACGGAAGTGATACGGGTATCGGTCATGGTTTTTCGTCCTTTCCTGCGGAAGATCCGCTGTTTTCGGTTATGCCGCCGGCCGGCAGTCGTTGCGTTCGGTAGTTCTGTTCCTATTATATCAGAAAACGGCGGATGTTCCAACTTTTTGAAAAAATGTTTCCGGGATTGCAACCGCGCGGCGGATGGGCTATAATAATACAGTTCCAACAGCGAAACATGAAAGGCGAGGTAACTCCGTGAAAATAGCAATAGGAAGCGATCACACCGGCTTTTATCTGAAAAAAGAGATCAGGGCCTACCTGGAAGAGCAGGGGCACGAAGTGACGGATTACGGCACGGATTCGCCGGAACGCTGCGATTATCCCGTGTTCGGGGAGCGGGTGGCGATGGCCGTCAAGGCCGGCGAGGCGGACCGCGGCGTGCTGATCTGCGGCACCGGCGTGGGCATCTCCCTGGCAGCCAATAAAGTGAAGGGCATCCGGGCCGGCGTCTGCTCCGAACCCTACACCGCCCGCATGACCCGCCAGCACAACAATTCCCAGATCATCGCGTTCGGCGCCCGCGTGGTGGGCATCGGCATGGCCAAAATGATTGTGGACGCGTTCCTGGAAGCGGAATTCGAAGGGGGCCGCCATACGGACCGGACAGCCCTGCTCACGGATATTGAAAATCGTCAGGACTGAGTGCAACATTTGTCTGCGGAGAACTGTATTGCAGATAAAAAGACACGGGAGGGGATCCCTGTCTTCATAATACTTGCATTTTGTGCAGGAAAAGAGTAAAATATATCCTCATGGAGGATCATTCCTATGAAAAAAACCGATAAGCCCGTCAGGGAGCAGCCGATCCGGCGCAGCAACGGGGAGAACGACCTGGAGCTCGCGGAGGAGCAGAAGGTCCATCAGGAACATCTGCGGCGGCTGCGGAAATATAAGAAAAAGCATAAACAGCAGATCGTGGGCGTAGTCCTGGAAGTGCTGCTGCTCGCGATCGTCGTCTATGCTTTCACGATCGTATGGAGAATGGACCGCGCTCTCAACAACGTCCAGATCGCGAAGACGACCGCCTCTGTCGAACCGACCCTGCCCGTGAGCACCACGCCGGCGCCTTATGCCCCGGATGATTCGTCGGAGGCGGCGCGCACCACCACGGCCGAAGTAGTCAGCTGGGTCAACACGGACGGCTCGGTGGAGACTGATACCATGCCGCCGCAGGAACCCTACACCAACCCGCTGCCCCGCCGTGCGGTGGAGGCACAGGAGGGTTACGCCACGATCGTCCTGTTTGGCGTGGACGCCCGGAATACCACGGATATCCTGCGCAACGCCCAGGGCGACGTCTGCATCGTGATGACCATCAATAAAGAGAACGGCGAGATCCGCATGGCCTCCATATACCGGGACTTCTTCTTTGAATTCTCCTCGGGCCAGTTCTGCAAACTGACCGACGCCTATATCCGCTACGGGGCGGAGCAGGTCGTGGCCGGCCTCAACCGCAACCTGGACCTCAACATCACGGAATTCGTCGTGGTGAACTGGGCCGCCGTCGTGGACGTGGTGGACCTGGTGGGCGGCATCGACCTGGAAGTCACCAAGGAGGAAGCCGAGGAACTGGACGGGCTGATCTATGAGATCGAGCTGGCCGTCGGCAAGGACACTACCACGAAGAACTGGAATTACGAGCCCGGCATGAAGCACATGGACGGGATCTACGCGGTGGCGTACTCCCGCATCCGGAAGCACACCGGTTCGGACTACGCGCGCACCGAACGCCAGCGCAAAGTCATCAATGTGGTGATGGAAAAAATCAAGGACATGGTCCGGCATCTGGAGATCGGCAAGATCATGAAGATCGTGGAAACCATGAGCGAAAACATCAAGACCAACATGGACACTTCCGAGATCGTGAGTTATGCGACCAATGCGACCAATTACTCGATTGCGGACACCGCCGGCTTCCCCTTCAATCACGAAGTGGACCCGGGCGGCAGCTGGGCCCTGCTTTCCTCGGACTACGTCGGGGACGTCCAGGAACTGCATAAACTGCTGTATGACCTGGAAGACTATGAGCCTTCGGACAATATCCGGCAGCTGGCCGAGTATCACGACTATCAGCTGGAAACGGGCCTGATCCCGGTCCCGTAGGAGATATTTTCTCCGATTCGTAAAAATTTCATCACACTTTGTTCACAGCTGCCCGCTATACTTGAGTCATCAAGAGGCGGGCAGCTGCCTGTTTCGGAGCAAAGGAGGAAGCATTCATCATGTACGAATGGGATGAGAATAGAAACGACGAATACCCCGTAAACGGCGAGCAGGCCGTCCAGGAGGCCATGGAACTGCAGGCTGCGCAGGAAGAAGAAGAGCGCCAGCGTCGCATCGCCGCCGCGGAAGCCCGGCGCCTGGCGGAGGAGAACCGCCGCCTGGCTGAGGAATGGCGGGCCAAGCAGCAGGCCTTCCAGGAAGAACAGGCGCGTCTGAAAGCGGAGCGCAAAGAAAAGAACCGCCGCCGCACCGGGAGACTGGTCAGCGTATTCAGCATCCTGTTCGGCATCGGCGCGCTGGTCTTTGCGGCGCTGACCTACCGCGCGAATCAGGAAACGCAGAATACCCTGACGGCCCTGCAGGCCGATCTGAACAATATCAAACAGACCGCGGCCTCCTCCGAACTGACCCGCCTGCCCGAGGCGACCTCCCTGGATACCAGCGCGCTCGTGATCGGCAAGGAAGGCAGCGGCAGCACGCTGACCGACGTGTCCGACATGGTGGAAGAGACCATCCGCAGCGTGGTATCCATCAGCATCAAGCAGAAGGTGAAGGTCTCCACCGGCTTCTTCGGGGAGCGCGAGTACATCACCAGCGGCGCCGGCAGCGGCGTGATCATCGGCGACAACGGCACGGAACTCTGGATCGTGACCAACGAGCATGTGATCGACGACGCCACGGAGATCACAGTCACGCTGGCGGACGATTCCACGGTGGAAGCATACGTTAAGGGCACCAGCTCGGAAAACGATATCGCGGTGCTGGGCATTCTCCTGGAGAATCTGTCCGATGAGACCAAGCAGACCATCCGGACCGCGGCCATCGGCAGCAGCGACAGCCTGCGGCTGGGCGAAGGCGTCGTAGCCATCGGCAACGCCCTGGGATGGGGCCAGTCCGTCACCACCGGCGTGGTCAGCGCCCTGTCCCGCTCCGTGGAATTTGACGACGGCTCCACCATGAACCTGCTGCAGATCAGCGCAGCCATCAACCCCGGCAACAGCGGCGGCGCGCTGCTGAACGCGAAAGGCGAGCTGATCGGCATCAACAACGCGAAATACACCAGCGAGGAAGTGGAAGGCGTCGGCTTCGCCATCCCGATCTCCAGCATCGTGGACGTCATGGAAGAACTGTCCCTGATGCAGCCCCGCGTCAAAGTCTCCGAAGACGAGATGCCTTACCTGGGCATCACCTTCCAGAACTACTCCTCCAGCTACCTGGCCTTCTACAACGTCCCGGAAGGCGCGGTGGTCAGCGAAGTGAAAGAAGGCTCCCCGGCGGAGAAGGCCGGCCTGGTGGCTTACGACGTGATCACGGCGATCGACGGACACCGCGTGAGCAGCTATGACGACCTGGTGGAAGAACTGCAGTATTACAAAGGCGGCACTGAAGTGGAGATCACCTACATGCGCCTGATCCGCGGCAGTTATCAGGAAAGCACGGCCACGGTGGTGCTTGGCTTCAAGAAAGACCGGAACCAGTAAAAATATTTCGATAAAAAATTAACAATGCTATTGCAATCTGAAAAGGCTGTGTTATAATGCACGTGGATGAGAGGAACATCCAGGGAATGAACCGAAAAGGAGGAGTAAACAATGGCTTATAAGATCGGTGATGACTGCATCTCCTGCGGCGCCTGCGCCGGTACCTGCCCTGTGGGCGCGATCGCGGAAGGCGACGGCAAGTATGAGATCAACCCCGATGCCTGCATCGAATGCGGCGCCTGCGCGGCCGGCTGCCCCGTCGGGACTATCGAGTTAGAGTAAGCGGTCCCCGGACCACGCACAAAGGGCGGATCAATCCGCCCTTTTTTGATGCCCGCAGGTTCTGATTGACGGGCGCGGCGAAAAAGAATAAAATGATAGGCAAAGACGGCAGAAGATTGCCGGAATTCTGATAATTTTAGGAGGTCTCATATCATGAACTGGAGCGAACTGGGCAATACGGTCATCGGATGGGTAACGAATGCGGGAATCAAGATACTGATCGCTCTGATCATTCTCTGGATCGCCTTCAAACTGATCAACCGGATCGGGAAAAAGGTCGGAGCCAAACTGGATGCGGCCGGGAAACTGGACAAAACGCTGGTCCGGACGTTCGTCAGCGCGGGCAAGGCAGTCGCCAAGGTGCTGGTCGTGCTGGCGCTGGTGGGATATCTGGGCATCGATACGAGCGGCGTGGCCGCGCTGATCGCCTCCTTGGGCGTCATGATCGGCCTGGCCGTGAACGGCGCGCTGGGCAATATCGCCGGCGGCGTACTGCTGCTGGTGACGCGCCCGTATAAAGTGGAAGACTACGTGGAAGTGGCCGGGCAGGCGGGCACCGTGGAAGCCATCAACCTGGTCAGCACCAAGCTGGTCACCGTGGACAACCGCGTCGTGTATATCCCGAACGGCAGCGCCTCGGCCAGCAACATCATCAACTACACCGAAAAAGACATCCGCCGCGTGGATCACACTTTCGCCATTGCCTACGGCAGCGATTTCAATCTGGCGAAGGACATCCTGCAGTCCGTGATGGAGAAGAACGAAAAGGTCCTGCAGGATCCGACCCCGTTCGCCCGCGTCTGCACGCAGAGCGGCGGCAACGTGGAACTGACCTGCCGCGCCTGGACGGCGACGGCCAATTACTGGGACGTGTATTTCGACCTGCTGGAGAGCGCCAAGAACGAACTGCAGGCGGCCGGCATCGCGATGCCGCGCCAGCAGGTGGACGTGCATCTGCATCAGGCCTGACCGAAACCGGCACGGACCTGCATATGAAAGGAGCAAGCAGTATGAAGCTCTGGAAATGGATACCGGCAGTGGCTGCCCTGATCCTGATCCTGTGTGCCGGAAGGAGCGCGGAAGCGGCTTCTTCGGGACAGTGCGGCCCGGATCTGACCTACAGCTATGATGAAAGCAGCCGGACCCTGCAGATCAGCGGGTCCGGCAACATGTACAATTATGACAGTTCGGACAACAAAGCGCCGTGGTATTCGTCCAGCACGACCGACGGGATCCTGAAGATCGTGATCGGCAGCGGTGTCACCAGTATCGGCCGCTATGCCTTCTATGACTGCCGCTGCGCCACTTCCGTGACGATCCCGGACAGCGTGATCAGCGTGGGAGAAAGCGCCTTCCGGAACTGCAAAAAACTCAGTTCCGTGACGCTTCCCGACGGGATCGGAGATCTTGAAGCATACACTTTCAGCGGATGCACGGCTCTCTCGGGGATCACGATCCCGGCCGGGGTCTACAGTCTGGGCGGGAGCTGCTTCCTGAACTGCAAAAATCTGAAGAGCGTCACGGTCCCGGCCAATACGGCATCCATCGGGCCGGATGTGTTCAAGAACTGCACGGAACTCACATCCGTGACGATCCTGGCAGAGATACAGACTCTCCCTGCCGGCATGTTCATGGGATGCAGCAAACTGACGGACGTGACGTTCCCGGACACCTTGACGGAGATCGGGCAGGAAGCTTTTTCCGACTGCTATGCGCTGGAAAGCATCACGTTCCCGGACGGTCTGACCGGGATCGGGGATCTGGCTTTTAATCTTTGCTCCGGCCTGAAAACGGCGGAGTTCCCCGGCCGGCTCAGTGAGATCGGCGAAAAAGCTTTTTACGGATGCACGGCCCTGACGGAGATCGCACTCCAATACAGTCTGCAGAGCATCGGAAACCGCGCGTTTGCGGCCTGCACGGCTCTCGGCGACGTGAATTTCTTCGGAGAAGAGGCAGACTGGAACACAGTAAGCCTGGGAACGGCCTGTTTCCCGGAACAGGCGGAGATCCATTTCCTGGGCAGACCGGTGAGCATTACGGAGCAGCCTCCCGAGATCTGGTATTCCGCCGACGGAAAGCTTGCCACGCTGTCCCTGACCGCAGAAGGCAGGGACCTGACTTATCAGTGGTATTATTCCAAGCCCGGGTGGACCGGCTGGGCGGCCGTTCACGCAGACAGCGGCATAACGGACAGTTATCAGCTGACGACGCTGGCACGGCATGACGGTTACCGGTATAAATGTGTTGTCAGCAACGGTTCGGCGTCGGTGACGAGCCGCGTCGTCACCCTGCAGGTGCTCAGCATCGTCGCACAGCCGCAGGACACGGTGGCAGCGGCGGGGTCCCCCGCGGAGTTTTCGGTCACGGCGGTCAATGCGGCATCGTACCGCTGGGAGTATTTAGAAACCAACGAAGACGGCGAAGAATTTTTCTGGCCGATGACCTCGTGGGACGGGATCGACCCGCCGACGATCCAGGTCAATACGAGAGTGAATCTGAACGGCATGAAATACCACTGTGTCGTAAAAGATGCCGCCGGAAACACGCTGATCACCGAACCGGCAAGTCTGTGGGTCATGGCCTGTTTCGAAGGGCAGCTCAAAGGAAAGAAGGTCCAGATCGATAAGACGGCAACGTTCAGCATCAAGGCATACGGAAAAGATCTGACCTATCAATGGCAGTACAGCCGGGACGAAGGCAATACCTGGGGGAGCTGGTCGACCAAGAAAAAAATGACGGTCGTGGCAACGGAGTCCCGCGCCGGGTATCTGTTCCGCTGCATCGTGACCGATGCGTTCGGCAACCAGGCCGTCTCGAATGCCGCCAGGCTGGCCGTCGTTCCGGTCTTTACGCGGAACCCGAAGCCTCAGCACTGCTGCGTAGGGGAAACGGCCGTATTTACGGCGGAAGCAAAAGGGAAAGACCTGGAATACCAGTGGTATTACAAAAAGGACGGAGGCACCTGGAGCCGCTGGGGCAAAGGAAAGTCCATTTCGGTAGCGGTCACGGCGGGCCGGGACCAGTATCATTTTATGTGCAAGGTCACGGATCCCTACGGCACCACCGCCAGCTCCGACATGGTGAAACTGACGGTCTTCCCGGAGATCACGTCCCAGCCGACATCTAAGAGCGGCAAAGTGGGCGATACGGTCACGTTTTCCGTGACGGCGACCGGCGTGGGCCTGAACTATCAGTGGTTATACAGCAAGGACGGCGGAAGGAGCTGGAAAAACTGGGGTAGTAAGAGAACCATCTCGGTGGGGGTCACGTCAGGCCGGAACGGATACATGTTCCGCTGCATCGTGACGGATGCGCACGGACGGACGCTGGTATCCGATACCGTTAAACTGACGGTCAAATAATATGCAGGAGATCGTATCCGTACAAACGATGCGGGACAGCGACGCCGCGTGCATTGCGGCGGGAACGCCGGGCCGGGAACTGATGGGCCGGGCGGCTGCCGCCGTGGCGGAAAAAGGCCGCTTTTCCGGCCGGACGGGGATCCTGTGCGGCAGCGGCGGCAACGGCGGCGACGGCTATGCACTGGCGCTGCTGCTGGAAGCGCGCGGCCTCCCGGTCACGGTCTTTACCCTGTCGGAGAAAGCTTCGGAAGACGGGGCGTTTTACCGTGCGCAGTGCCGGGAGCGGGGCATCCCGCTTGTGCCGTATGAGGCGGGCACGGATTTGAGTGGCTTCACCGCGCTGGCGGACTGCCTGCTGGGCACCGGGTTCTCCGGGGAGCCGCGCGGACTGACCGCGGACGCCATCCGGCAGATCAACGCGAGCGGCGCATATGTGGTCTCCGTGGACATCCCCAGCGGTTTGTCGGGTGACAGCGGGCTGGGGGAGTGCGCGGTGAAGGCGGACCGGACGGTTTCGATCGGGTCACTGAAGCCGGGGCATTTCCTGGGCCGGGCGCGCGACGTGCGGGGCGAGCTGGTCAACGCGGATATCGGGATCCCGCCGCTGGCAGTGGACGCACGGCTGATGGAAGAAGCGGACGCGGCGGCTTGTATCCCGCGCCGGGAACACTGGTCCCATAAAGGAAAATACGGCTATGCCGGGCTGGCCGGAGGTTCGCTGCCCTACAGCGGCGCTCCGCGGCTGGCGGCGATGGCCTGCGCGGCGATGCGCAGCGGAGCCGGCGTGGCGGTGGCGGCGGCGCCCCGCAGCCTGTGCCCCCTGATCGCACCGCTGGTACTCGAAAGCACGCTGTTTCCCCTCTCGGAAAACGGGGCGGGTGAACTGGCTTTTGCGGAAGAAGAATGGGCCGCCCTGCTGCGGCGCGTGAAGACCCTGTCCTTCGGGATGGGAATCGGCCGCGGCGAAGCGGTAAAACAGGCGCTGGCCTATGTGCTGGCGCATTTTGAAGGCCGCCTGGTGATCGACGCGGACGGACTGTTCGCCCTGTCCGAACTGGGCCCCGCCGCGCTGCATGAGTCCCGCGCGCAGGTCCTGCTCACGCCCCATCTGGGCGAAGCCTCCCGCCTGCTGGGCGTCCCGGCGGCGGAGATCGAGCGGGAACCGCTCCGTTATGCGAAGCAGCTGGCGGAAGAATGGCGCTGCACCGTGCTATTAAAGGGCAGCGGGACCGTGGTGACCGACGGCACGGAGACCTGGATCACGGACCGCGGCTGCGCGGGCATGGCGACCGCGGGCAGCGGCGACGTCCTTTCCGGCGTCCTCGCGGCCCTGCTCGGCTACGGAGAGGGAAGCCTTCCGAAGCTGGCTGCCGCCGGCGCGTACCTGTGCGGGCTGGCCGGCGAACGAGCGGAACTGGATATCGGCCCCACGGCCATGACCGCGGGCGATACGGCCCGTCAGATCGGCCAGACGGTACGCCGCCTGGAGCTGGTCCGGGACCGCGCGACGGTCTGAAATCGCCGCCGCGCGACAGTCTGAAAACCGCCGCGACACCCTCGCAAACAATAAAGGGGCGGATGCCCCGAACTTCTGAAGGATAACCATGCACAAAAACTTTCTCGAAGAAATGCGCGGCCTGCCCGAAGGCCGGCGGCTCGGCGCCTATTTTCTGTTCTGCCTGGCTGCCACCGTCCTGGTGACCGCCGGCGCTTATGCAGACCGGAACAGCAGTTTCCCGATCGTGTCCTCCGCTGTCAAGCTGGCGGTCGGGATCGGCGCGCTTGCCCTGGCCGGCGGGGCGGCCCGCATCCCCCTGCGGAACCGGCCGCTGCTGCCGCTGCTGATCCTCGTCTCCCTGGTCGCCCCCGCAGTCTATCTGGCGTTCGGCCTGGGCCCCGCGACGCAGTCGCCGTCAGCGGGCAGCCTTCTCTCCGTCCTCGTCAGCCTCGTCCTGACCGCCTTCTGGGAGGAGTGCGTTTTCCGTCTCTGGGGCCGCCTCCTGTTCGAGGAAGAAGGCAAATACAAGGCGCGGGATTTCCTGGCCGTCGCCGTGGTCTTCGGCGCGATGCACCTCGTGAACCTGCTCACGTCAGCCCCCGGAACGGTCGTCCTGCAGGCGGTCTTCGCCACGCTGACGGCCCTGTTCCTGCAGACAGTCTATACCCGGAGCGGCAGCCTGCTCCTGGTGATCCTGATCCACGGCCTCATCGACGCCGCGCAGGTCCTGCCCGGACTCTGGGTGGCCGCCGGCGACCGTTTCCTGGAGAAGCAGTCCGGCCTGGCCCTGATCCTGACGGCCCTGTTCTTTGCGGTCAGCGCCGCGGTCATTACCCGCCGCGGCGAACTCATCCGGCGCGGCAAACCGTTCCTGAAACTGGGGAGGAAGAAATGAAAGAAACCACGCGCATCCTGCGGAAAATGGGCTGGGACAGGACCTGGCTGGAACCGGACGTGCGCTGGGACTTCCCCGTGGAGACCTGGCGGAAGAAGCTCTGGCTGGTGGAACTGGACCTCGCGCGCACGCTGTACGAGACCTGCCGGGACCACGGCCTCACCTGCTTCCTGGTGGGCGGTTCCATGCTCGGCGCCGTGCGCCATCACGGCTTCATCCCCTGGGACGATGACATCGACATCGCCATGCCCCGCGCGGATTACGAGGAGCTCCTGGCCCATCCCGAATGGTTTTCCGAACCCTATTTCCTGCAGACACCGGACACCGATCCGGGCTACTTCTACAGCTATGCAAAACTCCGCAACAGCCGCACCACGGCCGCGACTCCGTCCTTTATGTACCAGCCTATCAATCAGGGCGTGATGGCGGACATTTTCCCGCTGGACCCGTGGGTCCCGGAGGAGGGCGAGCCGCTGTATCACCGGATCATGGCCCTGAACCGCGACAATTCCTCCTACATGCGGCGCTCCCACCCGCACCTTTCCCCGGAGGAGCAGGCGCGCGCCGACAGCTGGTCCGGCCGCGACCCCTATGAAAACCGGAAGGAGATCGACCGCCTGGCCCGCAGCTTCGAGGGCCGTGAGACCGCTTACGTCTCCCACGCCGTGATCACCGTGGACGCCTACCACAGCAACTATTTCCCGAAAGCGGACCTGGCGGAGCAGATCCTCGTCCCCTTCGAAGGCATCGAACTCCCCATCCCCGCCGGCTATGACGACTTCCTGACCCGCGAGTACGGCGACTACATGTCTCCGCCCCCCGGCGGCGTCCGCAGCAGCGGCCACCTGGAGTTCATTTTCGACCCGGACCGGCCGTACAAAGAGGTGCTGGCGGAGCATGGCGTTCAACTCGATTGACTGCGACGCAAAAACTGAACAAAAAACCTTGACAAATGTTCAGATGAGTGGTATTATCCCACATATCTGAACATTTTTGCGAGGAAACCCATGACACCCATTTCAAAAAAAGAATTCCAGATCCTGGCCCTGCTGGCGGAAGCGAAGACCTCCCTGCCCCAGCGGCAGCTGGCGGCAAAAAGCGGCCTCTCCCTGGGCACCGTGAACAAACTGGTGCGCGGGCTGGCGGAACGCGGCCTGCTCTCGGAGCTCGGCATCACCTCGGCCGGTCTGGCGGCGCTGGAACCGTACCGGGTCCGCCGCGCGGTTTTTATCGCGGCCGGCTTCGGTTCGCGCCTGGCCCCGGTCACGCTGGACATCCCCAAACCGCTCATTTCCGTGAACGGGAAGCGGCTGATCGACGGCCTGCTGGACGCGGTGCTGGCGGCTGGGATCAAAGAAATCTACATCGTCCGCGGCTACAAGGCGGAGGCTTTTGACGTCCTGCTGGAGAAATACCCCATGATCCGCTTCGTGGAGAACCCCGCCTACGGCGAGGCCAACAACATCCTGTCCGCGCTGTGTGTGAAGGACGTGCTGTCCAACGCGTACATCTTCGACGCGGATCTGTTGCTGCAGAAGCCGTCCCTGATCGCGCCGTACCATTATGAATCCAACTTCCTGGGGGTCTACGCGGAACGTACCGACGACTGGTGCTTCACCACGCGCGGCGGCTACATCCTGGAGGAACGGCGCGGCGGCCTGGACTGCTACCAGGTCATCGGCATTTCCTACTGGAGCGAAGAGGACGGCCGGAAGCTGTCGCAGGACTTGGAGACCGTGGCGGACATGCCCGGCGGCCGGGAATATTACTGGGAGCAGGTGCCGATGGCGGTGCTGCGCGACAATTACCGGGTGGCGATCCGCCCGTGCCTGGCGGAGGACGTGCAGGAGATCGACACGTTTTCGGAGCTGAAGGCCCTGGATCCGTCCTATGAAAACTACGGAGGTGCGCTGTGAGTCTCTGGAACGAAAGCCTTGACCAGGTCAAACCCTATACCGTTGCGTCCCACAAGATCTGGGCGGTCAGCCCGGCGGAACGGAAAGATATCCTGAAACTGGACTGGAACGAAGCGGCCGTCCCGCCTTCGCCGCTGGTGCGCCGGCGCCTGAAGGAACTGATGGACCAGGACGACTTCTTCCACCTGTATCCCTCCACCTTCAATGAGGAGTTGATGCAGGCCCTGTCGGATTATACGCAGCTGCCTGCGGAAAACATCCAGTACTTCGGCGGCTCGGACGGCCTGCACGAATACCTGGTGCGCGCGTACCTGAAGGAAGGCGACCGCGTCCTGATCCTGTGGCCTTCCTACGACAACTTCCGCCTGACCGCGGAATCCACCGGCGCGCGGATGTTTTACGGCGAGCTGGGCGCGGATTTCGTCTTCGATGAGGAGAGCTTCCGCCGCCGCATCGAGGCCGTGAAGCCCCGCCTGGTCTATATCTGCAACCCCAACAACCCCAGCGGCACGCTGGTCCCGGAAGCCGTCATTGAAAGCTTTCTGCGGGACTACCCGGAGATCTGCTTCCTGGTGGACGAGGCCTACCAGGAGTTCGCGGACCAGACCGTCGCCCCGCTGGTGCGCTCGTACGGCAACCTGCTGATCACGCGCACACTGTCCAAGGCTTTCGGGCTGGCGAACCTGCGCTTCGGGTACCTGCTGGCGTCGCGCGAGAACATCGAAACGATCTCCAAGATCCGCAACCCGAAGAACATCAATACGTTCACGCAGGTCGCCGCGCTGGCCGCACTGCAGGACGTCGGATACATGCGGGCGTACGTGCGCGAAGTGCAGGAGGCGCGCGACCGGTTCATCCGCGCGTTCAACGAAGGGCCGCTGAGCGAGTACATCAGAGCCTTTGAGAGCCGCGGGAATTTCGTGCTGATCCGCTGCCGCACGCCGGAGATCAAAGCGGTACTGGGCCGGCAGTGGGAGGCCGCGAACATTTTCGTGCGCGATGTGCGGCAGAGCGCGTCGCTGGAGGGCTGTCTGCGCATCACGGTCGGGACGAAAGAGCAGATGGAGCGCGTAATTGAGGCGGCCTCTCTTGCATTTCTGTCCTGAAAGGAGTAAAATACAGGCGGGACCGGATGCGAAACGGCCGGACCCGTCCGAGGAGGAAGAAATATGAAGAAGTTCATGAAGGAATTCAAGGAATTCGCCGTGAAGGGCAACATGGTCGACATGGCCATCGGCGTGATCATCGGCGGTGCGTTCACGGCTCTGGTGACGGCCTTCACCGGCAATATCGTCAATCCTCTGCTGTCGCTGATCCCGGGCATCGACAACCTGGACAATTCGCTGAAGATCGTGATCCATGAAGCGGGTGTGGACAAAGTGACCGGCGAACCGATCGAAGAAGTCGCCATCAAGTTCGGCGCCTTCATCGCGGCCATCATCACGTTCCTGATCCTCGCGCTGATCGTGTTCATGATCGTGAAGGCCATCAACAAGGCGCGCGAAGCCGGCAAGGAAGAAGCGCCTGCCGCCCCCACCACCAAGATCTGCCCGTTCTGCAAGAGCGAGATCCCGCTGGATGCGGTGCGCTGCCCTCACTGCACGTCCGAACTGCCTGAGGAATAAGGAACCATATCAGAGAGGTGTTTTATGCTGCGGGACCTGATGCGCTCCGCACGGAATCCGAAGCCCCGCCTGTTCTTTTTAGGTCAGGCGGGCTTTGCCGTACAAAACGGGGCAGGAAAATGGCTGCTGATCGACCCGTACTTAAGCGACTGGGTCCGGACGATGGAGGGCAATGACGGCTTCAAGCGCCTGATCCCCGCCCCGATCGCTCCGGAGGACCTGCCGTCGGACGTGATCGTGGCCACCCACTGCCATGCCGATCATTATGACGCGGACGCCATGCCCGCCCTGTTCAGGGCGGGGAGCGTTTTATTTGCCGCGCAGGACTGCCGCGGCCTGGTGAAGGGGAACGGCCTGGACGAATCCCGCGTCCGCTTCGTGTCGCCGGGAGACCGCGTGGAAGCGGACGGCTTCCGCCTGCACTTCATTTCCTGCGACCACGGCACCGGCGCGCCGCAGGCGGTCGGCCTGCTGGCGGAATGCGACGGGAAGCGCCTGCTTTTCGCGGGCGACACCTGCCTGCGCCCGGACCTCGTCCCCGAATACCTGTCCGACGGCTCGGTAGACTTGATGGCCGCCCCCATCAACGGCGCGTACGGCAACCTGGACTGGAAGGACTGCGCGACCCTCGCAGCCCTGGTGAAGCCCCGCCTTCTGGTCCCCTGCCACTTCGGCATGTTCGCCTCCCACGGCGGCCGCGCGGACCTGTTTTATGAATGCATGACGAAAGAATACCCGGAGCAGGACTTCCTGTTTATGTGCACCGGGGAAGAATATACCCTGTAGGGGCCGGGCAAGAACCGATCCCTTTCGTAAGGGCCGATGTTTCATCGGCCCGATAAGGAGCCATTTATGAAAAATGACCTGACCGGCAAAAAATTACTGATCCTCGGCGCCAACCCCGAGACCATCCCGCTCGTGGAACTCGCCAACTCCCTGGGCGTGAAGACCCTGGTCACCAGCAACCGCCCGGAGGACGCGGCCAAGAAGTGCGCCTGGAAGGCCTGCGACGTGGACGGCCTGGACGTCCCCGGCCTGGTCGCCCTCGCCCGCGAAGAGCAGGTGGACGGCGTGCTGGTCGGCGTCGCGGACATCCTGGTCCCCGCCTACTGCAAGGTGTGTGACGCCCTTGGCTTCCACTGCTATGCCACACAGGACATCGTGGACGTGTTCTCTTACAAGGACATTTTCAAGGCCACCTGCGAGCGCTACGGCGTGCACGGCGTGCCCGAGTACTACCTGGACGAGCGCCTGCGCCGCGAGGACCTGGACAAGATCGTCTACCCGGTCATGGTGAAGCCCGTGGACAGCTGCAGCGGCATGGGCATGACCGTCTGCTTCTCCGAAGCGGAGATCCCGGCCGCGGTCGAAAAGGCTCTGGACGCCTCCCGCGCCCGCCGCTTCATCGTGGAGCGCTACATGCAGTGCGAGGACATGGGCCTGTACTACACATTCAAGGACGGCTATTGCAGCGCGTCCTGCATCTACGACCGCTACACCACGGACGAACAGCCGGGCCTGTCCCGGGTCTGCCTGGGCGGCACCTACCCGTCCAAGCACATCGACGAGTATTTTGAACGCATGCATGCCAACGCGCTGCGCCTCTTCAAGGCCATCGGCATCCGGAACGGCGTGCTGATGCTGTCCGCGTTCTACGAGGACGGCGAGTTTTACGTATACGACACGGGCTTCCGCCTGCAGGGCGAGGCCCCGCACCTGCTGATGAAGGCCGTCCACGGCTTCGACCAGCGCGAGATGCTGATCCGCTTTGCCCTGACCGGCAGCGAAGGCGGCGTGGACCTGGCGCAGGACGACGACGCCCGCTTCCGCGGCAAATGGGGCGCGACGCAGTGGTTCCTGCTGCGGCAGGGGACTATCGCCCGCATCGAAGGCCTGGATAAAGCGGCGGACGACCCGCGCGTCGTCGCGAACATCGTGCGCCTCCATGAAGGCGACACCGTCCTCCCCGAATGGGTCGGGACGGAAAAGCAGGTGCTGACGCGCCTGTACCTGATCTGCAATACAAAGGAAGAACTGGCCGCGGCGCTCAAAGAATACGCCGCCGCCGTGAAGGTTTATGACGAAGAGGGCCGGGACATGGTCCTCACCGCGTTCGATGCGGACAAAGCGCTGGAGCTGGCATGACAGACAAGGAACTGACAGGAAAAGTGATCGTCGTCTCCGGCGGCACCAAGGGCGTCGGCCGGGCAGCGGCGGAGGAATTCGCCCGCCGCGGCGCGAAAGTCGTGATCGGCGGCCGGGATGAAGAGGCCGCCAACCGCTCCGTGCGCCTGATGGAGACCTACGGCAGCGAAGGGCTGTTCGTCCACACGGACCTGGAGAAGGTGGAGGACTGCCGCAAGCTGATCGACGAAACGGTGAAGCATTTCGGCCGCATCGACGGCCTGTACATCTATGCCGGCATCACGCCGGTCTCGCCGCTGGACACCTGCGACCAGGAAACGTTCGACCGGGTGATGAACATCAACTTCCGCGCGGCGTTCTTCTGCATCCAGCAGGCGCTGGAGCCCATGCGGAAGCAGGGCGGCGGCACCATCGTCCTGACCGGCTCCGCCCACGCCTGGGGCGGCCAGAAGGACCGCGCGGCGTACGCCTGCTCCAAAGGCGTCCTGCGCATCCTGATGGAGCACATCGCGCACAATTACGCCACGGAGCAGATCCGCTGCAATTACCTGACCCTGGGCTGGACGCCCACCGAAGGCGAAGTGGCGCTGCGCCGCTCGCAGGGCGAAAGCGAGGCCCAGCTGCGCCGGCGCGCGGCGGAGATCCTGCCCATGGGCCGCATGCTGGAACGCAGCGATTACCTGGAGGCCCTGGTCTACCTGATGTCCGACGCCTCCGCCATGATGACCGGCAGCGTGTTCCGCGTGACCGCCGGCGAATATATTTAGGAGCACACCCCATGCGTATCAATGTGACCCGTTCCTCCCTGCCGGATTTTGACGAATTCTGCGCGGAGCTCAAAGACCTGTGGGATTCCCACTGGCTGACCAATATGGGCGCGAAGCACCAGGCCCTGGAAGCGGCTCTGGCGGATTATTTCGGCATCCCGCACGTGACGCTGTTCACCAACGGCCACCTGGCCCTGGAGACCGCGGTCGCGTCGCTGCACCTGCCCGCGGGCGGGGAAGTGATCACCACGCCGTACACTTTCGTGTCCACCACGCACGCCATCACCCGCAACGGGCTGGTCCCGGTGTTCGCGGATATCGATCCGGTCACGTACACGCTGGACCCGGAGAAGGTCCGCGCGCTGATCACGGAAAAGACCGTCGCGATCCTCCCCGTGCACGTGTACGGCCGGCTCTGCGACGTGGACGCCTTCGCCCGCCTGGCGGAGGAATACCACCTGCCGCTGATCTACGACGCGGCCCACGCGTTCGGCGTGTTCCGGCAGCAGCCCGACGGGGCGCCGGTCAGCAGCGCGTCCTTCGGCGATATCTCGATGTTCAGCTTCCACGCCACCAAGGTCTTCCATACCATCGAAGGCGGTGCGCTCGCTTACCACAGCGACGCCCTGCCGCAGCTGCTGAACGATCTCAAGAACTTCGGCATCCGCGGGCCGGAAGAAGTGGCCTACGTCGGCGGCAACGCCAAGATGAGCGAATTCCAGGCCTCCATGGGCCTGTGCAACCTGCGCCACGTGACCGGCGAGATCGAAAAGCGCGGCCGGGTGGTGGCGCATTACCGCGCGCGCCTGTCCGGCCGGCCCGGCATCGTGCTGGCGGAGCCGCAGGCGAACGTCACGCCTAACCATGCGTATTTCCCCGTCGTTTTCGACGGGTACAAGGAGAGCCGCGATGAGATCTTCGATAAGCTCGCGGCCGAGGACATCGTCCCCCGCAAATATTTTTACCCGCTGACCAACGATATCGACTGCTACCGCGATCTGCCCACTGCGGGCCGGGAGAAGACCCCGATCGCCGCGCACATCGCGGACCGGGTCCTGACCCTGCCGCTCTACGCGGACCTGGCGGCGGACGACGTCGACCGCATCTGCGACATCATCCTCCGATAAGAGAGACTGCCCATGACCCCTCTGGTTTCCGTCCTTTGCCTGGCTTACAATCACGAATCCTACATCCGGCAGACGCTGGAAAGTTTTGTGATGCAGCAGACGGACTTCCCCTTTGAGGTTATCGTGCACGACGACGCCTCTCCGGACGGCACCGCCGCCGTCATCCGCGAATTCGAGGCGCGCTACCCGGACATCATCAAACCCATCTACCAGACGGAAAACCAGTTCTCCAAGCCGGACACCCCCATCATGAAGACCTTCCTGTACCCGAAGGCGCAGGGCAAATATTTCGCGGTCTGCGACGGGGACGACCAGTTCACGGACCCGCTCAAACTGCAGCGCCAGGCCGATTTCCTGGAGGCGCACCCGGACTACTCGATGTGCGTGCACCGCGGCGTGCTGCACCGCGAGGGGACGGATCCCGCGGAGGACGTGCTGTACCCGGCGGAGGAAGAGGACCGCGATTATTCGCGGGAGGAGATCATCGTGAACGGCGCGGGCCTGTTCGCCACCAACTCCTTCCTGATGCGCCGCGAAGTCGGCGAAGCCCTGCCGGACGCCTTTTTCGTCTCCGGCGTGGGCGATTACCCCTGGCTGCTCCACGCCGCCATCCTCGGCAAAGTCCGCTACCTGGCCGCGCCGATGTGCGTGCACAACGAGGGCGTGAAGGGATCCTGGACCGCCGACGTGTGGCGGGACGTGCAGGCGCGCCTGGACCACGAAGCCGTCATGTCCGACATGCTGGACCGCGTGGACGCGCACTATGACGGCCGCTTCCACGAAGAGATCGAAAAAGCCAAGGCCTACCGCCGCCACGTCCTGGCCGAGTACCGCTTTCTGGCCCTGAAAGAGCAGGGGCGGGCGGACGAAGCCGCGCGGGACGCGGACCTCAAGCCTTTCTACGACGCCTATAAAAAACAGCAGCGGCGCGCGGCCCTCAAAAAGGCCCTGCCGTTCCTGGCGAAACTGAAAAACCGGGGAGGAGAGCAGCATGGGTGACAACGGCCGGCGCATCTCTTCCAATTTCCTTTGGCGCTTCCTGGAGCGCTTCGGCGCGCAGGGCGTCTCTTTTATCGTATCCATCCGCCTGGCGCAGCTGCTGGGGCCGGACCCGTACGGGCAGGTGGCGATCGTCACGATCATCACCACCATCGTCAGCGTTTTCGTGAGCTGCGGGCTGAACGACGCGCTGGTCCAGAAAAAGGACGCGGACGACCTGGATTTCTCCACGGTCTTCTACTTCAACATCGTCATGTGCGTGGTGCTCTACGCGCTGCTGTTCGCGGCAGCGCCGCTGGTCGCGAAGATCAATAAAGATCCGGACCTGATCTGGCCGATCCGCGGCCTGGGGCTGATCCTGATCTTCGGCGGCATCAAGAACATCCAGACCGCGTACGTGGCGCGCAATCTGATCTTCAAGCGCTTCTTCTTCGCCACGCTGGGCGGCACCATCGTCGCCGCGGTGGTCGGCCTGTGGATGGCGCACAACGGCTACGGTGTCTGGGCCCTCATCGTCCAGAACCTGGTCAACATCACGATCGACACGATCATCCTCTGGATCACGGTCAAATGGCGCCCGAAGCGGATGTTCTCCTTCGAACGCCTCAAAGGCCTGTTCTCCTATGCCTGGAAACTGCTGGCCTCCACGCTCGTGGACACGGTCTACAGCAAGCTGTACCAGATGGTGATCGCCCTGAAATACACTGACATAGACCTGGCGTTTTACAACAAGGGCGACACGTTCCCGAACCTGCTGGTGACCAATATCAACGACGCCACGAACAGCGTGCTGCTGCCCGTGATGGCGGCGGAGCAGGACGACCGCGCGAAGGTCAAGGAGACCACACGCAAGGCCATCCAGGTCAGTTCCTTCATCATCATGCCCATGATGGCGGGCCTGGCCGCCTGCGCGACGCCGCTCGTCCGCCTGCTGCTGCACGAGCAGTGGATGCCCGCCGTGCCCTTCCTGCAGATCTTCTGCTTCGTCTACGCGTTCTACTGCGTGCATACCGCGAACCTGAACGCCATCAAGGCGCTGGGGCGCAGCGACCTGTTCCTGAAGCTGGAGATCCTGAAAAAGATCGTGGGCATCACGACCCTTTTGGTCACGGTGAACATCAGCGTGCTGGCGATGGCGCTGGGCTCCATTTTCAACTCCGTGATGTCGCAGCTGATCAATTCGTGGCCGAACCGGAAGCTGCTGAATTACCGCTACGGCGAGCAGCTCAAAGACATGGCGCCGCACATCCTGCTGGCGCTGGTCATGGCGGCCGCCGTGTATGCGGTGCAGTTTCTGGGACTGCCCGACCTGGCCACGGTGCTGATCCAGATCCCGCTGGGCATTCTGCTGTATTTCGCGGGCGCGGCGCTGCTGAAGGTGCGGGCGCTGGGGATGATGAAGTCCCTGCTGGCAAGTTATTTCAAGAGAAAATAAGAGGAGGAGACCGGAATGGAAAACTGTATTTTCTGCAAGATCGCGGCGGGGGAGATCCCCTCGGCGACGCTGTTTGAGGACGACCGGGTGCGGGTGATCCTGGACCTGGGACCGGCGGCGCGGGGCCACGCGCTGGTGCTGCCGAAGGAGCATCACGCGGACGCGACGGAGATGCCGGAGGACCTGCTGGGCCATGCGATGGCGGTCGGCGCGCGCGTCGGCGCGGCGCAGATGAAAGCACTCGGGTACGACGGCTTCAACCTGATCCAGAACAACGGCTTATCCGCCGGCCAGACCGTCTTCCACTTCCACCTGCACGTGATCCCGCGGCGCGCGGACGACGGCGTGCTGGGCCTCTGGAAGCCGGGCACGACCACGCCGGAGGAGATGGCGGAGACCGCCGCTTTGATAAAGCCGCTGCTCGAAGCGTAAGACTTTCGAAAAATCACCGACCCCCATATCTTGGGGGTCTTTTTTCTTTTCTTAATAGATATTGTATTTCTCCCTTGTGTTTTGACTGTTTTCGTACTATACTGATACTGGGATCCGGCGGCATTTCGCCTGGGTCCCGCAGTAAAATCGAGTTGACCGGGAGGCCTGTTCCATGGCTGAGAAAAACTATACAGAAGTCACTTTACTGGGGAAATCCTACGTGCTCGGCGGGGCCGAGCAGGAGGCCTATCTGCAGCGCGTCGCCACGTATGTGAACGGCAAGGCGGCGGAACTGGCCAAGACGCAGGGATACCTGCGCCAGACGGAGGATTTCCGCTACCTGACGCTGATCCTGAACATGGCCGACGATTATTTCAAGGCCCAGGCGCAGGTGGAGGAACTCACCAAAAAGCAGGCGGCGCTGGAGCAGGAACTGTATAGCGTCAAGCACGAGCTGGTCTCCAGCAAGATCCGTCATGACGAGACCTGACCGCGTCGTCCCGGAACTCCTGTCCCCGGCCGGCTCCTTCGAGTCCCTGACGGCGGCCTTTCAGGCCGGGGCCGACGCCGTCTATATGGGCGGCCCGCTGTTCGGCGCCCGCGCCTACGCGGACAACCCGGAGGGCGACAAGCTCTTCCGGGCGCTCGACTACGCGCACCTGCGGGGCAAAAAGGTCTATCTGACTGTCAATACGCTGCTCAAGGAGCGGGAACTGGCGGACCAGCTGTACGACTACATGGAGCCCATTTACCGGAACGGCGTGGACGGCGTGATCATCCAGGACCTCGGCGTGCTGGCCTTCCTGCGGGATCATTTCCCGGGCCTGCCGCTGCACATGTCCACCCAGTCGGCGGTTTGCGGGCCGGAGGGCGCGCGGCTGCTGGAGGCGCGGGGCGTGAAACGCCTGGTGCTGCCGCGGGAACTGTCCCTGGAGGAGATCCGCGCGGTCGGGGAGGAGAGCGGCCTGGAGACCGAAGTCTTCGTCCACGGCGCGCTGTGCTACTGCTATTCGGGCCGCTGCCTGATGAGCTCCTTCCTGGGAGGCCGCAGCGGCAACCGCGGGCGCTGCGCCCAGCCCTGCCGCCTGCCTTATGAAGACGGCCGCATGATGAACCTGCGCGACCTGTGCGGCCTGGACGAACTCCCCGCGCTGCAGGAAGCCGGCGTCAGTTCTTTGAAAATTGAAGGCCGCATGAAGAGCCCGGAATACACCGCGGGTGTTACGGCCATCTACCGCAAATACCTGGACCTGCTGGCGGAAGGCCGCTTCCGCGTGCGGGAGGAGGACCGGAAAGCGCTGTCCGCCCTGTTCGACCGGGGCGGCTTCACGGCCGGCTACTACCGCCGCCATAACGGCGCGGACATGCTTGACACGGGGCCGAAGAAGACCCACGTGAGCCTGTCGGATGAGGAGAAAGCACGGCTGCAGGAGGCCTATCTGGGGCCGCGGCCGCTGCCCGTCAGCGGAAAGCTGGTGTTCCGGCAGGGAGAAGCCGTACAGTTATCGCTGGCGCGGGACGGCGTATCCGTCGTCGCCCGCGGGCCACAGGCCGAAGCGGCGGTGAAACAGCCGCTGACCGAAGAAAAACTGCGCCAGCAGATCTCGAAGACCGGCGGGAGCGAATTCGTTCTGGAGAGCCTGGAGATCGAGTCGGACGGCGCGTCGTTCCTGCCCGTATCCGCGCTGAACGAACTGCGCCGCCAGGCGCTGGACCGCCTGCAGGAAGCGCTGCTGGCCCCTTACCGTCAGCCCGCGCCGCCGGAACCGGTGATGTTTACGCGCACGGCGTCGCAGCCGCGGGCCCTGGCCGATTATACTGCGGCGGATCTCTGCATCCAGTTGGACGATATCCGCCTCCTGGATGAAGTCCTGCAGACGCCGGCCGCCGCCGTATACCTTCCCGCAGATTACGTCACGCCCGAAGAATTCGGCCCGCTGGCGGAGAAGATCCGCATGGCCGGCAAACGCGCCGGTTACGTCCTCCCTCCCGTCTTCCGGCAGGAGATGCGACGCCTGTTTTCGGCGGAGAGATCCCTGCAGACCCTGCGGGAAAACGGCCCGGACACAGTCGTCCTTGCCTCCCTTGAAGAGGCGGGCTTCTGGCAGGAGCATGACCTGCCCGGCGAGCGCCTTTTCGACAGCAGCCTCTACACCTGGAACACGGCGGCGGAAGCGGAAGCCGCGGCGCTCGGCGCGCAGTGCCTGACCCTGCCCCTGGAGCCGCACGAAAAAGACCTGGCGGACCTGGGCCGGGGCCTGCTCCCCCGCGAGCAGCTCATCTACGGCCGCCTGCCGCTCATGATCTCCGCCCAGTGCCTGTTCAAAACGCGGGGCCGCTGCCTGAAAGAGGGGAAGCAGCCCGCCCTGACGCATCCGGTCTTTACGCCGCTCACCGACCGCACCGGCGCCTCCCACTTCTGCGAGGCCCGCTGCCGCAGCTGCCTGAGCGTCCTGTACAATGCGGTGCCGCTCTGGCTCGCGGACCAGCCCCTGTACGGCGGCTGCCTGCGCGTGCACTTCACCACGGAGACCCCGGCGGAAGCCCGCGCGATCCTGTCCCGCCTCCAGTCCGGTCTGGCAGGCGGCCCGGCGGAGGCCGCAAAGCCCGACAAAGACTTTGCCTTCACCCGGGGCAATTACCGGCGCGGCGTGGAATAAAACCGCCGTCCGGCCGGCCGGAAACCGCCGCTGCGGCCCGCAAAAACCGCCGCCTGCGGCGTCAAAACTCCGTTATCCTTGACGGAACATGAATTTGTGATATAATAGCGAGGTTATCACATGTTTTTCAGGAGATACTCCATGAGAGATTTGAATAGATCCGAAACCCCCCGGAAGCTGGGCTGGATGGCGCTGATGATCATCGCCGTCCTCGCCTTTACCGCGGCCTGCGGCGCCAGCGTGCGCGAAAGTGATGAATCAAGCACCGCCCGCTCCGGCGAAGTCAGCGAAGCCCCGACCCTGCCCGTCGTCTCCCCCACCCTGGAACCGGGCCCGGAAGAGACCACCGAAGATCTGACTACCACCCCCGAACCCACCACCGTGACCGAGCCTTATCCGACCGACACCGAATACGTCGGCCCGGCTTTTGACTATACCCGCATGCCCGGCCACTACATCAAGACCGGTGAGGACTTCGGCATCGAGACCTACCACAGCCCGCTTGACAAAAACGCCAACGGCATCGACGACCAGACGGACATCCTGCTCGGCGCCAAGAAATACCTTGAGCGGAAGCCGCAGTACAACGCCTCCAGCTATTTCGCGGGCGGCTATCCGGAGATCAATGAAAACGGCGTCTGGGAAGGCGTCTGCACGGACGTGGTCGCCGCGGGCCTGCTCGCTGCGGGCTATGAATTCAAGAGCCTTGTGGACGCGGACATTAAAAATCACCCCGAATGGTTCACCACCGAACTGGCGGAGCAGGGCCTGGGCCGCGAAGGCGCTTTCGACATCGGCGAGGACAAGATCGACTTCCGCCGCGTGCGCGTGCTGTACCCGTTCTTCGAGCACCGCGCGGAGAAGCTGACCACGGACATCACGGATATCGAAGCCTGGCAGCCCGGCGACATCGTGATCTTCTTCGGCAGCAGCGGCATCTGGAACGGCCACATCGCCGTGATCTCGGACCGCCGCGCGGACGACGGCGTCCCCTACGTGCTGCACCACGCCAACGAAGGCCAGACGCTCTACGAGGAGGACTACCTGACCTCCACCAACAAGACCATCGTGGGCCACTACCGCTGGAACGGCTTCGACGGGGAATGACATGCTGAACACGACCCTGTGCTACATCCGCCGCGGCGATGAGTACCTGATGCTCCACCGCGTCAAAAAGGACCATGACCTCAACCACGGCAAATGGGTCGGCATCGGCGGCAAATTCGAGGCCGGCGAGAGCCCGGAGGACTGCCTCCTCCGCGAAGTCCGCGAAGAGACCGGCCTGACCCTCACGCAGTACCGGTTCCGCGGCATCATCACCTTCGTCAGCGACGAATGGGGCACCGAATACATGCACCTCTTCACCGCGGACGGCTTCACCGGCGAGTTGACAGATACCTCCGAAGGCATCCTCCGCTGGATCCCCGAATCCGAAATGGACGCGCTGCCGCAGTGGGAAGGCGACCGCATCTTCTTCAGACTGGTCCGCGAGGACGCCCCGTTCTTCTCCCTCAAACTGTGTTACCGGGGCGACGACCTGGTGCGGGCCGTGCTGAACGGGCAGGAAATAGCGGTATAAAACGGACGGAAGAACCGATACAAAACTAAAACAGCAACAAAAAGGGCGGCCCGGCGGCCGCCCGTACTGTGAAGACAGAGACGATCCTCTGTCTTTTTTTTATTTCACAAATCCGATCCCGTTCAGGAATCCTTCCCAGATCGTCTGGAAACTGAATTTGCTGATGTCGATGCCGAAGCTCTTGCCGCTGACGACGAGGACCAGCATGAAGAGGCCGAGCAGGATCAGCACGATCAGCACGTAGATCAGGCAGGCCTGGGCGAAGTTCCGGCGGTTCTTGTTCCGGGCGGTGAAAGCCATGATCAGCATGGCGATCAGGCCGATGCCGGGGACAAGGAACAGGAAGAGGGTCCAGAAATAAGCGGCGGTGCTCAGCGGCTTATTGTAGACCGTGATGGCTTCGGGCTCGCCCGTCTTCGGGACCGGCGCGGAATGGGCCGGAGCCGCAGGCGTGACAGGCGCGGCAGCAGCCGGGGCAGCAGCCGGCGCGGTATACACAGGGGCAGCAGCCGGCGCGGTATACACAGGCTCAGCGGCCGGTGCAGGCGCAGCCGTTTCCGGTTCCGCAGCCGATACTTCATCCAGCCAATCGTACGAAGACGACGGGGCCGCCGTTACTTTTTCGCCGCATTCCGGGCAGAACAGGGCGTTTTCTTCCAGAGGGGTTCCGCAATGAGGGCAATTCTTTTCCATGAGGGTCCTTCCTTTCTTCATTCTGACGGGACGGCGCGCGGCCGGCGGTCATCCCAGATCCTTCGGGTCTACGTGGTAAACCTGGCGTTTCATGGCCATGACGTCGTCCGCCAGGTATTCGTCGTAAGTCGTGATCTTGTCGATCAGTCTGCCGTTCACCAGTTCCATGATCCGGTTGGCCGTGGTCTGCACGATCTGATGGTCCCGGGAGGAGAAGATGATCACGCCCGGGAATTTCATCATCCCGTTGTTCAGGGCGGTGATGGATTCCATGTCCAGATGGTTCGTGGGCTCGTCGAAGAGCAGCACGTTCGCGCCGGAGATCATCATCTTCGAGAACATGCAGCGCACGCGCTCGCCGCCGGACAGCACGGAGAGCTTCTTCACGCCGTCGTCGCCGGCGAAGAGCATGCGGCCCAGGAACCCGCGCACATAGGTCATGTCCTTGATGGCGGAGTAGCCGGTGAGCCATTCGGTGATGTTGAGGTCGCTCTTGAATTCGTCGGAGCTGTCCTTCGGGAAATACGCGCGGCTGGTGGTGACGCCCCACTTGTAGGAGCCGCTGTCCGGTTCGACTTCGCCCATCAGGATCTGGAAGAGCATGGTCTTGGCCAGTTCGTCCGAGCCCACCAGGGCGACTTTGTCCTCGCGGCGCAGGACGAAGGAGATATCGTCCAGGATCTTCACGCCGTTCACGGTCTTGGTGAGGTTGTGCACCTCCAGCACTTCGTTGCCGATGCTGCGGTCCGGGCGGAAGTCGATGTACGGGTATTTGCGGCTGGACGGGCGGATGTCCTCCAGCTGGATCTTCTCCAGCGCGCGTTTGCGTGACGTGGCCTGTTTGGATTTGGAGGCGTTTGCGGAGAAGCGCTGGATGAATTCCTGCAGTTCCTTGATCTGCTCCTCTTTCTTCTTGTTCGCTTCCTTCATCTGGCGGATGCGCAGCTGGCTGGATTCGTACCAGAAGTCGTAGTTGCCGGCGTAGAGCTGGATCTTGCCGTAGTCGATGTCCGCGATCATGGTGCAGACTTTATTCAGGAAATAGCGGTCGTGGGAGACCACGATCACGGTGTTTTCGAAGTTGATCAGGAACTCCTCCAGCCACGCGATGGCGGCCAGGTCCAGGTGGTTGGTCGGCTCGTCCAGGAGCAGGATGTCCGGATTGCCGAACAGGGCCTGCGCCAGCAGTACTTTGACCTTCAGTGCGCCGTCAAGGTCCTTCATGAGCATGTAATGATATTCCGGCTCCACGCCCAGGCCGTTTAAGAGCGACGCCGCATCGGATTCGGCCTCCCAGCCGTTCATGGCGGCGAATTCGCCCTCCAGTTCGCTGGCCTTGATGCCGTCCTCGTCCGTGAAGTCCTCCTTCGCGTACAGCGCGTCCTTCTCCTTCATGACTTCGACCAGGCGCGGGTTGCCCATCATGACCGTCTCCAGTACCGGGAATTCGTCGTACGCGAAATGGTCCTGCTTCAGGAACGACAGCCGGTCCCCCGGCGTGATGTGCACCTCGCCGCGGTTCGGCTCCAGCTCCCCGGTCAGCACGCGCAGGAACGTGGACTTTCCGGCGCCGTTGGCCCCGATCAGGCCGTAGCACTCGCCGGGCACAAATTTAACGTTCACGTCCTCAAAGAGGGCGGATTTTCCGAACCGGACCGTAACATTGCTGACAGTGATCATAAGCGCTTCATCCTTCCGCGTTGTATAGGTGTACTACCTTTCTATTTTCGCATAAATTGCGGAAAATGCAAGGGGAAGATGAGGAAGGGACGGTTCTTTTGTCATCTTTTCTGACAGGGGGGACGGTTCTTTTGCGTAGGGGCCGTTGGTTCAACGGCCTGAGGCTGCATCTTAACGGAATCTTAATGCCTCCGCGCCATGCCTTAACACCGTCTTTGCGGGAGGTCTGCTATGATCGGGGTGCAGAATGGGAAAGGAGGAGGTCATGGGCAGGCGGCGTTTGGGGAACAGGATATCCGGGTTCCGGATCGTACTGGCCGGGTTTGCCGCGGTCATCCTGATCGGGACGGGGCTGCTGATGCTGCCGGCGGCGTCCCGGTCGGGCGATGCGGCGCCGGCGGGCGACGCGCTGTTCACGTCGGTGTCGGCCGTCTGCGTGACCGGGTTGATCGTGCGGGATACGGCGCTGGCCTGGTCCGGCTTCGGGCAGGCGGTCATTCTGGTGCTGATCCAGATCGGCGGGCTGGGCGTCGTGACCGTGGCAGTCCTGATCGCGATGGCCTCCGGCCGGAAGATCTCCCTGATGCAGCGCGGCCTGATCCGGGACAGCCTGAGCGCCCATCAGCTGGGCGGGATGGTCCGGAAGACCGGCTTTGTGCTGAAACTGGTCTTTCTGACCGAACTGGCCGGCGCGCTGGCGATGATGCCGGCTTTCTGCGGGGAATACGGCCTGCATGGCGTCTGGATGGCGGTCTTCCATTCCGTTTCGGCGTTCTGCAATGCGGGCTTCGACATCATGGGAGACCGGACCGGGGCGTATTCGTCCCTGACGGCGTTCGCCGCCCAGCCCGGTGCGGTCCTGCCGCTGGGCCTGCTGATCGTGATCGGCGGCCTCGGCTTCCTGACATGGGAAGACATCGCGGTCAACCGCTTCCGCCTGCGCCGGTACCGGATGCAGACGAAGGTCATCCTGGCGGCGACGGCCGTCCTGATCCTGCTCCCGGCCGCCTGGCTGTTTTTCGAAGAATACGGCGCTTACCCGCTGGGCGAACGGATCGGCCTGTCCCTGTTCCAGGCGGTCACGCCCCGCACGGCAGGCTTCAATACCTCGGACCTGGCACAGATGTCCGGCAGCAGCAAAGTGATGCTGACCGGCCTGATGCTGATCGGCGGCTCGCCGGGCTCCACCGCGGGCGGCATCAAGAACACGACGGCGGTCATCCTGCTGGCTAACGCGGTCTCCGTGTTCCGGCGCCGGAACCACGCGCAGCTGTTCGGGCGGCGCCTGGAGGATCCGGCGGTCAAGAGTGCGTCGTCGCTGCTGCTCCTGTACCTGTTCCTGACCGTGTCCGGCGCGCTGCTGATCAGCCGCGCGGAGAGCCTGCCCATCGGCACCTGCCTGTTCGAGACTGCCTCGGCCATCGGCACGGTCGGCCTGTCCCTGGGGATCACGCCGGCGCTGGGGCCGCTGTCCCGCCTGGTCCTGATCTCGCTGATGTTTTTCGGCCGGGCCGGCGGCCTCACCGTGATGTGCGCCGCGCTCAGCATCAAGAGCGGCGAGGTCTCCCGCTTCCCGCTGGAGAAGATCGCAGTCGGATAGGCGGAGAAAGGAGGCTTTTCATGAAATCGGTTTTACTGATCGGCCTGAACAATTTCGGCATGCGGCTCGCAAAGCAGCTGCATGACCTGGGCCACGAGGTCCTGGCCGTGGATAAAAACGAGGAGCGCGTCAGCCGGGCCCTGCCCTTCGTGACCGACGCGCAGATCGGTGACAGCACGGAGGAAGCCTTCCTGCGTTCCCTGGGCGTCAACAATTTCGACGTCTGCTTCGTGGCGATCGCCTGCGATTTCCAGAGCTCGCTGGAGACCGCCTCGCTCCTCAAAGAACTGGGGGCGAAGCTGGTGATCTCCCGCGCGGACCGCGACGTGCAGGCCAAATTCCTGCTGCGCAACGGGGCGGACGAAGTGATCGACCCGGAGAAGCAGATTGCCGAATGGGCGGCGATCCGGTATACCTCCCGCCACATCCTGGACTATATCAAACTGGACGAAGCCCACGGCATTTTCGAGATCACCGTACCGGCCGACTGGGCCGGGCAGAGCATCGGCCGGATCGATATCCGCAAAAAGTACGGGATCAATATCATGGGTGTCCGGGAAAACGGGCAGATGAACCTGTCCGTGACGCCCGAGACGGTGCTGCGCACCTGTCAGACCATGCTGGTGCTGGGCGAACACCGGGCGGTCCGGAAGTGTTTCCGGATCTGAGAGAAAGGAGGCAAGACGATGACTGACCTGGTCCTGATCCTGCTGCTGTTCGCAGTCGCCGCCTTCGGCTATTTTCTGGTCCGCCGCTTTGTCAGATAGGTGCGCGGCCCGCCGTTTTGTGCTATAATCAAACCGCAGCCTGCGCAGAAAGGATATCAGTATGGAGACAGCAAGGGAAAGCGGCGAGCGGATCCTGGTCTGCCTATCGCCGTCCCCCACGAACCAGAAGGTGATCGGCGCCGCCATCCGCATGGCGGAGGCTTTTCACGCCGCGCTGACTGCCATCTATATCCGGCCCTCGCACTACGATTCGCTGCCGGAGGAGGATAAGGAGCGGCTGCAGCGCAACATCCGCTTTGCGGAGCAGGGCGGCGCATCCGTGACGACGATCGTCGGGGACGACATCCCGGTCCAGATCGCGGAATTCGCCCACATCTCCGGCACCACCAAGATCGTGATGGGACGCAGCGGCGCGAAGCGCCAGCATTTCTGGAGCAAGCCGCCGCTCACGGAGCAGATCATCCTGAACGCCCCGGACGTGGACGTCTACATCATCCCCGATTCCTCGGTGGACCTCAAATACCAGCACGAGCGGCGCCGCCGCACAGACCGGACCGGGCTGAGCGTAAAGGACTCCCTGCTGACGCTTCTGCTTCTGGTCGCGGTGACACTGGTCGGACTGGCATTCATGCGCTTCGGTTTTTCGGAAGCCAATATCATCACCGTGTTTATCCTGGGCGTGCTGCTGATCTCCGTGGTCACGGTCAGCCCGCTGTACAGCGTGGTCAGTTCGCTGGCGAGCGTGTTCCTGTTCAACTACTTTTTCATCGAGCCGCGCTTCAGTTTCCACACGTACGAAACGGAATACGCGGTGACGTTCGCCATCATGCTCGCGTCCGCGCTGATCACGGGCACGCTGGCCAATAAACTGAAGGCCTCGGCGCGGCAGGCGGCGCACGAAGCGTTCCGCGCGCGCGTGCTGTTCGATACGAACCAGCTGCTGCAGAAGGCCGGCGACGCGGACAGCGTGATCCGGATCACGGCCGGCCAGGTCATCACGCTGCTGGACCGGGAAGTGACGGTGTACCGCCCGGACAGCGGCGGCCGGCTCGGGCCGGGGAGTCTGTTCGACGCCGGACAGACAGCCGGAAGGCCGCTGGCGGACGACCCGGAGCGGGAGACCGCCGAGTGGGCCTTTACGCACCGCGAGCCCGCCGGCTGCGGCACGGAGCATTTCCCGGAAGCACAGGCGGTGTATCATCCGGTGTCGCTGAACAGTACTTGCTACGGCGTGATCGGTATCCGCCTGAACGGCCGGCCGCTGGAGACTTTTGAATACAGCGTTTTCCTGTCGATCCTGGGCGAATGCGCGCTGGCGCTGGAGAGCCTGCGCAACGCCGAGGAAAAGGAGCAGGCGGCCCGTATCGCCCGCAATGAGCAGCTGCGCTCGAACCTGCTGCGCACGATCTCGCATGATATCCGCACGCCTCTGACCTCGATCTCGGGCAACGCCAGCAACCTGCTGAACCATTACGAACAGCTGGACCGCGAAGCCCTGAAACAGATCTTCTCAGACATCTATGACGACTCCGAATGGCTGATCGACCTGGTCGAAAACCTGCTCTCCATCTCCCGCATCGAAAACGGGACGATGGACCTGCACCCGGCGCCCGAGGTGGTCGGCGACGTGATCGACGAAGCGCTGAAGCATATCGACCGCCGCGCTGCGACCCACCGGATCACCGTGGAGGGCGGAGACCGCCTGCTGCTGGCCCGCATGGACACCCGTCTGATCACGCAGGTGCTGATCAATCTGATCAACAACGCGGTCAAGAACACGCAGCCGGATTCCGCGATCACGGTCCGCAGCGAAAAACGCGGCGCGGACATTGCGGTCAGCGTGTGCGACGACGGCCCGGGGATCCCGGACGAGATCAAGCCGCACGTGTTCGAAATGTTCTATACCGGAGAAAGCAAGATCGCGGACGGCCGCCGCGGCCTGGGGCTGGGCCTGGCGCTCTGCCGCGCGATCGTGGAAGCGCACGGCGGCGCGATCACGCTGTCGGACAACCCGCCGCACGGCTGCCGCTTCTGCTTTACCCTGCCTGCCCAGGAGGTGCCTGCCGATGAATAACAGACCGGTCATACTGGTGGTGGAGGACGATGCTCCCGTCCGCAACCTGATCGTTACCACCCTGAAAACGCATGATTACCGCTATCTGACCGCCGGGAACGGGGCGGAAGCCATCCTGAAGGCCTCCTCCTACAATCCCGACGTGGTCTTCCTGGACCTCGGTCTGCCGGACCGCGACGGGATCGACGTCATTCGGCAGATCCGGGCCTGGTCCAACATGCCCGTCATCGTGATCAGCGCACGCAGCGAGGATGCGGACAAGATCGAAGCGCTGGACGCCGGCGCGGACGATTACCTAACCAAGCCGTTTTCCGTGGAGGAACTCCTGGCGCGCCTGCGCGTCACGATCCGCCGCCTTTCCCTGATGAGCGCCGGCACCGGCCCGGAGGAGTCCGTCTACACGAATGGCGCGCTTTCGATCGATTACTCCGCGGGCTGTGCCTTCCTGAACGGCGGAGAACTCAAACTGACCCCGATCGAGTATAAACTCCTCTGCCTCCTGGCCCGCAACACCGGCCGCGTCCTGACCCACACCTTCATCACCCAGAAGATCTGGGGCCGCAGCTGGGAAAACGACGTCGCCTCCCTGCGCGTTTTCATGGTCTCGCTCCGGAAAAAACTGGAGCCGGACGCGGACTCCCCGCAGTACATCCAGACGCACATCGGGATCGGGTACCGGATGCTGAAGGTGGAATAACGGCCTTCCCGGCGACTCTTTTTTCCTGCTTTCCCCTTGCGCGGCCGCGCGCGGCGTGCTATGATACGGGCAGCAGGGGAGCTTGTGTGGCAGGCTGAGAGGAAGCAAAAGCTTCGACCCTTTACCTGATCCGGGTAATGCCGGCGGAGGGAGAGGATTTTGGCACAGACATGGACCGCCCTGCGGGGCGGTTTTTGTGTGAGCGGAGGAAACATGGACAGGTATTGTCTGATCATTACCGGCGGCGATTTCTGCGAACTGCCGGACGACCTGAAGAATAAAACGCCGGCCTGCGTCATCGCCTGCGATATCGGCTGGCGGTACGCGGAGCGCCTGGGGCTGGCCCCGGACCTGGCGGTGGGAGATTTCGATTCCGCGCCGGCGCCGGAGGGGGTGCCCGTCAAACGTGTGCCCAGCCGGAAGGACGATACGGATACGATGCTGGCGGTGAAGGAAGCGCTGGCGGCGGGGTTCCGGGAGATCGTGATCCTGTGCGCGTTCGGCGGGCGGTGGGATCACACGGTGGCGAATCTGCAGAGCGGCGCGTACGCGGTGAAAAGCGGCGCGGTCCGCGTGCGGCTGACCGGCGCGGATACGGAAGCGCTGGTGATCGCCCCGGAGGCGGGACCGGTCAAACTGCCGCGCCGGGCAGACCGCTCCCTGTCGCTGTTCGCGCTGTCGGACCGCGTGGAGGGCCTGTCCCTGAAGGGGACCAAGTACGACGGGGAAGAACTGGCCCTGGAGAGCAGTTTCCCGCTGGGCGTAAGCAATCACTGGACCGCGGCGGAGGCGGAGATATCGTTCCGGGACGGCATCCTGCTGGTCATACAGTCGAAACTGAAGGACGGCGAGCACATCTGAAACGGCATCGGGAAACAATGGAAAAATGCCTGACGGATCAGGCAATAAACGGCAAGCAGATCAAATCTGACCGGTCGCATAAAAAGGAGTATGAATATGAAAGACCTGAATTTGGCCGAAATGCTGGAAAACGTAAGAGCGAAGACACCTCTGGTGCACAACATCACCAACTACGTGACGGTGAACGACTGCGCCAATATCCTGCTGGCCTGCGGCGGCTCGCCCATCATGTCGGACGACGCGGGCGACGTGGAGGACATTACCTCCATCTGCGGCGGCCTGAACATCAATATCGGGACGCTGAACGCGCGGACGATCCCGGCCATGTATCTGGCGGGCCGGCGCGCGAATGAACTGGGCCATCCGGTGCTGCTGGATCCTGTAGGCGCCGGCGCGTCCCGGCTGCGGACGGAAACGGCGGCGGGCCTGCTGGACGCGCTGAAACTGGCCGTGATCCGCGGCAATATCTCGGAGATCAAGGCGCTGGCGCAGGGCAGCGCGACCACGAAGGGCGTGGACGCGGATGCGGCGGATCAGCTGAACGCGGCCAACCGGGACAGCGTGATCGCGTTTGCGAAGGGGCTGGCGGAACGGACCGGCGCGGTGATCGCGATCACCGGCGCGACGGACGTCATCACGGACGGCACGCGGGTCTGCCTGATCCGCAACGGCCACCCGATGATGAGCCGCATCACCGGCACGGGCTGCATGCTCTCCGCCATGACGACGGCCTACGTGGTCGCCAACCCGGACCGCCCGTTCGAAGCGGTCTGCGCGGCGGTCTGCGCCATGGGCCTGTGCGGCGAGATCGCGCACGCGCGGCTGGGCGCGGCGGACGGGAACTCCAGCTACCGCAATTATATCATCGATGCGATATTCAACCTGACCGGCGCGCAGCTGGCGGAAGGAGCGAAATATGAACTCCTGTAAGGATTGGATGCCGCTGTACGCAGTGACGGACCGCGCCTGGCTCCGCGGCCGGACGCTTTACGAGCAGGCTGAAGAAGCCCTGCAGGGCGGCGCCACCTGCCTGCAGCTGCGGGAAAAGGAACTGGATGAAGAGGCATTCCTGCAGGAGGCGCGCGAACTGAAAGTGCTGTGCGAGCGCTATGACGTCCCGCTGATCATCAACGACGACGTGGAGATCGCTATCAAGAGCGACGCGGACGGCATCCACATCGGCCAGCACGACGCGCCGGCCTCCCTGGTGCGCCAGCTGATCGGCCCGGACAAACTCCTCGGCGTCTCCGCGCAGACCGTGAAGCAGGCGCTGCAGGCGGAAGCGGACGGCGCGGATTACCTGGGCGTCGGCGCGGTATTCTACACGGGCACCAAGCCGGACGCGGACTGGGTGAGTTATGAAACACTGCAGGCGATCTGCGAGGCGGTCTCCATTCCGGTGGTCGCCATCGGCGGGATCTCGCGGGAAACGCTGCCGAAACTCGCGGGCAGCGGGATCGACGGCGTGGCGGTCGTGAGCGCGATCTTCGCGGCGCCGGACATCCGCGCGGCTGCGGCGGAACTCAGAGAACTGGTAAAGGAGGAACTGAACGTATGATCCGGGGTGCGATTTTCGACATGGACGGCACACTGCTCGATTCCAACGGGCACTGGGAAAAGGCTCCCGACGCCTTCCTGGCGGCCCTCGGCAAGCAGGCGCAGCCCGGCCTGGCGCAGGTGATCTTCGACATGACCCTGCCCGAAGCCGCGGACTACCTGATCCGCGAATACGGCGTGGAACAGACCCCGGAGGAGATCCTCGCGGGCGTCAACAAAGCGATGGAAGAGTTCTACCGCACGGAAACGCCGCTGAAAGACGGCGTGCGCGAGCTGATCGACGAACTGCAGATGCGCGGCATCCCGCTCATCATCGCCACCGTGACGGACCGCCCGCTGGTCGAAGTGGCCTTAAACCGCTACGGCCTGCTGGATTATTTCGAAGGGATGGTTACCGCGGCGGAAGTCGGCGCGGGCAAGAACGGCCCCGCCATCTTCCTGGAAGCAGCGAAGCGCCTGCGCGCGAAGCCGGAACAGATCCTGGTCTTCGAGGACGCGCTGCACGCGATCAAGACTGCGAAGGAAGCCGGTTTCGTGACCGTGGGCGTGTACGACTGGGTCAGCGAAGCGAAGCAGGAGGAGATGAAACAGACGGCGGACGTGTACCTGGAGAGTTTCAAGGACCTGGCGCCGCTGTGGCAGAAGATAGGCGGCGGCGAAACGCCAAAAGAGCAGAAGGAACAGAAAGAGAAGAAAGGCTGGTTCCGCCGTAAGAAATAAACGGCCGGACCAGTTGACAGCGGCGGATCGGGGGCACCACCTTCCGTCGCTATAGAAAACGCAATACAGACTTTGCAGATACGAAAAGGAGCGAAGATGAAAGTAGTATTGACGATCGCCGGCAGCGATTCCGGCGGAGGCGCCGGCATCCAGGCGGATATCAAGACCATGACCATGAACGGCGTGTTTGCCGCGAGTGCGGTCACGGCCCTGACTGCCCAGAATACGACCGGCGTGCAGGGGATCTTTGAAGTGAGCCCGGAATTCCTGGGCCAGCAGATCGACAGCGTGTTCACGGACCTGCGCCCGGACGCGGTCAAGATCGGGATGGTGGCCTCCGAAGGCCTCATCGAAGTGATCGCGGAACGCCTGCGCCGCTACCGCCCGCAGTGGACCGTGGTGGATCCGGTCATGGTCGCCACCAGCGGCGCCCGCCTGATCCGCGAGGAAGCGGTGGACTGCCTCTGCCGCGAACTGTTCCCGCTGGCGGACCTGCTGACGCCGAACGTGCCGGAAGCGGAAGTGCTTTGCGGGGAAAAGATATTAAATCCGGCCGATATGGAGCGCGCGGCCGCGGCGATCGGGGAAAATTTCTCCTGCGCCGTCCTCCTCAAGGGCGGCCACGCCGTCAATGATGCGAACGACCTGCTTTACACCGACGGCCGCCTGACCTGGTTCAACGGCCGCCGCATCCCGAATCCGAACACCCACGGCACGGGCTGCACGCTCTCCAGCGCCATCGCCTCGAATCTGGCGAAGGGCTTCTCTCTGGAGGAGTCCGTACGGCGCGCGAAAGAGTATATTTCCGGCGCTCTGGCGGCGATGCTGGACCTCGGCGCGGGCAGCGGCCCGATGGCGCATAATTTCGCGCTGACCGGCCCGTTCGCGGAGGAGGCGGAGGGATGAGCGCGCAGAACAACGGCACAGGCGCGCCCGCAGGAACAGGCGCTGCCGTCCCCGAAAAGAAAACCTCCGTCCTCGAAAACAGCCTCATCTGGTTCGGCGCCGGCGTCTCCCTCGCGGAGATCCTGACCGGCACGTATTTTGCGCCGCTCGGCTTCGGCAAAGGCCTGCTGGCCATCCTGCTGGGCCACGTCATCGGCTGCGTGCTGCTCTTCCTGGCAGGCCTCATCGGCGCCCGCAGCGAAAAAAGCGCGATGGAGACCGTCAAAATGAGCTTCGGCGGCCGCGGCGCACTGCTCTTCGCGGCCCTGAACGTGCTGCAGCTGCTGGGCTGGACTGCTATCATGATCTATGACGGCTCGCTGGCGGCGGAAGGCGTGCTGGCGGCCGGGCGCTGGGTCTGGTGCCTGGTGATTGGCGGGCTGATCGTGCTCTGGATCCTGATCGGGATCAAAAACCTGGAGAAACTCAATATTGTCGCCATGTCGGCCCTGTTCATCCTGACCATCATCCTCAGCGCGGTGATCTTCCGGGGCGGCGCGGCGTCCGGCGGGGCGGCGGAGGAAGCCATGAGCTTCGGCGCGGCCGTGGAACTGTCCGTGGCCATGCCCCTGTCCTGGCTGCCGCTCATCAGCGACTATACGCGCACCGCCGCGAAGCCGGTCAAAGCCACTGCCGCCAGCGCCGCCGTCTACGGCCTGGTCAGCTGCTGGATGTACGTCATCGGCATGGGCGCGGCCATCTTCGCGGGCGAATCGGACATCGCACAGATCATCCTCAAAGCTGGCCTCGGCGCGGGCGGCCTGCTCATCATCGTGCTCTCCACCGTGACGACCACCTTCATGGACGCCTATTCGGCCGGCGTTTCCAGCGAATCCATCTCCGCGAAGATCCCCGGCAAATGGGTCGCCGTCGGCGCCGCCGTCCTGGGCACCGCAGGCGCCGTCCTCTTCCCGATGGACGATATCACGGACTTCCTCTACCTGATCGGCTCCGTTTTTGCCCCCATGATCGCCATCCAGATCGCGGACTTCTTCCTCCTGAAACGGGACCGCAGCGGCCGCGCCTTCGACTGGAAAAACCTGATCATCTGGACCCTCGGTTTCGCCGCCTACCGCTTCCTCATGACCCTGGACATCCCCGTCGGCAACTCCCTGCCCGACATGCTCCTCACGATGGCGCTGTGCCGGGCGGCCGCGCGCATCGGAGAAAAAGAGCGGAATTGACCCGGCTAACCCTTCCTCTGACACGGACCGGACGGAAAACGATGCGGTTTTCATTGTTTTTCGCGCCGATCCGTGTTATTCTATAAGATAATGATTTTCCTATCGGAGGATATAATGAGCAAAGCTATCATCACCATGGAAGACGGCGGCGTGATCGAACTGGAACTGTATCCGGAGATCGCCCCGATCACCGTAAAAAACTTTGAAGATCTGGCGGAGAAAGGCTTCTACGACGGCCTGATCTTCCACCGGGTCATCCCCGGATTCATGATCCAGGGCGGCGACCCGAAGGGCACCGGCACGGGCGGCCCCGGCTATACCATCAAGGGCGAATTCGCGGCCAACGGCGTGAAAAACGACCTGAAGCACACGCGCGGCGTGATCTCGATGGCGCGCACCATGAACCCGGATTCGGCCGGCTCGCAGTTCTTTATCATGCATCAGGACGCGCCGCACCTGGACGGCCAGTACGCGGCGTTCGGCAAGGCCGTGAGCGGCCTGGACGTCGTGGACCGCATCGCGGCAGCCCGGACGGATTTCCGCGACAAACCGCTCGAGCCCCAGCGCATCAAAACCGTCAGAATCGTGAGGGACGCCGAATAACGCGCCCTTCCGCCGGAAAGGATCAGTATGTTCAAGGACCTGACGCTGGGCCAGTACTACCCGGTGGATTCCTTCATCCACCGCCTGGACCCGCGCGCCAAGCTGCTGTCGACGCTCCTGTTCCTCGTCTCCCTGTTCGTCACCGGGAGCTGGTGGGGCTTCGGGGCGGCCGCAGTCTATATCATCATCGAAATTGCTCTGTCCCGGATCTCTCTCAAATACATGCTCCGGGGCTTAAAGGGCATTCTGTTTTTGATGCTTTTTACCGTCCTTCTGAACCTGTTCCTGACGCCGGGCGAAGAGATCGCGTCCTTCTGGTTCTTCCGGATCACGCGCGAAGGCGTGGTCTCCGCAGGGAAAATAGCGCTGCGGCTGATCCTGCTGCTCCTCAGTTCCTCGCTGCTGACGTACACCACCACGCCCACCGGCATCACGGACGGCCTGGAGCGCGGCCTGTCGTTCCTGAAGGTCGTCAAAGTCCCGGTCCACGAGATCGCGATGATGATGTCCATCGCCCTGCGCTTCCTGCCGGTGCTGACCGCGGAGGTCGATAAGATCGAGCGCGCGCAGATGGCCCGCGGCGCGGACTTTGAGAGCGGCAACATCGTCCGCCGCGCCAAAGCCCTGGTCCCGGTCCTGGTCCCCCTGCTGTTTTCCGCCTTCCGCCGCGCCGGCGAGCTGGCCACCGCCATGGAGGCCCGCTGCTACCACGGCGGCGAAGGCCGCACCCGCATGAAGCCCCTGCGCTTTCAGACGGCGGATTATTTATTCGTGAGTGCAACAATTCTGTACTTTGCTTTGATGTTCTGGATATAGGAGCCTCTATGAAACGAATCATGCTGACAGTGGCCTATGAAGGCACCGCCTACCACGGCTGGCAGCTCGAACCGACCGGGCTGACCGTGGAGGAGGTCCTGAACGGCGCGCTCACCGGCCTGCTGGGCGAGGAGATCCGGGTCTCCGGCGCCTCCCGCACCGACGCCGGCGTGCACGCCCTGGGGAATCTGTGCGTGTTCGACACGGAGTCGCCCATCCCGCCGGAGAAAATCGCGCCCGCGCTGCTGGGCCGCCTCCCGGAGGACATCGCCGTGCGCGCGTCCCGCGAAGTCCCCGCGGACTTCCACCCGCGCCGCTGCGACAGCGTCAAGACCTATGAGTATACGATCTACCGCGACACTCTGCCCAATCCGCTGGTGCGGCGCCAGTCGTATTTCTTCTACCGTCCGCTGGACGTCGAAGCGATGCGCCGGGCCGGCGCATACCTGGTGGGCGAGCATGATTTCAAGAGCTTCTGCGCCGCGGGCTCCCAGGCGGAGACCACGGTGCGCCGCATCCTGTCCCTGACCGTGCGCGAAGACGGCCCCTTCCTCCGGATCGAAGTGAAGGGCACCGGCTTCCTCTACAACATGGTGCGCATCATCGCCGGCACGCTGATCAAAGCCGGGCTCGGCCAGCTGGATCCGGAAAAGATCCCGGCCGTTCTGGCGGCAGCAGACCGCCGGCTTGCGGGCCCCACGGCGCCGCCGGAGGGCCTGTGCCTGAAGAAGATCGAACTGTATCCGGAGGGGTTCCCGCCGGAACTGCTGAATCCGGAGGGAATCCGGCCGGAGTTGTCAGACCCGGAGGAGTTTCTGCCGGAGCGGAAGGAAGGAGGGGAAAATGGCAGCGAATAAACGGCCCGTCAGCACCCGCCAGCAGGAGAGGAGGCGCCGCCGCCGCAAGGCGATCGCGCTGCGGATCCTGACCGGGGTCATCGTCGCCGGCCTGGCCGTCGGCGCCTTTTTCGGCATCCGCGCCGCCTACCGCGGCATCCGCGGCTGGGTGGATTCCGTCATGAACGACCCCTTGCTGGAGACCACCACGCCCGCCGGGCAGGAGACCGTCTCCACCACGCCCGAACCCACCACCGAGGACGAGCGCACCCGCTACGCCGAGATTCTGGCCCAGGCCGAACTCCTGGCCCAGTCCTATGACTACGACGGCGCCATGGCCTACCTCCAGAGCCAGGGCGACTACGGCCGCTCCGCCGTCCTGCAGGAGACCTATCAGGAATACCTGCGCCAGAAGACCACGCTCGTGGAAGTGGACATCACGCAGGTCTACCACGTCTTCTTCCACTCCCTGATCGTGGACACCTCGCTGGCTTTCGACGGCGACGAGGACACCGATGGCTACAACCAGGTCATGACCACCGTGGACGAATTCAACGCCATGATGCAGCAGATGTACGATAACGGCTTCGTCCTGGTAAAGCTCCACGACATGGCCTACACGGACGCGAACGGCGATTTCGTCCAGGGCACCATCATGCTCCCCGAAGGCAAGAAGCCCTTCGTCATCTCCGTGGACGACGTGTCCTATTACGCCTACATGCAGGGCGACGGCTTCGCCACGAAGATCGTCCTGGACGAGCGCGGCAACCCCGTCTGCGAATACAAAAACCCTGACGGCTCCGTCGTGACCGGCGACTACGACGTCGTCCCGCTGCTCGAGCGCTTCATTAAGCAGCACCCGGATTTCTCTTACAAAGGCGCCCGCGGCTGCATCGCCCTGACCGGCTACGAAGGCATCCTGGGCTGGCACACCGCGCCGATGTTCAGCGATCCGAACGACGAGGATTACAAGCCCGAATACGCCTCCATCGACGTCGAATACGAGCGCGCCGAAGCCGCGAAAGTCGCGGCCCGCATGGAGGAACTGGGCTGGGAATTCGCCTCCCACAGCTGGGGCCACATCAACATGGGCCAGGTCGACATCGGCTGGCTCATGAACGACGTGACCAAGTGGAAGACCCAGGTGGACAGCCTGCTGGGAAACGACACGGACATCCTGATCTTCGCCTTCGGCGTGGATTTCGGCAGCTGGCGCCCCTACGACTCCTCCACCGACGCGACCTACAAATGGCTGAAAGAGCAGGGCTTCAAGTACTTCTGCCCCGTGGACTCCTACAACATCCCCTGGGTCCAGTTCAGCGCGAAGGAAGGCTACCTGCGCCAGGGCCGCGTGAACCTGGACGGCTACGAAATGTACTACAAGCCCGAAAAACTGGACATTTTCTTCGACACGGACAGCGTGTTCGACAAGAGCCGCCCGCTGCCGGTGCCGAGTTATTAAAGACGGCGGGACTTGCGGGTTTTCCGAAAAAAACGATGACAAACCCGCAGCAATCTGATACAATATAAAACAGACGCCGAGGCGTCGGGGAGGTCCTTATGAACAGAAATAACGGTTCGGCCTTTGCCTGGCTGATTCCTGTAGGAGTGATCATCGCCCTGGTGGCGATCTTCGGAAAAATGCCCAGCCTGGTCGTGACCGGGGGCATCGTGATGGGCGCCCTGCTGGTGCTGGTGGCGGTCATCATGTTTATCTCCCTGAAAACCAGCAATGACGAGGCCAAGCAGAAGACCGTCGACATGAACATGGATCCGGCGGACGCCGCCGTCCTGTCCCAGGCCCGCAAGGACCTGACCGGCCTGCGCGTCCTGAACGCCCGCATCCGCGAACCGGAGATCCGCAACGCCAGCAACGAGATCTGCGGCATCATGGAAAAAGTCCTGGCCGCCCTCAAAGCGGACCCCGCCCGCATCGGCGATGCCCAGATGTTCCTGCAGTACTACCTGCCCACCCAGAAAAACATCCTCACCAAATACCACCAGATCGCTGAAAGCGGCGTGGCTCACGACGAGCTGAAGGAAAAAGTCATGGCCCATCTCGCGGACATCAAGACCGCCACCGAAAAGCAGCTGGCCAACGTGTATGAGGACGACATGATGGACATTTCCGCGGAAATGGAACTCATGAATATGTCCATCAAGGAGGACGGACTGTTCTGAACCTAAATGACGGGCGGCCAATGGCCGCCCCTACGGATACATCCTGTCCGTATATTCCAAATCGTAGGGGCGCCCATCGGGCGCCCGTTTTATTATCCTCTCTCTCCTCTGATATTTTTCTCCATCAATTCCTTGATCTTTGCCGGCTCGTACCCCTTGCTCAGCAAATAGTACAGCTTCGCCAGCGCGGCCTCCGTCGTCATGTCCCCGCCGTCCACCGCGCCGATCTCTTTCAGCGCGCTGCTGGCCGCGTACGTCCCCAGATTGACCTTTCCCTCCGGGCACTGCGACCGCACCACCACGATGGTTCCGTTTTCGTGCGCCTTCTTGAGGATGGGCAGGAGAGCGGTGGTCGCGCTCGGGATGTTCCCCGCGCCGAAGCTTTCCAGCACGACGCCTTTCAGCCGCTCGATCATGATGGACTCGAACAGTTCGAACTGGATGCCCGGAAACACCTTGATGACCCCCAGCGGCATGAATTCGAACGTCTGCAGCCGGAACGGCCCCGTCGGCGCCGGCAGATCGTCCGCCAGCTGGAATTTGAAATTGATCCCGGCCTTCACCAGCGGCGGGTAATTCGGCGAATCGAACGCGTGCATCCCGTCCGACGACAGCTTGGTGGAGCGGTTCCCGCGCAGCAGCTGGCCGCCGAAATAGATGCAGACTTCGTGGATCTTGTCCGACGCCGCCAGCAGAATCGCGGAGATCAGGTTGTCGCGCCCGTCGCTCCGCAGCTCGTACAGCGGGATCTGCGACCCGGTGAACACCACCGGCTTGTCCAGGTTTTCCAGCATGAACGACAGCGCGGACGCGGAATACGCCATCGTATCCGTCCCGTGCAGCACCACGAATCCGTCGCACGCGTTGTACCGCGACGCGATGGTCCGCCCCAGCTTGTTCCACTCATCCACCGCGATATCGCTGGAATCGAGCAGCGGCGAAAACACGATCGTCTCATACTCCGGAAAATCCGGATTCGAAAACTCCGGCAGCGACTGCAGCAGCTGCAGGAACGCCGCCCCGCTCGGGACGTACCCCTTATCGCTTTTGACCATACCGATCGTACCGCCGGTGTAGATCAGACACACTTTTTTCTTCACGGGTTCACCTCACAATTGTCGATAAGACCATTATAACGTGGATGGGGCGGAAGTGCAAGGAGATGGTGGACGGACCGGAAAACAAAAACGCAGCCTGTCTGCAGTATGATTTCTGCAGACAGGTTTTTTATGGCTGAGTCCCTTTCCCCGCCGCGTTTTTCTCCCATAACAAAGTGTGAAAATGTTGACTATGCCGTCAAGAGTTTGTATACTGAACCTGTTGGGCGGTCTCAGCCAATTCAGTTGTGCCGCCGGAAAAGAACGTGAATAATTGCCGGACGGGCAATCGCAAGGAGGAAAAAACATGCCGAGCAACTTTAGTGGGAAAAATTATACCGGCGTAGCGCAGGGCTATGATGTGGACGTGGTCTTCTGCATCGACGCGACGGGCAGTATGTCGCCGATCCTGGACCTGGTCAAAACGCACGCGCTGCATTTCTACGATGACGTGGTCAGGGAAATGGCCAAGAAGACCAAGCGGATCGACAACTTCAGAGTCCGCGTGATCGCATTCCGGGACTATGTCTACGATAAAGAAGCCGCTATGCTCAATACGGATTTCTTTAACCTTCCCGCCCAGGGCCCGGCTCTGGAAGCCGTGCTGAGAAGCATCAAGCCCGAAGGCGGCGGCGATGATCCGGAAGACGGCCTGGAAGCTGTCGGCTACGCCATCAAATCCAAATGGAGCAACGAACCCGGCAAGAAGAAGAGAAACATCATCGTGGTCTGGAGCGACGAAGGCACCCACCCGATCGGGTTCGGCAAGAGCGCCGCGAACTATCCCACCAAGATGGCCAAGACCTTCTCGGAACTGACCGAATGGTGGAACGCGATGGATACGACCTCCAAACGGATGCTGCTCTATGCCCCGGAAAAAGAATCCTGGGTCACGATCGCGAACGTCTGGGACAACGTCCTGATCTTCCCGTCCGAAGCCGGCAAAGGCCTGGACAAAGTCACGTATGAGGAGATCCTGCTCGCCGTTGCCAACAGCATCTGAGTGAGCCTGTATCAATAATGACATTCATCGGCAATTACGAATTAACAAAAGCGCTGAAGCTCGGCGGACAGAGCAGATGGGGATTCGTCCGGAAAGACGGGCACGAGTATTTCATCAAGGAGTTCCTGGCCCCCAAATACCCGGTGGTCACGAAAGACCTGACGCCGGACCTCATCCAGATCCAGCGGACGGCGGCGGAACGCTTTGAAGATAATCAGAGCGCGTTTTATCAGGCGCTGAAGCGCTGCCGGAACGGCTGCATGATCGTCAACCTGGACTTTTTCCGGGACGGTCCGTATTACTATGCGGTCACGGACAAGGTGAAGGGCCCTTATCTTTCGGTGGAGGAGATCGCAGCCCTCCCCGAGGAGAAAAAACGGGCCCTGACCCGTTCGGTCCTGGCCGGCATCGCGGAACTGCACAGCCGCCATATCGTTCATTCTGACATCAAACCGGACAATATCCTGGTCATCCGGACCAGGAAAGGTTTCTGTGCCGCGAAGATCATCGATTTTGAGTCCGGCTACTTCGAAGGCCGCCAGCCGCGCAGCATCGTGGGCGACCCGCCGTACTTTTCCCCGGAAAAAATCTATCACGAAACGGATGAGGAAACGGACGTCTTAGTCAGCTCCGATATCTTTGCGCTGGGCGTCCTGTTCCATCAGTACTGGACCGGCAGTTTTCCGCTGTTTGACACGCAGCAGTACAGTTCGGTAGGCGACGCCCTGCTGCAGGGCGGCTCCGTCGCACTGTCTACGGGACTGCCCGAAGATATCTTTGAAATGATCCGGACGATGCTGAACCTCGACCCGGACGAAAGGCCGACGGCGGAAGCCCTGCTGGAAGCCCAGCTGCTGCCCCTCGAATCCCTGCCGGCCCCCATCGACGTGAGCGGCGAGACCGGGGCGTGGCTGGAAAACAAACAGCCCATCGAAGTGCCGCCGGGATTCCGCCCGATGGGTGACGACGACTTGTAGGAAAAGGAGTAAACAGTGGATGAAGGATTAGGCATTGCCTTAATAGTTATTGCTGCTATCGCTCTTATTTTTGCGGTCGTCAAGATCGTTTCCTCCAGAAAAGAGGACAGCGGGGACAGCTGGTCGGCGGACGACGGCCGGAGTTCTTCCGGCCCGGAGCCCGTGCGGCCTACCGAGCCGGCGTCCAAACTGGGCGGGAGCCTGGCCAGATACTGGCAGGTGAAAGAACAGGAAGAGCAGGATCAGCCGGGGGACAACACCCCTTCCCTGGACGAAGCATTTGCGCGCGCGAACCGGAAATGGGTCTGCCCGCAGTGCGAGCTCATGCACCCGAATGAGGAACGTGCCTGCCGGATCTGCGGGTACATCAAAAGTTGATTCAAGAAAGGAATAAAGCCATTATGTATTGCCGATACTGCGGGGAACCGATCGACCCCTCCACCCTGAAATGCACTTCCTGCGGACGGGAAAACGGCCCGCTGACCAATGGCAGCAGCTTCTGGGACGTTGCCGGCGAAAAAGAACGGGGGAAACTCACGGGAAAACCCACCGCCGGACAGGAGGAATCCTATGAGGCGGTTGTTGTGCCTCCGTTAGTTCCCGCCAAGGGAGAAAAGAATGCCGTTCCTCCCAAAACCGGGAATGAAAAAGGACGCAAGCGTTCTTCTCTTCCCCTGGTGCTGCAGGCCGTCGGTCTTTTGGCAGCACTCGTTGCGATCGGTCTGCTGCTGGCCCTGCTCGGCAAACTGGACCGGATCTCATCCCAGAATGATGAGATCCAGGCTAAGATCGAATCGAAAAGCGTCCCCACCGTAACGGTCAGCATGGAAGACACGGTTCGAAAAGTTGTGGAGGATGAGAAAAAGACTCTTCAGCAGAGCATTAAAGCCCTGCAGGATAAGGTCGATGAACTGGCCAGGAAGATCGATGGCTCTGATCCGGCGCTGACCCCGGAAGACATGAAGGATGTGACGGCCGAACTGGAAGAACTGGAATTCAAACTGGCCCAGATGGAGGACAAACTGGACAAGATCAATGAAAAGATCCCGGAAACGACGATAGCACCGCCTGAAGAAGGGGAAAACCCGCCCGAGGAAGAAGAAAATCCTCCTGAAGAAGGAGAAAATCCGCCTGAGGAAGGAGAAAATCCTCCTGAAGAAGGAGAGAATCCTCCCGAAGAAACGGGAGCCACGCTCCCTTGACCGGTATTTCCGTATGGCCCCTGAACCGTACCTGCGTCCCTTCCCGCCCTTCTCTCCGCGACCGAATCAATAAGGAGCATGCCGTATGCAGCAGAAAAGCAATATCAAAAACCTGATGGACAGTTACTTCTCCTTCTGCGAAGACCAGAAGCGCGGACTGGGAGAGGACTGCGTCCTTCGGGCGGTCAACCCGGAGGCGGTCTTTCTGGGGACGTTTGACGGCTGCGGCGGGGCCGGCGCCAAGAGCTATCCCGGATTTGACGGGCACACCGGCGCGTACATCGCGTCCCGGACGGTCGGGGAAGCCTTCCTGGAGTGGTTTGAAAGCAACGGCGGCCGGTTTCGCGACGGGACGGAGATCCGGAATTACATCGTACAGCTGCTGAATAAGGTCAATGACAGCATCGGCCAGAAAAGCGCCCTGAAAGGCATGATCTCCAAGATCTTTCCGACGACGGTGGCCGCCGTGGTCTGCCGCGACGGCGGACAATCCCTGCAGGCGCAGCCCCTGTGGGCAGGCGATTCCCGGGTCTACTACCTGAACGAAGAGGGCCTGGCCCAGCTCACGGAAGACGATCTGGGCGGCATCGACGCCATGGAGAATCTGACCAAAGACGGGATCCTGAAAAACGTCGTCAGCCTGTCGCAGATATTCGAGATCCATACCGCGAACGTCAGCCTGCCGCTTCCCGGCATCGTATTTGCCGCCACGGACGGCTGCTTCGGCTACCTTTCCACCCCGATGGAATTCGAATTCCTGCTGCTGCGCACCTTGCTGGAAACGAACAGCATCGCGGAATGGGAAGCCGCCATGAAAGCGGCCATGCGTAAAGTCGCGGGCGACGACTTCACCATCTGCGGCGCCGCCTTCGGCTACGGCAGCTTTTCCGCCATGCAGAAAAAACTGCAGCCGCGGGCCGAATACCTGTACAAATGGTATATCAACGGATTAGATAACAGAAAACCGGAAGAGAAACTCCAGCTATGGGGTTCTTATAAAAACAATTATTACCGCTATTTATGCCGGTAAAAAGGGAGGACAACAATGAAAAAGAAGGTTGCAATCATTATCGGAGCCGTGTCCGCGGGCGTCGGTCTCTCTCTCCTGATCCTGGGGATCATTCTGAGCAGCAACTATAAGAACAGCGTCGGGGGGCTTATGGGTCAGTTAGACTCATACCTCAGCAGTTATTCCGGTTATTCCAGTTACGCGAAAGCCGCGAACCCCGGTACGATCTGGATCATTATCGGTGCGGTCCTGCTGGTCGCCGGCGGCGTGTTCCTGCTGCTGGGGCTATTGAGCCACGGCGATAAGGTCGGCTTTGGGAAAGCCGCTCCTGCGGCTGCAGCGTCGAAAGCAAGACCGGTTTCCGGCGGGGGAGTACCTGCGCGCGGCATGATGGTATGCTATCACTGCGGCAAGCAGATCCCCGAAGGCGCGTTCTGCCCTTACTGCGGCCAGAGCACGGCGAGACCGGTTGCCCCGGAACCCAAGCCCGAAGTGGAAACTATTTTCTGTCCTCAGTGCGGCAAGAAGATCAAGAAGGATTCAGCATTCTGCCCTTACTGCGGAAAGAATATGAGCGGCAAAACGCCGGCTGGCCCCACCGGTCCTACCGGTCCTACCGGCCCTACCGGTTCCGATACTATTGTGAATAATGACAACAACTGGTGGTCTTCCTCCACGGATAACGACCTGTAAATCAAGCACGAAGAGGACAATGCAATGGAAGAGAACACCCCGAATACCGGCTCAAAACTGAAGGGGACCCTGAGCGGACAGCGGACGGGTTCCGACAGCGCGAAGGAACCCGTTTCCTGGAACACGGAATCCGTTTCCTGGAATCCCGAGCCTGCTGTCAAAACCCCTGAACCTGCGGCTGCGGATCCGAAGCCTGCGTACAATTTTGATCCGAAAACCGGCAGGCCCGCTAATTCTGAAGTCAGGAATCCTGCTGTGTCTTTGTATGGCCCGCCGCCTACAAACCGGACTTCGCAGCCTGCGTACAGCTTTGATCCGAAAACCGGCAGACCTGTCAATCCGGTCAATCCTGTAAACCCGGTATATCCTGTATATCCGGAAGAGCCTGCAAAGAAAAAGAAAACCGGGCTCATCATCGGCCTCATTGCCGGCGGCGTCGCCCTGATCGCCGCGCTGGTCCTGATCCTGGTTTTCGTCGGCCGGAAAAAAGAACTCAGCCCTGCTGAGTTTACGGCCAGATGCAGAAGCATCGGCTTCCAGTACGTTCAGGATTATTATGATGAGGAACTCCGCGAGATAAATGCAGAAGCATGCGTCGACGCCTATATGGAGAATTTCAACGGCAAGGCTTATGAAATCGAGGCGTCGTATTTTTCCTTTGCAAATGCTGAACTGGCAAAAGCTGTGTTTACGGAAGGCCGTTCGGACTTTCGGGGCAGATCCGGGGAATATACTGAAAACACCGGGAAAAACTGGGAAAAAATCATGCTGTTTTCTGATTCGGAGGCTGCGCGTGCGGTAATGCGGATCGGGAAAACGATCATTTCCGTCTATGTGGACAATGATTCGGATTCCGCAGTCGGCTTCCGGGAATTCTGCGAACAGCTCCTGAATGATCTGACCAAATAATACACCCACGTATTTTCCAGGAAGGAGGAACGGATCCGTGCCTTCGGAAGATCCGGAAAACAAAAGCAGACTCCATGGCAGAATGGGGACAAAAGAATACTCCGAGGACCAGGCGGCTGAGCACACTCTCAGACCGCCCGGTCTGTTTGAAGAGGAAAAAAACGAATTGCCGGAAACCAGGCCGTCCGGCCTGCGCGGCCGGATGGGCTCTGCGCAGTATGGGACAGAACAGCGCAGTTCTCTGCGCGGTACGCTGGCGGATCCGTCCGGCCTGATCGGAACGGTTCCGAAAGAGCCGGGAACTGAATGGGTTGAGCCCGATCATTCTGCATGCTCTGAATACCCTGAATACCCGGAGCCTCCCGAGTACGCGGAATACCCGGAAACAAAAACCGAAAACAGAGCAGGAAAGAAGTGGATCATCGCCTCCGTTGTCACCGCCGCCGTTCTGCTTTCTGTTCTCGGTTTTTTCGTCATCCGGAGAATTGTCACCAAAAACCGGGTAGATGCGGCCGTGCAGCGCTATTTGGATCAGGAGTACATCGCAGGCGAAGACCTTCCGATGTACATCCGATACCGCAATACCGTGATCCGCGCCGTCCGCCACCAGGTCCTCCGCGTAGACCGCAATGCCCGGACCGCCCGGATCCGGATATCCTATCCGGACATCACCCGGATGCTGTCCGCCCGGGTCTCGAGTGCGGAAGAATATTATCAGTACTGCATCAACCAGATACAAACCAGACCTGACGCCGTGATCACGAAAGAGATCGACGTCTCTTACACGGGGAACTTCCCCAACATCGAGATCCGGGATAACTATGACCTGGTCAATGCCATGTCCGGCAACACGATCGAACTGTTCCAACAGTACGTGCAGGGGAAATGATGAAGAGTAAAAAACGATTATCCTGTATTCTGGCCGTTTTTCTGGCGATCGTCCTCCTGATCCCGCCGAATGCCGCCCGCGCGGTCCCCGAGTTTGTCATCCCTGTCCAGGGCGATGATACGCACACGAACCTTCACGTGCAGCGTTTTGACGGAAAATGGTACGTGGATGCCGACTCCCTGGCGATCCTGTCGGGCTGCCAGATCGTGACGAATGCCTCCACAGGCCTGCTGTCCTTCTACCGCCTGAGCCGGGAGGTCATTCTCCTTTCCCTGCAAAAAGACGCATATAAAACTGCTAACGGCAAGGCGTACGTCCCCCTCGCGGAAACTGCCGTCTCCCTCGGTCTGGAGTTCCGCCCGGAACAAGGGACGTGGGGCTGGCACGTGCTGTCCTTTAAAACACCGGTGGAACTGAAAGCGGATCTGAACCGGATCTTTTCGAAGAACGAATATCATCTGTGGGAAGTCATAGCCGACCTGGACTGGACATGGACAACGGCCGAATATATGGCAGTAGTCTGGTCAGTGCTGCCTGTCGGAAAAGGCTCTTTCTTCGGCCAGGTTTTAGGACTGGAAAACAAGGAGAGATATGAAAAGGCTGTCTCTGCCGTATTAACGTCTTCCGGAGATGTTCTGGACCTGATCGGTGAAATGATCGATCTGGATCATAACCTGAAAGATGCATCGAAAGCGATCGCAAGATCAGAAAAGTATCTGAATAAAGTCTGGGAATACATTGAGAACGATCAGGCTTTGTCCCAAAAACTGATCGACGCGGACGCCTATGAATTCGTAAGAAACGTGTACAGTACCGACATAGGTTACTATGACGGTTTGGAAGAATACACTTTTTTCAGGGATTACGCCAAAGTTTCCAATGCCATGCAGGTGGATTACTGGTTTCCGAAACTTGCGTTTCTGGCAATGGCGACAGACGGAAAAGCCGCAGAGATCACGGCTTTGTACAAGGTGTTCGGGAATTCTTCCGATCCTTACCTGAAAGATGCTGCCACCCGCCTGATGTCGATCATGGCAGAAGATGACAAAGGCGCAGCAAAAGCCCTGGGCGACGTCTACGGGGGTTACGCCCTGCACTGGGCGGCAGATCTTTTGGATGAAGCGCTGGAAGAAACTCTGGGAGGAAGCAGCTCTCCGCTTTGGAAAATCGTATACAGGGTGGAAGTGAAAGCTTTAGAAACAGTTTTGCATTCGCCGGATCTCAACGATGTCTCAGACGCCATTCTGTATTATACGATCTTCAGCGCCATGTCCATGGAACTGTCGGATTACTATTATAAACATCGCGACGACGAGTTGCCGGACACCTTGACGGACCTCCGTGCCGTTGCCCTGTTATACCTGAACACGGCAAAAGCCTGTGTGGACGAATGCAGTTTTGACGAAGGTCTGAACACGGCGGCCGAACGGATGGAGGGTGAACTGGTCAGGGATTATCTGACCCTGATGGAGTACGGTGACAAGGAATTCGCCCCGGATTACACCAACCAGGGATTTGTCAAATGGCTGGACAACAATTATCCGGAAGTGCCTGCGGGACAGGAGGGTACGGAACAGGCGGGCACTGTGCAGCCGGCAGTTGACGACGGAGAGTATTTTGAAGCGCTTTGCCGCATCGGCTATTCTTCGAACGAACTGGTGGTATATCTCACGCCTTACGTACGGCCCGGCGATTGGTGGGGAGAGAGAGTCGACTGGCACACGGCGCAGTACTGCTATGAAAACCAGGTAAAGAACACGTTTGTCATGTATGACAGATATGATCCGTATATCGGAGCTTACCGGACGTACCAGTATTTTATTACGGATATTGAGAAAGAAGCGAACGGATACCGGTTTTATTACGTCTATTATTCTGACGGATCTCCGGAGACCGGCGATTTCTTCATTGACGATGACCGGGATTGTATTTCTGTTTACCAGATGATGACCCTGCCCATTTCCCCGGCCTGCCGTTATTTAGACGTTGATTATGAAGGGGCGGTACTTTCAAAAGAAGAGTTCTGGAACAGTTTTCATATGACACATTACGGAGATCTGTCATATGTGGATATAACGGTTTCCGGCGGAGTGATCGTTGAGATGCAGATTTCATTCTTTCAGTAAAAGGGGAGAGGACTGAGCCGGATGGAAATGGAGACGAGACACGGACGGTTCTGCTTATGCCGCTGCCGTATCGTCTGCTATAAAGATCTGGCTTCTGACGGCTCCCATGCGATAGCTGCTTCAGATTGTTTTACCTTACCGGATCAACTGGAAGGGTTCGTTTAAAACGTATTACGTAAGGAGAATCAAAATGTCAGAGAAATCCCCCAAAAACTCCGACGAGAAAGTTAACCAGTACAACAGAGGTGATATTCCGGAACCGGCGGAATCACCGAAGAAAAAGAAGATGTCGCTCATCTGGTATATCGTAGCAGGCGTGAGTCTGATGATTATAGGCGCTGCCATTGCTCTGGTGCTCAGCCGGTCCGGGAAGGAAGCAGGTCCTTCGGATAACGGAACCGGCGACAGTCATGCAGTTGTGAATAATGAGACGACCGCCAGCCCTGCCAGCAATACGCCTGTCACGACCGCAGCACCTGTGACTGCATCGCCGACCACGGAAGCGCCGTCCGTGACTGCAGTTCCGACCACGGCTGCACCGGTCACGGCAGTCCTGTCCACAGAAGTGCCGAGCTCAGAAGTCCCGCCCACAGAAATGCCGAGCTCAGAAGTTCCGTCTACAGAAATGCCGAGCTCAGAAGTTCCGACTACAGAAGTGCCAATCACAGAAGTTCCGACCACTCCTGTATGGGTCATGACCCCGCTGGTAATCGTCCAGCAGCCCGTCTCCGTGACCGTTCATGAAGGCGAAAATGCAGTCTTCACCGTTGTCGCCCAGGGCGACGGCGTGCAGTACGAATGGGAAGCCAGCTATGACAGCGGAGCCACCTGGGGCAGCTGGGACCAGTATACCAGCTCGATCACCGTGTACGGCAAAGAGAACCGGGACGGCCGCCTGTTCCGCTGCAAGGTATGGGACCAGTACGGGAACACGATCTACAGCGATGTCGCCGTTATGGGCGTGATCGTGCAGAGCACGCCTGCCCCGCTGGTAATCGTCCAGCAGCCTGCCTCCGTGACCGTCCATGAAGGAGAGAACGCAGTCTTCACTGTCGTCGCCGAGGGCGACGGCGTACAGTACGAATGGGAAGCCAGTTACGACAGCGGCACCACCTGGGGCAGCTGGGATCAGTATACCAGTTCGATCACCGTGTACGGCAAAGAGAACCGGAACGGCCGCCTGTTCCGCTGCAAGGTGTGGGACCAGTATGGAAATACGATCTACAGTGACGTCGCCGTTATGGGCGTGATTTCTCCGTGAGGGTAATTTATGGACTTCTTGTTTTCCTGGTCCTCCGGCGTCTTCGATGAGATCTCGCTGGTCTATTCCAAAGCCGAAGAGGACGAATATTTATCTAACTTCATCCGCGCCCTGGAGACAAAGGCCTTGGAGGAAGTACATGCGAATTACGGCATCCTGCCTCAGGCTGAAAAGTTGTCAGCAGACGAAGTGCGGGCTCTTCCGATGGAACAAAAAGAAGAGTTCATCGGCGCGCTGGCGGATATTGGACTGCTTTCGTTTCAGCCGGAACTGATGGATGCCAAGATCAAGGTGGAATTCGCACCGTCTTTTCCCCTGGTTATGGCGTGCACAGTCTTTTCAGTCCTGAACAAACTGGAAAAACTGGACGGCGGGATCAATATGCTGTTCCCCCATATGACACTGGAACTGCATGTCCCTCTCGGAGCGAAAAAGGGACTGACCTTGTGGGAACTCCTGATCATAAAACTGTACCCCTGGCTTTCCGTAAATGAGCTGTCATCCAATCTGGCCGCGGCAACGCCGGCTGGCGCAGGCAGCACCGGGCCGGGAGCCCCGCAGAAGTATTCCGCTGCAGAAAAACCTGCGGAAAATAAGGCAAAGCCTTATCGGGGAGCGCAGTAAGGATCCGACAGGCCTGAAGCAACGCTTTCCCGCCCCGTGAAAACGAGCCTGAGCGGGAAGGAAGTGTTTTTCCTGATCCTTGAGGTCCTGGCGTTTTTCGGGTTTTTGGTATTCGGCATCCTGTACGGGGGGATAATCAAATTATTGCCCATCCTGCTCATTACCGGCGGACTGGCGGCGCTGAAATTGTACGCGATCAGACCGACCCGTATAAAAGAGAGTGAGTCAAAGAAATTGCAGGAGACAAAGCCGGAAGGGGCTGCTGAGAAGCCGGAAATCATTTCTCCCAAGCCGGAAGAAATCCCTGTAAAACCGGAAGAAAGTTCTGCAAAACCAAAAGTAACTCCTGCAAAGCCGGAAGAAGCCCCTGCAAAACCGGAAGAAACCACTGCTCCGGAGAAAGAAACGCTTTACAGCAAGTATTATGAGCCGCTGCTGAAACGCCTGAAAACGGAACAGAACGGCGAAGCGCTGCAGGCCCTGCATGCTGCGATAGAAAGCGCCATGGAGGAAGTCAGGAAAAACGTGACGATAGAAGGGAAAAGCCATAGCCCGGAAAGTTTCCGGGAGATCCCGGAGCAGGAGCGGATCGAGTATGCGTTGAGCATCGGGGCACGGGATGTGAGAGAGTCGTTCTTATATCTTGTCAGTATGTCAGAGATATTCCCGTACTGTGATGCGCTGTTCCTGCTGATGCTGGCTGACCATGACCCGCTGCGGAGGAGCCAGACGGTGGGCGCCGGGGACGGCGCGGACGTCAGCATCCTGCAGAAGGCGGTTGACCATTTGAAGGTATGCTGCCCGGAATGGAACTGCATGGTGATGTCCGCATAGGGAAAAGACAACTCCTCTGAAATCCCCTTTGCATATTTCCCCGTCATGATGTATAATATTTCCGTCGATTTGTAACGACCCGCTATTATCCCTGAAAGGAGACCTCCCTATGCCTACCCCTCATAATGCTGCGAACCCCGGCGATTTTGCCAAGACCGTTCTGATGCCCGGCGACCCGCTGCGCGCCAAATTCGTAGCGGAAAACTTCCTGGAGGACGCGAAACTGGTGACCTCCGTGCGCAACTGCCTGGGCTTTACCGGCACGTACAAAGGCGTCCCGGTCTCCGTGATGGCCTCCGGCATGGGCATGCCCAGCATCGGCATTTATTCGTATGAACTGTACACGCAGTACGGCGTGGAAAACATCATCCGCATCGGCTCCGCCGGCTCCTACAATGCGGAACTGAACGTGCTGGACGTCTGTCTGGCGGATTCCGCGTACAGCGAGTCCAATTATGCGTTCGTGCAGAACGGCTGCGAAGAGCATATCCTGTATCCGAGCGAGAAGATCAACAAAGTGGCGCTGGAAAAGGCTAAGGAACTGGGGATCCCCTGCAAACTGGCGCGCGTGCATTCCAGCGACGTGTTCTATACCGACCCGAAGCGCGGCACCTGGCAGGAACTGCGGGACCGCACCGGCTCCGACTGCGTGGAGATGGAGAGCTTCGCGCTGTTCCACAACGCCAATTACCTGGGCAAGGACGCGGCGTGCTTCCTGACGATCTCGGATTCGTTCGTGACGAAGCAGGAGATCTCCGCGGAGCTGCGCCAGAACGCGTTCACGGATATGATGAAGCTGGCCCTGGAGACCGCTATCGCGCTGTAAGGGGGCCTGCGGCAATATGGACGAGCAGAAGGATTATTCCAATAAGATCCTGACCATTCCGAATATCCTGACCATTTTCCGGATCCTGCTGATCCCGGTGTTTTTGTGGATCAATCTGGGGCTGGAGAACCCGCCCCTGTCCGCGGCGATCCTGGCGCTGTCCTTCTTCACGGACTTCCTGGACGGCTTCATCGCGCGGAAATACCACATGGTCAGCGATTTCGGCAAAGCCCTGGACCCGGTGGCGGATAAGCTGAACCAGGCCTCGATCCTGTTCGCGCTGTGCTACAAGTACTGGTTCTTCCTGATCCCGCTGGCGATCATGGTGGTCAAGGAGATCTATCTGGGCATCCTGATGCTCCTCGTCATCAAGCGCAGCCACCACGTCGCCCAGGCCGAATGGTACGGCAAAGTCACCACCTTCTGCCTGTACTTCACCATGGCTTTCCATCTTGTCTGGCCCGGCCGCGTCCCTGCGGTATACTCCTGGATCACCATGAGCATCACGCTGTTTTTCCAGGTGCTGTCGCTGGTGCTGTACGCGATAAGGAATACCAGGCTGGCGAAGGAGTATAAGGAGCATCCGCCGGAAGAATAGCCCGAGAATAAAAAAGTAGGGGCCGATGTTCCATCGGCCCGAAATAAGAGGGAGCAGACGATGATGTCGGCTTCCTTTTCATTTGTCTGTCTGCGTTTACGTATAATCGAACACGTGCAGCCGCAGCCGGTGCGCGATATGCTCCAGCGCCGTGATCCCGCCGATCGAATTCCCCTTCGCGTCCAGCGCCGGCCCGTACGTGCCGATCCCCATCGGTCCCTTTACCGCGCACACGATGCCGCCGCCCACGCCGCTTTTGGCGGGCAGACCGACCTTCACGCCGAACTCCCCGGACTCGTCGTACAGCCCGCAGGTGAACATGACGCTCTTGATGGTGCGCACGTAGCCCGGCGCGATCAGGTGCTTGCCCGTAAACGGGTTGGTCCCCTCGCACGCCAGCACCAGGCCCAGCCCGGCCAGCGACTTCGCGGACACGTTCAGCGAGCACATCTTGAAATACAGGTCCGTGATGCGGTCCGGGTCTCCCTTCATCACTTCCTTGCTCTTCAGCAGCCAGGCGATGGCGCGGTTCCGGTCGCCGGTCTCGGCCTCGGAGCGGTAGACGCTTTCGTTCAGCTCGATTCCGTCGTCCAGGCAGATTGCCCGCGCGAATTCCAGCAGCTCCTCAAAACTGAATTCCGGCTCCAGCAGCGACATGACCTGGATGGCACCGGCGTTGATCATGGGATTGAACGGGCGGTTCTCCACCAGGTCGAGTTTCAGGATGGAATTGAACGCGTCCCCGGTCGGCTCCATCAGCACGTGGGAAAACGTTTCCCGGAATCCGATAAACTTCAGCGCCACGGCCAGATTGATGACTTTGCTGATGCTTTGGATGGAAAAGCGTGTCGTCGTATCGCCCAGGTCGATGACCTCGCCGTCTTTTTTCCACGCATACAGTCCGAATGCGGCGGCGTCCGCCTTGGCCAGCTCCGGAATGTAGGACGCGGCGGTCCCGTATTCGCAGGCCGCCCGGCCGTTCTCATATCCTTCCCGGAAAACCTCGCGCACAGCGGCCGGATCCGTCAGGGGCACATGTTTCTGCTCATAAGTGGGATAAATCATCACTTCCTCCGGTGTCATTGGGGACGGTTCTCTTTGACACTTCTGTCATTGGGGACGGTTCTCTTTGACACTTCCACTATACTTCCTGCGGCGGGCCCTGTCAATCGAAAGGAGGGTCACTCCTCAAATCCCACGTATCCGCCGGCTTCCACGGCCTGCTGTCCTTCCGGCGTGCGGAGCCATTCCACCAGCTGACGCACCGGGCTTCCTTCGGGTTCGTCCGCGCGGAAGACCGCGTAAACGATCTTGGAGAGCGGATAGGAGCCGTCCGCGATGGATTCGTCCGTGGGATATACGCCGTCGACGGACAGGAATTTGATGCTGTCCCGCACATACTGGTCCTTGGCGTACAGGTAGATGGAATAGCCCAGGGCGGAGCGGCTGTTCTCATAAGAGGCGACGGCGTCGATCAAGCCTTCCATGCCCGAGATGATCATGGTGGGGGCGCCGGTCATGGTCAGGCCTTTCATGACCATCTTTTCCATCAGGTTCTGGCTGCCGGAGTTGGGTTCGCGCTGGTAGGCCAGAATGGGGATGTCTTCGCCGCCCACTTCCTTCCAGTTCGTGATCTCCCCGGTATAGATCTTCCGGATCTCATCCAGGGTCAGGCTTTCCACGGGGTTGTCCTGATTGACAATGAAAACGAAGCCGTCTCGGCCGATGCCGGCCATTTCGAAGGTGACGCCGGCTTCGCGCGCGCGGTTTAAGATATCATCCGACGGCTCGGAGACAAAGATCACGTCCACGGTCCGGTCGATCAGATTGTAATAAGCGTTGGCGGTGGTGTGATGGACGATGAATTCCGTCGCCTCTTCATCGGTCAGGCCGATCAGGGACTTGGCGATCTCCACGGACATCGGATACATGGCGGTGGCGCCGTCCACCTTCGGGTAAGTTTCCTTCGTGAAACGGAGCGGTCCGGGCGCTGCGGAAGGGGTGGGAGAAGGCGGCGCCTGCGTGGTCGGGATCTCCGTGGCGGGCGGTTCCGTGGCAGGGCCTTCCGTACCCGCCGGTTCCGCAGTGGGGCTTTCCGTGAGCTCCGGCTGTGCGGTCGTGATGTCAGCACCTGTTGTTTCCGCTTCCGCCGCGGAAGACGGCGTTCCTCCGGGCTCCGCCGTGGGCGGGACTGCAGGCCGGCTGCAGGAAGAAAGGAGCAGTACCAGGGCTGCCAATGCGGCAAACATCATTTTTTTCATATAGTAAAACCTCCTTCATGAATAATCTGTCGGTCAATGACTGAGCGGGGCAGGACCCGTATTTTCGGCCAGGGCAAAAGCCCGGCAAGGCGCCGCTTCCCCGGAGCGGGCGCCGCCCTGTGCCAGCCAGGCCGCAAATCGCGGCGCCGCCTGAGGCAGCAGAGGATGCAGCATCGGTGCCGGCAGCAGCGTCTGTCCGGCGGCCGCTTCGATCCGGGTTCTTAAGATTTCTTCCCGCTCAGCCTGTTTTTCCAGCCGCGCAGCCCTGTCGGCCGCAAGGGCCGGACTTTCCAGAAGCTCAAGATACAGATCCAATCCGCAGGGAGCATCCAGGTATCCGCTCAGGTGCCGGCAGAACGGCTTGTACTCTGTGTCGGGGCCCGGTTCCGGCTCCAGCTGCTGCAGAATGACCAGACTGGAAAACTGTACCAGACAGGGGATCCCGATCCCGGCCAGGACGGGATCGTCCCAGGGAACCGTGCAGAGGGTGGAGTCACTGTAATAGTGTCCGTCCTCAATCAGCGCTTCCAGAACGCTGTCCACGGCCTCTTTCGAAAGCGATCCGCCGGGGATCAGGCCGTAATAGGAATTGTAATACATGTCCATGGTGAAATCGGGGGCCGTGTAATGGTAAAGCGGAAAGCGGCCGTCGCGGTCATCCGCCAGAAACTGTTCGGCGTACAGGTCCGCTTCCACGGCGTCCAGATAGTCCCGCAGAACGCCGGGGGTCCGGCTGTCGCTGTAAGGAAGCTCGGTCCACCGGGTGATCAGGCTTTCCGGCCGATGCTTATAGTAGGAAAAACCCGAGGGGATACGCACGTATTTCCGGGCATCCGCGGAGGTCAGATTGTCCATCCAGCCGTGATAGACCTGCGTGTTTTCCAGAGAAGCATCCATCCCGCAGCCGATTACGACCCGGTACAGCCGGTCGCCGTACAGATGCCGGCGCAGCAGTTCCGCCGTCAGCGGATTCAGCTGCGTGGGGTCAACAAGCATCTGCAGCAGGGAATCCGCATCCGTTCCCGTGATATGGCCCCGGAAGATTTCCCGCAGGATCAGATGATCCGCGGCGCGGAGGATGTCCGGCGTATTTTCGGACAGATCGCTGCGGCGGCTCCACCAGCCCGCATCGTTCTCGTCCTTCGCTTCGTTCTCGGTCAGAAGGTTAATGACGCGATAGTAATCGCCGGGATGCTCCGGCAGCGGGATCCCGTCCCGGAACCAGTCTCCGATGTGCTCCAGCACAAAAAGCTGCACTTCGTTGGGATCAAAATCCCGGCTGCCTCTCAGGCCGCGCCAGGTCGTCTTTTCCAGAAAGAGACGGGGAAGAAGCTCGTCGGGCTTAAGATCCGTGAACTCCCAGCGGACCGTCTGTCCGTCCAGGCTCCAGTTAAGCGGCGCGAGCTTTTTGACTAACGGCAGATCCTCTTCCCGCAGGGTCAGGGAAACAGTAAGCCGGCCGATTTCGGAAAAAGAAGAAAACGGCGCCGCGGTCAGGTCTAGCGCGATCACGCGGGCATGTACCAGAGAAGTTTCGGTCCGGTATTCATACCGGACGGCGAGGGATCCCCGCGGCGGGATCCCGCAGCGGAGGGTGCCGCTGTCTGTCGCGCGGCAAGGCGCGGAGGCGGAGACCGTCAGGCTCTCTTTCCGAAATCCCGCGGAAAGAAAAGGCAGCGGCAGCTCTCCGGACCAGGGAACATCCGTGGGATTCTCCAGGACCCAGAGACAGGCCGTACGGCCGGAATCCTCATCCGCCTCTATTTCCAGCGCCGTGAATATCAGGGGCAGTGTGCTGCCCGGCTCCTCGGCCAGCACCTGCGGAGCGCAGGAGAGCCAGAGAAGAATAACGGCCAGGATCGGAAAATATCTGAATTTCATCATGACGGTTCCTTTCGAAGGCTTTTTTCAATACTGTCAAAACAAGTCTATCACCGGTAAACTGCCCTGTCAAGTAATAAAAGAGGAGCGGATCTTTCGACCCGCTCCGTCCGCCGCGGCGGTTAAAGCTTTTTGATCCAGGTGCCGGACGGATCCCGCACAAACCGCAGCTTTTCCAGATATTTCCGGTGGTTCTGATCCGGCCCGCCGTAGCGCAGTTCGGTGAAGCCGCGCGCTTTCAGCTCATCCGCCAGGAAGGCCCCCAGAGAAAAATCCCGGAAGCGGGGCATGGAATAGTCCAGAAGCAGGCGGGCGGCGGTGCCTTCGGTCTTCAGGAAGACGATGCCGGCCGGGGTGTCCTCGCAGAGGATCAGGCCGCGCACGTCGGCTGCCGCGGGATCCGTGTCGATGCCCGGAAAGCAGGCCCCGATATCCGCCGCGTACTCTGTCAGGAAGTGGACAAGCACCGGGTCGTCGGCCGCTGTTTCCAGGATCCGGTAATCCTTCCGGGTGTGGCGGATCTTCCACAGGAAGTACAGATTGATCAGGACCAGCGCGCAGTTCATGAGCGCCAGCGGGTAGGAGCCGATGATCAGGGCGTAGATGAAGGAAATGAAACTGCCCGCCATGTTGACCAGCCGCAGCTTTACCACGGAGGTCATCAGAAAGGAGAGCAGCACCAGAGCCGAGCCGATATAACCGGCAATCTCTAACCAGGTTCGGGGATCCATCGCGTTGTTCCTTTCGAATCAATTATTGTGTCAGGAGCGGCCGTCCGGGCCTTATATGGGCCGGGGCCGTGCTTTCAGTACCGTTCCTCGATCTCCCGGATCACGTGCCCCACGCACGCCTCCACCGTGCCCGGCTCGAACGGATTGGGCAGCCCGCCTTCCTTCAGCAGGTCGAAATAGCCCTTCGTCCCGCCGGCGCGGCAGAGGCGCAGATAATCCGCCCAGGCCTTCGGCCGGTCGGTCTTCATGAGACCGTAATAGTGGAAGGCGCCCATCTGCGCCAGCGCGTAGTCGATGTAATAGAATGGGTACAGGAAAATGTGCTGCTTCTGCATCCAGAAACCGCCGCCCTCCAGGAACGCATTGCCGTCGTAATCGCGCCAGGGCATGTAGGCCTTTTCGATCTCCCGCCACACGGCGCGGCGCTCGAGCGCGGTCATGTCCGGCTTTTCATAGACCCGGTGCTGATACTCGTCCACACAGGCCATATACGGCAGCACGGCCAGCGCGCCGATCAGGTGCGCGGTCAGATACTTTTCACAGTTTTCGCCAAAAAAGCTTTCCATCCACGGGTACGCGAAGTGCTCCATGCTCATCGAATGGATCTCGTTGATCTCCGAGGTGGAGCCGGAGAGCATGCTGACCGGGATGGAGCGCATGGCCAGATAGCCCTGGAAGGCGTGGCCGGCCTCGTGCGTCAGGACGTCCACGTCGGCGCTGGTTCCGTTGAAATTGCTGAAGATGAACGGGGCTTTATAGGCCGGGAAGCGGGTCATGTAGCCGCCCATGCGCTTGCCGGGGCGGGTCTCCAGGTCGAATAGGTGATAATCGACCATGAAATCGAAGAATTCGCCGGTCTCCGGGCTCATTTCACGGTACATCCGCTGCGCCTTGGCGACGAGTTTCTCCATGGTGCCGATGGGGTCCGCGTTGCCTTCGGGGAAGAGCAGCGCCTCATCGTAATAGCGCAGCTTGTCCACGCCCAGCAGTTCACGCTGGCGCTCGCGGATGCGGGCCACCGCGGGGGTGATGACTTCTTTGATCTGCGCGCGGAACTTTGCCGCGTCTTCCTGCGTGTAATCGAAGCGGCGGCGCTGCAGATAAGCCAGCTCCGTGTAAGAGGCGAAGCCGAGTTTCTTCGCCATGCCGTCGCGCAGATGCACGAGTTCGTCGTACTGGGCGTCCAGTTTCGGGCTGATGCTTTCATACAGCCCGGCCCAGGCTTCGAACGCTTCTTTGCGCTCGTCGCGGTCCGTGCTCTCCATATGCTTCAGCAGGCCGTAGAAATTGCACTTTTCGCCGCGGAATTCCGTGACAGCCAGGGCGCTGTCCTTCTGGTACTGGTTAGTCAGTTCGCCTTCGCGGATGATATCCTGCATCAGGCGCTCGTCCGTGGTCTTCAGCGAGGCGTCCACCAGGCGGAACAGCTGGGGACCGAACTCCGCCTCGAAGGCGGCGCGGTGCGGGCAGGCGGCCAGGGCTTCCTGGTACTGCTTGCGCAGCGGGATCAGGGCGGCGCTCTGTTCGCGGATCCATTTCATTTCGCCGTCGTAGAAATCGTCCGTGGTGTCGATGGTGTTGCGGACGGAGCAGAGGGAGATCAGGGTGAAATGATGTTCTTCCAGCTCCTGCAGGGCAAAAAAGGCGGCGCGCGCCTCCTCATAAGCGGCGGCGGTCCGCAGTTTTTCCGCGGTCTCCGCCAGGGCTTTTTTCATGGCGTCCATGTCCGGGCGGGCGTAGGGCATGTCCTTAAAGGCAAGCATTTTCATGGGGAAACTCCTTTCGTGTGGTGCTTATGGAATAAGAGTTAATGGGTGGTCTATGGCAAGGAGCACAGCGGGGAGCAGGATCACCGCAGCCGCTGCAGGATATCCCGCAGTTCGCTTTCCCAGTCGCTGCTCTTGACGAACCAGAGACAGGCGTCGAACCCGGGCACCTGATACCGGACGGAGGAGCAGAGCACGGTCTTCACATGCAGCTCTTTTTCCGCCAGCGCGGCCGGCAGCCGCTTGCCGCAGTCGAATTCGGAAGGCGCGTCCGGCGCGGGCGGGTAATGCATGTCGGTGATGGCCAGATCGTACGGTTCGCCGCTTTGCGCGGCTTCCTGCAGCAGCGCAAGACCGTCAGCCTGATTGTCTACCCAGCTGACGTTTTCCTCGCCGCACCGCTTCAGGACGCGGACGAGGGCCATATATTTTTCATTGCTGTCTTCCAGGATGAGGATCTTCATGGACGGCTCCGGTCTGCAGGATTATCATTATTTTAACATTTTCAAAGGGCCGCGGCAAGGGGCGGAAGGAAGAAAGCGCGGACAAGTTAAGATTGACAAAAAGAACACGGGAATAATATAATAATCATAACAGTTGTGGCATACAGGCGCACAGTTTAAGGAAAAGACGCGGCAAAACGAATATTGCCGCCGCCGGCTCATTTTATCCCCGCAGACCCGCAAGGGATCCCTGTCTCAGAGAAAGCAAGGAGGTGCTTCCCATGAAACGTGTATTCACGATTCTGCTGGTCCTGGCCATGTGCGCAGGGCTTCTGCAAGTTCCGGTATCCACCGTTCATGCCATCGGCAACGTAGCGATCACCGGTATAAATTTTCCGGACTCCACGTTCCGGAATTATGTGAAGGACTTTGATACCAACGGCGATTTGGAACTCAGCCCGTCGGAGATCGCGGCGGTCACGGAAATACAATTGTACCAAGTCGGTACCGTTCACTCTCTGAAAGGCGTGGAGTATTTCACAAACATCACATTTCTCCAATGCAACAACAATTCGCTCGAAGAACTGGATGTCAGCCATAACCCGTATTTAAGAGCTTTGTATATCGACAACAATGATCTTTCGGAACTGGACCTGACCCAGAACGCGGCGCTGAAGTTCCTGAGCTGTTATGGAAACAACATCAGCCGACTGGATCTCCGCGGCTGTCCGAATCTCCTCGAGACGATCGAATACGGCTGGCAGTCCGTTGAGAAAGACCCCGACACGGGTCAGCGGTATTACCGGTATGAGTATGAAGATTATGACGAGGAGGATTCTCAGGAGGCATGGTATTTTTTGGATGTGGATAAGGACACCGTACTCATTACGGACGATGTCGAGCCACCCGTCATCACGTCGAATCCCAAGTCCGTCACCGTGAATGAAGGTGAAACGGCGACCTTTAAAGTGCGCGCTGCCGGCACGGATCTGACATACCAGTGGTGGTACCGCAAGTCTCCCTCCGAGAGCTATACCAAGGTCAAGAACAACGGGACGTCCGCGACGTACAAACTGACCACGCAGGCGCGGCACAACGGCTATCAGTATAAATGCCGGGTAAGAAACAGCGCCGGCGTCGTGCAGAGCACAGTGGCCACGCTGACCGTGGTTTCGCCGCCGAAGATCACGACCGAACCCAAGTCTGTGACCGTGGCGGAAGGCGAAGTTGCGACTTTCAAGGTGGCCGCTTCCGGGACGGGGCTGACATATCAGTGGTGGTACCGCAAGTCTCCCTCCGAGAGCTTTACGAAGGTCAAAAACAATGGGACGTCCGCGACGTACAAACTGACCACGCAGGCCCGCCACAACGGCTATGAGTACAAGTGCCGGGTGAGGAATTCCGCCGGCGTCGTGCAAAGCAATTATGTCAAGCTGACGGTGGTCACGGAACCGGACATCGTCACCCAGCCCAAGTCCACCACGGTGAACGCGGGACAGACGGCGACATTTAAGGTGACCGCCTCGGGGACGGGGCTGAAGTACCAGTGGTGGTACCGGACTTCCTCCAGCGGGTCATGGACAAAGGTCACCGTGAACGGGACGTCCGCGACTTATAAGGTAACGGCGCAGGCGCGGCACAACGGGTATCAGTACAAGTGCAAGATAACAAACATCGCGGGATCGGTCATCACGAATGTGGTGAAACTAACGGTCAAATAAACGGGGACCGGAGAGAGGAGCGGCAGAGAAGGTTCTGCCGCTCTTTTTGTGTGCGGCGGATCCTCCGGTCATTCTGCATCGCCGCCGGTTCGGTTATTCTGCGCTGATCCCCGTCCTGCTATTATGCGCCGATCCCTTATCGGTTTTCCTTGCATATTCCGCTGCACTGTGGTAACATATCTTCGCCGCACCGCGGCAGCATGGGTGTTCCTGATAACCACCCCAAAAAAACAAGGAGCTGTTTCATGAAAAAGGTTTTTTCCGCGTTCCGCCGTCTGGTGTCCTCGGTCCCCCCGGTCATCGCCGCGCTGCTGATCCTGTCCGTCGTGGGCATGAATCTGCTGGCGAATAAAAGCATTGATACGGGTGTGGAGTGGCTGGCCCTGGACTGCGGGATTTTTTTTTCCTGGCTGACGTTCATGTCGCTGGACGTGCTGACGCACTGCTTCGGCCCCAAAGCCGCCAGCGCGATGTCCCTGCTGGCGCTCGCGCTGAACCTGCTGATGGCGGGCCTGTTTTTCCTGGCGAGCCTGATCCCCGGCGTCTGGGGCGAAAGCTTTGTGGAGGGCAGCGAGGCCGTCATCAATCACGCGCTGGACCGGACGTTCGGCGGGACCTGGTACATCATCCTGGGGAGCTCCGTCGCGTTCGCGGTCTCCGCCATTCTGAACAATTTCATGAATTACGGGATCGGGCGGCTGATGAAGCGCAAGCAGGGCTTCGGGACATTCGCCGTGCGGTCGTATATATCGACGTTTGTCGCGCAGTTTGTGGACAATCTGACCTTTGCCCTGATCGTGAGCCGTGTGTTTTTCGGCTGGAGCCTGCTGCAGTGCTTCACCTGCGCGGTGACCGGGGCGGTGCTGGAACTGCTGTTCGAGGTGCTGCTCTCGCCGCTGGGGTACCGCGTGGCGCGGGATCTGATGCGCGAGCAGCGGGAAGCGGCCGCATAGGCGGGAGGAGAGAAGATGAACGTTTTGATCACCGGGACCTCGCAGGGCATCGGCAAGGCCATCGCGGAAAAATTCCTGCGGGAAGGACACCGCGTATGGGGGATCGACGTGCTGGAGGCCGCCGTGGCGCATCCCGCGTACACGCATATCCGGCAGGACGTGCGCGATGAGTTCCCACGCCCGGAGGAGGCCGGCGCGCCGCACATCCTGATCAGCTGCGCGGGCACGCTGGAGGAAGAGGAGGCCATCGGGGTCAATCTCGAGGCGGCGATCCGGTTCACGGAGCACTATGAGGACAGCCCGGCGCTGCAGTCCGTCCTGTACATCGCGTCCGCGTCCGCGCGCAACGGCGCGGAATTCCCCCGCTACGCGGCCTCCAAGGCCGGGCTGGTGGGGTACATGAAGAACCGGGCGCTGAACCTGGCGGCGCGGGGCGTGACCGTGAACAGCATATCGCCGGGCGGCGTGGTGACGCCGGCCAACCGGCACATCCTGGAATCGGATGAGCTGTACGCGGCGGTGAAGGCGGAGACACTGCTGGGCAAGTGGGCGGAGCCGGAGGAAATCGCGGAATTCGCCTATTTCCTGACCGCCGTGAACCGCTCCATGACCGGCGAGGACCTGCTGATCGACAACGGCGAGATGCTGAGATCGAATTTCATCTGGTAGGCGCGCCATGAAAAAAGTACTCGCGTTCCTGAAAAAAGAACCGATGCTGGCGGTCGCGGCGGCTGCCGCGCTCCTCAGCCTGTTCATCACGCCGCCCGGCGCGTACCTGCTGGAGGCGATCGACTGGAAGACCCTGGCCATCCTGTTCATGCTGCTCAGCGTGCTGGACGGCTTCAAGAACGAGGACCTGTTTCTGCCGGTCATCCGGCTGGCATCGCGCATCAAGACCTGGCGGGGGCTCAGCTTTTTCCTGGTCTACGGCGTGTTTTTCTCGTCGATGTTCGTGACCAACGACGTCTCGCTCATCATTTTCGTGCCGCTGACGATCCTGCTGCTGCGGGACGGGGGCCGGGAGCAGTACATCCTGCCGCTGCTGGCCATGGAAAACGTCGCGGCGGTCCGCGGCTCTCTGCTGACGCCGTTCGGCAGTCCCCAGAACCTGTTCCTGTACTCGCAAAGCGGGATCAGCACGCCGGATTTCCTGGGGATGATGCTGCCGCTCTGGCTGGGAAGCATGGGCCTGATCGCGCTGTTCCTGCTGTTCATCTTCCGCAAAAACCCGCGGGAGCGGGCGGTGTACGGCGCCGCGGAACGGAAGGAATGGCTCCCGCAGGGGCGGGTCCGGCGCGCCAGCTACCTGCTGCTTTTTGCCGCGGTGCTGCTGACCATCGTGACCCGCACGGCCTTGTGGCCCTGGGTGACGCTGGGCGTGGCGCTGGTGCTGCTCGCGGTGGACCGTCAGGTCTTCCGGCGGGTGGATTACGTGCTGTTGCTCACGTTTCTGTGTTTCTTCGTGTTTTCGTCGTCCGTCGCGGCGAATCCGCGGATCTCCGCGTTCCTGCATGAGGCGGTCGCGGGCCGGGAGTACTGGTGGAGCATCGGCGTCAGCCAGCTGATCTCCAACGTGCCGGCCTCCATCGTGCTGTGGCCGTTTACCGCGGAACTGAAACCGCTGATCTACGGGCTGGACACGGCCGGGCTGGTGACCGTCATCGGTTCGCTGGCGTCCGTGATCAATCTGCGGCTCTACACGCGGGAATATCCCGGGCAGGGCCGGCAGTTTTTGAAGGCTTTTGAGTTGTATTCTCTGTGTTTCTTTGCTATAGTAGCACCATTGCAGCTGTTGCTGCTGTAAGGCGTCCGGGGGCGGAAAGCCCCGGGACCGGAAGCCCGTCCGCGGCTGTCATACTGGAGGACCGTAATGGACAAAATCAAGGCATTTCTGAAGAGGAAAGACATCGAGATCTCGCTGAAGCGCTACGGGATCGACGCGCTGGGCGCGATGGCACAGGGCCTGTTCTGCTCCCTGCTGATCGGGACGATCCTGAATACGATCGGGACGCAGTTCCACATCTCCTTCCTGACGGCGCCGGTCGCGACGGTGGCCGGCACGGAATATACCGTGGGCGGTCTGGCCAGCGCGATGAGCGGCCCGGCCATGGCGGTAGCCATCGGCTATGCGCTGAAATGCCCACCGCTGGTGCTGTTCTCGCTGATCAGCGTGGGCTTCGCGGCCAATACGCTGGGCGGCGCGGGCGGCCCGCTGTCCGTGCTGATCATCGCCATCCTGGCGGCTGAATCCGGCAAGGCGGTCTCCAAGGAGACGCGCGTGGACATCCTGGTCACGCCGCTGGTCACGATCGGTGTGGGCGTCCTGCTGTCCTGGCTGATCGCGCCGCCGCTGGGCAAGGCCGCGATGTGGGTCGGCAGCGTGATCATGTGGGCGACGGAACAGCAGCCGTTTTTCATGGGCATCCTGGTCTCCGTATTGGTCGGCATGGCACTGACATTGCCGATCTCGTCCGCCGCGATCTGCGCTGCGCTGGGGCTGACGGGCCTGGCGGGCGGCGCCGCGGTGGCGGGCTGCTGCGCGCAGATGATCGGCTTCGCGGTGGTATCGTTCAAGGACAACCGCTGGGGCGGCCTTCTTTCGCAGGGCATCGGCACGTCCATGCTGCAGATGGGCAATATCGTGAAGAATCCGCGGATCTGGATCGCGCCGACGCTGGCGTCCGCGATCACCGGCCCGCTGGCGACCTGCCTGTTCAAACTGGAGATGAACGGCGCGCCGGTCTCCTCCGGCATGGGCACCTGCGGCCTGGTGGGCCAGATCGGCGTCTACACGGGCTGGGTCAAGGAAGTGGAGGCCGGCACCCGTGCCGCCATCACCGCGGCCGACTGGACCGGGCTGATTATGATTTCATTCATCCTGCCCGCCGTGCTGTCGATGGGGATCCATATGGTCGTGAAGCGGCTGGGCTGGGTCAAGGACGGCGACATGAAGCTGTCGTAAAGCGTGAAAAACAGAACAAAAATAGGGGACGTGCTCCGATCGGAACACGTCCCCTATTTTTACGCAGATCCCGGCCCGGTCACTCCTCGACCTTGCTGAAATCCTCTTTGCCGACGCCGCAGAGTTCGCAGGTGAAATCTGCGGGAAGGTCTTCCCACTTCACGCCGGTCTCTTCTTCGTCGTAGACCCAGCCGCACAGATTGCAGACATACTTCATACTGTTTTCCTCACTATTTAAATTGATTTCCGGCAGGGCCGGATGCCCGGGCATGCGCCCGCTTCTTTACTGCTTCGTGAGAACGATCGGCTCGCCGTCAAAGTCAAGCGTCAGGGTGTTGCCGCTGACCTTGAACGTGCAGACCATGTCATCCTCATCAAACTCGATCTTGTTGCCCTTGACCGTATAATGCATCTGGTCGGGGCTGCCGAACGTGCCTTTTTCCGATCCGCGCTCGGCCCACAGGACCACGCCGTCCTTCTGGAAGGTAACCTGGTCGTATTCACCCGTCCAGGTGCCGATAATGTCACCGCCCTTGGAGCAGGCGGCCATCGCCAGCACCATGGCTGCGATCAAAAGAAATACCGTGATTTTTTTCATAATTAATTCTGATTCCTCCTTGTTTTGTCCGGTCAGCGCCGGGTCTCGTATCCGCATCCGTCGCAGCGGTAAAGCAGGTTCTTCCGCCCGCGTCCGGCACTGCTGTTGTAATTCAGGGCGAAACTGCCGCGCACCGGAGTGGGGGAGAAGTGCTGCGAAGTGTTCAGCGAGTTCAGAGATCCTCGGGAAGAATCATCGTATGCATCGTAAACGACGCGCAGACTGCCTCCGCACTTGGGGCAGGTCTGGGGGACTTTTTTCTTGAACAGTCCAAACATGTAGATCTTTTCCTCCTCAAAAAAGTGAAAACTGCGAATATCCGGGGTCTTGCCGTCCTCTCCCTTGGGACACATCTGTCCCTCTTCCATAAAAAGTATAGCATGAAAATAACTGTCCCGCAAGTGTCTTAAGGAGGGTTTGTCTCCTGTTAACTTACCAACGACGACTGCGGTTCCTGGAAACCGCGGTCTGTAACTGGATGGCCATCATGACGCCCAATACCGGGATTTCTGCCGACGGATCGTAAATGACCGCCTGATAGCTGTCTTTGATCATGGTGAAATCCCGCTTGACTTCAGCGACAAGCTGCTGATTCCGGTATACGCTGAAATTAAAATTGATAAAATCGCCTTGAGCGTAAAGCCCGGCTTCCGGCATAGCATAGCCATAGGCCACTCTGCTGGTGAACTGCTGGTCGATCGTGGTGATCAGACGGCCGGACGCATCCGTCATTTCAAAGAACATCGTCATCATTTTTTTCGTTTTCGTTTTTACCGTAAACGCCGCGCGGCCGTCCGGGTACCAGGCACGGAATGTGCATTGGAACAGGGATTCCGAAACGGTTCTTGCCTGAAAAATGAGATTGTCGTTTTCATCCCGGATCGGCATGTTATAGTTGACCAGCATGACGCCTTCGGTCTTGAATCGACGAATGATGCGACCTGCCGGCGCCTGCCGCACGGGCGTGCCGCACTGGGGACAAAAACGAAGGTCTCCTTCCAGTTTACATCCGCATTTTGCACAGAACATAGTTTTACCTCGCTGATTTCGTGGGGTTCATTGGGCCACATCTGTCTCTCTTCCATGAAAAGTATAACATGATAATAATTGTCCTGCAAGACACCCGACAGACACTTTAAAAACAGAAAAAAGAAGGAGCAGCAGTTACGCCGCTCCTTCAAAGATGTTGATATTACCGTATTTTCGGCTTATTTGAAGTATCTCTCCAGCAGGCCCTTGAACGCTTTGCCGTGGCGGGCCTCGTCGCGCGCCATCTCATGGATGGTGTCGTGCAGGGCGTCCAGGTTGTACTGCTTGCACAGCTTGGCCAGGTTGGTCTTGCCGGCAGTGGCGCCGTTTTCGGCTTCCACGCGGACGCGCAGGTTCTCTTTGGTGGAAGGGCTCACCATATCGCCCAGCAGTTCGCAGAACTTGGCGGCGTGCTCGGCCTCTTCAAAGGCGGCCTTTTCCCAGTACAGGCCGATCTCCGGATAGCCTTCGCGGTGCGCCGCGCGGGCCATGGCCAGATACATGCCGACTTCGCTGCATTCGCCTTCGAAATTGGATTTCAGGCCGGCGATGATCTCTTCGCGCACCTCGGCGGGCACGGAATCCGGGATCTGGCGGCCGACGCCGATCACGTGCTCGGCAGCCCAGCTCAGTTCCTCAGCCTGCAGGATGAACTTGGACCCCGGGACTTTGCAGACGGGGCAGAATTCAGGCGGATTGTCGCCTTCGTGAACGTATCCGCATACGGGACATACATACTTTGCCATAATTACATCTCCTTTGCATGATATTGACAGACAGTTATGAAACCGATTTTGTATCTTCTCTATTGTATATCAGGCGGCGCGTTCTGTCAAGGAATCTGACAGGGGGACGGTTCCTTTGTCAGAAAACAGGGCCACCAGGAACCGTCCCTTAATGGCTCTATCAGGCGGCGCGTTCTGTCAAGGAATCTGACAGGGGGGCGGGCCGGGGGAACAACGGCCCCAACGAAGGAAAAGTCCTCTTATCACGTAGGGGCCGATGTTTCATCGGCCCGATGGATGGAAACAGGAATGATTGACGGAGGGACGGCAAAGAAAAATGAAAAATATCGCACACAGGTCTTGCAGAAAAGGAGGAAAAGTGTATAATGCGGACGTATTCCTGAGAAAACGCGGGATACCAAGATAAGGAGCAGTCATGAAACTGAAAGAACTGATTCAAAAAAACTGGCGGGCGCTGCTGTGGACGACGGTCGGGTCACTGATCATTGGCCTGGGCATTGACGTGTTTTATCAGCACTCCAAGCTGATCAGCGGCGGGATTACCGGCGTAGCCATGATCCTGAATTATTCGCTGGGATGGAATACGTCCGTGATCAATATATTGTTCAATATCCCGATCTTCATCGTGGGATGGATCCTGCTGGGGCGGCGGCACGTCCTGATCAGCATTTACGGGACAGTGGTCGTGTCGCTGGCGCTGCAGCTGTTCGACGGGATATCGCTGCCGTATGAAAGCGCGCTGACGACGGTGATCCTGGGCGGGACCATTACAGGCTTCGGCGGCGGCATCATGTTCCGGGCGGGCGGAAGCACAGGCGGCATGGACATTGTCGGCAAGATCCTGAACAAATACTTCTCCATCGGCATCGCGACCACGCAGCTGGCCTTCAACGTGCTGATCCTGGTGGTCTACGGCTTTCTGTTCAACCTGGATCTAGCCATGCTGACGCTGGCCACCTCGACGGTATCCTCCTTTGTGAACAACTACATCAACGACGGCATCGACCGCCGGCGCGCCCTCTACATCGTCACCGACCGCGCGGACGAGATGGCTCTGCGCATCCACCGCGAATTAAAGCGCGGCGCGACCGCCATCCCCTGCGAAGGCGCGACGCTGCACAATCCCAAGACCATGCTGTATGTGGTGATCTCCCGCTATCAGCTGGCCGCCCTCAAGCGGCTCATCAAAGAAGTGGATCCGGAGGCTTTCTTCACCATCCACGTGACCACCGGCGTATACGGCCACGGCCGCTCCTTCCACGCGGTCAGCGAGATCCAGAGCTGAGGGAGACAGTCGTGACAGGGGGACGCGCCACCTGTCATCTTTCCCGGGAAAAACCAGGCTTTCCGGGGCCTGGTTTTTTTGATGAAAAAATTTCGGCCTTCCTGTCCGTTTTTCCGTTTTTTGTTGTTTATATAAGTGAAGGCGGATAAAAAAAGACTGCCTGCGGCCGACAGCGCCGGCTGTCGCCGGCATTGCGTGCATACTTGGCTTATGGTATAAAAGCGGTATAAAGGAGATAGATACCGATGCTGCCCGTATTTATGACCATAGAAAGCCCGGAGGACAGGGAACTGTTTTCCCGGCTGTATACGGAACACGCCCGCTTGATGGCAAGCGTTGCGAAGCATATCCTGAATGACTGGGCGGAGGCGGAGGACGCCGTCCATGACGTGTTCGTCAAACTGATGGACTCCCCGGAACAGATCCGGCGCATTCCGGAAGAGAACCGGAGAGCTTTTCTGATCGTCTGCGTTCAGAACCGGGCCCGGAATATCCTGAAAAAGAGAAAACCTGTTCTGGAACTGGAGATCGCGGAAGCCATGGAAGCAGCGGGGTATGAGGAATCAGAGGATCCGGATCTTCTCGTCCGGTTGAGAGAAGAGATGGAAAAACTGTCCGGCGAGCAGCAGGAGATCCTGGGCCTGCACTATTTCCTGGGCCTCAAGTTTGAGGATGTCGGCAGGCTGATGAATAAAAAGACCGCAGCGGTGCAGAAAATGTCAAAAAGACTGACAAAGACATTGAGAGAACGGATGGAAGGAGACGCGAAATGAATAAGCAGAAAATCACAGACCAGATGCTTTATGACGCCTCCGCTATGCTGTGGCAGAAAAAAGTTGCGGAAGAAGAAGCTAATATAGAACTGCATGAGTTTTCTCCGGAATTCCGGACAAAAATGGAAGCCCTGCTGCGGGGAGATGCAGCGCCGGAGAACAGGGAACAGGACACGAATGCCCGGAAGATGAAGAACCGCCGCATGGCCCGCAGGATCCTGGTGACGGCGGCTGTGATCCTGATCGTGCTGTTCACCTGGCGGGCGTTTGATACAGAATCTCCCTGGTCAGGGAAAGAATCATCCGAGCCGGTCAATACCTACGCCGGTCCTCATGTGTTCCGATCCTTTGAGGAATTCGAACGCTTCCAAGAGGAAAACAGGGCGGAAAAGGATCCGGATCACTATTATGTTCCGGACCTGACAGGCGCTGGGTTCAGCCTGATCGACGTGCGCAAAAAGGATGATGTCTATATCATGACACAGTACCAGTGCTCTGTGCCTTCCGATCTGACAAAAGATTTAAGCGATTATGACGCGGAAAGGCTGACCACATTGATCTGCCGTCAATCTTTATACGGGGATCCCGAAGCATCTCTGAAAACCAATTTCATTGATAAAGGCTATCAGGAGATCCGGTTTGAAGGAAAAACCTATTACCGATGGGACGAGCATGCCGGCGGCACTGATTCAGGCAGGGTGATCGGGTATGAGATCGCTTTTATGGAGGACGGCAGCCTGATATTCATGCATCTTCCGGCCTATGACAGCTTTGAGGAAATGATGAAATATACGAAGCTGATCCGGCGGGACATATAAGCGGTAAAATACTTTTTGACCCTGATATCATTACATTGCAATTTGCTCCGGACCGTGCTATTCTGTACAAGGGATGAAAGGCATTTATCCCCGGGAAGGAAACGTATGGTCGAATTAAACAGCAAGCAGCGCAGCTATCTGATGAAACTGGCGGCTGCGCAGGATCCCATTTTCCAGATCGGGAAGGCGGGGCTGACGCCGGAGGTCTGCACCGCCGTCAGCGAAGCGCTGGAGGCCCGGGAACTGGTCAAAATTGCTTTACTCAAGAATTGCTTTGACGATATCCGCAATCTGGCGGAGGCACTGGCCGGCCGCACCCGCTCGCAGGTGGTGACGGTCATCGGGCGGAAGATCGTGCTCTACCGCCCGTCCAAGACCAAGAAAGTGATAGAACTGCCGTGAAGGAAACAAACAGGCACATTGCCGTGGTGGGAGGCACTTTCGACCCCATCCACGCCGGCCACATCCGATTGGGCCGGGCGGCACTGGCGGCGCTGCCGCTGGATGAGGTCTGGTTCATGCCTTCCGGTTCGAATAATTACCGGTCCGTGCTGGGTCTGAGGGCCGAAAAGCGGCACCGCGAAGCCATGGTGCGGCTGGCGCTGGCCGGGGAACAGGAAGAAAAATTCGTCTTTTCGGACTGGGAATGCGCCCAGCCCGGTTCTACGTATACCTCCAAGACTTTTGCCCAGCTCAACGCCATCTATCCGGAAGTGACCTGGTATTATGTGGTCGGCGCGGACACGCTGTTCGCCCTCAAATACTGGGAGGAGCCGGAACTTATTTGTAATTCCGTAGTCCTGCTCGTCGCCGGCCGGCGCGAACAGGTGGAGGACAGCTCGCTGCAGGATACGGCGCGGACGCTGCGGGAAAAATACGGGGCGGACATCCGCTTCATCCCGTGGGAGGACATCCCCGTTTCCTCCACGCAGGTCCGGCAGAAGTTCCGGGAAGGAAAACTGTCGCGGGAGGATCTGCCCTCCGGCGTTTTCAGTTACATGAACTCGCATCACCTGTACCGCTCGCTGGAAGAACTGAGCGATACGGAGATCCTGGACCGCTGCGACGCTACGATGCAGGAGCGCGAATACTACGAGCGGCTGACCGGCATGCTGAAGCCCCGCCGCGTGCGGCACAGCCTGGGCGTGATGCACATGGCCATGCTGCTGGCGGACGGGTACCGCAACGTGTCCGTGGAGCAGGCCCGCCTGGCCGGGCTGCTGCACGACTGCGGCCGCACGGAAAACAACGCGCTGAACGCGCTGGGGCACGCGCCGGCGGGCGCGCAGATCGCCAGACGGCTGTTCGGCGTGAAGGATGAGGCGGTCTTAAGCGCCATCCGCTGGCATACCACAGGCCGACCGGGAATGACGGAGCTGGAGAAGATCATCTACACCGCGGATTACATCGAGCCCTTCCGGGCGACGATGGTGGATCTGGACAAGGCGCGCCGGATCGCTTACACGGATCTGGAACAGGCCGTGACGTTCATGGGGGAGAGCACGATCCGGTACCTGCGGTCGCGGGGGGAGGATATCGATCCCATCACGCTGGAGACGGTGAATTATTACCGGGGACGGTTCAAGAGATAAGCACAGAAAGGAAGACCATATGGAATACAGCCCGAAAGAGCAAATGGAAGCCCTGTACCGTATTTTATCGGAGAAGCAGGGACAGGACATCACCGTGATCGATATCGGCGATATCAGCACGCTGGCGGATTATTTTATCATCACCCACGGCAACAATACGCCCCACGTGGACTCTCTGGTGGACGCCGCGGAGGAAACGATGAACAAACTGGGCATCCCCTGCCGCAGCCGCGAAGGCCTGCGCGGCGGGCGCTGGGTGCTGCTGGACTACGGCGACGTGGTGGTCAACGTGTTTTCCCGGGAAGACCGGATGTGGTACGACCTGGAACGCATCTGGCGCGACGGCAAACTGGTGAATCCGGAAGCGCCCGCTGAGGAAGAGGAAAAATGAGCCGCGGGCCGGAAACGTCCGCGGAACCGATCCGGCGCAAAAAACGCCCGGTGCGCCGGAATAAAGAGCATCAGCCCGCCTGGCTGTGGCTGGTGCTTCTTTTCGTACTGGCCGCGCTGACCGCGGCCTGGGCCTCTTCCTGCGGAAAACGGCAGGCCGCCTTATCGGAAGTCCCCCTTTCCACGGAGACCCGCACCCGCCTGGAAAACGGCACGGCGCCGCGGGACGGGACGGCTTTTACCGACCGCGCGGGCTGGCTGGAAGAGAACTGGAAGCAGGCGGAAAAAGGACTGCGCTATTTCTATGAAAAGACCGGCGTGCAGCCGTATCTCTATCTGCGTACTGCGGCCGGGGACGGCGCCGCGGACCGCACGGAGATGGACAGTTATGCGCAGGCGCTCTACGCGAGCCTGTTCAGCGACGAGACCCATCTGCTGATCCTGCTGGAAGAACAGCCGGATAGCGAACCCTCCGTCCGCACCGGTTTCGCCGCGGGCCGGACCGCCGCTTCGGTCATGGACGGGGAGGCGCTGGATATCCTGGCGGCCTATTTCCGGGTCGGCTTCGCGGCGGGAGAAGGTCTCACGTCGCCCCAGAAAGCGGCGGCGGCCGGGGAAGCGCTGCAGCGGACGGCCGACAACATCATGGGCATCCGGAACACTTCCGGCTGGGTGATCGCCCTGGTCATCCTGCTGGTCCTGCTCCTGCTGCTGGCCGTGCGGGATTTCCGGCGGGGTTGGGCCCGCGAGACCCGGAAAGAGGAGAAAGGAAAGAGCGGAAATGCTTGACCGGCGCCTTCTTTTTCCGTACAATAGATAAGAACGGGAAGGGCTGCGGCCCTGTTTGATATTCACCAAAAGAAAAAGGAGCAGAAGATGGGTATTTTACAGCGTTTCAAAGACATTATTTCTTCCAACGTCAACGCGATGCTGGACAAGGCGGAAGATCCGGAAAAGATGATCGAGCAGTACCTGCGCGAACTGACCGGCGACCTGGCGGAAGTCAAGCGCGAGACCGCTTCCGTCATGGCGGATGAAGCCAAAGCCAAACGGAACCTGATCGCCAACCAGGAAGAAGTCGAAAAGTACACCGCGATGGCCAAGAAGGCCCTGGCGGCCGGCGATGAAGAATCCGCCAAGATCTTCATCAAGAAGAAACAGTCCCTGGAAGAAGTGGGCGAATCCCTGCAGCAGATGTACGACGTGGCGGCCTCCAATTCCGCCAAGATGCGCCAGATGCACGACAAACTGGTGAAGGATCTGCAGGAATTGCAGCAGCGCAAGGCCGTGATCCAGGCCAAGATCAAGATCGCCAAGGCGCAGGAAAAGGTCAACGAAGCGGCCAAGAATTCCGCGGCCAACAAGGCCGAAGCCTCCCTGGGCGCCTTTGCCCGCATCGAGGAGAAGGTCGACCACATGCTGGACGAAGCCAACGCGATGGCCGAACTGCAGATGGAGCCGGTGGACGAGACCATGGCGGCCGAAGCCCGCTACTACGAAGCCATCTCCAACAGCAAGGTCGATGCCGAACTGGAAGCCATGAAGGCGGAACTGGGCCTCGGCTGAGAGGGAAATTTGCGAAAGAATACGGGCCGATGAAACATCGGCCCCTACGAAAGAACGAAAAACGGGCCGATGTTTCATCGGCCCGTTTTGTATTCGGATTTCACATTTTTAAAAGTCCAGCCGGTCCAGCCGCCCCAGCAGATCCGAGATATGCTGCTTGCAGACGGACACCATCGCCCGCCCCTTCGGGTCGTTCAGCCCGTGCCGGCGGATGCTGCGGCGCATGACGCGCATGCAGGAAATCAGCATGGCCTGGTCCGCGACTTTCTGCTTCTGCTCCGGGGACGCGTCCCCCAGGTACAGGTCCAGCGTGTCCGCCCACAGGTCTTCCGCGGTCTTGTGCGGGAAGCCATAGAAGACCTGCGTTTTTTCGGGCTCCAGCTCGGAATAACCCAGGTACGCGGCGTAGAGGTTGCCGAGCTCAAAGACGGGATGGCCCATGCTCAGGGTGTCCATGTCGATGAGCAGGACCTCGCCGTCCTGCAGCATGATGTTTTTGAAGTGGTAGTCCCCGTGCAGCATGTAGGGGTGCTCCGGGACGTTTTCGACCAGCTCCTTCAGGCGCGCGCCTTCCGATTCCGGCAGGTAAGGCTGCAGGAACTCCGCCCAGCCCAGCACTTTTTCCTTCATTTCCGGAAGTTCGCGGGGCTCCAGGCGCGTGCCGTGGATCTTGTTCAGCAGTTCCACGGAAAGGCCGACCAGTTCCCGCCGGCGCGAGGGATCCTCGACCAGCAGGGAGGCGAAGGAGCGGGCGTTCAGCAGCTCGAAGACGGAGCCATAGCCGTCCCCGACGCGCACGACGTCGTACGGGATCGCGGTGGGGATGCCGGCGATGAAGGCCTTCCGGGCCAGCTCGCGCTCGCGCGTGATGTCGGGCAGGGCGTCCGCGTCATCGTAGACCTTGACGATGGTATCCGGGTCGATGCGGTACACCTTGCCGTTGGCCCCGCTGCCGATGATCTCGCAGCCCTCGATGGAGATCTGGCGGTAGGCCTTGCGCACCTCCATCAGCTCCGTGAAGCCGGTCATGTCCAGGATCTCGTAGATCTCCGGGGAGACGTTGTCCAGCCGCAGGCCGGGGAAGCGCTTGCGCAGCCGGAGCAGGATCCGCAGGCCCGCGCTGGAGATGTATTCCAGGCCGCTGCAGTCCGCGGACAGCGTGGCAGGAGAGTTTTCGCGGATGGCCTGGTCCGCCAGTTCCTCGGTCCGGGCGGCGTTGGCGGAATCGATGTGGCCGCGCAGGTACAGGGTCAGGTGACCGTTGTCAAGTTTATGCTTCAGTTTATCCATGGCTCCCTCCGCCGCTCAAAACTTTTTCTTTACGGTCAGTACATTCTGACCGTCTTTGTATTCGTAGGACATGTCGTCCGTCATCTTTTTCACCATGAACACGCCCAGGCCGCCGGCTTCGCGCTCTTCCAGACTCAGCTTGACGTCCGGGTCATCGCGCGCCAGCGGGTCGAAAGGCGCGCCGCTGTCGGTAAAGCGCAGGGTCACGGTCTTGACGTCCTCATTCACGGCAATGCCAACAGTAGCCTGACCGCTGCCCGGCGCGTACGCGTACAGGGCGATGTTGCTGAAGATCTCGTCGATGATCACGTCGACCTGCATCATCGTCTTCAGCGGGCAGCCCGCCGCTTCCAGCTCCGCGTCCGCGAAGGCCGTGACGGCGGCGACGTTTTCAATGGTGGCATCCAGGGTGATCTCTTTCATGGATTCGCCTTTGTCCTTTCCTGCTTCCGGGCCCCGGTACTCCAGGCAGAGCATCGTGAGGTCGTCGGCCTGCGGCGCGCCGTCCGCGAAATCCTCCACGGCGTCGGCGACCGTCTCCAGCACTTCGCGCGGCGTTCCGGTTTCCGCCCGGGCCAGCGCTTCCAGCATCTGCTGCGTGCCGAAGAGGTGCTCCTCCCGGTCGGTCGCTTCCGGCAGGCCGTCCGTGTAGAGGAACAGTTTGCTGCCGGGCTCCAGCTGTAGTTCATATTCTTTGTACTTCATGCCCGGCAGGCCGCCGACCACGAAGCCGTGCTTGTCTTTGATCAGCTCGAACGGGCCGCCCGGCTTCTGCAGCACGGGGTATTCGTGGCCCGCGTTGGCGGCGGTCAGCCGGCCGGTTTTCAGATCCAGTATGCCGAACCAGACGGTGACGAACATTTCCTCGCTGTGCGAGGCGCAGATGCGTTCGTTGACCGAGGCCAGCAGTTCTGCGGGGCTTTTGCCCGCCTGCGCTTCGATCTGCAGGAGGATCTTACAGCTCATCATGAAGAGCGCGGCCGGGACGCCCTTGCCGGAGACGTCCGCCATCACGAGGCCCAGACGGTCCGGGCCGATCAGGAAGAAGTCGTAGAAGTCGCCGCCCACTTCCTTGGCGGGGGTCATGGTGGCGTAGATGTCGAAGTCCGTGCGGCCCGGGAAGGCGGGATCCACGCCCGGCAGCATGTCGGTCTGGATGCGGGCGGCCAGGTTCAGCTCCGTGCTGAGCCGCTGTTTTTCCGCGGTGATGCGGGTGGTGTAGGATTCGTAATCCGCCAGATCCTGTTCCATGTCCGCCATCGTGAGCGCCAGGTTCTCCAGCTCGTCCCCCGTGGTGATCTGCAGCTGTGCGAAATGCCCGCCGGGCTCCGCGCCTGCGCGCTTGTCATGCACGTACGAGGCGGCCGCTTCCGCGATGCGGTTGATGGGCGTTACGATGCGCTTCTGCATGTGGCGCGTGTACAGGACCGCCATCAGCACGCCCGCCAGCAGCAGGGCCAGCGCGTAGGTCCACAGGAATCCTTTTACGCCCTGCCACACTTCGCGCAGCGTCACGTCCGCCAGGAAGAAACCGATCACGCGGCCGGTCGCGCTGTCCCGGACGGGGTAGCCGGCGGTGCAGATCCAGCCGTACCGCTTGTCATTCGAGATGTGGAAGAGGCGGCCCTGGCCGTCCCAGTTCAGGAATTTTTCGGGCTCGCCCTCATCCGCGGCCTCCCAGTAACCGATGGGACACGCGGTCCTTTCGTTCTGGTCCGGGTCCGCCACATAGATCAGGCGGCAGGTGCCGGCGTCGTAGATGCCCACGTAGACGTCGTTCTGCTCGCTGCTCGTCCGGAAATCCTCCAGCATCTGCAGCAGGCGCCGGTAGCCGCGTTCAGCGGTGATGGGTTTATAGCGCTGATAATAGGCGTCAGTGCCGACCTCCTCCCGCTCCCTCTCGGTCAGGGAGGAGTAGATTTCATGCACCTCTTTGATGTACGGTTCGATCTCCAGATTCACTTCCGCCAGACGCGCCGCGGAACGGCACAGGTTGAAGCCCTCGGCCACGTACTGGCCGACCAGGGCGTAGGCGTAAAGCGCCACCCCTACGATCAGGGAAAAAAGCCCGAACAGGAAGGAAACGAGATTCACGGAGCGGAAGATGCGCGCCGCCAGGGAGCAGCGCATCCGCTCCCATTTCGTCATATCCCGGATGCTTTTTTCCGGCATGGCAGGCTCCTTCCCGGTGACAGTCCGCACCGTTTTTATTGTACAGTCCGGGCGGTTTTTTGTAAAGAAAAAAAGAGAGGAGGAAGATAGGGCAGGGCCACTGGGGGACGGTTCTTACTGGCCCTGTTTTTGCAAAAACAAGGCCAGTAAGAACCGT
>JAFRNR010000013.1 GCA_017430085.1 Lachnospiraceae bacterium | reverse complement strand
GAACTGACCGAGGAACGCCGCAAGGATCTGACCAAGGACGTCCGCAAGAAGGGCGAAGCCGCGAAGGTCGCCGTCCGCAACATCCGCCGCGATACCGTCGACAGCATCAAGAAGGCCCAGAAGGCCGGCGAGATCACCGAAGACGACCAGAAGGCCGACGAGGAGCAGATCCAGAAGCTGACGGACAAGTTCGTGGAGAAGGTCGACAAGACCGTGGAAGCGAAGACCAAGGAGATCATGACGGTATAAAACCAGACCGGACGGCCGGACGCGCCGCAGCCGGAAGCAATGTGTCGTGGGGGCGGCCGGAGGTCGCCCCCTGTTTATCCGCCCCCGCAGAACAGGAGAGCACATGACGACAGAACAGAAAGTCCCCAACCACATCGCCGTCATTCTGGACGGCAACGGCCGCTGGGCGAAAAAGCGGCGCCTGCCCCGGGCCCTGGGGCATAAACAGGGCTGCGAGACCCTGAAAAGCATCCTGGACAGCTGCAATGACATCGGCCTCAAATACCTGACCGTCTACGCGTTCTCCACCGAAAACTGGAAGCGCAGCAACGACGAAGTCGCAGCCCTGATGCAGCTGATCCGTTACTATATCCCGCGCCTGGAAAAGAAGGCCATGAAGAAGAACACGCGCGTCCTCATTATGGGGGACCGCGAGCGCTTCTCCCCGGACATGATCCGGATCCTGGACTCCGTGGAACAGACCACGAAGGACAACACCGGCCTGACCTTCATTCTGGGCCTTAATTACGGCGGCCGCGACGAGATCCGCCGCGCGATGGTCAAACTGGGCCGGGAGATCGCCGCCGGTACCCTGAAGCCGGAAGACATCACCGAAGAGATGATCAGCGCGCGTCTGGACAATCCGGACGTCCCGGATCCGGACCTCATCATCCGCACCAGCGGCGAGATGCGCCTGTCCAACTTCCTGACCTGGCAGAGCGCCTACTCGGAGTTTGAATTCCCGGCTGTCCTCTGGCCGGATTTCAGCGACGATGACCTGGAGGCCGCGATCGCTGAATACAACGGCCGCGACCGCCGCTTCGGAGGGAGGAAGAGCGATGGATCGTAATTTCTGGATCCGCCTGCGCAGCGGGATCATCGTGCTGGGCTCCGCCATCCTGTTCTTCTGGTTCGGCGGCATCCCGCTGTTCGCCCTGCTGGCGGTCGTCAGCCTGATCGGGATGTTTGAACTGTACCAGGCAGTCTCCGTCTGGAAAACGCCCCTGGCCGCGGCCGGGATGATGGCCGGCGCCCTGTTTCTGGAAGCCGTGTATCTGCAGTGGGACGCGTGGCTGCTGTTCGTCCTGTTCCTGGGCTTCATGCTGATCATGGGGACGTTCGTGTTCACGTTCCCCCGGTATCAGTTCGGCCAGGCGGCCGTCAGCGTCTTCGGTGTGATGTACGTGCCCGTGATGCTGTCCTACCTGTACCGCATCCGCTGCATGCCGGACGGCTTCACGCTGATCTGGCTGGTCTTCATCGCCTCCTGGGGCAGCGACACGCTGGCATACTGCGCGGGCCGGCTGTTCGGACGCCATAAAATGACGCCGGAACTGTCTCCCAAGAAGACCTGGGAAGGCGCCGCGGGCGGCGTGCTGGGCGGCGCGCTGCTGGGCTTCCTGTACGCGCTGGCCTTCCGTTCGCATCTGCAGTTCCTGGGGGATCCGCTGCTGGCGACCCCGCTGCTCTGCGCGGCGGGCAGTATCGTGTCCCAGATCGGCGACCTGGCGGCGTCCGCCGTCAAGCGCAGCGTCGGCGTCAAGGACTACGGCAACCTGATCCCCGGCCACGGCGGCATCCTGGACCGCTTTGATTCGGTCATCGTGACCGCACCGCTGGTGTATTATTTGTTGTTATTAGTGCAATAAGTCCGGGCAGCCGATGGCCGCCCCTGCGAAAACCAATTTAGACCGTCCTCTGAAATCATGCGTAGGGGCGCTCATCGGGCGCCCGCAAATGAGGTAATTATGCTTCCCGGTATTATCGTAGCAATCATCGTATTCAGCATCCTCGTCCTGTTCCACGAGTTCGGCCACTTCATCATGGCCAAGGCCGTGGGCATCGGCGTGACCGAATTCTCCCTGGGCATGGGCCCGCGCATCTTTTCGTTCGGCAAAGGCGAGACGAAATACTCGCTGAAAGCCCTCCCCTTCGGCGGTTCCTGCGCGATGGTGGGAGAGGACGACCCGGATGAGGAGGCGCCGAATTCGTTCGGCGCGAAGCCCGCGTGGGCACGCTTCCTGGTGGTGTTCGCCGGCCCGGCGTTCAACATTATCCTGGCGTTTATCGCATCCCTGTTCCTGCTCGGCTTCGGCGGCATCAATGCGAGCACCGTTCATTCGGTGACGCCGGGCAGCTCCGCGGAGAAGGCCGGCATCGTGGCCTGGCAGGACGACGTGACCGCCATCAACGGTCAGAAGATCACGATGGGCCGCGAACTGATGCTGTACCTGCTCGCAAACCCGCTGGACGGCTCGCCGGTCACCGTGACCCTGGAGCGGGAAGGCGTGAGCCGCGAAGTGACGATCGACCCCCACGTCAAGGGCTACCGCGTGGGCATCACCTATATAGCCGGCGAAGACGCGGCCCAGCTGTCGTCCGTAACAGCGGACAGCCCGGCGGAAAAAGCAGGGCTCAAGACCGGCGACGTCGTGCTCTCCCTGAACGGGACGCCGATCGCGAGCGGCTCCGCCATGCAGCAGTTCTTCACGGAACATCCGCTGGATGGCGCCCCCATCGAATTCACCGTCCGCCGGAACGGCGAAGACCTGACCTTCACGATGACGCCCGACCCTTATGAGACCAACGAGCTGGGCTTTGAGGCCTATTACGTTTACGACAAGTGGGACGGCAACATCTTCCACCTGTTCCGGGACGGCTTCCGCGAGACCCGCTACTGGCTGTCCTACACCTTCTTCTCGCTGAAGATGCTGGTGACCGGCAAGGTCGGCGTGCGCGACCTGTCCGGCCCCGTGGGCATCGTCAGCACGATGGGCCAGGCCGTGGAGGCCGGCGTGGAGAGCGGCGGGCTTGGCGATGCGGCCCTGAACGTCCTGACCATGATGGTCCTGCTCAGCGTGAACCTGGGCGTCATGAACCTGCTGCCCATCCCCGCGCTGGACGGCGGCCGTATCCTCTTCATCCTGTTTGAAATGATCTTCCGCAAGCCGGTGCCCCGCAAGGCGGAGTCCATCGTGCATTTCATCGGCTTCATCCTGCTGATGGCGCTGATGGCGGTGATCCTGTTCAGCGACGTGCTGAAATTCTTCGGGAAATAATCATTATCTGAGATTTCTATGGAACGGAAGCATACCAGAATCATCCGGATAGGAGACCGCCCGATCGGCGGTCCTTATCCCGTTGCCATCCAGTCGATGTGCAACACGAAAACGGAAAATATCGAGGCTACCGTCGCCCAGATCCTCGCGCTGGAAAAAGCCGGCTGCGAGATCATCCGGGTCACCGTGCCCACATTGGAAGCCGCGCGGGCGCTGCCCGCCATCAAAGAGCGGATCCACATCCCGCTGGTGGCGGACATCCATTTTGATTACAAACTGGCCATCGCGGCGATGGACGCCGGCGTGGACAAGGTGCGCATCAACCCGGGCAATATCGGCTCGCCCGAAGGCGTGAAGGCCCTGGTGGAGCGCGCGGCCCGCGATGACATCCCGCTGCGCGTGGGCGTCAACAGCGGCTCGCTGGAGAAGAAATACATCGAAAAGTACGGCGGCGTCACCGCGGAAGGGCTGGCGGAAAGCGCGCTGGGCCAGGCTGCGATGATCGAAGCCTTCGGGTATGACAAGCTGGTCATCAGCATCAAATCCAGCCGCGTCCCGGTCAGCATCCGGGCGCACGAGATCATCGCGGAGCGCTGCGACTACCCGCTGCACGTGGGCATCACGGAGGCGGGGACCGTGTACAGCGGCACCGTCAAGTCTGCCGTGGGCATCGGCGCCATTTTATCCCGCGGCATCGGCGACACCATCCGCGTGTCCCTGACCGGCGATCCGGTCGAGGAAGTGCGGGCGGCTAAGCAGATCCTGACGAGCCTGGGCCTGCGGAAAGAGGGGATCGAAGTCATTTCCTGCCCGACCTGCGGCCGCACGCAGATCGACCTGATCGCGCTGGCGGAAGCCGTGGAGGCCATGGCGGCCCGCTACCCGGACAAAAATCTGACCGTCGCGGTGATGGGCTGCGCGGTGAACGGCCCCGGGGAAGCCCGGGAAGCCGACCTGGGCATCGCCGGCGGCCGCGGCGAAGGCCTGCTGTTCCGAAAAGGTGAAATACTCCGGAAACTGCCGGAGAACGAGCTTCTGGGGGGGTTGGAAGCGGAAATACGGAATTGGGAGGACGCGCATGTTTGACACGTCACAAATGAAACCCCTCCTGGAAGCGATCCCGGACCTCATGACGACGGACGCCGTCCTGGACCGCGCGGATCAGATCTACATCGAAAAAATGCGGATGCCCCGCACCCGCGACCGCCTGAAGATATACCTCCACGCGCCCTTTATCATCCCCAAGCGGGACATCTGGGCGCTGGAAGCCGCCGTCAAAAAGCAGTATTTCAGGAACAAAAACGTCAGTGTCCAGATCATCGAACACTTCCATCTGGACGGCATGACCGCACAGGAAGCGTACGAAGCCTACAAAGACAGCATTCTGCTGGAACTCAAATCCGTTCAGTTGTACGAATACAACCTGCTCCGCCGCGCCTCGCTGTATTTTCCCGGCGGGGATCTTGTGCTGCTCGAACTGCCCGACCTGTCCGTGCTGGCCGCCCGCAGCGGAGACCTGTCGGACTACCTGAAGCGGATCTTCCGCGACCGCCTGGGCTTCCCCGTGAACGTGCGCGTGAAAGTCAGCGGCATACGCGGCAAACAGACCGCCCCGGACGGCACGGACGACTCCCTGGTCCTCTCGATCCTGGACCAGGCCATCCGCGCGGAGCAGAGCGCCGAACCGCAGGCCGAAAAGAAAGCGCCGGCCCGCCCCTACACGCCCAAGCGCGCGCTGCTGTCGGAAGAGGGCAGCTGGGGCCGCGACTTTGACGGCGACCCGATCCCCCTCTCCGAGATCCGGAGCGAAATGGGTGAAGTCACCGTCCGCGGCGAAGTCCTCTCTGTCGAAAAGCGGCCGCTCCGCAACGGCAACACGCTGTTTTCCTTTGTGGTCACCGACTTTACGGACTCCATCCGCGCCAAAGTCTTCGGGAAACCGCACGAAGAAGGACAGCTGGACAGTATCCTGAAGGAAGGCAACTTCCTGCGCCTGCGCGCGGTCGCCCTGTTCGACCAGTACGACGGCGAAGTGGTCCTGTCCTCCGTCAGCGGCATCAAGCCGGACCAGAATATGAAAATGATCCGGACCGACAAAGCCCCGGTCAAGCGCGTAGAGCTCCACGCCCACACGCAGATGAGCGAGATGGACGGCCTGACCCATACGGACGAGTTCGTGAAGCGCGCCGCCGCCTGGGGCCATAAGGCCGTCGCCATCACGGACCACGGCGTCGTGCAGTCCTTCCCGGACGCCATGCACACCGCGGAGGGCCTGAAGAAAAAAGGCAAGGACATCAAGATCATCTACGGCTGCGAAGGCTATCTGGTGGATGATACACCGGGCATGACGGCGGAGGAGATCAAGAAGGCGCCCTCGTACCACATCATTATCCTGGCAAAGAGCGATGTGGGCCGCGTCAACCTCTACCGCCTGGTCTCCGAATCGCACCTGCACTATTTCCAGCGGCGCCCGCGCATCCCGCGCAGCCTGCTGACCGAATGCCGCGAAGGCCTTATCCTGGGCTCCGCCTGCGAAGCGGGCGAACTGTACCGCGCCCTGCTCCGAGACGCGCCGGAGGAGGAACTGCAGCGCATCGTCAATTTCTACGACTACCTGGAAGTCCAGCCGCTGGGCAACAACGCCTACCTGACCCGCACGGGCCGGGACGGAAAAATCTACACGCAGGAGGACCTGCAGAACTTCGTGCGCCGCATCCTTGAACTTGGCGAACAGTACGCGAAGCCGGTCGTCGCCACCTGCGACGTCCACTTCCTGGACCCGGAGGACGAGATCTACCGCCGCATCCTGCAGGCGGGCCAGGACTACGCGGACGCGGACTTCCAGCCGCCGCTGTACTTCCGCACCACGGAGGAAATGCTGGCGGAATTCGATTTCCTGGACTACAACACCGCGAAGCAGATCGTCATCGACAACCCCAACATGATCGCGGACCTGTGCGAAGCCATCTCCCCGGTGCGGCCGGATAAATGCCCGCCGCAGATCCCCGGCTCCGAGGAGGAACTGGAGAAGATGTGCTACGACCGCGCACACGAAATGTACGGCGACCGCCTGCCCGTCATCGTGGAGGAACGGCTCTCCAAGGAGCTGACCTCCATCATCGGCAACGGCTACGCGGTTATGTACATCATCGCGCAGCGCCTGGTGAAAAAATCCAATGACGAGGGCTACCTGGTGGGCTCCCGCGGTTCCGTGGGCTCCTCGCTGGTCGCCACGTTCAGCGGCATTTCCGAAGTGAACCCGCTGCCGCCGCACTACCGCTGCCCGCAGTGCCGCCACAGCATTTTCGATAACGAAGAGACCCGCAGAAACGCGGGCGGCGCCGGCGTGGACATGGCGCCGATGAACTGCCCGGTCTGCGGCGCGCCGATGATCCGCGACGGCTACGACATCCCCTTCGAGACCTTCCTGGGCTTCAAGGGCGACAAGGAGCCGGACATCGACCTGAACTTCTCCGGCGAATACCAGGCCAAGGCCCACGAATACACGGAAGTGCTGTTCGGCAAGGGCTGCACCTTCAAGGCCGGGACCATCACAGGCCTGGCGGAGAAGACCGCGTTCGGCTTCGTGAAGCATTATTTCGAGGAAAAAGGCGACCACAAACGCCGCTGCGAGATCGAGCGCATCGCGAAGGGCCTGGAGGGCACGCGCCGCTCCACGGGCCAGCATCCCGGCGGGATCGTCGTGATGCCGCGCGGCGAGAACATCTACTCCTTCACGCCGATCCAATATCCGGCCAATAAGGAGAAGAGCGGCATCATCACCACCCACTTCGACTACCACTCGATCGACCACAACCTGCTCAAACTCGACATCCTGGGCCACGACGACCCGACCATGATCCGCCGTCTGGGCGACCTGACCGGCCTGACCATGACGGAGATCCCGATCAACGACGCGCAGGTACTGGCCCTGTTCAACAGCTGCGACCCGCTGGGCGTGACGCCCGAGGATCTGGGCGGCTGTGAATTCGGCACGCTGGGCGTCCCGGAATTCGGCACGGACTTCGCCATGGGCATCCTGAAGGACGCGAAGCCGGGATCCGTGGCGGACCTGGTGCGCATCGCCGGCATCGCCCACGGCACGGACGTCTGGAAGGGCAACGTGCAGGACCTGATCGTGAACCAAACGGCCACGCTGAAGGAATCCATCTGCACGCGCGACGACATCATGCTCTACCTGATCGGCCAGGGCATGGACCCGGCGCAGTCCTTCAAGATCATGGAAAGCGTCCGCAAAGGCAAAGTCGCCAAAGGCGCGGAAAGCAACTGGCCTCAGTGGCGCAAAGACATGGAAGAGCACGGCGTGCCGGACTGGTACCTCGGCTCCGCGGAGAAGATCCAGTACATGTTCCCGAAGGCGCACGCGGCCGCGTACGTGATGATGGCGCTGCGCGTGGCGTACTGCAAGCTGTACTATCCGCTTGAGTATTACACCGCGTATTTCAGCATCCGCGCGGACGGCTTCGATTACGAGATGATGGCCCGCGGCCGCGAGATCATGGCCCGCAACCTCGCCATGCTCCGCAAGAACCGCGACCGCCTGTCCGACACCGAACTGCGCACGCTGCGCGACATGCGGCTGGTGGAAGAGATGTACGCGCGCGGCATCGAATTCATGCCCATCGACGTGTACCGGGCCAAAGCGGACCGCTTCCAGATCATCGACGGCAAGATCATGCCGTCCTTCAGCAGCATCGCCGGCCTGGGCCTGGCCGCCGCGCAGAGCCTGGAAGAAGCCGCCGCGCAGGGCCGCTTCCTGTCCCGCGAAGACCTGATCCAGCGCTCGAAGATCAACACCACGCTCGCGGAAAACATGGCGCGCATGGGCATCCTGGGCGACATGGCCGAGAGCAACCAGCTGTCCCTGACGGACATCGTGTTAGAGTAAATGCGAAAAAACGGGCTCCCGCCGGGGCCCGTTTTGCCATAAGGAGAGAAGATATGCTGACCCTTGACAGTACGATAGGCGAATTATACCGCAGCCCCATCGGGCACGACCTGGCGGACCGGATCCTGCTGCAGCTCGGCCTGCCGCAGAGCACGCTGACCAACCCGCTGGTCTCGCACATGAAGATCCGTTCCGCGTCCAAACTGGTGCCCGGAAAGCTCGACCCCGCGTTGTTCGACGCGATCCTGAACCTGGTGAACCGCGAGCCGGAGAACGTGCCCGCGTCCGCCGCGCCGGTCAAGCCCGCGTGGTGGAAAGAGGCGGTGTTTTACCAGATCTATCCGCGCAGTTTCTGCGATTCCAACGGCGACGGGATCGGGGACATCCCCGGGATCATTTCGCGCCTGGACTATCTGAAGGACCTCGGCGTGGACGCGCTGTGGCTCTCCCCGGTCTATGATTCGCCGAACGACGACAACGGCTACGACATCCGCGATTACCGCGCCATCCTGGCCGAATTCGGCACGATGGAGGACTTCGACCGCCTCCTGTCAGAAGTGCACGCCCGCGGCATGCGCCTGATCATGGACCTGGTCATCAACCACACCTCGGACGAGCACGCCTGGTTCCGCGAAGCGCTCGCCGACCCGTCCTCGCCCCGCCGGAATTACTATTTCCTGCAGCCCGGCACGCCGGACGCGCCGCCCAACAACTGGGGCAGCTTTTTCTCCGGCCCCGCCTGGCGCTATTTCCCGGAGGAGGGCCTCTGGGGCCTGCACCTGTTCTCGAAAAAGCAGATGGACCTGAACTGGGAGGACGACGGCCTGCGGCGCGAAGTGCTGGACATGATCCGCTGGTGGCTGGAAAAGGGCGTGGACGGCTTCCGCATGGACGTCATCAACTACATCTCCAAGGACCCGGGCCTGCTCGCGGGCGACCCGACCGTCGCCGACCTGATCGGCTTCTGCGGCGTGGAGCACTATATCTACGGCCCGCGCCTGCACGAATTCCTGAAGCAGATCCGCCGCGAAGCCTTCGACCCCTACGGCGCCTTTTCCGTGGGCGAATGCCCCGGCCTGGGCATGAACATGAGCCGCATGGTCACCGCGGAAGAGCGGAAGGAACTGGACATGGTCTTTTCCTTCGACCACCTGGAGACCCCGGGTCACGGAAAATACGATGATTACGAATACGACCTGAACTTCTACCGGGATCACATCCTGCAGTGGATCGACAACTACGGCACCAACTGCCGCCTCTCCCTGTTTTTCAACAACCACGACAACCCCCGCATGGTCAGCAAAGTGACCCGCGACAAATCCCTGCCCCCGCACGTCGCCAAACTCCTGGCCGTCCTGCAGCTGACGCTCCCCGGCACGCCGTTTATTTACCAGGGCGACGAGATGGGGCTGTCCAATTATACCTTCACCAGCCTGGACCAGATCACGGACGTAGAGGCGAAGGGCTTCATTGCAGCGAACCGGGGCCGGATGAGCGAAGCGGAGATGCTGCGCATCCTGAACGCCGGGACCCGCGAACACACCCGCGTCCTCCTCCCCGGCGGCGGTCAGCTCCCGCCCTGGCACGCCGGCCTCACCCAGCAGACGCCCGACCCGGATGTGGAAGAGACCTACCGCTTCCTCCTCGCCCTGCGCCGCGAGACCAAAGTGTTTCCCTACGGCACCTTCGAACTCCTCAGCGACAAGAAGAACGCCTTCGTCTACCGTCGCAGCTTAAGCGGTAAGACCTATGTCGTCGAATGCAACCTGAGCGCCGAGCCCCGCAAACCTCTCTACAAGCCCCGCAAAGCGCGCCTGGTCTATGACTCCCAGCCCCTTTGCACGGAACAGCTGGGGCCTTACCACGCCAGAATCTGGGAGGAATAGGGCCACTGGGGGACGGTTCTTCCTGGCCCTGTTTCCGGGCCGATGAAGCTGCTTGAGGCCCTGATCCCCGATTGGCTTTGAAAAATTTTTCATTTCGTGTCCGTTTTCGCCTTTCCCGATAGTTATATGGGTGAAAGGCGTTTTTTTTGCATTTCATGTCTGATTATTCCTTTCTCAATCGTTCTATAAGTGAAAGGTGAGACAATTATGCCTTTCATACGACTTATGGGTAAGGAGGTTTCAGATCCTTGCCGGAAAGGGGAACCCGATGGCGGACAACGGTGCCGAGTACTATCGTCGTTTCCTTGAAGGGGACGAGGAAGGACTTTCCGAAATAGTAAGAGAGTACAGGGATGCTCTGATCCAGTATTTGCAAACTGTGGTAATCGACTATCATGCTGCAGAAGAACTGGCACAAGAAACATTCTTCAGACTATTAGTCCGAAAACCGAAGTATTCAGGAAGATGTTCATTCAAGGTTTGGCTTTGGACCATTGGCCGGAATGCGGCAGTTGACTGGATAAGACAAAGAGCAAAAATCTCATATATACCTGCTGAGAAATTGGAGACTTATCAGGCTATTCCCGGACTATTGTCAGGTCATTTGCCTTGTGTTTTTTGAAAACATGTCTAACGAAGAAGCAGGAAAGATCATGAAGAAAAACGCACGCCAGATCCGGAATCTTCTTTACCGTGCCAAACGATCTTTGAAGAAGGAACTGTTGAAGGATGATTCATTATATGACGGAACTGGTGAAACGTTTGCCGGTATTATCCCGGGACGCTCCCCCGACTCAGGAATAGAAACGGAAGAAGTAAAGGTGGGTGATGGATGATGGGCAGATGAATATTGAAGCAAATAACTTAAAATCTAAAAATTATAATAATCAATGAGTCAGACCGCGTTCGGTTGAAAAAAAGAAAGAGAGGTATTATAATCATGAAAAAGAGAATGATGGGATTAATGCTTGCATTATTGGTATCAGTATAACAGAATTGGGAGAGCGATGCGATGAAATCTATACGCTGCCATATTGCTGTATCTTTCCTGCTCCTGGCCCTTTTCCTGACAGCCTGCGGATCGACTCCTTCTCATATGGAAACGACCGCGGAGCTTACGGCGCTTCAGACCGGGAGTATGACGGCGTCTACTCCCTATCAAACCGGAACACCTCTGGATGCAGCCGTCTGGAACGGCGAATATGACCCGGACAGCCCGATCAAATTCTATCGTCAGATCGCCTCCCATATGGATGATAAAACCGGATGGTATTTTCAGTTCATCCGGGAAGGCGTCAAAGAAGATCCGGAAGAGTACTTTTATACTTTCCATGGGATGAATATGCGATACAGATATAAAGATAATTACTGGTCTGTGTCGTATATGCAGGATATCGGCGGAGACGGGAAACCTGTCTTCCGGCGTATTAAATCGAAACCGGGCTCGATCCATTTCGGTACGAGCAGTGAGGATGAACATGCGGACAGGGATCTGATAAACGATCTACTGAATAAAAGATTGACTCCGGAAGAAATGATCGCACTGGATCCTGACCAGTATGAATTCAGATGGATCGACGGAAACATGTTTTTTGATCTGATCCGGGAAGCTTTGAGCAATCCGCCGATAGAGACCATGACGTATCTGGATTATCCGATGTGGGCTATGTATGTGGATCCGGAATATATTGACGGGTACCGTTTTCAGATCGGCTTTTATTGTAAAATGGGCACGATCGATGAGATTTATATTGATGTTTTGTATAAAACAGGTACAGAATGTGATGATTATGTCCAACTTTCAGATCTGGTAGAAGAAAGAAAAGCGGATGCGGGTCAGCAGGAGGCTTTTGAACTGATCCAGATGGTGCGTACGGAAATCAAGAAAGAAAACTATTTTCTTGCGCAGGAGGAACTGTATAAAGACAAGGAAATCGGAGGCATCGATTTTTACCGGATGTATGCATTTCTGAATGCTCTCCACACGAAAACGGCAGATAATTATTTTGATTCCCAGCCGGGCATCCCCTGGCTCGTTGAGGAAATCTCAGAGGAAGAATTCATAGCCGCCGGGAATACGGTTCATTAGAAATCGCCGTCCGGCGTGCCGGCAAGTGAGGTTCCGGCCATGATCGTCTGCGCGGACCTGACAAAAAAATACGGGGAAGAAACCGTCATAGATCAGTTTACAGCCGGGTTTCCCGAAACCGGGCTGTTTCTGTTGCTGGGCGAAAGCGGTAGCGGAAAGACGACATTCCTGAACCTGCTGGCCGGATTCCTGCCGTTCGAGGGCGGAAACATCCGATGGGAGGAAACGGCATATACGGGGCAGGTGGACCACCCGGAAAACGCGCCGTTCGATTATATCACGCAGGACAGCTTTTTCGTGGATTTCCTGACGGTCGAAGACAATCTGAAGATCCTCGGAGCGGAGAATCTCCGGCCGCTTCTGGAGCGGTTCGGACTGGCGGACAAGGCAGATGAGTTCCCGCCCACACTGTCCGGCGGGGAACGCGGGAGGCTGGCGATCATCCGGGCGCTTCTGAAGCGAAAGCGCGTACTGCTGCTCGATGAGCCGACCGCGGCACTGGACGAAGAAAACAAGCGGATGATCTTCGAAACGCTGGATTCCCTGAAGGAGGAAGTACTGATCATCTGCGCGACGCATGATGAAGCGGCGATCCCGTATGCGGATGCGGTCGTGCACTTCTCCAAAACAGAAAAGACGCCGTGGGTGGAAGAGCGGAGCGGTTTGCGGGACCCGGACAACAACGAAGAGAATGCCGGAAGAAAAGCGGCAGATGCCGCTTCGGCCGGGTGCGCAGAGACCGCTTTGCCGGATCCCCGGCCGTTCCTGAGAAGATGGTTCACGTCCCCGCGGCGCGAGCAGCGTGCCAAATGGCTGTATCTGATCTTTCTGACCGTTTCGATCCTCCTGCTTCTGCTGGGGGACACTCCGGCGCATAAATCGGCCGCAACCGGAGCAGATTTGTACCATATTAATACACTGGAACTGAAAATGACGCAGGGCAAACAGCTGAGCGACCTGCCTTTCGACCGGAACGAGGCGGACGAGATCGTGGTGGACTACCGCGAAAGCTGCCCGGGATCGCTGGACAGTTTTATTTGGACGCTGCCGGAAGACCGGCGGTTATTCAAACTGACGGATGCCATCCGGTACGGCACATATTATACGAAACCGGAGCAGGTGATCCTGAGTTGTGAAATGGCGGAAGCCATGATGCACGGCCGTCCGGAGCGGCTGATCGGCAAAAAAATCACGCGGACGTTTTACCGGCTGGGAGAGGTGGAACTGGAGATAGTCGGGATCCTGGGAAAACTGGATCGAACGGAACAGACATATATGAATGCTTGCGGAGCGGAGTATCTGCCGGAAAACTACGAAGCAGCGATGTATGATGGGCTGTTCTATGTCAACGCCGCGCTGCTGAAAGATCTTATGGATGATCCCGGTCTGTATCACGACGAAGGGCAACGGGGATTCCGTCTCTATTTCAGCAGTTACGCGGCGCGAGACCGTTTCATGAAGAAGCATCAGGCGGAATTCCGCGAGCAGTATTGCTATCTGCAGTCGGACGTGCTGCATGCGATCGAAGAATGGGAGATCCCGTATCTGTTCTGGATCCTCCTGCCCCTTTCCGTGCTGACCGCGCTATTTACCGTGGTGTTCTACGCAGAGCTGAACCGGACGGAATTTGTTTATAACAACTCGTTCCTTTCGGTCTTCGAATACGCGGGCTATAGCAGAAAGCGTCTGCTGCGGGAGATCGTGAAGATCGGGACGGGAGAGTTCCTGAAACTTCTGGGGGCGGCGGCACTGCTGGCCGCGGCCGCGGCGGTAATCGGAAATCTCCTGAATCACCGCTTCTTATGGGCGGATTTTGAACTGTTCACTTTTAATATCCCGCTGCTGGCGGTCTACTTCACGCTCCTGTGCGCACTGACCGTCCTGCTGCTGGATCTCCGCCTGCGGAAGGTCCGACTCCTGAACTGGTACGGGAATCTGATCCGTAACCGGGACGTGCTGTGAAGGATTGAGATATGCAACTGGTCCTGCGTCATCTGAATAAAGCGTTCCGCAAGCCGGTGCTCCGGGATATTTCGTATACGTTCGAGGCCGGGAAGCTTTATCTGATCAAGGGCATCAGCGGGTGCGGCAAAACAACGCTTCTGAACGTTCTGGGCGGGATCGATACGGAATATGAAGGCGAGATACTACGTGACGTAGCCGTCACCTGCGGATATATTTTCCAGAAAAGCCTGCTGATGGCCGGCCTGACGGCGCGGGAAAACCTGCTTCTGATCCGGAACGACCCGCGGCGGACGGAGCAGCTTGCGGAAGAACTCGGGATCGGTTCGCTGCTGGATAAACTTCCGTCTGAGCTTTCCGGCGGGGAACGTCAGCGGATCTCCGTGGCACGGGCGCTGCTGAATGATCCGCAGCTGATTCTGGCAGATGAGCCGACGGCGTCGCTGGACGGGGAGAATTCAGCCCGGATTGCCGAACTGCTGGAGGAGCTGCGGCGGCCGGACCGGATCATCATCGTGGCCACGCATGAAAACTGCTTCGATCAGATGGCTGACGTCATTCTGCGGCTGGATTACGGGGTGATGCGCGAGGAGAAGACCTGCCCGGCGCGGGCCTGCACGTGCGGCGAAACGTCCGGTCATATGGAAGGGGAAGAAAGAAGAAAACCACTGGTGCGCTGCTCCCTGAAACGCCATCCGGAGCTGCTGAAACTGAAGTCGCTCCTGCCGCTGGCACTTGCGTTTCTGATGCTTTTCCTGGCCGGAACGCTGCAGCAGAGTTACAAACGGGAGGCGCTGCGCTTTTTTGTGAAGCGTTATCCGATGGATCTCGCGTCATTCACGAAACAGCAGTATGATGACTTTGAACACAAGGAGTGGGTCACGCTCTATGATTACCTGGAAGCGCGGGAAAACGGCGTCACCGCTTACTATCTGATGCCGGAGAAAGATTCGGTGCTGCACGTGGAGGGCATGCTGGCTTACGGCACTTTTCCGCAGAAAAAGGACGGTGTGATCCTGACCCGGGAGGCGGCGGAGATTCTTTTTCCGGGGACTTCCTATGCGGACTGCGTCGGACAGTCGTTTCTTTTCTGCGGACGTGATTGGACGGTCAGCGCGGTCACGGCTGTCCGCGACAGGGATTTCAATACCGCTTTCCGGGCGGATCAGTACTATGCCTATGCGGCGCGGGCGGCTGTTTTCATTGCGTATGACGTGCTGCGCGAATTTGCTGAGGTCAAGGATCCGCCGGTCTATTCGGACTCCCGCATGGCGGTCGTGGAGGGGCTCGCGCTGGATCCGGAAAAGCAAAGCGCGGTGAAAGAAGCGTTGACCGTGAAGGTCGATATGCCGTCCGGGCTGGAAGAAGAGGGCGAAACAATAGAAGGGAACGCCAACGTCTTTTTCAGCCTGATCAGTGCGTCGCAGGAACAGATCGATGTGATCGTGCGGTATTTTTATCTGATCTTCGGCTTGATCTGCTTCCTGATCTGCCTCTATATGATTTCCGTCATTCGCACGGAACTGTTTTACCGCCGCCGGGAACTCGGTTACCTGCAGATCTTTGGGTTATCGCTCCGGGAAGTGCAGCGGATGCTCCTGGGCGAACACGCCGTCCGTCTTCTGGCTGCTTTGGTCCTGGCAGCAGGATTCGGGATAGTCCTGATTGCTCTGTATTACGCCTTTTTCGGAGGATCTGTATATCCTTCCCCCTTCACGTTCGTGCTCTGTGCCGGCGTGATCATCTTATATCTGCTGTTTGCATGGTTCACGATACGCTCCTTCCTGCAGAAAAGCATCCGGGAGCTCATTACGGAATGAGCCACTGGGGGACGCTTCTTCCCGGTCCTGTTTTCGGGCCGATGAAACAGGGCCATTTGGAGACTGTCCCCAATCGGCCCTGCGGCGCTGCTCCAGGACCGATGAAACGGGGCCAGGAAGAACCGTCCCCCAGTGGCCCTGTCTGGCAACAAAAAAACAGGGAGCGGCGATCCTTGCGGATGACCGCTCCCTGTTTTTTGATGCAGCGATGATTATTTGTTCACAGCTTCCTTCAGAACGTGGCTGGGCTTGAAGGCGGGGGCCTTGCAGGCTTCGATCTTCACGGTCTCGTTGGTGCGGGGGTTCTTGCCGGTGCGGGCTTTGCGCTCGCGGACTTCGAACGTACCGAAACCGGTGATGCTGACCTTGTCGCCGTTCACCAGGACTTTTTCCAGTTCTTCAAAAGCGGCCTTTACGACCAGTTCGGCTTCCTTCTTGGAAACGCCCGCGTTTTCGGCTACTGCTGCGATAAAATCTTTCTTATTCATGCTGATAGTTCTCCTTTTTTGCAGAATTACCTGACCATAATAGCACAATCTTTTGGAATTGCAAGCGTTTTTATGGGATTATTTCAGGGAAAAATGAATTTTCTCATTATTCGCGGGCAGGGTGGTTTTTCACGCGAGGCCGGTCCCGTCAAAGGCCGGAATCATCTCTTCCGTGGCGCTGGAGAGGTCCTGGACGTAGCCGTCCTCCCAGTCCGAATAGCGCAGGTAATCCCAGACCCGCTGCCATTCTTCCGGCGTCAGGCGGCGCTTGAGCGACGGGTATTCGTCCAACTGCCCGCTGTCCGCAAGCACGGCGATGGGCGTGTACTGGTTCAGGAGGCTGAGCAGGAGAGTGCCCGGGGCGAAATGCTCCCGCAGGAGGTCCAGCACGTCCAGCGTGTTGTCGATGAAGCCGGGCAGGACGAGGTGGCGGACCATGACGCCGCTCTGCAGCAGACCGTCCGCATCCATCTGATACGGCCCGCGCTGCCGCAGCATTTCCTGCAGCGCCGCCAGCGCGACGGCCGGATAATCAGCCACACCGGACAGCCGCCGACCAAGCGCTTCATCGCCGTACTTGAAGTCCGGCAGGTACACCTGCACGAGACCTTCCAATTGCCGCAGCTGGCCTACCGTTTCATACCCCGAACTGTTCCAGACCACCGGGACGGGCGGCCGGACCGCCTTCAGCACGCGGGCGACCGCGGGGATGAAATGGGAGGCGGATACGAAATTCAGATTGTGGACACCCTGTTCCAGCAGGCGGTCGATGATGCGCCGCAGTTCGTCATCGCTCACTGCCTGCCCCGGGACTTCGCACCGCGAGATTTCATGGTTCTGGCAGAACACGCAGGCCAGGTGGCAGCCCGTGAAGAAGAGCGTGCCGCTGCCGCGCGTCCCGCTGATGCAGGGCTCCTCGCCGAAGTGCGCCGCGGCGCGGGCCAGGCGGGGCTTCAGGGGCGAACGGCAAAAGCCCGCCGCTTTCTCCTCCGTGCGCGGTGCGCCGCAGGCACGGGGGCAAAGCCGGCAGGCTTCGGGGACCGCCTCCCGGACGGGAGACGAAGTGCATGTTTCCGGGGCGTCAGCCCACATAACCGTGTTCCGCGCCCAGGGCGAGCGCGTCCTTGTATTTGCGCTGCGAGACGTACAGGCGGATCAGGTTTTCCGCGAACAGGCGCTTGCAGCCCGTGCCCAGCGTGGCCTCGCCGCTTTCGTACAGCTCCCGCAGGATCTCCTCATATTCGTCCGAGCCGCGGTCGCCCTGCAGGTAGCGCAGGTCGGCCAGGCGGAGCAGCTGGTCGTAGATCGCAGGCATGCGCGCGGTTTTGAGGCCGGCCGCATTCCGCAGGTATTCCATGCCCAGCTGTTCATAGCCTGCTTCAAAATAGCAGACGGACAGTTTCAGCGCGGTGAGGAAGCGCTGGTCCGGGCCGGCCTTCTGAGGGGAATAGGCGTCGACCAGGTAGGGGATCGCGTCCGTAAAGCGCAGGTGCTCCAGGAAGGCGGAGCCGATCTGGTAGTCGATCAGGGTCGTGACGGCCGCGTCATAGCTGCGGGACAGTTCGCGGGCGCGCTTGTAATAGCGCAGCATGAAGCCCAGGTCGTTGTAATTCGAATAGCAGGCGCCCAGCAGGTAGCTGCTCCAGAGCAGGATGGGGAGGGAGCCTTCCTCCGCGGCGGCCGAAAAGGCGCGTTCCGCGCAGGCGATGGCGTTCATGTAGTCCTTGCGGACGTAATATGTTTCCGCCATGCTCTGTTTGACGAAACTGGTGGGGTTCAGGTTTTCCGCCATGCGCAGCAGGTCCAGCTGGTCTTCGGATTCGACCTGGCCGGCGCCGGCGTAGTAGAGGAAGAGCTGGTCGTCCTCCATGTAGTCCAGGAAGCGGGCCAGGTAGGCAGCTTCCTGATGGCAGACGGGGGCGGATTTTCCGTGTTTTTGCAGCAGGGCGTACAGGTTGAACAGGTGCCAGCTCAGGTGCAGCTCGCTGTTTTCCATTTCCTGCTGGTGCAGTTTGAGCCAGGCCGCTTCGCGGTCAGCGGTCTCCGAGTGGAAGTATTTGTCGAAATAGGTGTCCAGAGTGTCCTGCGCCTGGCCGAGCAGTTCCGCGTCCTGGTTGTAGGAGATGCCCAGCGCCGTCATGAGCTGCTGCAGGATCGCGGGGCTCGGATGGCCCAGGCCCTGCTCGATTTTGCTTAAGTACGAAACGGCGCAGATCCCCCGGCAGAGGGCTTCCTGACTGAGGCCCTGGTGCAGGCGCTGCTGCTTAATGAGAAATCCTGTAAAATTTTTCATGATACTGCCTTCTTTACGGGACTGAAAAAGGGTATTTTTAACTATACAAGGAAAATCAAAAAAGGCAAGCGGTTTTTTGAAGTTTTTCGAAATCTGTGCTATAATTTCTCCAAATAACTCTCGGGAGGGACCCCATGCGCGAAGAATACCGGGCGCTCGGCGTTTCGGAAGCCGTATATGAACGCGGGGAGGCCGTGCTGCAAGGGCTGGCCGAACCGTTCCGCCGCATCGACGAAACAGCGGAGATCAACCAGCTGAAAGTGCTGAATGCCATGATCCGGAACGGCGTGGCCGACTACCACATGCACGGCTCCACCGGTTACGGCCACGACGATCAGGGCCGCGACACGCTGGAGCGCGTCTACGCGGACGTTTTCCACACGGAGGACGCCCTGGTGCGCCCGCAGATCACCTGCGGCACGCACGCCCTGTATCTGGCGATGGCCGCCAACCTGAAGGCCGGCGATGAGCTTCTGTCCCCGGTCGGCGCGCCGTACGATACGCTGGAGGAGGTCATCGGCATCCGCCCGTCCGTCGGCTCGCTGGCGGAAAACGGGATCACGTACCGCCAGGTGGACCTGTTCCCCGGCGACCGCTTCGACCGGGACGGCATCCGCGCGGCGGTCACGGAGAAGACGAAGCTGGCCACGATCCAGCGCTCCCGCGGCTACAGCGCGCGGAAGACGTTCTCTCCGGCGGAGATCGGGGAACTGATCGCGTTCCTGAAGGAATGCAAACCGGACCTGACCGTGATGGTGGACAACTGCTACGGCGAATTCACGGACGTCCTGGAGCCGTCGGATTACGGCGCGGACATGGTCGTGGGTTCGCTGATCAAGAACCCCGGCGGCGGGCTGGCCCCGAGCGGCGGGTATATCGCGGGCCGGAAGGACCTGATCGAGCGCTGCGCCAAGCGTCTGACCGCGCCCGGCCTGGGTAAGGACATGGGCGCCAGCCTGGGCGTCAATCCCGCGTTCTACCAGGGCTTTTTCCTCGCACCGACCGTGGTGGCCGGGGCGAAGAAGAGCGCGGTGTTCGCGGCGGCGCTGTATGAGAGCCTGGGCTTTCACGTGAGTCCGGGGCCGCAGGATCCGCGCTATGACATCATCCAGGCTATCGACCTGCTGTCGCCGGAGCGGCTGGCCGCGTTCTGCGCGGGCATCCAGGCGGCGGCGCCGGTGGATTCGTTCGTGAAGCCGGTGGCCTCCGACATGGACGGCTACGCGGACAAGGTCATCATGGCGGCGGGGACGTTCGTGCAGGGCTCCTCTATCGAACTGTCCGCCGACGGCCCGCTGCGCGAGCCCTACCGCGTCTTCTTCCAGGGGGGCCTGAGCTGGTTCCACGGCAAGGCCGGCATCCTGCTCTCGCTCCAAAAACTGGTGGACGCAGGCCTCGCCCTGTGATATAATATTAATTCCTCTTGGGACTCTTTGGGGAGACTTGGGAGGGAGAATTGAAAGAAAAAACCAACAAACAGACGATGAGATCGCTCCCGCTCTCCGAGCGGCCCTATGAGCGATGTCTGAAACACGGCCCCGGCGCCCTGTCCGACGCGGAACTGCTCGCGACGCTGATCCGCACCGGGACTCGCAGCCTTTCCGCCGTGGAAGTCGCCCGCACCCTGCTCGCGACGTACGGCGAACGGGACGGCCTGGCCTGCCTGATGCGCCTGTCGCGGGCGGAACTGATGGCGCTGCCGGGTTTCGGCCCCGTCAAGACCGTGGAGGTCCTGGCCGCCGCGGAGCTCTGCCGCCGCATGGCAAAGACCATGCGCCGCCCGGAACTGTCGCTGAAGGACCCGTCCTCCATCGCGGCCTATTTCATGGAAGACCTGTGCTACCTCCCGCGGGAGGAGATGCGGGCCGCCATGTTCGACACCAAGAACCGCCTGCTCCACGAGGAGACGCTGTCCCGCGGGACCGTGAACGCCTCGCTGGTCTCGCCCCGGGAAGTGTTCCTGGAGGCGCTGCGCTGCGGCGCGGTCTACCTGGTGCTGCTGCACAACCATCCCAGCGGCGACCCGACGCCCTCGGAGGCGGATCTGACCCTGACCCGCCGCCTGTCCGAGGCCGGCGACCTGCTGCACATCCCGGTGATGGACCACATCATCATCGGGGACCACCGATATGTAAGTTTCCGGGAGGAGGGCCTGCTGCGCCCGCCCGCCGGACCGTAGAACCGAAGATCCGAAGGAATCGCCATGAGTGAACCCCGCAGAAACAGAGGCCCCCGGGGGGGACTGCTGATCGTGATCGGTATCTGTCTTTTCCTCATGCTGGTCAGCTCGCTGAGCCCCGGCTTTGCCCGCGTGCTCCGGGACGGCATCGGCACGGTCCTGATGCCCATGCAGAAGGGCATGAACCGCGCCGGCAGCTACCTGTCCGGCCGCCTGGAAGACCTGCAGGAGCTCCGCCGGGTCCGCGAGGACAACGAACGGCTGGAAGAGGAACTGGGGCAGCTGCGCGAAGAAAACGCGAAGCTGAAACTGAACGAGCAGGAACTGGCGGCCATGCGGGAACTGCTGCACCTGCAGGAACAGTATCAGGAATATGAATCGCTTGGCGCGCACGTCATTGGGCGCAGTTCCGGCAACTGGTATCAGTCCTTCCTGATCGACAAGGGCAGTAAGGACGGCCTGGAAGTGGGCATGAATGTGATGGCGGGCGGCGGCCTTGTGGGCCTGATCACGGCTGTGGGCAACAACCACGCGACGGTCAGCACCATCATCAACACCGGCCGCTACGTCAGCGCCATGACCACGCGCAGCGGGAACTCATTCATCGTGGCGGGCAGCCTGGAACTGTACGCGGACGGCATGCTGGCGCTCGAAAGCATCCCGCTGAACGCGGACGTGGAGCCCGGCGACATGGTCGTCACCTCAAATATCAGCGACGTCTACCTGCCCGGTCTGCTGATCGGCTACGTGGAGGAGACCATCACTGACGCGAACCGCCTGCAGCGCTCCGGCACCCTGCGTCCGGTCGCGGATTTTGACAACCTGGACATGGTCCTGGTCATCACCACTTTAAAGAGCACGGGGGAGACGCCATGAAGCGGGGGCTGGTCTACGCGCTGCTGATCCTGGCGGTCTTCCTGGTGCAGAACAACATCTTCGCCGCCTCCTCGCTGGTGATCACGGTCCCGAACCTGCTGCTGATCCTGGTGTTTTCCTTCGGGTTCATGCGCGGCAGCTTCGAGGGCATGCTGATCGGCTTCGCCTGCGGGCTGCTGACGGACCTGTTCTTCGGGAGCACCATCGGCCTGTCCGCGCTGATCTTTTCCGTGCTGGGGTACGGGATCGGCGTGCTGGGCCGCATTTACTACACCGAATACGTCAGCCTGCCGCTGGCGCTCTGCCTGCTCAGCGACCTGGTTTACCTGCTGGGCATTTACGTGTTCGCCATCCTGCTGGGCGGCGGGCACGGTTTTCTTCCCTATCTGACCAAAATCGTGCTGCCGGAGATGCTGTACACCGGCCTCATGGCCATCCTCCTGTACCCACTGTTCCGGCAGACGGAAAAACTGACGCGGCGCTGGGAAGAAAAGAACACGCGGAAGTATGTTTAGAGAGATCCTGGATTACATCGTATTCAAACTCAAGCACGTGGTCACCTCGCGTCTGTTCCCGGTGACCCTTGTTTTCCTTACGCTGTTTTCCATCCTGTTCCTGCGCATGTTCCACCTGCAGGTGGTGGCCGGCGCCGACGCCCAGGAGGAAGTGCAGAACATCATCTCCCGCACGGTCACTTTATCCCCCACCCGCGGGAACATCTATGACCGCAACGGCAACCTTCTGGCGTACAACGAGCTGATCCAGAGCGTCACCGTGACAGACGACGGCAGCTACGCCAACGGCTATGAACGCAATGAGATGCTGCTGCGCCTGATCGCGCTGCTGGACCGCTTTGGCGAAGAAGTCGTCCCCAGCATCGATATCTACTTTGACAATGACGGCGTGCTCCGCGAGCGCTTCTCCTCCGACAGCGCCCGCCTCCGCTTCCTGCGCGACATGTACGGCCGCGAAAACACCTCCCTGCTGACGGAAGAGGAGAAGGCCGCCACGCCGCAGGACATCCTGGACCACTACTGCGACTTCTTCGGCGTGGGCAAAAATGCGGACGGCAGCGAATATCCCGTCGATCCGCAGACCGCGCTGAAGCTCGTCTGGATCCGCTACAGCATGTACGTCAACTACTACGTGCGCTACAATCCGAGTACCGTGGCTTCCGGCGTGAAGGAGGAGACCGTGGCCGCGATCCGCGAGCACCAGCAGGAACTGCTGGGCGTGGACATCGCGCAGAGCTCGCGGCGCGTGTACAACGACGCCATCTACCTCTGCCACATCCTGGGCTACACCGGCTACGCGAGCGAGGAGGAGATCGAGGAACTGAACGCGCAGGGCGGCGATTATGCGGCCGGCGACGTGATCGGCAAAGCCGGCATCGAAGCCAGCATGGAACTCGCGCTGCGCGGCGAAAACGGCTCCCGCTCCCTCTACGTCAACAACCTGGGCCAGGTCAAGAAGGTCGTCCAGGAGACCCCGGCCGTGGCAGGCAACGACATCTACCTCTCCATCGACCTGGAGATGCAGAAAGGCATCTACCACCTGCTGGAGCAGAAACTTGCCGGCATCCTGATCAACCACCTGAAGGACGAGGATGTGGACCCGGGCGAGGAAGAGCATTATATCCCCATCAAAAAAGCCTATTTCCAGCTGATCAACAACAACGTGCTGGATTACCGCCACTTCAGCGCCCCGGACGCCGGGGCCGCGGAAAAGCGCGTATACTACCATTTCACCGCCAAGCAGACGGAAATGCTGGACAAGATCCGGGCGGAGCTGACCGGCGCCGGCGCCCGGCGCTACGCCGCGCTGGACGAAGAGATGCAGACGTTCTTCACCGAAATGTACGACGTCCTGCTCAGTGAAAAACTGCTCCTGCGCGACAAAGTGGATACAGACAGCGACCTCTACAAGGCCTACCGCGTGGACGGCAGCATCAGTCTGCAGGCCTATCTGCGCGGCGCGCTGGAAGCGGAGTGGATCGACGTCTCCCTGCTGGGCATGGACGGCACTTACACCAGCGTGGAGAAAGCGTATCAGGCGCTGGTGGAATTCGTCCTGGACAAGCTGCAGCAGTCGCAGGCCTTTTCCAAGGCGCTGTACCAGATGCTGATCGACGACGACCTGATCAACCGCTGCGACCTGGCGCTCGCGATGTACGAGCAGGGCGTTCTGGCCCCGGATCCGGAATACCAGGCCAACCTGAACCAGCGCACCCCGGCGCTCGCCTTCCAGTTCATGATCGACAAACTGACCAGCATCGAGATCTCGCCGGCGCAGCTGGCGCTGGACCCGTTCTCCGCCGCCGCCACTGTCGTGGACGTGAACACCGGCAAAGTGCTGGCCATGGTCTCGTATCCGGGTTATGACAACAACCGCATCTCCGAAAGCGGCTACTACGCCTCCCTGCTGGAGGACCAGTCCACGCCGTTATTCAACGTCGCCACGCAGGCCCGCACGGCGCCCGGTTCCAGTTTCAAGATGGTCACCTCCGCGACGGCCCTGGAACTGGACGTGATCGGCCCCGGCACCTACCTGACCACCCACGGCTCCTTCTCCGCGGCCGGCATGACGGTCAACTGCTGGTATTATCCGAACGCGCACGGCGATATCAACGTCAGCGACGCCTTGATGGTGTCCTGCAACGACTTCTTCGCCCAGGTCGGCTACAAACTGTCCGTGCAGGACGGCGCCTACAACGACGCGGTCGGCATGGAGAAGCTGTCCCGCTACGCGCGCCTGCTCGGACTGGGCGAAAAATCCGGCGTGGAGATCCCGGAATCCAATCCGGTCATTTCCGACATCTCCGCCCTGACCAGCGCGATCGGACAGGGCACGAACCTGTATTCCTGCAGCCATCTGGCGCGCTACGCCACGGCCATTGCCACGCGCGGCAGCATCTATAACCTGACCCTGCTGGACCACGAAACGTCCTCCTCGGGCGGCCTGATCCAGAGCTACCGGGGCGACCTGGTCTCCCGGACGGAACTGCGCGAGTCCACCTGGGACAGCATCTGGGACGGCATGCGGCGCTCCGTGACGAGCGGCAACCACGCGCACGTCTACAGCCAGAAGGTGACCATCGCCGCGAAGACCGGCACCGCCGAAGAAAACGAGCTGCGCCCGGACCACGTCACTTACGTCAGCTTCGCCCCGTACGAAAAACCGGAGATCAGCGTCGCGCTGACCATCCCCAACGGGTACACTTCCGGCAATACGTCCGAGCTGGCGGGTTACATCTACGATTATTACTACGGATACATCACGTATCAGGACATTCTGGAAGGGCACGCGCGGGACGCGGGCGGCAACGATATTAATGAATAAACAGGGGAAGCGATGTCGAGAGTAATTGTGATCGCCTCGGGAAAAGGAGGCGTGGGAAAGACCACGATCGCAGCCAATCTGGGGATCTGCCTGGGACAGGCGGAGCGGAAGACCGCATTGGTCGACCTGGACCTGGGGCTGCGGAACGTTGACGTGACACTGGGGCTGGAGACCGTAGTGCTGAACCATCTGGGGGATTTTTTCGAGGAACGGATGCCCCTGGAGGAAGTCGTTACCACGGATGAGCGCTACCCGGGCCTCGCGCTGCTGGCCGCGCCGCAGAACATGGACCCGGCCGATCTGAAAGAAGAGCAGCTGGAAAGACTCGTGCAGGAACTGCGCGCGGCGTATGACGTGATCCTGATCGACGCCCCGGCCGGCGTGGGCCCCGTCTTCTCCGCGGCCATCAGACTGGCGGACGAAGGCGTCGTCGTGACCACCCCGACGGTTTCCGCCGTGCGTGACGCGGACAAGGTGCTGCACCTGATGGAAGCGGCCGGCATCCCGTACCGCTACGTGATCGTCAACATGCTGCGCCGCCAGCTGATGAAAGAGGGGATCATGATGTCGCCGGACGACATCCGCGACGTCCTCGGCACGCCGCTCCTCGGCGTGATCCCGGACGATGAGACCGCCCTGGTCTGCTGCAACACGGGCCGGCCGCTGGTCACGGTGAAATGCATGTCCGGAAGCGCGCTGCGCCGCATCGCGGAACGGGTGCGGGGCACGGCCCTGTCCCTGCCGCCGCTCACTGCACGCCGCCGCGGCCTGTTCCACGCTTAAATTACTGCCACTCAAAGGAAACTCTGCATGTTTGCGTTCAACCGCTACAAACTGAAGAACTTCAACCTGGCGCTGCTGCTCTGCGTCATAGCCCTCTGCATCCTGGGCTATATGGTGCTGGGCAGTGCCGTGATCAATGACGCGGACGGGGCGGATACCATGAAGAAGCAGCTGATCGGCATGATCGGCGGCGGCATCCTGATGGTGTTCCTGACCCTGACGGACTATCATTTCTGGCTGAAGCTCCACTGGGTCCTGTACGGCGGCTCGCTGCTGATCCTGGGCCTGCTGTTCACGCCGCTGGGCTATACCACCAAGGGCGCCACGCGCTGGCTGAACCTGCCGGCCCTGGGCCGCCTGCAGCCCTCCGAATTCGTGAAAGCAGCCGTGATCGTGTTTTTCGCCTGGTTTTTCCAGAAATACCGGGACCGCATCAACAAGCCCGCCGTCGTCTTTTCCGCGCTGGGCCTTTTCCTGCTGCCCGCGGTCATGATTTTTATGGAACCGGACCTGTCCACCACCCTGACCTTCGTCCTGCTGTTCCTGGTCCTCCTCTACATGAGCCAGATCAGTTATAAATGGCTGGGCGGCATGGCGGCCTGCACGGTCCCCGTAGCCGGCTTCCTGATTTGGGACTCCATGCAGGAAAACCCGCTGATCCTCAAGCGCTATATGCTGAACCGCCTGTTCAGTTTCCTGAATCCCGACGATTTCTCCGGTTCCGGGCTCACCGCCCAGCAGGACCGCGCCATCATGGCGATCTCGTCCGGCCGCCTGAGCGGCAAGGGCCTGTTCAACGCGAGCTTCGACTCGGTCAAAGCCGGCAATTTCCTCTCGGAGGAAAACTGCGACTTCGTCTTCGCCGTGGTGGGAGAGGAACTGGGCTTCTGGGGCAGCGCCGCGATCCTGGCGCTGTTCGCGCTGACGGTGTTCCTGTGCTTCCGCACCGCTTCCAAGGCGCCGGACCTGGCCGGCCGCCTCATCTGCGCGGGCTCCGGCGCGTTCCTGGGCCTCCAGGTGTTCTTCAACATCGGCGTCACCAGCGGCGTCCTGCCCAATACGGGCGTCGTGCTGCCGTTTTTCAGCCACGGCATCAGCTCCCTGCTGAGCGCTTTCATGTGCCTCGGCCTGGTGATGAACGTCGCGCTGCAGCGCCGCGACACGGAGAACCCGGAGTGGTGACGGGGGATTTTCCCCTTGTGTTTTCCGGGCCCGTTGTTTATAATACAGGTGAGAGTCTGTATACTTTACTGAAAATCAGTCTGCCGTAACAGAATTATCATACAGGAGGACGCGAATATGATCCAGATCATTGCCGGCAATAAAGGCAAAGGAAAAACGAAGCATCTACTGGCCATGGCGAACGACGCCATGAACGCCGCCCACGGGACCGTGGTCTATCTGGACAAAAACAGCAAGCACATGTTTGAACTCAACCGGAACATCCGTCTCATCAACGTCTCGGAATACCCGGTGAATTCCACCGAAGCGTTCCTGGGCTTCCTCTGCGGAGTCATCTCGCAGGACCACGACCTGGAAGTCATGTTCCTGGACAGCTTTCTGACCCTGAACGAAGTGCAGAGCCAGGACGAACTGGCGGAACTCATCAAAGATATCGATATCATCAGCGAAAAATTCGGCGTCCGCATGGTGCTGAGCGTCTCCATGGACAGCGAGGCCCTGCCGGAGTCTGTCAGACCCATGGTGAGTCTGGCCCTGTAAGCATAAGGAGCAGCCTTGGCGGAAACGGGAAGAACAACGCGGAATAGGAGAAGCACGGGAAGGGAAGGAGCCAAGATCCTTCCTTTTCGGCGTGAACTGACCATCAACCTGGGCGTCATCATCTTCCTGTTCATCCTGCTGTACCTGGCCGTCTCGGTGATCCGTTCGGCCACGCGGGAATCGTATTCCACCTTCACGGTGGGCCGCGAGGAGAGCCTGAACGGCAACCAGACCTACCGCGCGCTGATCCTGCGGGACGAGCAGATCGTCACTTCCCGCTGGGCCGGCTATGTGGACATGTTCGCGCCGGAATGCGGCCACGTCAGCATCGGCAGCGTCGTCACCTCCGTGGACGAGATCGGCACCTACAGCGAAAAGATCAAAGAAGTCGCCGAACTGCAGAGCCTGAGCAAGGACGAACTGCGGAACTTCAAGACCCGCCTGCAGAAACTGTCCCTGAATTACGACAGCGATTCCTTCTCCGCGGTCTACGAATCCCGCGCCGCCATCAGCGCATTTTTCTCCACCCATATCGGCAAAGCCTCGCTGGACGTGCTGGAGGGGAACGCGGCGCTGAACGAATTCTTCCACCTGTACAAGTCGGACACCGCCGGAATGATCCTGTATTACCAGGACGGCTTTGAAGGCAAAAAGCCCGAGTCCGTCACCGCGCCGGATTTCGAAAACCGCGACTACCAGCGGGAAACCACTGCGCGCCTGGTGACGCTGGGCGATTTCCTCTACAAACTGGTGGATTCGGAAAACTGGACGCTCGTGATCCCGCTGACCGCGGAAGAAGCGGCGAAATACGGCTCCCAGTCCCGCATCGACCTGACCTTCCTGAAGAACGGCCTGCGCACCACGGCGGCCGCCAAAGTCTACAACGGCCCGGACGGCAGCCTGCTGCTGCGCCTGGACCTGAGCCGCTACCTGGTGCAGTTCGCCACGGACCGCTTCACGGAGATCCGCCTGGAGGGCTTCGGTGCCGAGGGCTATAAGATCCCCGTCAGCTGCCGCGTCCAGGAGAACGTCTACCTGGTCCCGCGGGAATTTGAAGCCCGCCTCGACAGCGGGGAACCGGACGGCTTCTACCAGGAGATCGTCACCGGTTCGGAACAGACGATCCGCCATATCACGCCGACCGTCTTCAAACGGGACGAGCAGTACTGCTATGTGAGCCGCCAGGACCTGCCGGCGGAATCCGTCCTGCTGAAGCAGGATTCGCAGGACCGCTATACGGTCCGCCTCACCGCCGCCATGACGGGCGTCTACCAGGTCAACGCCGGCTACACGGTGTTCTGCCCCGTCGAAATCCTGGAGGAAAGCGGCGAGTATCTGCTGGTGAAGCGCGGCACGGAACAGGGCATCGCCACGTTTGATGAGATCCTGCTGAACGGCGCGCGCTATACGGACGGACAGATCCTGCGGTAAAAATTTTGAAAGCGCACGGCTTCCGCCTTGACATCCGCGGCGGAGGCAATATAATGAAATAAAGAGAGAATGAAGGGGAGAAACTCATGGCCAACATCTTTGATAAGTTTTTAAATTCCATGCGTCTGTACGACGACGAAGACCTCGAGGAAGACGCGGAATATCTCGATGACGAGCCCGAACCGGAAGAGGAACTGCCTCCCGCCCGTCCCGAGCGCCCCGAACGTCCCGAGCGTCCCGCCCGGGCGGAACGCCCCGAACGCCCTGAAAAACCGGAGCGTGCGCCCCGGAAGCCCCGCCAGCCCGCCCCTGAAGAGGACGAGGAACAGCAGGCGGCCCGTGCCGCGGCCCGCAATGCCCGCCGCAGCAACGTAACGGCCATGCGTCCGTCGCCTTCGCGCGTCAGCACGGTCATGGAAGTCAGCATGGTCAAGCCCACGGACATGGAAGATGCCCGGGATATCTGCGACATGCTGCTGTCCGGCCGCGCCGTCGTCATCAACATGGAAGGCGTGCAGGTGGATCTGGCCCAGCGGATCATCGACTTTGCCTCCGGCGCCTGCTATTCCATCGAAGGCAACATCCAGAAGATCTCCAGCTACATCTTTATCGTTTCTCCCAGCAGTATAGAGTTGTCCGGTGATTTTCAGAACGTGCTGAACTCCGTCGGCGGCAGCGGTCTGCGTCTGGATGACAGGAACTAAGCAAAAACACGCCTGGATCTACTATGTGGCAGGACTCGTATGGGTCCTGCTTTTGGTGCTGCTGGACCAGCGCGCGAAAGCGCTGGCGGAAGCGGAACTGAAGGACGGCCCGGTCCGCACCCTGATCCCGGGCGTCCTGAGCCTGAGCTACGTGGAGAACCGCGGCATGGCCTTCGGCATGATGCAGGGCGGGCGCGTGATCTTCGTGGTCCTGACGGTCGTCATCCTGGTCGTCCTGGCGCTCGCGTATCACGCGATCCCGGAGAAGCGGCGCTTCTGGCCGCTGTCCCTGGGCGTGCTGTTCATCATCGCCGGCGCCATCGGCAATTTCATCGACCGTGTGCGGAACGGCTACGTGGTCGACTATTTCCGCCTGGATTTCATGGATTTCCCCCTGTTCAACCTGGCGGACTGCTTCCTGACCTGGACCGCGGTAGTCATGGCCCTGCTGCTGGTCTTTTTCTACCGGAACGAGGATTTCAAACAGATACATTTATGAGTGAGCTGCGGCTGATCAGTGAATGGGAAGACGGCGGCAAACGCCTGGACGCATACCTCTCCGGGGTCCTGGAGGGGTATTCCCGTACTGATGTGCAGAAACTGATCGATCAGGGCGCCGTACTGGTGGACGGCCGCGCGCGGAAAGCGAGCTGGCGCCTGGAAGGCGAAGAGGAGATCGCGGTCGATCTGCCGGAAAAGGAAACGCTCGCGGTGGAGGCGGAGGACATCCCGCTCGACATCGTCTTCGAGGACGAGTACCTGATGGTGGTCAACAAGCCCAAGGGCATGGTCGTCCATCCGGCTCCGGGCCATCTGACCGGTACGCTGGTGAACGCGGTGCTGTATCACGCGGCCGGGAGCCTGTCCGGGATCAACGGCGTGTTGCGGCCGGGCATCGTGCACCGGATCGATAAGGACACGACAGGTTTACTGATCGTTTGCAAGAACGATACCGCGCATGAGAGCATCGCCGCGCAGCTGCGGGACCACACCATTACCCGGCGGTACACGGCGCTGGCGGAGGGGCGGTTCAAGGAGCCGGAAGGCGAAGTGAACGCGCCGATCGGCCGCGACAGCAAAAACCGCTTGCGGATGGGGATCGATCCGAAGAACGGCCGGGAAGCGGTCACGCGCTGGAAGGTCGTGGACGAGTTCAGGAATTACACCCTGCTGCACTGCCGTCTTCTGACCGGGCGCACGCACCAGATCCGCGTGCACATGGCCTCGATCGGCCACCCCCTGGCCGGCGATGTACTGTACGGCGGGAAGAGCCTGGGCAAAGAACCGGGCCAGTACCTGCATGCGGGGCTGATCGGATTCACGCATCCTGCCACCGGGGAGTACCTGGAGTTCGAGGCGCCGCTGCCGGAGTATTTTGCGGAAAGATTAAGGAAACTGGAACGCTGAGATGAAAAAAGTTTTTGTATGGATATTGCTGCTGGGCCTGGTCATGACGGCGCTGTCCGCGTGCGGCGGGAGTTCGGATCCCACCGCGGTGCCGGGCACGCTGCCGGTCATCACGCCGGGCGGTTCTGAAGCGGAGACGACGCCGGGCACGGAGCCCGGGACGGATACGACGGCGCAGCCGTATACGAATCCGCCGACGCGCACGCACGGGAGCACTGCGGCACCGGGAACGACGGCGCCGGAGCCGGAGACCACGACCGCTGAGATAACGACGGCGCCGGAGCCGGAGACCACGACGGCCGAAGCCCCGGCCACCCTCGCCCCCGAGACCACGACGGCCTACGTCCCGCCTGAAACGAGACCGGCCACGTCCGCCCCCACGGCTTCCCCGACCACGCCCTCCTCCGGCAAAAACGGCTATCTGGTCTGCCTGGACGCCGGCCATCAGGCCCACGCCAACACGGACCAGGAACCGCTGGGCCCCGGCTCGTCCGAGATGAAGACAAAAGTATCCTCCGGCACGCAGGGCCGCACCACCGGCGTCCCCGAATACGTGGTGAACCTGCAGGTGGCGCTGAAACTGCAGCAGATCCTGGAAGCCCGCGGCTATGAAGTCCTGATGATCCGCACCACCCACGACGTGAACATCAGCAACGCGGAGCGCGCGCAGATCGCCAACAACGCGCAGGTCGACGCCTTCGTCCGCATCCACTGCAACGGCGTGGACGACACCTCCGTGAACGGCCTGCTGGCCATGATCCAGACGCCCAATAACCCCTGGAACGGCGCGCAGTACGCCGAATTCAAGCGCCTGGCGCAGTGCATCGTAGATGAAGCGTGCGCGGTGACCGGGGCGAAGAACCAGGGGCTGCTGGAGACGGACGGGATGACCGGGATCAACTGGTGCGAGAGGCCGACGGCGCTGGTGGAGATGGGGTTCATGACGAATCCGGAGGAGGATGCGAAGCTGGTAGAAGATTGGTATCAGGATCTGCTGGCGGAAGGCATCGCGAACGGGTTGGATAACTATTTTGGAATCGAGCGCTGACAAAGTGACGGACGGGCTGTACGAAAACTTTTCTCACCCCGCAAAAGGGGTATCGAAAAGTATTGTACAGCCCTTTCCTGTTTCCTGAAAACCATGTTTCCTTTGGAAATTCTTCCAAAAAACGAGTCGCCCGTTGCTGTTTCCTTTCCGGGACGATCCCCGGCGGGCGGTTGCCCGCACCGGCCGGCGCGGAAGAAGAGTGCATGTGACCCGGACGTAGGGGCCGTTGTTTCAACGGCCCGGGAATGCAGGCATTGATGAGGTGATAGGATGCGTTTGTTTGTTGCTGTACAACTGTCTGACGAAATGAAAGCCGCCCTCCTGAGCACGATGCACGACCTGAAAAAGGCGGGCGTCAAGGGCAGTTACACCCCCGGTGCCAACCTTCATCTGACGATGGCCTTCATCGGCGAGTTTAAGGACCCCGAAGCGGTGAAGAAGGTGATACAGAGTGTGCCGTTCAAGCCGTTCAAACTTTCCCTTGACGGTCTCGGCGCGTTCGACAATACCCTCTGGGCGGGGATCAAAGGCAACCAGGGCCTCAAGACCCTCGCCAAGGACCTGCGTGCCGCCCTGACCGCCGCCGGCATCCCGTGCGACACCCAGGCCTTCGTTCCCCACGTCACCCTCATCCGCCGTGCCTCCGGCCGCTGGCAGTCCGTCCCCGCCCCCCGCGGAGACATGATGGTCAAAAATCTCTCCCTCATGCGTTCCGATCTCAAGGACGGCAAGCGCGTCTACACTGAACTCACGAAATAAACCGCAGATCGTTGAAATCTGACAAGGGGACGGTTCCTTTGTCAGATTTTTAATGGGAAGGAGTGTCCTTTGATAGCAAAGGAACAGCCCCTTTGATAGGGAAATTATCGTAAAACGATAAATAATTATTGACATACGAACTTTCCGGGGTGTATAAAGGGCTTATCGAAGTTCTCACCGGGAGGTGCCTGATGAAACAAAAATCCTTGTCCAAGTGGCTGAAGATCATCGTGATCGGGCTGGCTGTGTGCGGCCTGGCCGTATACGGGATCGTTCTTCCTTCCTACGGTGCAAGCTTGAAAGCGCAGTACCCTGAATTCAGCAACCGCTTCTGGCCATGGCTCATTTTCCTGTGGATGACCGGGATCCCGTGCTATGCCGTGCTCGTCCTGGGGTGGCGCATCGCGGACCGGGTCGGCCGCGACCGCTCCTTCACGGAAGAAAACGCCCGGAGCCTGAAGTGGGTCGCCTGGCTGGCAGCGGGCGACGCGGCATTCGTGTTCGCGGGAAACCTTCTCTTGCTGCTTCTGAACATGAGCCATCCCAGCGTCCTGCTGCTGTCGCTGCTGGTCGTGTTCCTCGGCGTTGCCGTCGCGGTGGCGGCTGCGGTGCTGTCGCATCTGGTGCGGAAGGCCGCGGCGCTGCAGGAGCAGTCAGATCTGACGATATAAGGAGGCATCATGGAAGGCGAGATTATTTTCAACATCGACGTGATGCTGGCGAAGCGCAAAATGAGCCTGACCGAACTCGCGGACAGAGTCGGGATCACCCTGGCGAACATGTCGATCCTCAAGACCGGCAAGGCCAAAGCCGTGAAAGTCTCCACCCTCGCCCGCCTCTGCGCGGCGCTGGACTGCCAGCCGGGGGACATTATGGAGTACCGGAAAGCGGGAGAGGAACCGTGAAAACGGAGAAAAGACCCCTCCGCTGGCTCCGGCGTGCGGGCATCGTTTTATTACTTACCCTGCTAACGCTGTATGGAGCCGCCGTCCTTTTATTTGCCTGGGCGACGCAGCGCTTTACCCCTCCGCTGAGCCGGTTCGACGCGGCCTCGGAGGGGATCGTGGAGGTGCAGACGGAGATCGGCGTCAACGGCGGAAAGGAAGAAGGAGAGCGGCGGAACTATGTGATCGCTGCGGATCGGATCATGTCCTCCCCGGATTTTGCGGCGGATCCGATGACCGTTTATTATGTGCCCTGGGACTGCTTCGAATCCTATATCGATCATGATCAGAATAAAGTCTTGAATCGTCTGATCCGCATAGCTGTCACCGATGAACGGGAAAAACCGTGTGACGTCCCCGAAGCCATGCGGACGATCTTCCCGCTGATCGCCGGGCTGGAGCACGATATGATGAATATCAGGATCTTTGACCTGTCGGGGGAATACTTCGTATACCTGGAAACCAACGTCAATCTGTGGAGCCCCTGCAAACTATATTATTTCGATCAGGAAACAGGGACCCTGCAGAAACTGTATACGTGGGATGATGAACGGGTGCTGGGGATCCATATTTTGTCAGCGGACAGACTGCACGGTCTTGGGAGGCAATAGACAAAAAAGGTGGAGATGGTCGTATGAGGAGAATAAGATCGCTGACATTTCTTCTGTCTGATCTGCTTATGTGCTGCGGGATGTGCCAAAACGAGTGTGGACATGGAGAAACTGGCTGCGAAGGCAGGAGAAGAGCTGGCGGCATTTGAACCCGGGGCCGCAGATGTGCGATTTATCGGGCGGTGCGGTGCGGACGATGCGGCGCTGGCGTGGTTTATGGCCGGCGAGGCGTAAGGAAAGCGCTGTTATCTGCCGATAGAGGTGGAATTGATCGGAAAGACGCGGTACCGCATCATCCGGATACATGAGGCATTCGCCGGGAAAGAGCATGATGTCGCGATGCTCCGCTGGAGGCAGGGGCTGCGTTTGTGATCGGGGACCCGGCATGCGCGGCGGTCAGGATAAAAAGACGGCGACGGCGTTTATGAGGAGAAGATAGAGAAGGAAACGGCTCCGTATTTGTTTTATTATCCTGCTGTTTCCGAGGATTATGCTTTTATTGATGCGGCAGGGAAAGAACTGGATATCAGTCCGATCATTAAGTGACGAAAGACGCATCTCTTTGATATTCGGGCCGCTCCCACAACGGTCCCTGCGAATAATCCGACAAAGGAACCGCCCCCTTGTCAGAAACAGCGGTCCCAACAAAAAAACCTGACAGAGGAACCGTTCCCCTGTCAGGTTTTATATTTGCGGTTACTGGGATTATCGTACCTAAAAACCAAAAATTTAAAATAAAACATATTGACAAAGCAAAAAGTTCAATATAATATATATTTTAGGTTGGCAGAGATATATATAATGAATATCGGAGAAGAAAGATGTACGAATGGAAAACAATGAACATGAACGAGATCCGGGATCTGGACCGAATGCTTCCGGTGATTTTTCCGATCGGCCTGATCGAATCCCACGGGCCGCATCTGCCGGTCGATGTCGACTGCCAGACGTCTGCCCATTTTGCGAGAAAAGTCTGTGAAAGCACGGGGGCGGTCCTGATGCCGACGATCCAGTACGGCTTTATCGGGGAGATGCGCGAGTATCCCGGTACGGTCGGCCTGCGTTCCATGACGCTTGCCTACGTCGTAAGAGACCTGATAGACTGCCTTGCCCGCCAGGGGTTTAAAAAAATCATCTTTCTGTCCGGCCATCTGGTGAACGTACGGGGGGTGGAACTTGGCATTGAAATGAGTCAGGAGAACTATCCTGATCTGAAGGCCGTTTATTGGAACTATTGGGACTTCATTCAGGCGCCTATCCGGCACGCAGATAAGGTGGAAACGGAATTTGCGCTGTTGTGCGGTGTCCGGGCGGATATGGATAAGGCAAAAGACTTTGTCTATGAAAAACCCTGGTATCAGGTCTATTCCCGCTATCCGTTCAATCCTGAATCAGGCGGTGTCTCCGGCGCCTCTTCGAAAGCTGATATAAACGATAGAAGAGAGGATTACGAAAATGCCGTGAGGACGCTTTGCGAGATGGTAAAGAAGGCCATAGCAGATCAATCATAACGGAAGAGAGGAGAAACAGAGTCATGGCAGATTTAAAAGTCAGCCTGTCCGGCGTTGCATTCAAGAACCCTGTGATCGTGGCGTCTGCGTCGGCAACGATGGATTACCGGGGCGTTGCGGCAGGGATCAGAGGCGGCGCCAGCGGCGCGATCGTAAAGTCTTTGTTCGGGGAAAAAGGAAGTCAGGGAAGATCATACCCGAGACCGCGCTTTTATCTGATGGGGTATAAGGATCATCCGAATTATCCCGTAAAAATCAATCGTAATTTCACGCTCAGCTCATTCGAAGAGTGCTCGCATTTCGGGTACAAGGATTATATCGCGGATGTGAACAGAGCGAAAGCAGAGGTGGGAGATGAAGGCAGAGTGATCGCCAGCATTACCGGATCCACGCTGGAAGAATGGAAAGAGCTGGCGCAGGTCATCAATGAGACCGATGCGGACTGGGTAGACCTGAATGTTTCCTGTCCCTTTGCTGCCGATCTGGGCGTCAAAATGGGCGCCGGGGCGGTAGATATGTCGGCGGATATTACCAGGGTGGTAAAGGAGACCCTGAATAAGCCGTTCAGCGTAAAGGTTTCTCCGCAGACACAGGATCAGTCAGAAGTCGCGCTGGCCTGCGAAAAGGCGGGCGCTTATGCAATCAATATGGCGGCGCGTATCTCCGGCTTTGATCTGGATATAGACAGAGCGTGCCCGGTGGGGCCCGGAAGTCCCGGCGGCTGGGGCGGCCCCTGGCTGATCGGTTACGGGATCAAGAACGTAGCTACCGCAGCAAGGAAACTCAGTATTCCGATCATCGCCGGACTTGGCGTCTGGGACTGGAAAGACATCATCAAGTATACGATGGTCGGCGCTACGCTGATCCAGTCCGGCACGGGTATCATGCTCCAGGGATATGACGTCACCAGGCAGTGGACGGAAAAAATCGACCAGTGGCTGGACGCCAAAGGGTATTCTTCCCTGGATGAGATCCGCGGCATCGCCTTGCCGAACATCCTGACGGGTGCCCAGATCGAACGGGCTCCGGAGAAGGTGTTCGCACAGGTTGACGATCAAAAATGCATTAAGTGCGGCGTCTGCAGAAGAAGCTGTTTCTATGATGCCATCACCATGACAAAGGTCGGTGCTGTGGTCGACACGAACAAATGTGACGGCTGCGGTATGTGTGCCCAGGTATGCCCGGCAGATGCGGTAAAAGTCACGAGACCTTTGGTAAAAATATCATGAAAAAAGATCGCCGGACAGTTCTCTTGATATTTATCTTGTTATATAATAAATAACAACTATTAAAAGAACTGGAGGACGACATGAGCTTCGGAACACGGATAAGAGATATCAGAAAAGCACGCGGACTGACGATTAAGGAGGTGGCTGAAAAATCGGGAATCGCCTACAGCCTGGTCAGCAATATGGAGAATGACAAGGCCAATCCTTCTCTGATGACGATCTATGCCCTGGCAAAAACATTGAATACGTCCCTGGAAAGTATCTTTGCGGAAGATAAGTCGGTCGCTGCCGGCCCTCTGGTGCGGGTGGAAGACAGAGTACTGTTTCGGGACAGCAAAGGATTAAAAAGCTACCTTCTTTGCAACCAGCAGTACGAGTCTTTTGAGACACATTTTTCCGTACTTGAGCCCGGAGTTTCCACGAAAAACTCTCCGGATCTCCATAATAAACCGGGAAGTAAATATGAATTTGCCTATATTATCAGCGGCAAGGTGGAATTCAGCATAGACGGAAAGGAATATGTTGCGAATCCCGGTGACAGCGTATGTTATGAGAGCGCTTCTTCACATTATGTGCGGAACCTCTCCGAAAAGCCGAGCGAGATCCTGTGGCTGATGATGCGCTGAACAAAGCCCCGCTATTTACAAAGTTCAGATAAACGCGCGCGAATCTGTAGCGATACATATTTGCACGCGTTTTTTTAGCGGCCGATTGCGCCGGCATCTGCAGGGAGGCAGGAAATATGAGCAAAGCTAGTCTTAATGATTTTTTTGAACCGCGCGGTATTGCGATCATAGGAGCAAGCGCCAAACCCGGAGCTCCTAATAATCAGATCGTGAAATTCGCCATTGAGGAAAGTAAGGGTCATGATATTCAGATCTATCCGATCAATCCGCGCACGGAAGAGATCGAAGGTCTGAAAGCTTACCGGTCGATTCTGGATATAGAAGGACCTGTTGACCTGATCCTGATGGCGGTCAGCTCAAAGATGGCGATGAGTGTGGCGGAAGAAGTAAAGCGGCGCCGGCAGGAGCGGGGCGACGCAGGGGCGGTAGCCATCATTACCGCAGGATTTAAGGAACAGGGAACGGAAGAAGGCGAGCGACTGCAGAACGAAATGATCGCTGTTATGACCGCCGCCGGATCCCGTGTGATCGGCCCCAACTGTCAGGGCGTCATCGATGTGCATAACGGGGTAAATACAACTTTCAGCGTAACCCCCGGTGCGCTGAAGGGCGGCGTCAGCATTGTCAGCCAGAGCGGCGCTTTTGTGGCAGCGTTTCTCCGCTGGGCGAAAAAACAGAATATGGTCGCCATGAACAAGCTGATCACGCTGGGCAACATGGCGGACGTGGACGTTACGGAAATGGTGGAATTCCTGGCGGAGGATCCGCAGACGAAGAGTATTTCCGTGTATCTGGAAGGCACGCCGAATGCCAGAAAGTTCATAGAAACTGCCAAAAAGGTGACGAAGAAAAAACCGGTCGTAGTGATCAAGGCAGGCCGCAGCGAGATGGGGAAAAATGTGGCGCACAGTCACACGGCTTCTGTTGCCGGGAATGATGCGATCTACGACGGCGCCTTCCGGCAGGCAGGCATTCTGCGGGCATACAGTGTAGACGAGTTTTACCATACCGGGCGCGTTTTCGATAAGATGCCGGTGCCTAAGGGCGACAGAGTGGCTATTCTGACGGTCGTCGGCGGACCCAGCACGATCTGTGTGGATGCCATGGCATCCCGGGGACAGATCCGTCTTGCGCACTTCAGTGAGGAACTGAAGGAGAAACTGCGCGCCGTTCTGTCTCCGTTTGCCAACGTCGGCTCTCCGGACGGATACGTGGACATGACCGCTTCCGTCACCCCGCAGATGCATAAGGAATGCATCCGGTATCTTATGGAGGATGACAGTATAGACGCCATCCTGTTTATCACGACGCCTCCGGGATTCATGGACGAGACGGAATTTGCCAATGCCCTGATGGAGGGATACCGTTCTGTGGACGAATCGAAGCGGAAACCGCTTCTGTCCGTCCTCCTGGCGGGAAATGCGTCCCCTGTATGCAGAAATATTCTCGAAACCAATAATTTCCCGACATTTGAATTCCCGGACACGGCGGCGATCTGTTTGTCGAATATGGTCCGCTACCGCAAGTATCTGGATCAGGAAGACTGAAAAGAATAGAAATCGAGGTGAACTATGCGTCAGATAATAGAAGAAAGTTTGGCAAAAGGTCTGAACCGGCTTCCGGAAGAAGCGGCAGAAAAGGTGTGCGCGGCATATGGGATCGAATGTCCCCCGTCGGTTATTGCGGCAGGAAAAGAAGAATGCATATCCGCAGCGGAAAAGATGGGCTTCCCGGTCGTCCTGAAAATCTATTCTCCGGATATTTCTCACAAATCGGATGCCGGCGGGGTCGCCGTGAATCTGCAGACCCGGGAAGAAACGGGAAAAGCATTTGATGCGATCATGAAAAGCGTGTCGGAAAAATATCCTGACGCGGCCATTGCAGGAATGGAGGTCCAGAAAATGATGCCTCCCGGCGTCGAGGTGATCATCGGCGGTCTTCGCAACGATCAGTTCGGCCCGGTAGTCATGTTCGGCCTGGGCGGCATTTATATTGAAGTATTCAGGGACATAGAATTCCGGCTGGCACCGCTGACGATGGCGGAAGCAAGACGTCAGATCGAACAGACCAGAGTCTATCGCCTGCTGCAGGGCGTCCGCGGGAATAAACCGTGCGACTTGGACGCTTTATGCCGGATGCTTGTGAACACAGGCGATCTGCTTCTGGAAAACGAAGAGATCCGGGAAGTGGATTTTAATCCGGTACTTTGCTATGAGGACCGCTGTGTGGCTGTCGATGCCCGCATTGTGATCGGAAAGTGACAAGGAGACCGCAGAATGAGCGAGATGAGATTGCATGGCCGCGGCGGCCAGGGGACCGTCATGGCGGCGCAGATGCTGGCGGGAGCCTTTGTGGAAGGCGGAAAATACGCGTCTGTGTTTCCGACATATGGCATTGAAAGACGCGGTTCGGCGGTGTTGGCCTTTGCCAGATTCAGCGACGAACCCATCCGGGAAAAAACCCGGGTTTACTATCCGGAATATCTTCTGGTACTGGATCCTTCTCTTCTCAGCAAGAGTGATATTTACAACGGCTTCATAGGGGGAGGGACGATCATCTGCTGCGGTACGGAGAAGGACGTGGAAACGATCCGCCGGTTCCCTGTCAGGCCTTCGCGCATCGCAGTAGTGGATGGGATCCGTATTACCGTAGAATTAACAGGGACGAATATCACGAACGTCGTTATGTTAGGCGCCTTTGCCAGAGCGACCGGCCTGGTTCCCCTGGAATATCTGCGTACTTCCGTAAAAGAAGCCTTCCACGGACGGATCCTTGAAAAAAATCTGGAAGCGCTGCAGCGCGGATACAATGAGACCAAGGTCTTTGATTTTGAGGCGGAACGTTCCGATGTCCGTCAGGAAATGGTCTTCGAAAAGGAAAAATATGCCTGTGAAGCGCCGCCTGAAACCGCATATGAAGCAGCCTGGACGCTGACCAATGACCGGTATCTGATCATCAGGACCGGTGAATGGCGGTTCAAACGGCCGGTCGTGGACCGGGACGGCTGCAAAAAATGCGGCTGGTGTCAGATCTACTGTCCGACACACTGCATTCATCAGGGCGAAGCGGGATACTATCTGCCCGATCTGGAATACTGTAAAGGCTGCGGCATCTGTGCCAATGAATGTCCCGCCATGGCGATTCAGATGAAATTGGAGGAAGACTGCAAATGATCAAAGTGTTGAGCGGAAATAAAGCGGCGGCCCATGCGGTCCGGCTGGTTAATCCGGATGTGATCGCCATGTATCCGATTACTCCGCAGACACCGCTGGCGGAAGAGATCGCGGCGTTTCACGCAGACGGATTGCTGGACGCGGAAATGATCGAAGTGGAAGGCGAGCATACGGCCATGAGCGCGGTGATGAGCGCTTCCGTAGCCGGCGGCCGCGTATTTACATCCACATCTTCCTGGGGCCTGGAATATATGGGGGAAATGTGCATGCTGTGCGCCGGTATGCGGATCCCGGCGGTCATGGTGGACGTTACCCGGGAAACCTCCTCTATCCGCGGCGTATGCGGATCCCGGCAGGATATCATGTCCGTGCGCGACTATGGATGGATCCAGCTGGAACCGGCAAACTGTCAGGAGATCCTGGATACGGTGCTGATGGCCTACCGTCTTTCGGAGGATGCCAGAATTCTGAATCCGGTACTGGTGGCTTACGACGGCTTTTTCCTTTCCCACCAGTATGAACGGGTAGAGATCCCGACAAAGGAGCAGGTGGACCGTTTCCTGGCTCCCGTCGCTGAACGGCACGGAACGACTTTTATGAAGGATAAAAATCTGCAGTTCTGTCCCAGTATTTCAGGACTCGAATTTGCCAATTACCGTTATCAGAGCCTGCAGACGCTGGAGAGAGTGAAAAGTGTTTTCCCGGAGATCGAAAAGGAATTTGAAGAGATCTTCGGACGCAGCTACGGCGGGGCCGTCGATAAATATCGTACGGACGATGCGGAGATCCTTTTCCTGACGGCCGGTTCCGCGGCGGGGACGATTGAGACCGTTGTTGACCGCGCACGGGAAAGAGGCATTAAGGCAGGCCTTGCCCGGATCAAGATGTTCCGTCCGTATCCGAGACAGGAGATGGCGGCCCTTCTTGACGGCAGGAAGGCCGTCGCGACCATTGACCGCAGCATCTGTCTGGGCTGGAACTGCGGACATCTTCATATGGAGGCCCTGGCGGCCGTCTCCGACGCGGCGCAGAAGCCGCTGATGCTGGATTTTATTGACGGCATAGCCAGTACGGATATCACGATCGATCACATTGAAAAAGCGCTGGCCATTACGCGGACGGCACTGGCGGGCCACGAAGTGCAGGAAACGAACTGGCTGATCTGGGAATAGGGAGGAGAGCAACAGATGTCTACGAAATATGTGATTCTCGGGGCCGGTCCCGCGGCACAGGCAGCGGCGAAAGAAATCAATCTGTATGATGATGACGCGCAGATCACATTATACAGTGCCGAAGACTCCGCTCCTTATTCGCCGGTGGCGCTTCCCTACCTGCTGAGCGGAGAAATGAAAGAGGAAGATCTGTTTTATAAATGCACTGCGCTTCCGGCGGAAAATATATCCTTTTTCCGCAATAAAAAGGCCGCGTCAGTTGATCCTGCCTCCAAAACGGTACTGTTTGAAGACGGAGAGACCGCTGTATATGACCGCCTGCTGGTAGCGATCGGAGCCTCTCCGGCCGGAAAGGATATACCCGGTATTGCCCGGGAAGACGTTTTTGTTTTCCGCACGTTGGCGGATTATAAAGCCTTGCAGGACCGGCTCGAAAGGGAGAATAAGGAAGTTGTCATTTGCGGAGGCGGTCTGGTCGCCGTCGAAGTGGCGGAAAAGCTCGCCAGTGCCGGCTGTACGGTTACGGTCGTGGTGCGAAGCAGGCTCCTCAGGAAATATTTCAGTGAAGAAATGGGGGCCTGTATAACGGAACTGCTCAGAAAACACGGGATCTCCGTGCGGGACGGCAGGAACGTTGCCGCAGCATCAAAGAAGGACGGGAAGATCCGGCTGACTTTGGATGACAACACGGCCCTTTCCGCCGACCTGGTCGTGGCAGCCATGGGGGTGAATCCGAATTCCCTGGACGGACTGGAGACAGACGGTGCCATCGAGGTGGATGAGTACATGCGGACGAAATGGGAGGACGTGTATGCGGCGGGGGACGTCGCGTCCGTGCTGCTTTTTAACGGAGAAAAAAGGCCCTGTCCCATTTCTCCCGAAGCAGCAGCGCAGGGAAAGACAGCCGGAAGATGCATGGCCGGTGCAAAAGTCCCGTATGATGCGGCTGTGCCTGCTAATTACCTTCGGATCATGGATCAGGATTTCTTCAGCATGGGCGTTTCTGAAGGAAACCGGGCAGACGGTTTTGTGACGCTGAAAAAACAGGAGGAGGATTCTTTCCTGCGCCTGACAATAAAAGACGGATGTCTTGTCGGTGCGGAAGGCCGCAACCGGAAAGACATACACCCGGGACTGCTGCGGTTTCTTATCCGTTCCGGTGTGTACGTAGAGGGAGAAAAAGACCTCCTGCTTGAAAAACCGAAGGAAACGGCGTTATGGCTGGCGGAACAGTGCCGCAGAGCGGGAATCGGATAAAGGAGAAGCGCGATGGCGAAGATGTTAATTAAAAAACATGAATCATGTCCTGCGGATTGCTCTCAATGCATACAGGCATGCGCGGCGGCCCGCGGGGGAGCGGATCCGGTCGTGGAGAAGATCTCGCTGCCGGAAAAAGGATATGAGACAGTGCTTACCTGCAATCAGTGCTCGGACAGCGTCTGCGTGGACGTATGCCCTGCCGGCGCCCTGACCGCCGAAGACGGAAAGGTCATGCTGAACAGCGACAGATGCATAGGCTGCGGACTGTGTAATCTTTCCTGCCCTTACGGCGGGATATTCTCCGCGAAGAGTGCTCACAAGTCCTTTAAATGTGACGGCTGCCGGGAATACGGAAGCGCCGCCTGCGCCGAAAACTGCCCGCTCGGCATTCTGGAGGAAACAGACGCGGCAGCGGTGGAAGAACAATACTGCGAGGATCCTTGCTCTCCCGGCATGCAGTTCTGCGCCGGGTGCGGCATGGAACTGGTGCTGCGGATGGTGCTGCGTTCCGTAGGACCGGATATCGTTCTGTTTGGCGCGCCGAGCTGCTGTGTTCCGGCTGACCGCGTAAAAGTGCCGATGTACTCCACGCTGATGACGAACGTGGCTTCGGCCATGACGGGAGTATCCCGGTACTTCCACCGTATCGGCAGGGAGACGATATGCGTCAGCGTCGTAGGGGACGGCGGAACGTGCGATATCGGATTCGGAGCCCTGAGCGCGGCAGCGGAGAGAGGAGAGAAGTTCCTGTTTATCTGTTATGACAATGAGGCATACATGAACACCGGCATTCAGCGCAGCAGCCGCACGCCTTACGGGAGTTGGACCAATACGACGCAGGTAGGCAGTGTCGGACGCGGCAAGAGCCGGGATGCAAAGGATGTCCCCATGCTGATCGCGGAACATGGCGTAAACTATGCCGCTACGGCAACCATTGCTTATCCGGAGGATTTCATCCGGAAGGTTAAGAAAGGAGCGGAGGCGGCAAAGACCGGTTTCGCCTATATCCATGTGCTGGCACCGTGTCCGACGGGCTGGAAGATGGAACCGGAAAAATCGGTGGAGGTGACCCGGGCAGCGGTGGAAACGAATTATTTCCCGCTCTGGGAGTGCGACAAAGGAGAATATCGGTTCACTTACAAACCAAAAAAAGTGAAAAATGTAAGCTGTTTTACCGATTATATGCGGCGGTTTGCACACCTGGACGAGGAAGAGATCGCAATATTGCAGGGATATGTGGATGCGCGCTACAGTCAGATCAAACGTCTGACGCAGCCGGTACTGCCGGACTGAGGAAGCCGGTTCCGGCACGGTCAGAGGCGCTTCCGATTATCGGAAGACAGGCAGCGGCAAAAGAAAGAAGGGAATCAAATGAGCGGGAGAATCACATTATCGAAGGAAGAAATCAAAGCACTTTCAAAAGAACTGTTCATGCTGGCAGGCGTCCCCGAAGAACAGGCGGATATGACGGCTGAAAGTTTAGCGGATGCGGAAGAGAGAGGGGTGGAAACCCATGGCATGCGCTGGATGGATATTTATCTGAAACGTATTCAGGCCGGCGGTGTGGCGGCAGAAACAAAACTTGAGATAATCAAGGACAAAGGGCCTGTCCTGATCGTGGATGCCAACCATGGTTTGGGACAGGTTGCCACGACGATGGCGATCGACATGGGGATCGAACGGGCAAAGAAAAATGGGCTTTGCGCAGTTGCCATCCGCAACAGCAACCATTTCGGCGCCGCAGGGTATTATGCGGAACGGGCAGCGAATCAGGGGATGATCTGCTATATCTGCACCAATGCCGATGCGCTGATGGCGCCGTGGGGCGGTCTGGATAATGTTGTCGGGACCAGCCCGCTCTGTTACGGTTTTCCTACGAAGACAAAGCCGATCATATTTGATATGGCGGTATCCGCCATCGCAAAGGGGAAGATATTCGTGGCCGCCCGGGAAGGCAAACCGATACCGCCCGGCTGCGCCCTGAACAAATACGGTGAGCCGACGACGGACGCGAAGGAAGCACTGGACGGTGGATATATGCTGCCTGCGGCGGGGCATAAGGGCTTCGGGCTGGCGCTTGTCAATGATATCCTTGCGGGCATCATGACCGGTTCGCAGTTCGGCACCAATATTACAAAACTGTACGGAGACCTGGATAAACACCAGGATATCGGCCATTTTGCATATCTTGTCAATATTGAGGACTTTATTCCGGAAGAGGAGTATTACGACAAAATTGAATTCGATATGCAAAAAATAAAGTCATCCAGACTGGCGAAGGGATTTGACAGGATCTATCTTCCGGGAGAACCGGAACATGAAACAAGAGCGAAACGCCGGGCGGAGGGAATACCCATGTCCAAAGAGGTCTGGGACGAAATGCTTGCCTGGAAGGAGAAACTGCAGAAGTAAGAAGGAGCGCGGACATGGCAAAAAGAATCGCTTTTATCGGATTCGGCGAAGCAGCTTTCTATTTTTCTTCCGGTTTCCGCGAAGACGGAGTGGATGTACATATTGAAGCATATGATCCGATCGCGCAGGATCCTGCAAATGTCAGGAGTAGTCTGCTGCGGGATCGGGCGGAAAAACTTTCGGTGGATCTGAAGAAAAACATACGGGACGTCAGCGGCGCGGAAATCATTTTCTGTGCGGTTCCTTCCACAGCGGTGGAAAAGGCAGCCAATCAGATCATGGAGAGCCTGGGGGATAAAACGATATTCATAGATATCACTTCCAGTCTGCCGCAGGTAAAGAGATCTTTAGGCGGACGGTTTGCCGCAAACGGGAAACTTTATGTAGACGCATCGGTCATGGGAGCGGCGCCGCTGCTTAAGCATAAAACGCCTTTTGTGCTTTCCGGAAACGGTGCAAAGCAGGCTGCGGCGGTGCTTGGAACGCTCCATATGAATGTCCAATACGTCGGTGAAGAACCGGGACGTGCGGCAACACTAAAGCTTCTGCGAAGCATTTACACAAAAGGTGTCGAGGCTTTGGCACTGGAAACATTTCTTTCAGCCAGGAAGCTCGGACTGGAAAAAGAGATCATGCAGAGCCTGCACAGGACCTATGAGGTACAGGGATTTGAGACTACCGTCGGCCAGCTTCTGCGAAGCAATACTCTGCATTCCGGCCGGCGTGCCGTGGAGGCACAGGAATGCTGCGATCTGATCCGGGAGACCGGTTATGAGCCGGTCATGATGGAGGCCGTCAGGAATAAACTGCAGTGGATGGCCGGCCGCTGGAACAATTCCCGGTCGGATTCTCCGGAAACACTGGAAGAATTGTACGAACTCTGGGACAGGCTGAACATCTGATATCCCTGGGAGAACGGCCGGGATCCGGCCGTTCTCTTCAGATATGCTGCGCAGGGGGGCAGCAGACTTCAGCTCCGACAAACCGGATCATGAAACCGGCAGACTTGGCTTTCGAGGATTTGACCGGAAGGAAGGGCTTATGGATCCAAAGTACGAGATAAAAAAATATACGCATGATATTCATCCGGAATCGCATATTCATGAGTATTACGAGATCTTTATTTCTCTGGCGAACGAAGGCTTTTTCTTTGTTGAGGAGCATGCGTATCCGCTGGCGGTGGGGACCATCTTTTTCTTAAAACCATTCGAGATCCATCATTGCTTCTGTCATGGAAACCGTGATTATGACCGTTACGTCATTCATTTCCGCCGCGAACATCTTCAGGAACTTTCGACGCAGAAAACGAATCTGACGGCGCTGTTTGACGCGGCGCCTCTGGTTCAGCAGATGACGGATGAAGTGCTGGGCCGTTTTATCGGCGTACTGGCCGCCATGATCAGACCGGCAGGGCCCGGTTTCGGGGCAGATCTGGAACGCAACATCAATTTTGACTTTTTCCTTCTTGAAGCGGCTCGATTTATCAATGCGAAACAGGAAGTTCAGACTGTAAATGTGAAATACGAAACCCGGGTCAATGAGATCCTGGATTATATTCATCTGCATTATGCCGAGGCGCTGACGCTGGACGAATTGTCGGGACAGCTTTTTATCAGCAAATCGCGTATGTGCCAGATTTTTAAAAAAGCAACGGGGCTTTCTGTCGGCAATTATATCACGGTTTATCGGATCAAGCGTTCCTGTGCGCTGCTGCTTAACGGGGAGAGTGTTCAGAATGCCGGAAGAATCGTAGGGTTCAACAATAATACGCATTTCATCCGTATGTTTAAGAAACATATGAATTGCTCGCCCGGGCGGTTTTTGAAAGAACAGGACCGCAGAAAATAAAGCATCGGCATAAAACCGGATAATCCTTCTCAGACGGGAATACACATATATTCGCAAATAGTTTGCGTATCTTCTTGCCTCCTCTCAGAAGAGTTGACGATTCGTTTTTCAGGTACCTATAATTCCTTCATTAACGTGGATCCCTGTCAGGATCATTCGGACGTTTGCCTATAACAATATATCGGAGGAAAGCGAAAATGCGTGAGACCATCCATATATCCATCAGCGAACTGCGCTGTAAACAGTGCGGGATCTGCTCGGCGCTGTGTCCCAAACAGGTTTTTACGCAGGAAGTGGGAAAGATCCCTGTCGTTTCGCATATGGATGCCTGTATCGCCTGCAGGCTTTGTGAAATGCGGTGTCCTGATTTCGCGATCGATGTTGTCATAACGGGAGGCGAAGAAAGATGAAGAGCCAAAAGAAATTCATTGAAGGCAACGAAGCCGTTGTCGACGGAGCTATCGCGGCAGGAGCCCGCTTCTATGCCGGGTATCCGATCTCGCCCAGTTCGGAAATAGCGGAGGGCGCCGCCCGGGAATTGCCGCGCTACGGCGGGATCTATATCCAGATGGAAGATGAGATCAGTTCCATGGCGGCACTTCTCGGCGCGTCGTTAGCCGGCGTCAAGTCGTTTACGGCAACCAGCAGCCCCGGGTTTTCATTGATGCAGGAGAACCTAGGACTGGGGATCATGTCCGAAATACCGGCAGTGATATTTAATGTGCAGCGCAGCGGTCCGTCTACCGGAGCGGCAACTAAACCCGCGCAGGCAGATATTATGCAGGCAAGATACGGGGCGCACGGTGACCACAGCATTATCGCGCTCAGCCCTTCTTCCGTACAGGATTGCTATGATCTGACGATCACGGCGTTCAATCTGGCTGAGAAATACCGTACGCCGGTTCTTTTCCTGTCCGATGAGGTCATAGGTCATCTGCGGGAGACCGTTACGGAAACAGAACCAGGGCCGGATCAGATATTCAGCCGTATTCAGCCGGATCCGGACATCTCGCAGAAGGATTTCCGGCCGTACGGCTATTCTTCGGATTCGGTCGTCCCCATGCCGGCTGTCGGGAACCGGAAACTGCTGATGCGCACCACCGGTTCCACGCATGACGAAAAAGGCGAATTCAGCCCGAATCCGCAGAATATCGACCGTGTCACCCATTATCTCACCAATAAGATCGAGAAGAATGCGGAAGATATTACGATTACGCGTACCTATCAGCTTGATGATGCGGAAATCGCGTTTATCACGTTCGGCTGTTCCGTGCGAAGCACGATTTCTGCCGTTGATATTCTCCGCGCGGAAGGCGTCAGGGCCGGCATGCTCCAGCTGGTTACGATCTGGCCGATGCCGGAGAAGGAGATCCGCGCCGTTCTCGCGAAAGCCGGGACCGTGGTCGTGCCGGAAATGAATCTCGGGCAGCTGGCCGGGGAGATCCGCAAGTTCAATGACTACGGATGCAGGATCCTGCAGGCAAACCGTACCGACGGAGTTCTGATCACACCGCAGCAGATCATCAATACCCTGGAGGACTGAGTCATGGCTGACTATAAGGATTACATGCTTTTTGACAAACTCCCTCATACCTGGTGCGCAGGGTGCGGAGACGGCATCGTATTGCAGTCGATCGCTGCCGTTTTTGCCGAGATGGAACTGGATAAACACGATATTTGCCTTGTGAGCGGGATCGGCTGCTTCGGGCGTGTGGACGACTATCTGGACATCAACTGCATGCATGTTACACATGGGCGGGCACTGCCGGCTGCCACCGGCATAGCACTGGCCAACCCGGCTCTCCATGTAATTGTGACCATGGGAGACGGAGACAGCGTGACGATCGGGGGAAATCACCTGATCCACTGCGCACGGCGCAATATCGATCTGACTGCGATCATTGCAAATAATTACAACTACGGGCAGACCGGCGGACAGTATTCCGGTACGACGCCGACGGACAGCATCACATCGACTTCTCCTTATGGCCATATCGAGCAGGAATTCGATATCTGCAGGCTGGCAGAGGCGGCAGGCGCGACTTATGTTGCGCGCGCAACGGCATTCAATCCGGTCCAGATGCGAAAACTTATCCGCGGCGGGATAGAACACAAAGGGTTTTCGCTGATCGAGTGCATGGTCCAATGCCCTACGCATTACGGCCGGTATAACAGGCAGGGCGAAGCGGCAGACATGATGAAGATGATGAATGCCCGGAGCATTCCGGCCGAGAAAGCAAAAACGATGTCTGCGGAAGAACTGGAAGGCAGGATCGTGACCGGCGTCATAGTAAATAAGAACAGGGAAGACTACTATACGAAATATAAGCGCATCATCGATGCGCAGAGGATCCGGGAAGAAGGAGGAAGCGTCAATGAAAACTGAAATCGTATTATGCGGTGTCGGCGGACAGGGACTGATCTCAGTCGGTGAGATCATAGGGCTCGCCGCTTCGCTGTTTGAGGAAAGGCTCTATGCGACGATGACGGCTTCTTACGGCTCTGAAACACGCGGCACATTTACGAAAACAGACGTTATTCTCAGCGATCAGCCGATCGGGTATCCCAATATTGATTCGCCGGATGTGATCCTTTGTCTGGCGCAGGTCGCGTATGAACGGTATAAAGACAAGTTCCGGGATGACACGGAGGTCTATTACGATACGGATATGGTGATCCCGGCAGAAGGCGCAAAAGGAAAGCATTTCGGTTATGCGTTCCGCACGATGAGCATTGAAACTACCGGCAATACTCAGGCTGCCAATACCATCGCGCTGGGGGTTATCATTCATCACCGTCATTTGCTTCATAAAGAAGCGGTCATGAAAGCTTTTGCCCACCGTTTTGCCGGCCGGGATCAGATCATTGCAATCAATGAGAAAGCGTTTGGACTGGGGCTGTCGCTGGAATGAGGCGTTAATCCGGCAGCAGCTGGTTTCGGTGAGAAGGGGAGATGCTTCGTAAGGAAGTCTCCCCTCTTTTATCATATGCCTGAATGATTGTCGTGCAGGTCAGTCATAGCAATGCGGTCCTTCATCCGGAATCTCTGCTTTTCCTCTCCATATGACCATACACCCACAGTCAATATTTCACCCCAGTCCAACCCGCCCAAAATGGCGCATCGTTCAACCGAAAAACTTCGTAATAACTCGTAAAAAAGCTGACAAAGGAACCGTCCCTTTGTCAGCTTTTCTTCTTTCTTTAGTCCTGCTTTATCTGTCGCACAGTTCCTCCTCCGCCGGCTCATACGGCTCCAGCCACGCGTGGAAGTGCCGCATGGGCAGGTTGTGGCCGAAGGTGATGCGGAGGTTCGGGATCGTGTCGCGGTCGCGGTGGAGCTGGGCGGCGGCGGCGATGATGTAGTCCATGTGCTGTTTGGAATACTGGCTGCGGTTGATGGCCAGACGGACGACGTTGCAGACCTCGGCCTGCTGTTCGGGGGTCTTGAGGTCGTATTCCATGGAAAAGTCGCCCAGCTCCGAGCAGCGGATGCCGTAGCGGTGGATCATCTCCAGGGAGAGGGCCTGGCCGGCGAAGCTTTCGTGGCCGCGCTTGTAGTCGAAGAATTTGTCCACGTCGATGTACACGCCGTGGCCGCCGGCGGGCAGCACCACGGGGACGCCCGCGTCGTGCAGGCCCTGAGCCAGATATTCGCACTGGCGCACGCGCTCGTCCTGGTATTCGAAGCGCTGCTCCTCGTAGAGGCCCTGCGCCAGGGCCATGATGTCGTGGCCGCTCATGGCGCCGTAGGAATCGTTGCCGTAGGCGGAGATCTGGCGGACTTTCAGCAGGTGGCCGATATCGGTCTTCACAGTCCCGTCTTCATTGAATTCCGAGAATTTCTTCCAGAAATATCCCTTGTCGCGGAACGCGAGCAGGCCGCCCATGTTGGCGTGGCCGTTTTTCTTTAAGGAGGCGCAGACCGCGTCGAAGTAGGAGAACATTTCCTGCGCGATCTCCGGGATGGTCTTGTCGCGGTAACCGTCCTCGTTCATCTTGATGAAGTAGCAGTTTTCGGCCCAGCGGGCGCCGTCCATGATGTAGGGCAGGCCGTAGCTGTGGGCGATCTCCGCGACCGCGCGCATATTCGCCATGGAGACCGGCTGGCCGCAGACCGAGTTGTTGGTCACGGTGGTGTAGATCATGGGGACGTTTTCCACACCCACGGCGTCGATCAGCTGGCGCAGCTTTTCGATGTCCATGTCGCCCTTGAACGGGTTCTTTTCATAGCGGCCGCCTTCGGGCACCTGGAAGAGGAGTTCTTTATGGAACAGGTTGCGCGGCACGGAACCCATCTGCTTGATGTTGCCCTCGGTGGTGTCGAAGTGGGCGTTGGAAGGGATGGTGAAGACCTTGCCGGGGAAGCGCCGGGCCAGGAGAGGCTTGATCACGTCGAAAAGCAGCGCTTCGGCGCAGCGGCCCTGGGGCAGGATGAAGGTGTTGGGACGCTCCAGCTGGAAGGCGCCGCCGTTAAAGAAGCCGCCTTCGCAGTCCACCAGGTAGACTTCGTCCATCATTTTCTGCACGTCGTCGCGGTCCACGCCGTTGCGCAGGTAATTGATCAGGCGCTTCTGGTCATTGCCGCGCTCGAACGCGTCGCGGAAAGCGTCCAGCAGGATGTAATAACCCTTGTTGCGGCCATAGGATTCATCGCCCAGGAACATGGCCGCCCACTGGGTGTCGGTCATGGCCGTGGTGCCGGAATCCGACAGGCAGTCGATATAAAGCAGGCCCGCGGGGAAGGCGAATTCATTGAAATGGGTGGCTTCCAGCGCTTTCCAGCGCTGCTCGGCCGTCACGGTGGGGAGCTGCCGCGTCACGAACGTGCAGGATTTGGGCGCTTCCACAGCCAAAGGGAAATCATGCTGCATGATGTCGTACCTCCGATATGGGATTGTCAGGAACTGTTACTGATAATATAG
>JAFRNR010000012.1 GCA_017430085.1 Lachnospiraceae bacterium | reverse complement strand
TCCGTATCAGTCATCGCTGACTTGATCCGTTTTTTACTTGTTTGTTTTGGTCGCTTTCATGACCTCTGTAATTCCTCACGCATCTGTACGTAATGCGCCGCGGTTCCGACTCCGTCCCGGTGTGAGCCCGGGCCAAAGTCCCGCTGTTTTAAAGGAATTTTCAGGGTTGGAATGCATCATTTAATTGTCAAGGTGCCACACGCCGGTTTGAGCGGCGCATTTGATATACTATCATTCGGCAAGGGAAAAGTCAAGAGAAAAAGTTGTGCAACTTCTATTTTTTTCGGCTTGTCTTGTCAAAATTTTTGTCTGTTCCAGACACAAATTCAGAAATTGTCTGAAAATTTCTAATTTACCGCACCGAGGCGCCGCTGGATCTCGTCGTGATAGTAGGCGAGCATCAGGTCCACCACTCTGCCGTAGCTTTTGACACCGTCTTCCTGATGGTTGAACTTCAGATATGTGTCGTTTATCTTCTCTTTCACTTCCGCGATCACGGTCTTGTACTGCTCCCAGTAGCGGGAGTTTTCCGCCAGGTCCGTGTTGACGACAGCTTCCAGCTTTCCGCGGACTGCGAAGTATTTTTCTGCGTCTGCCCCGTACAGCGCGTTCGTTGCATAGATATATCCCAGCACGTAGCCGCTGTAGCGGAATTCTTCGCTGTCCGAGTTGATGCAGGCCAGATAGCCCACGAAATTCGCCTCGTCTTCGCGCATGTAGCCCTTCAGGTGGCTCAGTTCGTGGCAGACGGTGTGGGGGATGTTGTAGGGCGTGATCAGGCGGTTATACTGAGCCTCGGACGTAAACGGCGAATGCATGCCGGTGATGTGCTCGTGCGACATGAATTCCGAGAAAAGCACCGGCTTGGGCTGCGGATAGAAACCGCTCAGGGACGGGTAATCGTCCGCCAGGCGGCCCATGGCTTCCACCGCCTCCCGATGTGTATCGACGGTGAGCTGCATGATGCCGTTTTCGTCGCGCTGCACCGCATAAGCCAGGCGGTTGGTCTCTTCTGTCAGGATCTCGCACAGCTGGTACAGTTCCTCTTTGGTCCCGCCCGCAGTGGGCAGGCCGTTGGCCTCGGCGAAGTTCGTCCGGTTATAGTTGATGCCGCAGCCCAGCATGAAGACGAGCCACATGCTGCCGGCAAAGCTGATCACGATCCACAGCCAGCGGCGGCCCCAGCCTTTGCGGCGGCGGCGTGTGATCAGGCGCGTGATGTCCCGCACGAGCCAGAACAGGCCGAGGGCGATCAGGATGTAGATGCCCAGCTCGTTGGCGGAGAAGGGGAAGATCCCGAAAAAGCGGCCGACGGAGCCCACCCAGAGGGGGTACAGGTTCAGGGCATACCAGTCCGAAAAGCTCCGGCTGGCGGCGGAAATAAAGTACAGGGCCGTGCCGAGCGCAGCCGGCAGCAGGGCGGCCAGCCATCCCCAGAGACCTATGTGGAATCCGTTTTTCCCCTTTTTACTCACTTCTGAAATTCCTCTTGAACAATTCCTTCAGTTCCGGCCGGGTGAAGGTGTAGCTGGTGTTGCAGAAATCGCAGTGCACGGAGACGGCCTCGCGGCTGAGCATGAGGTCGAGCAGTTCGCGGCGGCCGAGGCCGACCAGGACGCCTTCCATTTTTTCGCGGCTGCAGTCGCAGCGGAAGGAAACATCGCGTTTTTCCGTCAGTTCCAGACCGAAATCGTCCAGCAGGCGGTGCAGGATGTCCTCGGCGCTCAGGCCTTCGCTGAGCCATGCAGTCACGGGCGGCGCCGCCAGGACTTTCTGCTCCAGGGCGGCCGCCATCTCCTCCGTTGCGCCGGGCAGCAGCTGCAGCATGAAGCCGCCGGCCTGGGCCACGGTGTTGTCGCGGTTCATCAGGACGCCGAGCGACACCGAGGTGGGCGTCTGCTCCGACAGCGCATAATAATAGGTCAGGTCCTCTGCGATCTCCCCGTTGACGAGGGCGCAGGTTCCCACGTACGGCTCTTTCAGCCCCAGGTCGCGGATGATAGTCAGTTCGCCTTTGCCGACGGCGCCGCCGACGTCCAGTTTGCCGTCTGCACGGGCGTGGAGCAGCACCTGGGGATTCTCCGCGAAGCCTTTGACGTCGCCGCGGCTGTTCGCCACCGCGTACAGGGCGCCGGCCGGGCCGTCTCCCTTGACTTTCAGGGTCAGTTTGTCCGATTCTTCCTTGCACTGGATGCCGATGATGGCGGCGGCCGTCATCAGGCGGCCCAGCGCGGCAGTGATGACCGGCGAGCTGTTGTGGCGCCGGCGGGCTTCCTCCGCCATATCCCGGGTGGAGGCGGCAAACGCGCGGATCTGGCCGTTACCGGCCATTCCGCGGATCACGTAGTCACTCATGGCGGCTCTCCTTCCATTTCCCGGTCCGGAACATTTCCATCATTTCCGCAGTCAGGGCGGCCTGGCCGCTGCGGTCAGGCAGTTCCGAGGCGTGCATCCAGCGGGCTTCCTTCAGTTCTTCCCGGTCCAGGATGATATCTTCGCATTCGCCGTCCAGTTCGCAGTAAAAGCCCATCAGCAGGGTGTCCGTGAAGGACCAGGGCTGGCTCTTGTAAAAGCGGAGGTTCCTGACTTTCAGGCCGACTTCCTCCATGACTTCGCGGTGCACGGTCTCCTCCACGGTCTCGCCGATCTCCGAAAAGCCGGCGATCAGGGCCAGGCCGCGGGAGGGGCGGTTGGCGTAGGCGGTGACGAGGATCTTGTCCTCGTGGGTAATGGCAACGATCACGGCGGGCATCAGTTTGGGGTAGGTGATTTTCCCGCACTGCGGGCAGACGAAAGCGCGCTCCCAGGTGCTTTCTTCCAGCGGCGTGCCGCAGAAACCGCAGTACCGCTCGGAGGCCAGCCAGCGCATCAGCTGCATGCCGGTGATGCCGGCGAAGGCCAGGTGGCGCGGCTGCGCGGTACGGAATATTGACTGGTCCACGTATTCAAAGCCGGGCAGCTGCGGGTCCGACGCACCTCTCTCCGGGCCCACGAAAAAGGCCGTGTCATCGATCAGGAAGGCGAAATAAAGGCCTTCAGTCCCGGTCTCGGACACGAGGGGGAAGCGGAAGGTCTCCCCTTCCTGTTTCACGAGCATTTCCTTTTCACCACGGTGGAACAGGACGAAGTCGTCCGGGCGGGGGGCCCGGCGGTGGGGGAAGCTGTTGTCATATACGTGAGGAGCGATATCCTGGATCATGGCGGGGTCCTTTCTGAGGGGCCGGGCGCGCGGCGCGGTCCCGGTGCGGAGTGTTTTTCTCCGTTTTTCGAGTATAGCATCCGGCGCGGAAAAATGCAATTGTACGGAAACGCAAATATGGGCGGGGGGGGGTACAGACAGCGGGCACACAAAAAGACGGATACAGACAGCGAGCACGCAAAAGGACGGACACGGGCGGCACGCCGCGCAAAAGGGACAGAAGCAGATGCCGCGCCGCGCAAAAGGGACGGACACAGGTCCGCCCCTCTCACTGTTCTGCGCGGGCCGGCACGTTTAGCAGGCCGCACAGGGGTTATTGGTTATTCTGCCGCTTACAGTTCCGCGCGCACGATGGGATTCCGGGCTGCGCCTACTTCGTCCGGCCGGCCGATGGGGGCCTTGTGGGGAGCGGTATGCAGGCTCTCGGGATCGTCGATGCCCTGCTGCTTCACGGCGGCGAAAATCTCCGCGACGCGGTCCAGCGTCTCGCGGTCCTCGGTCTCCGTGGGCTCGAGCATGAGCGCTTCGTGGACGATGAGCGGGAAGTACATGGTCGGCGGATGGATGCCGAAGTCGATCAGGCCTTTCGCCACGTCCAGTGCCGAGACGCCGGTCTCCTTCTTGTAATCGGAAAGATCCAGGACGAACTCGTGCATGCAGAGACGGTCGAAGGCGGGGGTGAAGATCTCGCGCATCTTCATCTGCAGGTAGTTGGCGTTCAGGAGGGCGGTCTCGCAGGCTTCCGGAATGCCTTCGCGGCCCAGCATCAGGATATAGGCCAGGGCGCGGAGGACGACCAGGAAGTTGCCCGCGAAGCTGCGGACCTGGATGGGGGCGTTATCGCCCATGAGGGCGGAGCCGGGCAGGAATCCCTTCAGGAACGCCTTGCAGCCGACCGCGCCGGCACCGGGTCCGCCGCCGCCGTGAGGGGTGGCGAAGGTCTTGTGCAGGTTCATGTGCACGCAGTCAAAGCCCATGTCGCCGGGACGGACGCGGCCCATGATGGCGTTCAGGTTGGCGCCGTCGTAGTAGCACAGGCCGCCGGCTTCGTGCACCAGGCGGGTGATCTCCAGGATGTTGGGGTCGAACAGGCCGACAGTGTTGGGGTTGGTCAGCATCAGGCCGGCCGTGTCGTCGCCGAGGGCGTTCTTCAGGGCTTCCAGATCTACGCAGCCGTTCGGAGCGGACGCGATGTTCACGACGTCGAAGCCGCACATGGCCGCGGTAGCGGGGTTGGTCCCGTGCGCGGAGTCGGGCACGATGATCTTGGTGCGGTTCACGTCGCCGCGGGAGGCATGGTACTGCTTGATCAGCATCACGCCGGTGAATTCACCGTGCGCGCCGGCGGCCGGCTGGAAGGTCATGGCATCCATGCCGGAGATCTCGCCGAGCAACTTGCCGGCTTCTTCCAGTACCTTACGGCAGCCGGCGGTCGCTTCCGCGGGAGCCAGGGGGTGGATGCCGGTAAAGCCGGGCAGCGCCGCCGCTTCTTCGTCGATGCGGGGATTGTATTTCATGGTGCAGGAGCCCAGGGGATAGAATCCGTTGTTCACGCCGTAGACCTGGTCCACCAGTTCCTTGTAGTGGCGGGAGATCTCGGTCTCGGACAGTTCGGGCAGGCGCAGGGCGCTTTCCCGGTCCATGCCGGCGGGCAGGGAAACGGTCTCCACGTCCAGAGGGGGCAGGACGCTTACGCTGTGGCCTTTGCGGCTCTTTTCGAAGATCAGCTTCATGCGAGCACCTCCTTTACCAGCGCGACCGTCTTGTCCAGGTCGGCTTTGGACGCTTTCTCCGTGACGCACCAGAGCAGGCCGCCTTCGACGGGCAGGCCGCCCAGGATGCCGGCTTCGTCCAGCTTCTTCAGCACTTCGTCCTGCTTCGGCAGGGCGGTGACAAATTCATGGAAGAACGGGCCGGGGTTCGGCAGGGTGACGCCGGGCAGTTTGGCCAGTTCCGCGGCCAGATAATGGGCCTTGGCCATGGACTGGCGGGCGGCTTCCTTTAAACCTTCGGGGCCCATCGTGGCCAGATACAGGCCGGCGGTGAGGGCGCAGAGGGCTTCGTTGGAGCAGATGTTGGAGCTGGCTTTTTCGCGGCGGATATGCTGCTCGCGGGCCTGCAGGGACAGGACGAAGGCGCGGTTGCCGTTCGCGTCCGTGGTCTCGCCGACGATGCGGCCGGGCAGGGAGCGCATGTTCTTCTTGGTGGTAGCCATGAAGCCCAGGTACGGGCCGCCGTAAGCGAGCGGCATGCCGAGCGGCTGGCCTTCGCCGACCGCGACGTCGGCGCCCAGTTCGCCGGGGGTCTTCAGGACCGCGAGGGAAATGGGGTTGCAGCCCATCACGACCATGGCGCCGGCTTCGTGGGCCGCCGCGATGAGGGCTTCGGAATCTTCGAGCTGGCCGAAGAAGTTCGGCTGCGCGAAGTACAGGGAGGAGACGTCGGGGGTCAGCATCTCCTTCAGGGCTTCCAGATCTGTTTTGCCGTCCCTGACCGGGACGATCTTCAGTTCCGTGCCCACGCCGTACAGGTAGGTGCGGATGGTGGCGATCACGTCCGGATGCGCGGCGCCGGACACGAGGGTCACGGTGCGCTTGCGGCTGCGGCACAGGGAGACGCCTTCCGCGGCGGCGGTGGCGCCGTCGTATACGGAAGCGTTGGAGACGTCCATGCCGGTGAGTTCGCAGATCATGGTCTGGAATTCAAAGATGGACTGCAGGATGCCCTGGCTGATCTCCGCCTGATACGGGGTATAGGCCGTCAGGAATTCTTCTTTGGCAGGAATGTATTTAACGATGCTGGGGATGTAGTGGTCATATGCGCCGGCGCCGCGGAGGATCAGCTGGTACTGCTTGTTCTCCTCGCTCAGGGCCTTCAGATAGCGGGCCACTTCCAGTTCGCTCTTGCCCGCGGGGAGGTCTAAGGCCTCCTCGCGGTACACTTCTTCCGGCACATCCCGGAAGAAATCGCGCACGGACTCTAAGCCGAGCGCTTTGAGCATTTCCTGCCGTTCCTCAGGAGTGGAAGGCAAAAAATTCCCCATTTTATGCCTCCGTCTCGCAGAACTCTTCGTAAGCGGCGGCGGACAGGAGCTCTTCGGTCTCCGTCACGTTTTCCACTTTGATGATCCAGGTCTCGTAGGGAGCGCTGTTCAGCAGTTCCGGAGAATCCAGGAGTTCTTCGTTGATCTCGGCTACGGTGCCGGTCACGGGGGAGACCAGGTCGGAGACCGCCTTCACGGACTCGACGTCGCCGAAGGGATCGCCGGCGGTGACTTCATCGCCCACTTCGGGCATGTTGATGAATACCACATCGCCCAGGGCGTTCTGCGCGAAATCGGAAATGCCGATCCAGGTCAGGCCGTCTTCTTCCTTGACCCATTCGTGATCGCGGGAAAACTGATAGTTAAGGTGTTCCATGTTTTTACCTCCGGTTTATATTTGATGATGTTATTGGTTTGGTGAAAGGGCGGACGGGCGGTCCGCCCTGGGTTTCTGTTTTACCGTCCCATGATACCGGCCAGATGATCCAGCGCGTTCTCCACAGTCTTGTCGTCGAAGCAGTAGTGCATGGTCTGGTATTCGCTGCGGAATTTCTTGACTTCTTCCTTGACGTCTTCGCCGCGGATGCAGGCCGCGATGAGGGCGGCGGTCTTCTTGAATTCCGCCTCGCCGAAGCCGAAGCGCACCATCTCGGAAACGCCCATGCGCAGCGCGCCGCTGGCGGTGAAGCCTTCTTCATCCGGCGTGGCCTGGTAGTTCACGATGATGTTGTTCTGCTCCAGACGCTCCGCGACTTCGGAGCCCTGGCCGTAGCCGACGGAAACGACGACCTGGTGGGTCTCGGTGTAGCCGATGGCGGGATCGCCCTCGACGGCCAGCCCTTCGTCCGCCAGCGCCTTCGCCAGGCACTTCGCGCCGTTCACGACGGCCGCCTGGTACTCCTTGCGGAAGGTGTTCATCTCATAAGCGGCCATCAGCATGCCCAGCTGGGTGCCCAGGTGATGGTTGGACACGCTGCCCGGGAACACGCGGCGCTCGATGGTCTTCCACAGTTCGTACTTCAGCTCGTCTTCCTTGTAGTTGACGGCGATCACGCCACGCTGCGGGCCGAAGAAGGACTTGTGGGTGGAGCCGGTCACGATCTCCGCGCCTTCCGCGAACGGATCCTGGAAGGACGGGCCGATGATGCCCAGCACGTGGGCCATGTCGTACATGATCGTGGTCGGGATCTTCTGCTCATCCACGAACTGGCGGATGGCCGCCACGGGCTCGCGGTGCAGCACCATGCTCTTGCCGAATATGATGAATTCCGGCCGGTACTGGTCGATGAGCTTCTTGGTCTCTTCCACGTCGATCTTGTAGATGTTGTCCTTCAGGACCGGGAAGTTGACGACGGCGTTCTGCTCGGTCTTGGGGTCGATCGCGATGAAATCATGCAGGGCGCCCATCGGCTGTGCGGACAGGTGGCCGCCGCGGATGATGTGGTTGTTCATCACGTAGCCCAGGCGCTTGGGATCGTTCTTGCGGTCCAGGCGGTTCTTGAAATCCATCAGGGACGAGAACACGGCCGTGTTGGCCATCTGGCCGCTGGTGACGCGGGTCTCGACTTCGGAGCAGCCGAAGTACTTCTTCATCTCTTCCACCAGGAGCTGTTCGGTCTCGTCGATGAACTTGGTGCCCTGGTAATAGAAGATGTCCTTGTCGTAGAACGCTTTGGTCTTGCGGTGCTCCGCATAGCGGAAGTTCGGGTCGGAACCGGACAGGATCTGCACGGCGCGGCTGGGCGTGTTCTCGGACGGGATCAGGTTGATGCATTCGGTCTGGCGCCACAGGTGGTTGCGCTCCGCCTTGGCGATCAGGGTCAGGGCCTTGGCCAGGCCGTCGCCGACGGGGGCTTCCAGCTTCTTGAGCTCCGTGCCGTAGATCAGCGGGCGGGCGAAAGGCGGGGCTTCCAGAGACAGGTGGCTCTCCGGGATCACGGCCTTCAGGCGGCGGCCGCGGACGTCGACTTCCACGATGTCATCCACCAGCGTATCGGAGGCAATGTAGCACATGCCGATGGAACGCTTGGCGACCGCGTCGGTGATGACGCTCTCCAGGCCTTCGCCCTCGGCAATATAGTAAGGGATCATGGTGCCGCTGGTGATCCAGCCCACCTGCTTATCGCCCTTGTAGATCTCCATGCCGGCGCGGATGACGCCGCGGTCCAGCAGGGTGATGGGCATGATGCGGTAGGGCAGGTCCTCGATGGCGGAGAAGTCGCGGTTCATGATCTTCACGAACGCGGCGCGCTGCTTGGCCAGGATGTCTTTCGCGACGAAATCGCCCTTCTGGGGGGAGAAACTGACGGCGAAGCGGGCCAGCGGGACCGCGAAGATCGGCATGTTTTTGCCGTCCGGGCCGACGCCCATCTCATGGCCGTACAGGGGCAGGCCGGCTTCCATGCGCAGGGTGTCGCGGGCGCCCAGGCCGGCGGGCTTGGCGCCGAGTTCCACCAGGCGGTTCCACAGCCAGACGACGTCTTCGCTCTTCACGAATACTTCGAAGCCCAGGGGCTCGCCGGTGTAGCCGGTGCGGGCGATGCGGGCGGTGCGGCCTTCCAGTTTCACGATGTTCAGGCGGTTCTTGATGGGCTCGACGGTCAGCGGTTCGCCGCCGGAGAGCTCGGTCAGGATGTCCTTGGATTTGGGTCCCTGGACGGCGATGCAGGCCCACTCGGCGGAGATGTTGGTGAGTTTGCAGTCATAACCCGCCAGCAGAGGAGTCAGGTAAGCCAGGTCCTTGTCGATGTTCGCGGCGTTGATGACCAGCCAGAGGTTGTCTTCTTCAAAGCAATACAGGTAGGCGTCATCCACCGCGGAGCCGTCCGGGGCCTGGATGATGCAGTACTGGCTCCGGTTCAGTTCCAGAGCGCCGACGTTGCTGGTGACCACGTGCTGCAGGAAGGCAAAACGGTCTTTTCCTTCGACCAGGATGCGGCCCATGTGGGACACATCGAAGATGCCGCAGGCATGGCGGGTGTACAGATGCTCGGATACGATGCCTTCCGGGTACTGGACAGGCATCTCCCAGCCGCCGAAATCCACCATGGTGGCGCCGGCAGCGACGTGCACGTCGTACAGCTGAGTTCTCTTGAGTTCGCTCATAGCATTCTCCTTTGCTTGGGGATGGGATAAAAGCAGACGGAGGCACCACCCCTCGCAAAGAGGGACGATGCCTCCGTTATAGGCCTGAGAGATTCCCTGTTTTCACAGGTTGCACCTTCGGCGTGCCAGCGGGCACTTTTCGGAGTTCCGTCACGATCCGATACTTTTGCCTGAGAGTTTTTGGCCCCTTCGGCGCTGCGTCTGCGCAGTCTCTCTCGAATCGGTCAGCCGGATACCTCATACTTTTTCAATTCTTTTGTAGCAAATATCCGGGGGCTTGTCAAACGGTTTTTGGTTAAGAAATCAAGGTTTTGCCAAGAGAATAATAAGCAAAAAGGAAGGCGCCCGGAAGCGCCCCGGAAAACGATTTTTTAACGCGCTGCCGCCTCGACGAAACGGCGGAACAGCGCCTGCGACACCGTGTCCTCCGTCATGCCCTCCGGATGCCACTGCACGCCCAGGACGAAGCGGTCCCCGGGCAGTTCCAGGGCCTCGATGACGCCGTCCGGGAGCGAGCGGGCGGTGACAGCCAGGCCGGGGGCCGGCGTTTTCACCGCCTGGTGATGGAAGGAATTGACGCCCAGGATCTCCTGCCCGGCGATATCGCGCAGCAGGCTGTCCGCTTCGATGCGGACTTCATGGGACACGGCTTCCCGGCCGTAGATATCATGGAAGCTGTGGCAGGGGAAACCGGCGGCGGGCAGGTCCACGATGAGGTCGCCGCCCAGCGCGATGTTCATCACCTGCAGGCCGCGGCAGATCCCGAAAAGGGGAAGCCGCGTTTCGCGCACGACGTACTGCGCCAGGCCGATCTCCAGCCGGTCGCGGCGGGGATGGATGCGGCTGACGCTCTGGTCCGCGCGGCCGCCGTAGAGGCGGGGATCCGCATCGGTGCCGCCAGTCAGCAGCACGCCGTCCAGACGGGCCGCCATGTCCCGGACCAATGCGGGATCGTGCGTGTTGGGCAGGATCAGGGGCACGCCCCCGGCCCGCTCCACCGCATTGGAATAGGCGTCCAGTAGGACTTCGCGCTCGGAGCTGCGTTCAACGATCTCGATGCCGCAGGTAATGCCGATAAGTGGTTTCATCCGTATGGTCTCCTTACAAAAGCGGGGCGGACCGGGAAGGTCCGCCCCGGAGTTTTTGGGCCGGCGGAGGTTATTATTCCTGCACCAGCAGGTTGTTTTCAGTCTCCTTGCTGAAGAAGTGCAGTGCTTTGCTTTCGAAGCCCAGATACACCTTCGCGCCCTGATGCAGGGATTCGCGTTCCGCCGTGCTCAGGCCCAGCGTGGGGACGCGGACGATCAGGCGGGAGCCGTCTTCCGTGGTCACGTGCAGGTGCAGTTCGCTGCCCATCATTTCGTTGACTTCCAGGCTGCAGGGGATCAGGCCCTCGCCGCCCTGGAAGCACAGCGTGATGTGCTCCGGCCGGATGCCCAGCAGGATATCCTGCTCGGCCACGTATTCCCGGCTCAGGGCCGCGCCCTTTTCGCCTTCCACGGGGATCTTCACGCCGAACGGCGCCACGAACCAGCGGTTGCCTTCACGGGTCAGGCGGGTCTCCATGATGTTCATCTTGGGGGCGCCGATGAATTCCGCGACGAACAGGTTCTTCGGCATGTCGAAGACTTCCGTCGGCGTGCCGACCTGCTGGATGTAGCCGTCCTTCATGATGACGATGCGGTCGCCCAGGGTCATAGCCTCGGTCTGGTCATGCGTCACGTATACGAAGGTCGTATTCAGTTTCTGGCGCAGCAGGATGATTTCCGCGCGCATCTGGTTGCGGAGCTTGGCGTCCAGGTTGGACAGCGGTTCGTCCATCAGGAAGACCTTGGAATCGCGGACCATGGCGCGGCCGATGGCCACACGCTGGCGCTGGCCGCCGGACAGCGCCCGGGGCTTGCGCATCAGGTACTCCGTGATGCCCAAGATGTCCGCCGCGCGGGTCACGCGCTCGTACACCTCGTCCTCCGGCATCTTTTTCAGCCGCAGGGAGAAGGCGATGTTGTCGTAGACCGTCATGTGCGGATACAGCGCGTAGTTCTGGAAGACCATCGCGATGTCGCGATCCTTGGGCTGCAGGTCGTTCACGACCTCGCCGTCGATCTCGATGGTGCCGCCGCTGATCTCCTCCAGGCCCGCGATCATGCGCAGGGTGGTGGATTTGCCGCAGCCGGACGGGCCGACGAATACCACGAATTCCTTGTCCCTGATGTCCAGGTTGAAGTCGTGGACAGCGATGACGTTGCCGTCATATATTTTTACTACGTTAGTCAGTTTTACGTTTGCCATAAAAATTCTCTCCAGTTTTTTCCCTCCACCGTTAACGGAAAACCTTCCCTTGACGGTCGTTTTTCCGGACGGTGTCACGTAAATCGTCTCGCTTCATCTGCCGCAGGCAGCGCTTCGACGGTTTACCCCTTTACAGCGCCGCCGGTGACGCCTTCCACGTAATATTTCTGCAGACACATGAATATGATGGTGACCGGTATGGCCACGATCACGCCGCCGGCGCAGAACATGGTATAGCTGCTGTTGATCTGGTCCTTGCTCAGCCAGTTAAACAGACCCACAGCCACGTTCATCCCCTTTGAAGCGCCGAAGGAAATATAGCGGGCAAACACGAAATCTCCCCAGGGAGCCATAAAGGAAGTCAGAACGGTATAAATGACGATGGGCTTGGCCAGCGGCAGGATGATCTTGGTCAGTACCTGCGCGCGGGTCGCGCCGTCGATCCGGGCCGCTTCGTCCAGCGATTTCGGGATCGTGTCAAAGAAGCCTTTGGACACGTAGTAGCCCATGCCGGAGGAGGCCACATAGACCAGGATCAGGCCGGGCACCGCGTTCGCCTGCGTCAGTCCCAGGTCCTTCAAGACCCGGTACAGGATGATCATCGTCAGCATGCCCGGGAACATGCCCAGGATCAGCATGAAGCGCATCAGGCCTTTCCGCATTTTGAAGCGGAAGCGGGACAGCGTGTAGCTCATGCAGAGCACGATCACCGTCTGCAGCACGCTGACGAACAGCGCCATGATCAGGGTGTTCAGGTACCAGCGGAAAAAGTCCGTTTTCGCCAGGGCGACGTAGTTTTCCAGGCTCCAGATGCTCGGGATGATCTCATTGGTCATGCCCTTGACCGGGCCGCCGCGGAAGGACTGCAGCACGATGCTGACGAACGGGAACAGCCAGATGATCGTCATAAGCACCAGGATGATGTAGATGATCGTATTGCTGACCCGCGTCTTGGCCTTCATGCCCATGTGTTTTTTCAAGGAAGTATTTTCATTCTGTTTCATCACTGGAAATCCTCCTCATTCTTCACGGACGGCATCAGGTTGTAGACGATCAGGGAAATGGCCGCCACGATCATGAAGACCAGGATACCGATGACGGAAGCGAAATAGTACTGCGATTCCGCACCGGTCGTGATCTTGAACAGCCAGGTGATCAGCAGGTCCGTGTAGCCTGCCGAGCCGGCCGCCGTGGAAGCCGCCGAATTCGTCGGTCCGCCTCCTGTCAGCAGGTAGATCACGTTGAAGTTGTTCATGTTCCCGATGAAACTGGTCAGCAGGTACGGGCCGGTGATGAACAGCATGTAAGGCAGCGTGATCTTCGTGTACTGCTTCCAGCCGCTCGCGCCGTCGATCTTCGCGGATTCGTACAGGTCCTGCGGGATGTTCATCAGGATGCCGGTCGCGATCAGCATCAGGTACGGGATACCGATCCAGATGTTGATCAGGATGACGGAGATCCGGGCCGGCGTTGCCTCATCCAGGAAGTGGATGTAGTCCAGCCCTTTCAATACCCCGATGCTCTGCAGGAACTGGTTCACCATGCCGTTCTGGGCGAACATCTTCGATACGTACAATAGCGAAATAAATTGTGGTATGGCGATGGTCATGACCAGCACGGTCCGCCAGAACTTCTTGAACTGGATGCCCTTCTTGTTGATCATCATGGCGACCAGCATGCCCAGGAAGTAGTTGGTGAAGGTGGCGAAAAACGCCCAGACCAGCGTCCATAGGAGGATCTCCCCGAAGGTGGCCGCGTACACTTTTGTGCCGCTGCCGATGCCCAGCATGGTGTTGAAGTTATCCAGGCCGACCCAGGTGAACAGCGCGTTGGAGTAGCCGTCGTGCGTGCCGTCGTAGTTGGTGAAGGCCACGAGGATCATAAAGACGATGGGCATGACCGTGAAGACGACGATACCCGTCAGCGGGAGGGCCAGCAGCGTCTTGTGGAAGTTGTCGTCCACCATGGAGCGCAGGTCGTCCTTGCCGCTCTTCAACTTCTTGCCGGAATCCAGGATCTGCTGGGCCAGCTTGTTCTGCTTCACATTGAGCCGCCAGGTGAAGATGAACGCAATGATGAAGAAGATGGTCAGCACGCCGTACAGCAGGATCTGGAAGGAGTTGTCGTGATAGGCCGTGACGTATGTGTCGTAAACCGGGTCATACGCCTTGCCGGGGCCTTCCTTGCCCAGGGACGGCAGCATGGACAGCCAGTACAGGCCGCCGGTGGGCTTGAACATGAAGAACAGGAATACGCCTTCAAAAAGCAGGAACAGCAGCCCCCGGAGGATCTGTCCCCTCGTGATATTGCCGAAGCCCATGATCACATACGAGATCCGGGTCTTCCAGTCGCCGTTTTTAAAGGTCAGAACGATATCTTTGATCTCCCTGCCGATCGCCAGTCCCGCTTTCTTAAAGAACTGACCGATCTTGACGAACAGGTTGAGGAAGGCTTTCGGGATGGAGATAAAGAATTGGGCTATCTTAATGAGCGCCCGCCGCCATTTCGGCAGTTTTAAATACTCTAGATCCGTTAATTTCATAGTTCCCCCGATCCAGAAAAAGCAGTGAAGAAAGCGATTTCTTTCGAAGATTTCTTATGAAAAGAGGCTGGAGCATAAAGCTCCAACCTCTTCGTTCAGGCAGTCAGATCATTTCTTGACGATCGTGATGGTGTTGGCGGCCTCGTTGTAGGTGATCACATACGTGCCGGCCTCTTTGAAGACGATGTTGTTGTCGCCGTTGTTGGGATCGCCGACCTGGTCAAGCAGATCCACGCCTTCGGTGACGATCAGGCAGCCTCTGTCAGTGCCCCAGTCGCCGGGCACCACGATACGGCCGCCCATGTAATCGGACTGAGGGACTTCCAGCGTGAACATGAAGGCGCCGTCCTTGGCTTCCATGCGGTACGCTTCATCATCGTTCTTCCAGTCGTTCCAGGCGCCGACCAGGATGAACCCGGTGGTGTCGATCTTCAGAACGTTCTGGATCTTGGTGTTGTAGGATTCCAGCGCGCCCTTCAGGCCGGCTTCATCCGCAGCATCCTTGATGTCGGTGGCAATGACTTTGCCGATATCCCACCAGGTGCCGGGGATGTTGCCCTGGACCTTGGAGTAAGGAGCCTGAGCAGCCAGAGCGGCCAGGGAAGGATTGGCCTTCACTTCGGCGTTGTCCTGCGCAGCCTTGTTGGCAGGGCCCCAGGCGATGGCCTGGAAGCGTTCCAGCTGGCCGGCTTCGCTGGTCAGGTACTGAGCCAGCTTGTGCAGGGAAGCGGAGCGGGCGGCATCGGTGGTAGGCTTCACGCCCAGCAGCTTGTAGCCGCTGAAGTTACCCATGTGATAGGACTGGCCGTCCACGGTGAAGCTGGGCAGTTCGGCAGCGCCCAGGTTGTCGCCCAGGATGTTCTTGGCATCGTTGTAGGCCCAGGGACCGGAAACCACGATGGCAGCGCCCTTGGAGAATTCGCCTACGTCAGAGGATTCGATGTGGGACTTGGAGGTGACCAGCTTCTGCAGGCCCTTCGCGCCGATGAGACCCTTGTCGGAGTTGATGTCGTCGTTCACGGCGATGAACTTGCCGTCATTGTCGGTGGTCCATTCGGAGACGCAGCCGGCACCGAAGAAGAAGGAGATCGCGTACCAGGCGGAGTTCTCCAGTTCCATGGCGAAGTACTTGTTGGAAGCTTCGCAGTCAGCGATCAGATCTTCCAGGGAGCCCAGGTGGGCGGCGTCGACGGCGCTCTTGTCGTAGTACATGAAGTAGCCGTTATCAGCGGTCAGCGGATAAGCGTACAGATCTTCGCCTACGGAAGCGGCAGCCACGGCACCGGCATCATTGGTTTCTTTCACGATGGTGCCCGCGCCCTGACCTAACTGAGCCAGGCCGCCGGCCAGCACCAGACGGGCGAACTGGTCCTGCGCAAAGAAGTACAGGTCGCCGGCAGCGTCCACGTCGGTGATGACGTTGGTACCGGCATCGGCTTCGGAGACCGCTTCTACGGTGGCTTCGAACTTGATGCCGTCGGCATTGGAGCTGTTGAAGTCGTTGATCTGCTTCTTGGTCAGTTCAACGGCGGCTTCGGGAGCCCAGACTTTGATCTGGTAGGTACCGGCCAGAGGGGAAGCGGTGCCGGGAGCCGGCGTGGTGTCCGCGGGCTTCGGGGCTTCGGTGGTGGTGCCGGGCTGAGGGGCTGCCGTGGTGTTGTCCTTGTTCCCGCCGCAGGCGGCCAGGGACAGAACCATTGCCACAGCAAGAACTAAGGCAATTAATTTCTTCATTTTGTTTTCCTCCTTAACTTACGCAATGAAGCCGGGGATTTACCCCCTTTAATGTAAAGTATTTTAGCACTTTTGCATAGATTGTCAATCTCTTGTTCATAGATTTTTCATAAATGAAGCCCGGACAAAAAGGCGGGCCGATGTGCCATCGGCCCGTTTATCCTGAAATATCAATATAAAACGGATCACGGTTCCGTGTTGAGCAAAGCGTCGTCGATCTTCCCCCAGGCCCCGTTTCCGGCCCCGGCGCACCTGACGTAGAGGCCGACCGTGACGGTCTGTCCCTCTTCCACTTCGATGCCGCCGATGCGACCGGTGTCCCAGCTGCCGTAGGACGTGATCTTCATGGGCGCTTTCTCTACGGTCTCGCCGTCGATCTTAACGTACGCATAAATATCCGTCTCTCCCGCATCGCCGCCCATGATGGAGATCGCGAACTTGTACTTCCCGGCGGGCAGGTCCTTTACCTCCTGCTCCAGCGTAAATTCCACGGAATTCTTCGCCGCGCTCCAGAAATGATAGTGGCAGGGGCCGGTCAACGAGTCGGTGGCCTTGTTTTCCACCCGCAGTTCGTCCGCCTTCGCCAGATCCGTCACGGTCCAGCCCGCGTCGCCCTCCTCAAAACTGTAGTTCCGCAGGAAGTTGTATTCGATCATGGAGACCTGCGCTTTGGCTTCCATGCTGGCGGCCTCGCCCTTCACTTCGTAGACGGCCACGCCGCCGCTCTTCATCCGCGCGATATCCTCATCCGTCAGCTGCCAGGTGACGTCCACCTCCTGCCGGGAGCCGTCGTTCATGACCGCAAAGATCTTCTGCGGCATTTCGATCTCCCCGTTCAGGTCGAACATCAGGGTCACGTCCTCCGGCGCGTCCGCCTTGAGCGGGACTTCGTTGCCGAAGCGCATCAGGTTGAAGGCCTGCAGGGATTCCAGCGGATGGCCGGACGCGTCGAAGAACGCCTGGTTGTCCACCGCGCAGCCGCCGTAGTACTTGCCCGCGTCGTCCGGGTCATAGACGGCTGCGTAGCTAGAGGCCCAGCCGGAGCCGTATTTCTCCCACAGCGCGTGGTTTTCCTCCCAACTGTTCGTGCCCACGCTGATCCACGTGCCTTCCCAGTAGAAGACGCCTATGCAGTCCGTCATTTTGTTCACGGCCGTGTCCACGACGTCCGTCAGGCTGTTCACCTGGCCCTGCTGCGTGAAGGGATAGTTCTTGGTGATGCCGCCCGTGCCCTCACCGATCGTATTTCCGGAGAAGTCCGTGTCGTCCGGGGTATAGGCATAGGAAGTTTCGAGGATGGCGGTCTTCTTGCCGTACGTGGCCGAAATGTCGTTCAGCACGGACGCCAGGTTGTCAAGCGTCCCGTGCCAGTACGGGTAATACGAAGAGCCGAAGACGTCGTAGTCCACGCCGTAAAATTTCAGATAATCCGCATAGCCGTGATAAGAGTTTGCCTTCTCCGGGTTGGCGAAATGCACCGCGATCAGCGCGTCCGGGCAGACCTCGCGGATCGCGCGGGAGCCGGCCTTCATGAATTCGCAGATGTCCTCCCAGGCGTGCGCACCGGCCATGGCGCCGTTGGTCTCATTGCCGATCTGCACCATGCCCACTTTCACGCCCGCCGCGTTCAGTTTCTCCAGCGATTCCTTCGTGAACTGATACAGCGCGTCCAGTTTGTCCGGGAAGCGCATGCCTTTCCAGGCGCGCGGTTCCATCTGCTTGCCGGGGTCCGCCCAGAAGTCCGAATAATGGAAGTCCACGAGCAGGCTCATCCCGTATTGCGCGGCGCGTTTCCCGATCTCCACCGCCGTTTCGGCCGTGCAGTTGCCGCCGCCGAAGCCGTTGCCGGCCTCGTCGAACGGGTCGTTCCATACGCGCACGCGGATCATGTTGACACCACACTCCGCGAGCGTCTGAAACACGTCCTGCTCTTCTCCTTTATAGTTATAGTATTTCACGCCGCTGGCCTCCAGGGCCGGGACGGCGGAGGCGTCCATGCCCAGGATGAAATCCGCCGGCATGTTTTCGACTTTCCGGACGTACAGGGGGTTCCCCTCGATCTTTTCCACGGGTTTTCCCTCCTTCTCTCCCGCCGCGGTGGTTTCCGCCGGGGCCTCCCCGGACGGCGCCGTCGTCGGCGACGCGTTCCCGCCGCAGGCAGTCAGGGCCAGCAGCGCGGCCAGCAGGATGCACAGCACACTTTTCTTCATCAATAAAACCTCCTTCAGGGAAGCGTCAGCAGGCGCTCGGCCAGCGTGAAGGCCGCGGTGTCCTGCCCGTTCTTTCCGATATGCAGGGACGAGGGATTAAAGACCAGGTACCAGTCTTCCGGCGTTTCCCCCTCCGCCGGCGCGTATCCGACGTATTCCTTCAGCGCGCCGGAGCCGGAGGCCGCGTCATAGACTTTCACGCCCCAGATCTCGTCCTCCCCGTTCTTCACTGTATGATAATCATGCTCCGGATGGTTTTCCTTATAGCCCGCCACCGGACCGAAGTCCGGCAGGAACCGTTCGAAATCGGACTCCCGGATCAGCCACATATCGGCCTCTTTCAGGCTGCTTTCGGACAGCATGGCATACGAAAACGGCCGCACTTTTATCATGCGGATGCCGTCCGGCAGGTCCTCCGCCAGTTTCCGCATCAGCGCGACGTCCTGTACTTCCTGCGCGTTGACCATGAGCGTCAGCTTGTTCTGCCGGCCGGTGTCCGTGACGAGCTGGAACAGGCCCATCGTGAGCAGCACCGCGAACAGCGCCCAGAGCAGGTACAGCGGCACGCGGTCGAAAATACTGCGTTTTCTCATCGCTCCGCCTCCTGCCACGCTATGATAAAGCCGTTTTTGATCTGCAGTTTCAGCTGCCCTTCGCGCGGAAAGCTCTTCGCGGCGCTCTTCCGCAGCAGGGCCTTGCCGTCATGCGGGTCGTCCTCCAGCCGGACGCGGAAGACCGGGACGCTCCCGGGGATATACTCCGGCTTTTCGCCGCAGCGGATCCGTCCTTCGTACGTCTCCGTCTCCCCGTCCTCCTGCCGCATGCGCAGGATGTGCTTGTTTTCCCGCGACGCCGGGCTCAGGCTGTGGAACAGCAGAAACAGCCCCAGCCAGCCGCCCAGCACCAGGAAGACCGTGGCCTTCAGCTGCTGCGTCCCCGGTTCGATGGGATCCGCGTTCACGCAGAACAAAACCATGCCCAGCACCAGGCCGGCCGCCAGGACGCCAAGGACGATCCGCCACGCAAGCAGGCGCGTGCGGGCTGTCTTTCCGATCTCCTCTGAATATAATTCATGATATAATTCATGCGTTTCCATAGTTCGGATTATAGCATATCCGGGGCGGGTTGCAAGTTTTTTCCCGCGCCTGCGCCAGCCGCCCGGCCGGAAGGCGCATCCCCTCCCGCACGGAGAAAATCTTGACATTTTCCGCCCCGGGGATTATTTTTGTGTCAGAAGCCTGTGCGACAAGGCAAATCAATCCGGAGGCATCCGCCGTCAGGAGGGAATCATCATGAAACACCGTGTCAATAAAGTTCTGGCCGTTCTGCTTGTCTTCGCCCTGCTGCTGTCCGGCTGCAGCGGAAAAAAACAGAAGGATGAGACTACCGCGCCTGCTGTAGAGACCACCACGCACACGCCGGAGACCACGGCGCCGGAACCGGTCAACCTGGAGCTCACGCCGGAGAATTCCCGCGTGTTCTATGAGATCTTCGTCGGCTCGTTCTCCGACTCTGACGGCGACGGCATCGGCGACCTCCGGGGCATCATCAACCGCATGGATTACCTGAACGACGGGCGGGGCGAGCAGGGCAGCAGCCTGGGCATCGAAGGCATCTGGCTGACCCCCATCTTCAAATCCAACAGCTATCACAAGTACAACGTGAACGATTACTATGAGATCGACGCGCAGTTCGGCACGATGGACGACCTGAAGGAACTCATCGCGCTCTGCCACTCGCGCAACGTGAAACTGATCCTGGACCTGCCCATCAACCACACCGGTTCCGTCAACCCCTGGTTTAACCAGTTCGTCATTGCGCGGCGCCAGGGCAAAACGGACGATCCGTACTATAATTTCTACTCCTGCTGCAGCCAGAGCGAAACGCCGCCCGCGGGCCGCGCCTTCACGCCGCTGACCGGCACGGACATCTCCTACGAATGCAACTTCTCTACCGACATGCCGGAACTGGATTTCGATCAGGAGGAGGTCCGCCAGGCCACGCTGGACGTCGCCAAATACTACATGGAGCTGGGCGTGGACGGCTTCCGCTTCGACGCGGCCAAGTACATCTACCTGGGCGACACCGAAAAGAGCGTCGAATTCTGGAAATGGTACATGGGCGAGCTGTGCAAGATCGATCCGAACGTCTACGCGATCGCGGAAGTCTGGGACGCGGACCGCATTACCGACGCCTACTATGCCGCGCTGGACTGCTTCAATTTCACCACCGCCGGGGCGGAGGGCCTCATCGATTCCACGGCCAAGGCGGGGTACGTGGAGCAGTACATGTCGTACATCGATAACTATCTGAAGACCATTCAGCAGAAGCGCGACGGCGCGATGCTGCATGAATTCATCTCCAACCACGACACGGACCGCGCCAGCGGCTACCTGACCCTGATCAGCGGCCAGATGCAGATGGCGGCCAGCCTGTACCTGCTCACGCCCGGCTCGCCGTTCATGTACTACGGCGAAGAGATCGGCCTGAAAGGCGCGCGCGGCGGCGCCAACACGGACGCCAACCGCCGCCTGGCCATGCGCTGGGGCGACGGCGACACGGTCAAAAACCCGAGCGGCTCCACCTACGAGGAGAAGAACCAGGTGAACGGGACCGTGGCGGACCAGCGGGGAAAATACGGCAGCCTGTTCGAGCATTACCGGAAGATCCTCGCGCTGCGCAAGGCGAATCCGGCTATCGCGGAGGGGACGTTCAAACCGCTGACCGGGCTGAAGGACATCAAGGCCGGCGGGTTCATTGCGGAAAAGGACGACAACATCGTCTGCGTGATCCACAACACGTCCAAGGGCACGGAGCGCATCGCGCTGTCGTCGCTGTCCTCGCAGTATAATTTCTCGGAGATCGCCGGCGTGCTGGGAATGGGCGAAGCGTCCATCGAAGACGGCAAGCTGGTGCTCAGCGGGCTGACCAGCGTGATCCTGCACCCCGGGAAATAGACCGCGGGCCGCGGAAAGCCGCGCCAGACGGGGCCGCCGCATTTTTCAATGCCGCGGCCCTTCTCAATTTAATAAAAAAACTTGCACTTCGGTTTTGGCCGTGATATATTAAATAAAAATCAACACCAGAAGGAGCGTGCTTTATGGGTAAGTTTGTATTGGGACCGACCAAAAACGGCGGTTTTCGCTTCAATTTAAAGGCCGGCAACGGCGAAATCATTGCGACCAGCGAGACCTACACCACGGAATCTGCCTGCCGCAACGGCATTGAGAGCATCCGCAAGAATGCGGTCGAAGCCAAGCTGGAAGACCAGACGGTTGAGAATTTCGAAAAGCTGACCAACCCCAAGTTCGAAGTGTACAAGGACAAGGCCGGCGAGTTCCGCTTCCGCCTGAAAGCCCGCAACGGCGAGATCATCTGCCACGGCGAAGGCTACAAGGCCAAGGCCAGCTGCCTGAACGGCATCGATTCCATCCGCCGCAACGCGCCGGAATCCCCGATCATCGTCGAGGAAGAGTAACCGGTCCGCGTGATCTGAACAGGACGGGGCCCGTCTCCGCCCGCAACCAACCCCGGCAGGGGCGGCCTTTGGTCGCCCTTGTTTTATAGACCCGGACGGAGGCCTGCCATGGAACTCATTTATCACGATACGTATACGCTCGAGACCACCGACCTGGACATGTTCGGCCGTCTCCGCCCCTCCCGCCTGCTGGAACTGGTCCAGACCGTCTCCGGCCGCCACGCCGCGGCGCTCGGCCTGGGCGGCGGGGAACTGGACAGCCGCGGCCTGGGCTGGGTCGTGGTCCGCCAGAAGATCGAGATCAGCCGCATGCCCGGCGAAGGCGAAGTCCTCTCCTTCACCACCTGGCCCGGCCGCGGCCTGCACGGCCTGTTCCCGCGCTACATGGAGATCTGTACGCCGGCCGGCGAAAGCCTGATCCGCCTCTGCTTCCTCTGGGTGATCATGGACAAGACTGCCCGCGTGATGATCCAGCCGAAGACCTGCGGCCTCGACATGCCATATTCCGACCGCGAGCCGCTGATGCCCCTGCCCCGCCTGCCGAAGCAGTTTCCGCCGGTCACGGAGACCGCGGAATTCACTGTTCCCTACTCTTACATCGACGTCATCGGCCACATGAACAACACCCGCTACCTGGAGCTGGCGGAAAACCTCATCCCCGCTCCCCGTGAAGGACGCCTCCTGCGCAGTATCCTCATCGAATTCACGCATGAGCTCAAGCTCGGCGAGACCATGCAGATCGGGGTCGGCCGGGAAGAGGATGAGTATGTTTTGCACGGAACGCGGGACGGCCAGGATATCATTACGCTCTGCCTGCAGTACGAATAAGACCTGATAAATCAAACAGAAACAGGACCAACCGGGGACGGTTCTCTTTCGGTCCTGTTCGACATTAAGGGCGGCCAATAGTCGCCCTTATATTTTTTCCTGTTTTCCGGGCCGATGGCACATCGGCCCCTACGTTAATTGCGTAAACAGGGCCAAATGGGGACAGTCCCCAAATGGCCCTGTTTGTCGTTTTTATCATTTCATTTACCGGAACAATACACCCCGCAGGCACATCATCGGTTCGTTTTTGTCGAAGTCCCAGCTGTGGAAGGAGTCGCCGGCGCAGTAGCGGTAGTGAGGGCAGTCGGCGCATTTTCCGGTCTTGCGGAAGTCGGTGCGGAAGATGCGGTAGCCGTTTTCCCAGACGTCGCGGAAGCGGTCGGTGCGGACGTTGCCTTCGACGAGGTCGGGGCGGCGGGGGAGGTCCAGGCAGCTGACGAAATTGCCGCCGGCGGTCATGCTGGCGGTGTAGACGCCGGCGTTGCAGATGAAATACCACGGGCGGAGTTCGCGCTCATAGTCCAGACCCAGGTAGTGGCTGCAGCCGTAGACGACTTCCATGGGGCCGGCGAAGCGCTTTTCGCGGATGAAATCCAGGACCTGCTTCATCTGGCGCTGATCCAGCAGCAGTTCGGGCTGATCCTTGGCGCGGCCCATCGGTTCGATGTTGACCAGGCGCCAGGAGCGCACGCCCAGCGTGGTGAAAAACTCGTACATCTCTTCCATTTCGCCGATGTTCCGGCCGTGGATCACCGTGGTGATCTGCACGTGCTCGAACGGGTAGGCCAGCAGGTTCTTCACGCCCTGAACGGTCGCATCGTAGCGCGGCGCCTGCCGGAACCACTCGTGGCTCTCCTTCATGCCGTCCACGCTGATGGATACGGTGCGCATGCCGGTCTCGTACAGTTTCCGGGCCACTTCCTCCGTGATCAGCGTGCCGTTGGAGGTCATGCCCCAGATGTAGCCCAGGCGGTGCGCATAGTCCATGAGTTCGAAGAAATCCGGGCGGAGCAGGGGCTCGCCGCCGGTGATGCAGAGCTGGATCTTTTTGATGTCGAAATCTTCTTTGACCTGGCGCAGAAAGGCTTTGATCTCCTCCCCGCTCAGGCGGTCCTTCTCCACGTAATCCCCGCACTGCGAGCCGCAGTGGCGGCAGTGCTCGTTGCAGAGTTCGGTCATTTCAATAAAAAGGAGCCGCAGCTGCGGATGCTTCCTCAGCTGCGATTCCCGGTATTCGGCCAGCTGTTCCAGGTGCGCCTGCTTGACGTCCCGCGGGAGGCCGGAATTCGATTTTTTCTTCTGAAACAAAGCCATCAGCGTTCTACCAATCAGGTCCTCAGCGTACCACCGAAGGAGATTGCGTGACCGGGGCGATATTGCTTCCCTGCGTAGGCGGCGGGCCGTACAGCGGCGCAGCGGTCTCTTTTGTGGGGTCAAAAGTCTCCTCGCTGGGCGGCGGGCCGTACAGCTGCGCAGCGGTCTCTTTTGTGGGGTCAAAAGTCTCCTCGCTGGGCGGCGGGCCGTAGATGTCCTCTACGGGCATTTCCGACGGATCGAACGCCGTCTCGATAGGTGGCGGGCCGTACAGATTGACCGGCCTGTTTTCGCCCGGCAGGAAGCCGCTGCCGGCCGCGCAGAGCGCCAGCACCACGCACGTCCCCGCGCCGACGAACAGCAGGAGCAGCGCCCACAGCCCGGACAGCCCGGTGTCCCGCAGCCGCCGCACGGTCAGCGCGACGAAGGGGATCAGCGACAGCAGCAGGTAGATCAGCAGGATCCAGAAGGGGATGTTCCATTTCAGCAGATAGAACAGCACGAGCAGCGCGGTCAGGCCCAGGTGCAGGCCCACCGGCATCCAGTATTCGCGCAGGGAACAGGCGCCCCGGTAATCGAAGCTCCTCTTCCAGAAATCTGTATAGGCACGGCCGAAGCCCGGCTTATTGTCCATCGCGGCTCCTTTCGCAAGGATATTCTGCTGTTATGATAAAGCGTGCGCGCGGCAATGTCAATGCTCCCCGCTCTTATTCCCCGAACCCGGTCACGGTGCCCATGAACACGGGCAGATTTGTTGCGGTATCCACGATCATATAGACGAACGGGCGGTCCAGATAGACCTTGTGAGGCTCCGACTCCGGCAGAAACGCCGTGTACTTTTGCATCTCCACGACTGTTGCGGCGGCGGCCCGGGTGCCCTCGGAATCCAGGTCGATATGCGTCTTGTGCAGGACGTCGCTGATGTACAGCGGGGTGTCGCTGATCCCGGAGAAATCCGCGCGCACGTCGTCAAAACAGTCATGCATACCCATCGCCCCCAGCACGTCCGGCAGACTGATCTTGTAATCATAACTGAACTTCGGCAGCATGATGAGGGTGCGCTCTTCCGCGACATTCGCCGTCAGGGATGCCAACTGCTCTCCTGTCAGCCCGTCGACAAAGCCCGCAAAGTCCGTCTCATCCTTCGGCAGGAGCGCCACAAAGCGGTAGGTGTCGCCCTCGTAGGATTTCGTGAAACCGGTGCAGGTCTCGTCTTCCAGGTAGCTGTATTCTTCCCCGTACATGACGGCGGTCTCCACTTCCGTGCCGTCCAGACAGGTAAACGGGCGCAGGGTAGTCTCGCCCGTCTCGCGGAACTGGATCTCCCATTTAGCGTCGAAAACCAGGGCGTTGATCAGCACCATGACGGTGTCCGGACTCAGTTCTTCCAGCAGTTTGGGGATCATGTCGCCCGTATGCTGGGCCACCCACTGGTTGATCTCCCGGAGCGTGGAATCGTCGAACGGCGCTTTGCGGATGGCGGCGTCGAAGTGATCCGTGTTCTTCTGGAGGAAATCCTCTTTTACGAGAAAGCCGTCCTCCTCCTTGAACCAGATACCGTCGGCAAAGCTGAACTTCGCGGATTCCGAGGAAGGAAGACTGTTCAGGAACGTATGCAGGTACGCGTTCAGGTCATCCAGGCTCAGCGTGCCGCTGCCCAGGACCTGTTCCATTTCTTTCAGCGTGTTGCCGCCGGCGCCGTTCGCGGTCATGGCCAGGGCGGTCACGACGGAGAGCGGAGAGATCAGAAGGGTCTTCTGCTCCGGTTCCGCGCGGTAGACCTGCTTGAACAGTTCGGCCGACCATTCGAATCCGGCCTGAAGGAAGGCGTCGTCCGCCTTCTTATCTTTTACCGGGCGAGCGATATAGTTTTCCAGCAGGTTGGCGGCCTGGGCCACCGGGAGGGCGTCCTGGGTGGGGGCGTCCGTGGGGGCCGCTGTGGGAGCAGTCGTCGCAGGGGCTTCCGATGCGGGCGGGACCTGCGCCGTCGTCTGCTGCGTGTTTTCCCCGCAGGCGGTCAGGGCCAACAGCATCGCGGCCGTCAGCAGTAAAGCAGTTGTTTTTCTGAAGATCGACATGATATTTCTCCTGTCTTTATTCACCGAACCCGGTCACGGTCCCCATGAACACGGGCAGGCCCGTCGACGTTTCCACAATCATGTAGACGAACGGACGGTCCAGATATACTTCGTGAGGCGGTTCCATCGGCATGGCGGATTCCGCCATCATGACGGCGGTCACCGCGGCGGCCCGGGTGCCCTCGGAGTCCAGGTCGATGTGGGTCTTGTGCAGCACGTCGCTGATGTACAGCGAGGTATCACTGATCCCGGAGAAATCCGCGCTGTACGGATCAAAGCAGTCGCGCATGCCCATCGCGCTCAGCGCTTCCGGCAGGCTGACTTCGTAATCATAACTGAATTTCGGCACCATGATGATGGTCCGCTCCTCGGCGTCATTACTTAAGAGCGCGGCCAGCTGCTCGCCGGTCAGGCCGTCGATGAATCCTTCGAAATCCTTACCATCCTTCGGCAGCAGCGCCACGAAGCGGTAGGTGTCGTTCGCGTAGGATTTGGTGAACCCGGTGCAGGTATCGTCTTCCAGATAGCTGTACTCTTCTCCGAACATCATGCTGGCGCTCGATTTTTTGCCGTCCAGACCGGTAAAGGGCTGTTTGAAGTCTTCTCCCGATTCCACGAACGGGACCGCCCATTTGGCGTCGAAGACCAGAGCGTTGATCAGGATCATCCGGTCGCCCTCGCTCAGCTGTTCCAGCAGCTTGGGGATCATGCCGTCCGTATGCTGGTCGACCCACTGGTTGATCTCGCGGACCGTGGATTCGTCAAACGGCGCCTTGCGGATGGCGGCGTCGTAATAGTCCGTATCCTTCTGCAGGAAGTCTTCCTTCACGCGGAAGGTTTCCATATCTTTGAACCAGATCGCGTTGGCGAAACTGAATTTCGCGCGTTCCGAGGACGGCAGGCTGTTCAGATAGGTGTGCAGATAGGCATTCAGGTCGTCCATGCTCAGGGAACCGCTGCCCAGGACCTGCTCCATCTCCTTCAGCGTATTGCCGCCGGCGCCGTTCGCGGTCATGGCCAGGGCGGTCACGACGGACAGCGGGGAGACCAGCAGGGTCTTCTGCTCCGTTTCCGTGCGGTAGACCTGCTTGAAAAGCCCGGCGGCCCATTCATAACTTGCTTTGATGAAGGCGTCGTCCGCCTGTTTATCCTCCACCGGGCGCGCGGTATAACCTTCCAACAGGTCGGCAGCCTGCGCTTTGGGAAGGGTTCCCTGGGTGGGGGCTTCCGTAGGGGCGTTCGTCGGCGTCTCCGTCGCGGACGGGGTCGCGCCCGTCGGCTGCTGCGTATTCGCTCCGCACGCAGCCAGCCCCAGCATCATCGCCGCCGCCAGCAGCAGCGCAGTCATTTTCTTCATAGCGTTCATAATGTACCTCCTTTTTCTGACAGGGGGACGGTTCCTTTGTCAGATTTTCCGATTTGCTTTCTTTACCCATAATACACGATACCGGGGGAAAATGTTGCAAATTTTTTTTTGAATCACAAAGCCGCCTGTTTCCGGCAAATGCGGGGCTTGTGCGCGAGGCCCGGATTTGATAAAATAACAGCGGAAAACAGCGTGAGTCCCGGGCAGCGGGAGGAAAGGACAACTCCATGTTTCCTTTGGATCAACTGATAAAATGCGCCGTACCGGCGCCGAAGCCGGAGGCGTTCGAGCGCTTTCTCTTCGTCGGGCCGCACCCGGACGATATCGAGATCGGCGCGGGCGCTACGGCGGCGAAACTGGCCGCGGCGGGGAAGGCCGTCTGCTTCCTGATCGTGACCGACGGGCGGTACGGGGTGGAAAACCTGACCGAGCCGGTCGCGCCGGACGAACTGGCGACGCGGCGGCACCGGGAGGCGATCGAAAGTGCGGCGGTCCTGGGCGTAAAGGACGTGCGCTTCCTGGACCTGTCCGACGGCGGGTTTTATGAGGAGCAGGAACTGGTCTGCGGCCTCGCCGAGATGACGGCGGACTTTCAGCCGCAGGTCATTTTCGCGCCGGATCCGGCTCCCATCAACGAGACGCATCCGGACCACCTGCGGGTCGGGCGCGCCGCCGGGCAGATCGCGTGTTTCGCGTACAATCAAGGGATCATGGAGCGGTACGGCGCGGCTGCGGCGCCGGTCGAAGCCGTCGCGTTTTACATGACCGCGCGGCCGAACCGGTTCGTGGATACCTTCGGTTTTACCGGCCTGCAGAAAAAGTCGCTGGCCGTGCACCAGACCCAGTTCCCGGCGGGTTCCGGCGCCTGGAAGGACATTCAGACGTACCTGAAACTGCGCGCCGGCTTCTGCGGCCTGCGGTCCGGGCACCGGCGGGCGGAAGGGTTCCGTGTGCTGGGGCAGACGCAGGGGCACGTGCTGGCGGAATTCGGAGAATAAGGCGCGGGCCGCGTCAGGCGGCCCGGCATGGGAAATAAAGGCAAGGCCGCAGCAGGCGGTCCGGCATTCAGAAAGGAATCATCATGAAATTACTGGTCACCGGCTCGCTCGGAGCCACCGAAAAGGACCTGGAAGCCCTGGCCGCGCTGGGGCACGAGATCGTACTGCATCCGGACGAGCGCGTCCCGGTGGAGGATCCTGAGCGGTTCGACGGCGCGGTCTGCAACAGCCTCTTCCACTACACGACCCACGAGGGTTTCACGAACCTCCGCTACCTCCAGATCACCAGCGCCGGCTACGACCGCGTGCCCATGGACTGGGTCTGCGCGCGCGGCATCACCGTGCACAATGCGGACGGCGTGTACAGCCCGGCCATGGCGGAATGGACGATCATGCGGATTCTGGAGCTCTTAAAGCACGTCCCGCAGGGCTTCCGCAACCAGCTGGCGGCGCGCCACAAAAAGGACTGGAAATGGCAGGAACTGACGGGCAAGAACGTCCTGCTGACCGGCTTCGGTGCCTACGGCCGCGAGATCGCGAAGCGCCTGAAACCCTTCGGTGCGCGCCTTACCGTGGTCAACCGCAGCCTGAAGGAGGACGCCAACGTGGATGAATTCTGCACGCTGGACAAATTCCCGGAACTGCTCCCGCAGGCGGACATCCTGATCCTCGCCCTGGCGCATTCGCCGCAGACGCACCATATCCTGGACGACGCGGCCCTGCAGTCCATGAAGCCCGGCAGCTACCTGATCAACGCGGCCCGCGGCGGCCTGATCGACGAGCCCGCCCTGCTCCGCGCCCTGCAGGAAGGCCCCCTCGCCGGCGCCGCGCTGGACGTCTACGAGACCGAGCCGCTGGCGCCCGAAAGCCCGCTGTGGACGCTGGAAAACGTCCTGCTCTCCCCGCATAACAGTTTTGTGGGGGATCATGACCACGAGCGGATGATGCAGGTGGTGATCGGAAATCTGAAAGCATTCCAAGGATAACAATATAATTTTGGGGCGGCCATCGGCCGCCTCACGAAGACAGAACAGGGCGGCCGATGGCCGCCCCTGCGATAACAGGTGATTACACAGGACCGTTCCCAAGTTGCCCTGCTGCGTCAAAGATATCAGGATTTAGCTGTTTAAACCGGCCAGAAAAGCAAGCATGGACTGCCGAATGATCTCCACGGCATTTTTGATTCTCTCCCCGATGATTCTGTATGCCATGGCCGGCTGAGTTCCGGCCCGCTTCACGATTTCGCCGGATCCATAGATAGCACCCGTCTCGGCCCCTTCTTTCCTCATCTCGTGATCCGCTTTTTCATCGTAAAAGCTGTCCATGAGGATGACAAATTCTTCCCATTCATAGAGCTCACCCTGAAGGATGCCGGCTTCGCTCCATCTGTCGTCGCAGGGCATGAGGTATTCTTTCTCTCCGGCCCGGATGACCGCGTAGTATACCGCGTAAAGCTGATCATAATACATATTGACCTCGGTGACTTTTTCGCGAAGTCCGCTTTCATCCACACGATCCAGAACATCCGACAGGGATAATACAGAATAAGGGAAGAAAGAAATCCCGATCCAGTCCCAGCCGTTCTCCGTTTTTATCCCCTCCATCATACCGGTCTGCGCCACTTCCGCCTGAAAAGGCACGATCCAGAATAATCTTGGATTATTCTCCTTCAGCCCGGAAAAGCCCCGGTCATCAAATATTTTCGTTGCCAGATAATACCCTTTTTCCGGGGTTCTAATGATGTAACTTCTGTCAGGATAGGCAGTCTGGATACCATCTTCCGGTGTGCTGCCCCATAATTTAAGAAAATCCCGGACCGATTTCTGCAGAGGCTGTTCTGTTTCAGAATACTCTTCTGCCAGTTGTGCCCTGTAATCTTCTGTTGCTTCCGAGGCTGCTTTAACACAAACAGTTCCGCATAAGATTACAGACAAAAGGGCAATTAACGCAATTCGATAAGTTTTCATACGGTTACACCTCCTTTTTCCTGACATTATGCTTAACCTGCTGCATTAATATTATTCTTCTATTTTCATGGAGTCAAGAAATGTTTTTCATTATCCGGAGTGACCAGTTCCGAGAAATAACATATTGCACCACTTTCCTTTTTCTTCCTTACAAAGTGCCGTCCCCTGTTTTTTTACTCCGAAAACCCGGTCACCGTCCCGATAAACACAGGCAGGCCCGCCGCCGTATCCACGATCATGTAGATGAACGGCCGGTCCAGGCAGACTTCATGCATGTCTCCGTAGTACCCGCCGAGATTCACCATCACGGCCGTCACCGCCGCAGCCCGCGTGCCCGCGGAATCCAGGTCGATATGCGTTTTGTGCAGGACCGCGCTGATAAACAGCTGTTCCGAGCGGCTGATCCCGGAGAAGTCCGCCCGGGCCGCATCGAACGCGTCCCGCAGGCCCATCGTTTTCAACACTTCCGGCAGGCTGACCGCATAATCATAACTGAATTTCGGCAGGGTAACCAACGTCATCTCCTGCGCCGCACTGTTTCGGAGCGCGGCCAGTTTTTCCCCGGTCAGGCTGTCGATGAAACCCGCGAAGTCCTCCTCATCCTTCGGCAGCAGCGCCACAAAGCGGTAGGTGTCACCAATATAGGATTTTTCAAATCCGATGCAGGTATCGTCTTCCAGGTACCAGTATTCCGTACTGCCCATGGCAGGCGTTTCCACGGTTTCTCCGTTCAGGCCCGTAAACGGCAGCAGGCTCTCTCTCTCCTCGCTGAAAGGCGCCCACCATTCCGCATCGAAAGCCAGGGCGTTCACCAGGACCATCCTGTCGCCGTCATTGAGTTCTTTCAGCAGTTCCGGGATCATGCCGTCCGTGTGCTGGTCGATCCACTGATTGATTTCCCGGACCGCGGCGTCGTTAAACGCCGTTTTGCGGATGGCGGCATCGAAATAGTCTGCGTTCTGCTGCAGGAACGGCTCTTCCACCGTGAACCCCTCACGGTCATTAAACCAGATGCCGTTGGCGAACGAAAACTTCGCGCGTTCCGAGGAAGGCAGGCTCTTCAGATAGGTGTGCAGGTACGCGTTCAGGTCTGCCAGCGGCAGCGATCCGCTGCCCAGCACCTGCTCCATCTCCTGCAGCGTATTCCCGCCGGCGCCGTTCGCGGTCATGGTCAGGGCGGTCACCACGGAGAGCGGGGAGACCAGCAGGGTCTTCTGAGACGGTTCCTGCCGGTAAGTCTCCTGAAACAGGCGGACAGCCCAGTCATAGCCGGCCCGGATGAAGGCGTCGTCCGGCTCTTTCTTTTCCACTGGGTTGGCCGTGTAGTTTTCCAGCAGGTCGGACGCCTGTACCTTCGGAAGGGCGGAGCTCTGCGCGGGGCTCTCCGGCTCGCTGACCGGCTCGCTGCTGACCGCTTCACTGCCGGCCGTTTCACTGCTGACCGCCCCGCTGCCGTTCCCGGCCGGTTCCCGGCCGCCCGGAAGGCGGAAAGCGGCAAAAACGATCAGCCCCAGGCACGCGGCCGCCGCTGCGGCGCGGCTCCACGTCCGGATCCGGCGCTTCCTCTTTATCTCGTTCCCATCGATATTTCCGGCTTCGCGGATCCATTTTTCCTCCGCGCCGCCGACGATATCGTCCAAAAAATCATCCGACTTCATACCGTATACCCTTCTTTCTCCAGCCGCTTTTTCAGCGCTTTCCGCATCCGGAACAGGATGCTTTTTACCTTTTCCTCGCGGTATCCGAAGAGGCGGCCGATCTCCGCGATGCTGTCAAAATACCAGTAGCGCCGCAGGAAGACGGCCCGCTGTTCCTGCGGGCAGCCGGCCAGGAAGTCCGACAGGATCCGCCCAAGCTCCTGCGCTTCCAGGCGGCTCTCCACGTCCTCCGGGCCCGGCAGGCACTCCGCCATCTCCTGCGTCAGCTCGCAGTAAACGGCCCGGCGCTTCTGCGCGGCGGCGCGCCGGCACTCGTCGATCGCCAGGTGCCGGATGATGCGTCCCAGGTACTCGAACAGATAGCCGCGCGGCTCGTTCGGCGGGATGCGCTCCCAGGCCTCGCGGTACGTGTCGTTTTCGCACTCCTCCGCCGCCCCGCGGTCCTGCAGGATGGCGTACGCGATCTGCCGCAGGCGCACGCCGTATCTGGCCGCCGTTTCGCGGATGGCGGATTCGTCCCGGGACAGATAGAGTTCTATGATCTTGTCATCATCCAAGGCGGGGGCCTCCTTACCTCTTCACCCTCTACAGCGGAAAAACGGCGGGTCCGGTTGCGCGGGCGGGGCGGATTTTCCGAAAAAACTCAAAAAACTATGCATAAAAACAGGGAGAGCCGCAGACCGCTCCCCCTGTCGTCATTCCTGATTCCCTGTCTTATTTCCTCACCGTGATGATCCCGAACGTATTCGGGCCGCAGTGGGTCGCCACTGCCGCGCACACGGAATACACCACGAAATTCTTGAAGTAATTCTTGGCTTTGATGTGCTCGATGATGCGGTTCAGCATGGCCGGATCCTGCAGGGTATGGTTGATATACACCTGCTCCGCCTCGAACCGCTCGATGTTCTCCAGTTTTTCGTCGATGAAGGACAGGACGCATTTTTCGTACGGGCCGCGGTATTTCTTGCCGGGGCTCATTTTGCCGTCGTCCATGATAATTTCCGGACGGAGCTTCAGGAGGTTCGCGCCGAACGCGGCCAGACCGCTGCAGCGGCCGCCCTTGTACAGGAAGTCCAGCGTTTCGATGATGAAACTGCAGTCGATGCGCTTCTTATAGGCATCCAGGTCCGCGACCAGTTCCTCCGGGTCTTCGAGCGTGCTTTCCGCAGCCCGCACAATGGTCAGCGCGCTGCCGCCGGAGACGTTTTTGGAGTCCACGACGTAGACGTTCTCCACTTCGCGCGCGGCGATCACGGCGTTTTCGTAGCAGCTGGAGATGCCGCTGCTCTTGGCGATGTGGATGATCGGGCGGTCGTCGGTCTCGCGCAGTTTGCGGAAGATGGCTTCATAATCCGCAGGGTTGGCGGCGGCCGTCTGGGGCAGCTTGCCCGTCTTCGCGACGTAGGCAAACAGATCCTCCGCCCGAACGTCCGGGTAATCGTCCATCATTTCGTCGCCGAGGCTGACGTAGCTCACGATGGGGACGATATGGCATCTTTCCACCGTTTCCGGGGCCAGATCAAACGTGGTATCCGCGGTAATGATAAAGTGCGACATATTAACCTCCTGCCTGCATTACGCCTCCGAAGGGGCGTCTTCAGTCTTTTCTTCCTGTTCCGGCGCGGGTTCTTCAACCGTTTCCGGTGCCGTTTCCTCAGCCGGTCCGAACAGCGCGGCTTTCCTCTCTTCCGCTTCATTCTCCGGCGCGAAATCCTCGCCCTTGATCTCCCGCAGGATCTTCATGAATTCCTTACCGGTGATGGTCTCCTTCTCCACCAGGAACGCGGCGATCTTGTCCATCGCCTCCCGGTTGCCGTCCAACAGTTCCTTCGCCTTCGCGTAGGCGTTATCCAGCATCTGCTTGACGACCCGGTCCACGCGGGCGGACGTCTCATCCGAGCAGTTCATGATCGCGCGGGCGTTCAGGTATTCGTCCGTGATGGTCTCCAGGCCCATGAGGCCGAGCTCTTCGCTCATGCCGAAGCGGGTCACCATGGAACGGGCCAGGGACGTGGCTTTTTCGATATCGTTCGCGGCGCCGGTGGAGACGGAGTCGAAGAACAGTTCCTCGCTGGCGCGGCCGGCCAGCAGGGTGACCAGTTCGGTCTCCAGTTCGACCTTCGTCATCAGGTAGCGCTCTTCTTCCGGCGTCTGCATCACGTAGCCCAGCGAGCCCATGGTGCGGGGCACGATGGTGATCTTCTGCACCGGTTCGGCGTGCTTCTGCAGGGCCGCGGCCAGCGCGTGGCCCACTTCGTGGTACGCCACGGTCCGCTTTTCCTTTTCGTTCATGACGCGGTCCTTCTTTTCCTTGCCCGCGATCACGACTTCCACGGATTCCAGCAGGTCCGCCTGCTTCACGTAATTCCGGCCTTTTTTGACGGCCAGGATGGCGGCCTCGTTGATCATGTTGGCCAGGTCGGAGCCCACGGCGCCGGGAGTGGCCAGGGCGATCTCCTGGAAGTCCACGTCGTCGCCCATGTTCACGTTTTTGGCGTGCACCTTGAGCACGGCGACACGGCCCTTGACGTCCGGCTTGTCCACGATGATGCGGCGGTCCAGACGGCCCGGGCGGCACAGCGCCGGGTCCAGGACCTCCGGCCGGTTGGTGGCGGCCAAGATGAAGACGCCCTTGGAGGAATCGAAGCCGTCCATTTCGGCCAGCAGCGCGTTTAACGTCTGCTCGCGCTCGTCGTTGCCGCCGTAGCGGGAGTCGCGCGATTTACCGATGGCGTCGATCTCATCGATGAAAACGATGCACGGGGCCATCTGCTGCGCTTCCTTGAACAGATTGCGCACGCGGCTGGCGCCCATGCCGACGAACATTTCCACAAAGTCCGAACCGGCCAGGGAGAAGAACGGGACCTTCGCTTCGCCGGCGACAGCCTTGGCGAGCAGGGTCTTGCCGGTGCCGGGCGGGCCGACAAGCAGCGCGCCTTTCGGGAGCTTCGCACCGATC
>JAFRNR010000011.1 GCA_017430085.1 Lachnospiraceae bacterium | reverse complement strand
GACTTTGCCTCCTGCCTTAAGCTATACAATCGCAGGGACTATAACAACTTCCCCATGCGGCCGTTGCACTGGCTCTCCCCTAACCAAGTCCTTCGTGACTTCCTGGAATCGGGTGTAATATATGTTTGACAAACCCACAAAGACAAAGTATTGCGAAAAAGCCGAAACTTCGGCTTGCCCTCCGGGGCAAAATCCGCTATGATAGGTATCGTTTGAATTCAGGAGGATGCCATGCTGCTGGCCTGCCGCGAGATCATAAAGACTTTCCACGAAGAACCCGTTCTGAAAGGCGGGTATTTTCACCTGGAAGAAAAAGAAAAGGCGGCGGTAGTGGGGATCAACGGCGCCGGGAAAACGACGCTGCTGAACGTCATCACGGGCGTGTACGCGCCGGACGGCGGTGAAGTCATTCTGACGAAAGACGCGCGGCTCGGGTATCTCAAGCAGCATCAGGAGATCAGTTCCGACGCGACGATCTACGATGAAGTGGCTTCTGCACGCGCGGACATCTTCGAGATGGAGCGCCAGCTGCGGGTCCTGGAGGCCGAAATGGCCGGGAAGGACGGCGAGGCGCTGGCGGGCCTGATGGAGGAATACAGCCGGCTCTCCCACCGCTTCGAGGACGAAGGCGGTTATGCCCTGCGCAGCGAAGTCGCCGGCGTCATCAAGGGTCTCGGCTTTTCGGAGGAGGATTTCGGCAAGCCCTGCCGCGTGCTCTCCGGCGGCGAAAAGACCCGTGTCGCGCTGGGCAAACTGCTGCTCTCCCGCCCGGACCTGATCCTGCTGGACGAGCCGACCAACCATCTGGACATCCGTTCCGTGGCCTGGCTGGAAGGGTATCTGAAGGACTACCCCGGCGCAGTGCTGATCGTCTCCCACGACCGGTATTTCATGGACCGCGTGGTCACGAAGATCATCGAAGTCGAACTCGGCCGGGTCTCGATGTACAGCGGGAATTACACGGCGTACGCGGCGAAAAAGGCCGCGGAGCGCCAGATCGCGCTGAAGCATTACATCAACCAGCAGCGGACGATCAAACACGAGGAAGAGGTCATCGCGAAGCTGAAGTCGTTCAACCGGGAGAAGTCCATCAAGCGGGCAGAAAGCCGGGAGAAGCGGCTGGATATGATCGAGCGGCTGGAGAAGCCGCAGGAAGTGCGGGACGCGATGCATCTCACGCTGGCCTCCTCCGCGGTGAGCGGGGAGCAGGTGCTGGAAGTCCGGGACCTGAGCAAGGGCTTCGGGACGCGGACGCTGTTTGCCGGGCTGGATTTCACGGTGCGGCGCGGGGAAAAGACCGCGATCATCGGGGATAACGGGACGGGCAAGACCAGCCTGCTCAAGATCGTCACCGGCGCGCTGACGCCGGACAGCGGCTCCGTCCGTCTTGGCGCTCAGGTGAAACCCGGCTACTACGACCAGGAGCAGCACTTATTTGACGAAAGCAACACGCTTTTCGACGAATTCCGCCTCTCCTACCCGCGCATGACGGACACGGAGATCCGCAATACGCTTGCCTCCTTCCTGTTTACCGGCGACGACGTGTTCAAACCCATCTCCGTCCTTTCCGGCGGCGAAAAAGGGCGGCTGAGCCTGGCCAAACTAATGCTCTCGCCCTGCAATTTCCTGATCCTGGACGAGCCCACCAACCACCTGGACATTACCTCACGCGAGATCCTGGAGGAAGCGCTGTCGCGCTACGAAGGCACGCTGCTCTTCGTCTCCCACGACCGCTATTTCATCAACCGGCTGGCGGGGCGGATCCTGGAGCTGGACGGCTGCACGCTGACGGAATATGCGGGGAATTACGATTATTATCTGGAGAAGAAGGCCCAGATGAGGGACGCCGCCGTTGCTGCGGCCGGTTCCGATGCCTCCGGGCCCGCGGCTGAGACCGATGCCGCCCGCGAATGGCGCAATAAAAAAGAAGCGGACGCCCAGCGCCGCAAAAAAGAGAACGACCTGAAGCGCTGCGAGGAAGCGATCGAGCAGGCGGAAGCTTCGCTGGCGCGCCTCGAGGCGCAGATGGCCTCGCCGGAGGTGGCCGTCGATCCGGTCCGGCTCATGGCCCTGGACAAAGAAGCCGGGGATCTGAGAGCCCGGCTGGAGGAATTATACAGCAAATGGGAGGACCTGGCCTGACAGCCGCCTCCCTTTTTTATTATTCGAATCTAGTCAAAAAACTCTTCCCGGTCCTCACGGCCGTACTTTTCTTCCGCGTCGCGGGCGCCTTCCTCGATCAGTTCCTCATACCCTTTCAGCGACGCGAACGGCGAAAACTGCGCAGCCCGGCTCTCACGGGACATCCGCGGATGTTTTTTCGATTCCGGATGCGGCCGGTCCAGCAGGTCCCGGTAATCCCTGATATCCTTACTCATGATGGCCTCCCACCTGGGCGTTCCGCTCCCGGGCGGTGGCGCCTTCCTCGAAGTTCATGCCGCGCAGCACGGCGTTTTTCCCGAAGCGCTCCCGCAGGGCCAGAACGGTCTCCTGCGCGCGGCGTTCCTTGTCCCGCTGCTGTTTTTTCTTCTGTCTCTCCGCTTCTTCCGCTTCGTAATCCCGGAACAGGCTCAGCTGCTCCGGCGCGGCCGGCTCCTCCGCGGCGCCTTCCGTCCGGATATGGTTGACAGTCAGATAAAAACGGCGCACAAGCAGCGAAGGGTCCGTGATACGCCGGTAAAGCTTTTCCGCCGCGTCGATCAGTTCCAGCGAGGAGGAGGAAAACCCGTCCAGATTGACGGATCCGTGCGCGGGCGCCGGCGCTTCGCGGCCGTATCGGTCCGTTTTCACCGCACCTTTATAGCGTTTCCGCCGCTCCGGATCCAGCACGTTTTCAACGTCATACACGACGTCCATCACCAGCTGGTCCGTTTCCAGCCCTTTCCGCACCAGGTCCATGGCCAGGCCGTCCGCCATCTCCCGCACCACGACGCAGCCCGTTTCCGCTTCATACGGCACGGGCAGCACCTGGCCGGAGCAGAGGCTGCGGTTTTCCGGCTGATAGGCTTTGATGTCTTTGATCTCCGTAGGTTCCCAGCCCCAGGCATGATCGATCAGCAGTTCCGCATTCACGCCGAGCAGGCGGTACAGCAGGTCCTCGTTATAGAAATCATTTTCGCCGCCGACGGAGCAGCGCGCCACATCCCCCATCGTAGTGATGCCGCGGCTTTTCAGGCGCCGCGCGATGCCCGGCCCCACGCGCCAGAAATCCGTGATGGGCTCGTGCGTCCAGAGCTGCTCCCGGTAACTGCGCTCCGTCAGTTCCGCGATGCGCACGCCGTCCGCATCCGCCGGGATATGCTTCGCCACAATATCCATCGCGATCTTGGCCAGATACAGGTTGGTCCCGATGCCGGCCGTAGCCGTGATCCCGGTCTCCTGCAATACCTGGCGGATCAGCATCCGCGCGAAGCCGTGCGCATCCGTCCGGTTCGGCTCCAGATACCTAGTCGCGTCGATGAACACTTCATCCACGGAATAGGCAAAGATATCCTCCGGCCCTACGAACCGCAAGTATATCTGATAGATCTGGCGGCTCACCTGCATGTATCGCCGCATGCGAGGCGGCGCCACGATCATTTCAATTTTCTGTTTCCGGACGGCGTTCACTTCCCGAACCCGGGCTTTGGCTTCGAAGAGACGGGCGCGGCCGGAGATCCCCAGCGCCTTGAGCGACGGAGAGACCGCCAGACAGATCGTCTTGTCCGTGCGGCTCTCATCCGCCACTACCAGATCGGCACGCAAAGGATCCAGCCCCCGGTCGACGCACTCCACAGAGGCGTAAAAGGATTTCAGATCGATCGCGATATAAACTTTGTCCGGCATATCGTCGTCCCCCCACGGATATAGTATAATGCCGAACAAATGTTCTGTCAAGAATATTCTTCCCGTTTAACTGATTCCGGATGCCGTTTACTTATTTGGCTCATAATTTGTTCTGCGGACGCTTGCTTCCGGAAAGGCAACGCCGTTGATCGTCCCGTTCAGTTTCAGGGTATATGTTATGCCATATGCCACATCACAGCTTTCCTGGATATAAATACTGTGATATCCTGATTGCGACCATGAGATCAATTCCGTATTGCCTTGCCAAAGGGAAAGCGTAGCTGTCACATAACATGCCGGTGCAGCTACCTGACCGATGCAGTTTGCCGTTGTTCCGCTGAATGAAAGCTGCGGAGCCGGAATTACTGACGCTTCTGCCATAGTTGCAGACATGAAGATCATTCCAACGATCAATAATGCTGCGATTCTTTTTTTCATAAAAAGCACCTCCGTATTATTCTTATGTTTTTTAAGCCGTTATTAATGCCGTACCAATAAGCCCTCAAGAATTTCATTATTCTGTTCCTGGGAAAGAGATGATGACAGATAGACAAATAATCTGTTCGCTTCATCGATCCACACAAAGTCACTGTTTTCTCTGTCATTTCCGGTATAGCAGTCTATCTCAACTCCCTTTACCTTGATCCGGCTGTACTCTCCTTCTCCATGACCTATCACCTGATACGGAGAATCTTTTTCAATTCTGTTTACGCCAAGAATAAATACACTGTTTGTTTCATTCCGGCAAAAGTATTCAGCATAATAAGAAGCATCACTCCAGCGCTCTTCTTTCAGTTCAAAGCCCTCCGGCAGCTTTGCGGGGACAATTTTATAGACTTCCTTCCCCGCCTCCGTCTCGATGTTAAATGTATACACAGTCCGGTTTCCCGTGATTTCTCTTACCCAATCTATCACAGCTGCCCGGGCCTTACTGTCAACAGCCAGCCAGCAGATCACGGCGAGAAACAGGGTCATGACAACGGCCACTACCCGTCTTCTCCCCCGGAAGCGTCCGGGTTTTTCCTGCCTGTACAAAATCTTTTCCATTTTCATTCTGAATTCAGGGGAAGGAGTCACGCGGCAGGAAGCCGACTCCTGTTCTGCGGCATCCAGCAATCTCCTCTGTACTCTCCCGGCGGCTTCCTTCAACTGTTTCTGGTATTCTTTCTTATTCATATCCGTTCTCCATCAATTGATCCCATAATTTCTTTTTTGCGCTGCACCATTTTTTCCTCACGGTATTGTAGTTGACGTTCATCATTTCCGAGATTTCCTTCAGATTGAAGCCATCGGCAAAATGCATCAGAAAAACTTCGCGTTCCATTACAGGCAGCGAGAGGATTGCCGCATCAAACATCAGCTTCGTCTCAGCCTGAAGGATATCCTCCGGACAGATCTCTTCTTCCAATCCGTTTTCACAGGAATTCCGTTTATGGATGATATTGATGCAGCGGCACTTTGTCGCGGTGTACAGCGCCCCCCGCAGAGCATCCGTATCCAGGTCCCGGTATTTTTTATAATGCGATGCCACATACAGAAAGGCTTCATGAACGGCATCTTCCGCATCTGATTGGTTTTTCAGAACAGACATGGCAAAGCCCAGCAGCCATGGGGAATGCTGCTCATATTGTCCGGCCAGTTTTTGAGAATCTTCCGGATCAAGAATGATTTTCATAAGGGAAACCTCGTTTGCAGGATACTTCTCCGGAGCTAAAGTACCTATGTTTTTTTCCGAGTCAATTAACTGACTAATGCTTTGAGTATTTTTATGATCTCACCAATCAGAGTATAAATCAGCAAAAAGGTCATAATTATCTCTAAGCCTATAAATAATTCAAACAAAAGCAAAGCGCTTTCTTTTCTGTCAGCATTATTTTCCGCTCTATTATGGTTCTTAATAAAAACAACCATTGAGTATATTGATTTAATAAAAACTGCAATTATCGAACCAAGGCTTATAACAGGAAATATATCAGGCATCAACAATCCCACAACACAAGATACAGCAATGCCAAGTATTGAGCCGCATAGCAGATTTCGCAGGTTTTTTAAAAACATTTTGTCCAACGCGTCAAAAATGATCATTGTCAGCCTGATTATTCTCCGATAAAAATCCTTATCACTTCGCAATCCTTCTTCCGAATAGCAATATTCCAATCCCCACCAAAAGTTTTTACATTATTGGCATCAGGAAAAAAAGTTACTATCCAAACATCATCTGTTTCTATGTAACGGATTTTTTGAAATACATATCCTCTTTCTATAAGATCCGGACACAGAGATTTAAAAATTTCTTCTGCAATTCCCTTCGCCACTTTTTCATCTGGTACGACACTCTCGGAAGGAGGTGGCTGTATACGTTTCACTTCCTCCCAGTATGCTTCATAGTATTTATCAGGTAATACCGAACTGCTCGTTTTTTGGAGCGCCTCTTCTTGTCTTGTTGTTTCGTATTGTGAATCCGTTATTTCAAGTTCAACTGCGTTTGAGGTCGAATTGCATGCGGATAATATGGCTGCAACCAGCATTAATGTTATAAATAACTTAAAATACTTTTTCATGACTTCACCTCATTCATTTGGCCACCAATAAACTTCACAATGATTATCACATCCTTTCCGGATATGCTCATCCCATGATTGTCTAAATCTAATTACTAGTTGGGTTTTTTCAGTATCACTAAGTTTAATTGGAGTGAAACTAACAGAATCACAATCCGCGTCAAAAGAGCCTAAAGCATAGTATTGGATATGCTGAGTTGGCGTTATCAAATATGCATCCAATTTGTATTCCTCGGCCACAATAATATCTGCATCAGAGAAAAAACTATAAATAGTATGCGTATGTATATAAGCAACCGCAGTTCCTCCTCCAGGAGCCATTGATTGAATAGGTGATTCGTGTGGTTTTCCATAGGTAGCTTGAGCAGGTGTAACGCGGAAAACAGTTTTCCCATTCTTTTCTTTAGAGTAGATTAACCCAGAAAACTCATGTCTAACATACATGCTTGTTTCGTATATTTTCTCGGCAAACCCTATTGCAGCATCATGCGCAGAATCATATGCATCCCTTCCTGTTGGTGTCTTATAATCAGGCGATACTTCCCACAAAGAACGCAGTCCATGTGCAATTTCACCACTTGTATCTTCCCTATTCGCTGGGTTGTTTAGGCAATAAGCAAACATATTATTGCCCAACACCCCTTGCCCCGTGCTGACCAATCCGTCCGCATTAATGAACCTTCCCGTCTCCGGATCATAATACCTGCTGTTCAGATAATACAACCCCGTCTCCCGGTCATACCGATATCCCCGATACAGGTAAGCGTTTTTATTGATCAGCCTGGTTCCGAGCGAGCTCCCGGCCTCATTTGTCGCCGTCACCTTTCCCCAGGCATCATACTTGTAACTCACCATCAGTTCGCCGGTGTAGCCTACGTAAATGCCGGTGATGTCACCCTGGAGGTTCTTGCGGTATAAGAACAGAGCGTTGGTATTCCCCGTGTTCATTCTGAAACCGACGGGAGTTCCTGCCGCATTGCAGTAATACCAGATGGTATCTGTTCCGTCGGTTTCGAAAACGACTTTCGTCCCTTCGAGCACGTAATTCGTTGTGACCCCGTTCACTGTTTTCGCGGTGCGGATCCCGTCTGAATTGTAGGTGTAGCTGATGCTATTCGTGCCATTGTTGGCGGCTGCCAGCTGGCGGCCTCTCTGCCAGGTGAATGTGTAGCCGTTATGATACTGCAGCGGGTTGCCGATGGCATCATAGGTGATGGTATGACCATTGTAAGAGGTCAGTTTGTCCTTCCAGTTGCTGTCCCCGTAGGTGTAACTGTTCGTGGCAGTCGGGGTGCCGGTGACGGTATCCCCGGTCTGGTAGGTGTATTCGCTGACAGATGTCAGGTTGCCTCCCAGGTCATAGCTGTAAGTTATGGTTTTGTTTAGGTATTTATTGTCCTCCCTGATCAGTTGGTTTAAGTCGTCATAGTAGTATTTCAGTTTCTGGACGGTGCCCTCTTTGACCGTCCGGATGTTGCCAAGATCATCATAAGTATAACCGGTCGTGAGGGAATCCGTCTGCGTCCCGTTCATGTCCTTCATGACCTGGGTCTGGGACTTGGGCATGACGCTGGTGGTATCGGTGCCGCTTCCGGGGCGGAACTCGTAAGTAGTAGTTTCATTATACTTCACGGAGGTGACCCTGCCAAGAGAATCATAACCGGTTTGGGAAGTTTGGCCGTTGCCGCAGGTGGTTTTGCTCTCAGAGCAAACACACCTTCTACTATATCTACAATCAAAACAGCGGAATTGTTACGGTCTGTAAAAAAATTTTAAAAAATTTTTTACAGACAAGCAGCGATCCGCGGAAGACAGTGCTTTGCGATCATGCTTGATTCAACATGATCAAAGCAGAAAAAATCCCATATATTGTGCTTGCCATCCCTTCCTCTACATGATATAGTATTATCACTGTGCACCAAATGCACCAACTGATCCTTTATGAGGTCCCTCATGAAAATACACGGCTTACAGAAAATGACCCTCCTCGACTACCCCGGCAAAGTCGCCTGCACCGTCTTCTTCGGCGGCTGCGACCTGCGCTGCCCGTTCTGCCACAACAGCGATCTGCTGGACATGAACGCGCCGGCGATCATGGAGGAGGACGAACTGCTCTCCTTCCTGGAGAAACGCCGCGGGCTGCTGGAAGGCGTGTGCTTTACCGGCGGCGAGCCGCTGATGCGGCCGGAGCTGCCGGAGCTCTGCGAAAAAATCAAGGCGCTGGGATATCCTGTCAAACTGGATTCCAACGGGTTCCGGCCCGGGAAGCTGCGGGAGCTGATCGACCGCGGGCTGATCGATTATGTCGCCGTGGACATCAAGAACTCGCCCGCCCGCTACGCGGAGACCGCCGGCCGGGAAGACCTGGATCTGTCGCCGCTGTACGAGACCGTCGCGCTGCTGAAGGAAGGCCGCATCGACTACGAGTTCCGCACCACCGTCGTGGCCGAATTCCATGACGACGCCTCCTTCCCCGCCATCGGCGAACTGATCCGCGGCGCGCGGCGTTATTTCCTGCAGAAGTTCACGGACCGCGATTCCGTGCTCTTCGCGGGCCTGCACAGCCCGTCCCCGGAGGATATGAGACGCTGGGCGGATCTGGTGCGGCCGTACGTGCAGGAAGTGGGCCTGCGGGGGGTGGACTGACGCGTCTTGCGGGGATTTTTCTTCCCGCCGCGCCGCGAAACCACAAGATGTGGTATTTTATGAGAAATATTTCAACTATATATTGACACGGCCCGTTTCGGGTGCTACACTGACAATTGCCTCGCATCCGCGGGGCATTGCGGCCCTTGCGCCATTTTTCCGGATCCGTCCGGTGAGTTAATATCGTTAAAAGTATTCTGAAAAGGAGCAACAGAAGTCATGTACCAGGTCGTCAAACGCGACGGCGAGATCGCCGAGTTTAATGTCCAGAAGATCAGCGCCGCCATCACCAAGGCTTTTGATGCCTTGAACAAACAGTACCATCCGAGCATCGTCGACATGCTGGCCCTCCGGGTCACGGCCGAATTCGAGCCGAAGATCAAGGACGGCAAGATCGCCGTGGAGGACATCCAGGACTGCGTGGAAAAGGTCCTGTCCGAAGCCGGCTACGCGGACGTGGCCAAGGCCTACATCCTGTACCGCAAGCAGCGTGAAAAAGTCCGGAACGTCAAGAGCGTTTTCCTGAACTATAAAGACATCGTGGACAACTACCTGCAGATCAACGACTGGCGCGTGAAGGAAAACTCCACCGTCACGTATTCCGTGGGCGGCCTGATCCTGTCCAACTCCGGCGCCATCACGGCCAACTACTGGCTGTCCGAGATCTACGACCAGGAGATCGCCGACGCGCACCGCAGCGCGGCCATCCACCTGCACGACCTGTCCATGCTGACCGGCTACTGCGCGGGCTGGAACCTGAAGCAGCTGATCCAGGAAGGCCTGGGCGGCGTGCCCGGCAAGATCACCTCTGCGCCCGCGGCGCACCTGTCCACCCTCTGCAACCAGATGGTGAACTTCCTGGGCATCATGCAGAACGAATGGGCCGGCGCCCAGGCGTTCTCCTCTTTCGATACCTACCTGGCTCCTTTCGTGAAGATCGACGACCTCTCCCAGAAAGAAGTCAAGCAGTGCATCCAGTCCTTCGTCTACGGCGTGAACACACCCAGCCGCTGGGGCACCCAGGCGCCTTTCTCCAACATCACGCTGGACTGGGTCGTGCCGAACGACCTGAAGGACCTGCCCGCCATCGTGGGCGGCAAGGAAGTCGATTTCACCTACGGCGACTGCCAGAAGGAAATGGACATGGTGAACAAGGCCTTCATCGAGATCATGATCGAAGGCGACGCCAACGGCCGCGGCTTCCAGTACCCGATCCCGACCTATTCCATCACCCGCGACTTTGACTGGTCCGAGACCGAAAACAACAAGCTCCTGTTCGAAATGACCGCGAAGTACGGCACGCCGTATTTCTCCAACTACATCAACTCCGACATGGAGCCCAGCGACGTGCGTTCCATGTGCTGCCGGCTGCGTCTGGACCTGCGCGAGCTGCGCCGCAAGGGCGGCGGCTTCTTCGGCTCCGGCGAATCCACCGGTTCCATCGGCGTCGTGACCATCAACCTGCCGCGCCTGGCCTACCAGTCTTCGGACGAGTCGGATTTCTACAAGCGTCTGGACAAGCTGATGGACATCGCCGCCCGGTCCCTAAAGACCAAGCGCACCGTCATCACCAAGCTGCTGGACAACGGCCTGTATCCTTACACCAAGCGGTACCTGGGCACATTTGAGAACCACTTCTCCACCATCGGCCTGGTCGGCATGAACGAAGCCGCGCTGAACGCAAAATGGCTGCGCAAGGATCTGACCACGCCGGAAGCCCAGCAGTTCGCCAAGGACGTGCTGAACCACATGCGCGAGCGCCTGTCCGATTACCAGGAGCAGTACGGCGACCTCTACAACCTGGAAGCCACGCCGGCGGAATCCACCTCCTACCGCTTCGCCAAGCACGACCGCGAGGACTATCCGGACATCATCACCGCCAACATGAACGGCACGCCGTACTACACCAACTCCAGCCACCTGCCCGTGGGCTTTACGGAGGATATCTTCACCGCCCTGGAGATCCAGGACGACCTGCAGACCCTTTACACCTCCGGCACCGTCTTCCATGCCTTCCTGGGCGAGAAGCTGCCCGACTGGAAGGCCGCGGCCAATCTGGTGCGCAAGATCGCGGAAAACTTCCGCCTGCCGTATTACACCATGAGCCCGACCTATTCCATCTGCCGCGACCACGGCTACCTGGTGGGCGAGCAGAGCGTCTGCCCGTACTGCGGCAAGCCCACGGAGATCTACAGCCGCATCACCGGGTACTACCGGCCGGTGCAGAACTGGAACGACGGCAAGGCGCAGGAGTTCAAGGACAGACGGCTGTACGACATCGGCCGCAGCACGCTGCGCGTCTCGCACGCCCTGCAGCATCAGGATGAACCGCAGCAGGTCCTGGAGCCCACCGTTGTGGACATCAAGGCCGATCCCGCGCTCACCCGCGCCGCCATCAAGAACGGCAAGGAGATCCTGATGGTCGCCACCCGCACCTGCCCGAACTGCGTGCAGGCCGGCGCCCTGCTGGACGCCGCCGGCATCCCCTACACCAAGCTCCTGGCTGAGGAAAACCCGGACCTGGTGAAGGAATACGGCATCCGCCTTTCTCCCACCCTGATCATCCGGGGCGGCGATGAGGAGACGGTGAAGCTGGCCGGGCTGGGCCCGATCCGCCGGTACATCAACGAACAGTAAATTAAGCAACAAACCCTCTTTCCCGGGCGGACTCCAATGTCCGCCCTTTTCTGAACAAAACGACAAGCGAAAGGAAGTTCCCGTTATGTACGATATCCTCATCATCGGCGCCGGCCCCGCCGGCATGACCGCCGCCCTCTACGCCGCCCGCGCCGGCAAGAACGTCCTGCTGCTGGAAAAGGAATTCCCCGGCGGCCAGATCGTCAACTCCCCGCTGGTGGAGAATTATCCCGCCATCCCCGGCGTCAGCGGCGCCGATTTCGCGATGCAGCTGCAGGAGCAGATAACGTCGCTGGGCGTGAAGCTCAGCTACACGGAAGCCGCGTCTCTGGAAAAGACCGAAGACGGCTTCCGCATCAACGGAGACGACGCGCTGACCGCGCGGGCCGTGATCCTGGCCACCGGCGTCCATCACCGCGGCCTGGGCCTGCCCGGCGAAGAAGACCTGGTCGGCGCCGGCCTGTCCTTCTGCGCGGTCTGCGACGGCGCCTTTTACCGCGGCCGCACGGCCGTGGTTGTCGGCGGCGGGGACACCGCCCTGCAGGACGCGATCTACCTTTCCGCCCTGTGCAAAAAGGTGTACGTCGTTCACCGCCGCGACGCGTTCCGCGCGGCGGACGCGCTGGTCCGCAAGGCCAAAGCCGCAGAAAACATCGAACTCCTGACGCCGTACGTTCCCGTCTCCTACCGGACGGAGGACGGCATGATCAGCGGGCTGGAACTGGAAAACAGAGCGGACGGAAGCCGCCTTACGGTCGATACGGAAGGGATCTTCCTGGCGGTCGGCCAGGCTCCCCAGTGCGGATTCGCGGCCGGTCTGGCGGAGCTCACCCCGGACGGTTATCTCCGCGCCGGCGAGGACTGCCGCACGAACGTTCCCGGTCTGTTTACCGCCGGCGACTGCCGCGTCAAGAAAGTGCGCCAGCTGACCACGGCCGTCGGAGACGGCGCGGTCGCCGCAACACTTGCCTGCGAATATATTGATGAAACGGCCGAAATGTGATATACTGACATAAATCAGTCAGCGGAACGGCCCGAATCCGCTCCGCCCGTCGAAAATCCCCCCAAAAAGGAGGCCCCCTTATGTCCATGCGTGGAATCTATACTTCCGTCAACGACATCCGCCACCGCGTCTTTTCCGAGGTCGCCCGTCTGTCCTACGAATATGAAAAGCCGGAAGATCTCAAAGAGATGGCTGCCATCCCCTACCGGATCATTCCCGGAGAAGTGTCCACCTACCGGGAAAGCGTTTTCCTGGAGCGCGCCATCGTGCGCGAACGCATGCGGCTGGCCATGGGTCTGCCCCTCCGAACCGCCGCCGAACAGAGCGCGGTGTTTGACGGCGCGGAAGAATGCGCCTCCCCGGAGAAATATTATCAGCCGCCGCTGATCAACATCATCAAATTCGCGTGCCATTCCTGCGTGGAAAACAAGGTAGTCGTTACGGATCAGTGCCAGGGCTGTCTGGCGCACCCCTGCAAGGAGAACTGCCCGAAGAACGCCATCTCCTTCAAGAACGGGCACGCCGTCATCGATCAGAGCCTCTGCATCAAGTGCGAACGCTGCATGTCCGCCTGCCAGTATTCAGCCATCCTGCACCTGCAGCGCCCCTGCGCCAAAGCCTGCGGCATGCACGCGATCCGCAGCGACGAATACGGCCGCGCCGACATCGACCAGGAAAAATGCGTCAGCTGCGGTATGTGCCTCGTGAACTGCCCGTTCGGCGCCATCGCGGACAAAGCGCAGATCTTCCAGGTGATCCAGGCCATCCGGAGCGAAGCGCCGGTCTACGCCGCCATCGCCCCCGCCGTGATCGGCCAGCTGGGCGCCGGCAACACGCTCGGCAAGCTGCGCGCCGCGCTGAAAGCGCTCGGCTTCAAGGACATGGTGGAAGTGGCCATCGGTGCGGACCTGTGCACGATCGAAGAAGCGCGCGACTTCATGGAAGAAGTGCCGGAGAAACTGCCGTTCATGGGCACCTCCTGCTGCCCGGCCTGGTCCGTCATGGCGAAGCGGGAGTTCCCGGAATACGCGCACTGCATCTCCATGGCGCTCACGCCCATGGTGCTGACCGGCCGCCTGCTGAAAAAGAAATACCCGGGCTGCAAGGTCGCGTTCATCGGCCCCTGCGCGGCGAAGAAGCTGGAAGCCAGCCGCCGCACCATCCGCAGTGACATAGACTTCGTGCTGACGTTTGAGGAAGTACTGGGCATCATGGAGGCGAAGAACGTCAAACTGGCCGAAATGCCGGACGACCGCGCCGTGATCGAAGCCAGCAGCGACGGCCGCGCCTTCGGTATCGGCGGCGGCGTCGCGAATGCAGTGAAGAACGCCATCCACGACATCGATCCGGACCGCACCGTCCTGATGGAGCGCGCCGAAGGCCTGGACGAATGCCGCAAGATGATGCAGAAAGCCAAAGCCGGCAAGTACAACGGCTACCTGCTGGAAGGCATGGCCTGCCCCGGCGGCTGCGTAGGCGGCGCCGGCACCCTGGCCCCCATCCAGAAAGCGACGGTAGCCGTACAGATGAGCACGCGCGAAGGGACCACCGCACACTCCACCGGCAGCAAGTACAGCGACATGCTTCCGAAGCTTGAGGAGTAACGCGGAAGCGGAAGCCCTCGCCATTCTCCCCACGCAAAAACGGACGGTCCGAAAACCGTCCGTTTTTCATTGTCCCGCAACCGGTTTTACTGATCGATCCGCCGGATCTCGTACCCTTGGCCCTGGATGAAATCGATCAGGTCGCCCAGCATCGCCGCGTTCGTGGAGGATACCGCGTGAAGCAGGTACACGCAGCCGTCGTGCAGGCCTCTTTCGGCCAGTTCCAGCGCTTCGGAGACTTCTTTCTGGTTTTCCGTGTCATAGTCGCCGTAAGCGAAGCTCCAGAACACCGTGGTGATGTCCATCTTCCGCGCCAGATACATGTCGCGCTCGCTGGAGGAGCCCTGCGGCGGGCGGTAGAAATGGATCTGATATTCGAAGCCCAGCATGTCGTTGACTTTCCGCTGAAGCTCGTTCAGTTCCTGGATGAACTCACCGTCCGACAGGCTCGGCATGATCTTATGATGGTCCGTGTGAGAGCCGATCACGTGGCCTTCCTCATACATCCGCACCAGCAGGTCCTTGTTCTTGGGATCGTTAACAAAATCGCCGGCCACGAAGAAGACCGCCTTGACGTTCTTCTCTTTCAGGGTGTCCAGGATCTTCCCGGTGAAGCCTTTTTCATAGCCGCAGTCGAAGGTCAGGTAGGTCACCTTCCGGTCCTCGTTCTTGCGGTAGATGGCGCCGTATTTGTCGAGCAGTTCCAGCGTTTCCGCGTGGCGGTCGTATTCCTTCGTCACTTCGCCGGTCTCCAGGTCGCGCTTCATGCCGCCGCACCACCAGCTGCCGTTGGGGTCGTCCGCGTTGGAGTCGCTGAAGAAATCATAACTGATGTCTTCCGGGACCGGAAGAATTTCCGCGGGCGTGTACAGGTGGAAGGCTTCCGCGACGGGCGAGCCGGTGGTTTCCGCCGGTTCGGTCTCAGCGGGTTCGGTTTCAACCGGTTCCGTGGTCTGCGGGGCGTCCGTCGGTTCCGGGGTTTCAGTGACGGGCTCCGTGGTCTGCGGTTCCGTGGTCTGCGGCTCGGTCTCCGCCGGCGTCGTGTCCTGCTGCGCTTCGGTGGTCACGGCAGGTTCCGCCGGTTTCGAACCGCCCCATTTTTTAATGGCATGGCGCACCGCCAGGAACAGCGCCGCTGCGATCAGCAGCACCAGGATGGCAAGCGGAACAGCCAGCCAGGGTCTCTGGCGCTTGACCCGCCGGCGGCTCCGGCTGGAAGTCTGGAACGTCGTGTTTTTATTCTCACTCATACAAAACTCCTCACATCAAAAGGACAGTCCGATAAAACTGCAGATTGATTATACCATCTTTTCCCCACCAAATCAATCACTTCCGCTATTCTTCTTTCACTAGAGAAACTGCCCATTTCCCCTGCCGGACGAACAGCAGCCCGACGATCCCCTTAATGACGATCAGGGACTGGACAAGCGTATAAAACGGAACGATGGGCATGTCCGTGAAACGGCTGATGAAAAACGCCGTGCTCACCTGCACGCCCCACAGCAGCCCGCTGTCCGTCAGCATCGTGATCATGGTTTTGCCGCCTGCCCGTACAATAAAATAGCAGCAGTTCAGGATGCCTTCGGTCGGGAAAAACAGCGCGGAAGCGATCATCAGCGACGTCGCCAGCCGCTGCACGTCTTCCGTGGTATTGTACAGATACGGCAGAAAATGCGCCGCAGCGAAATACACGGCGCCGATCACGACGCCCAGCAGGGCGGAAAAGACGATCATTTTCGGCGCGTTTTCGCGCGCTTCCCGGATCCGGCCGGCTCCAAGCTCCTGCCCCGTAATGATCCCGATCGCAACGCCGGAGGAAATGAAGCCCACGGCAAACACGTCGAAAAAGGTATTGTTGATGTTGCAGGCTGCCACCACATGGAGCCCGCGCAGCGAATAGCACTGCTCCAGGAAAGCGATGCCGCCGGCCCACAGCGTCTCGTTCAGCATCAGCGGCAGGCCTTTTTTCAGGATCCTTCCCGCCAGCTCCAGCGGGACCCGGAAATTCCGGAACGCGCCGACGATGAACGGATTCAGCGCCTTATGGCGCATCGTCCAGACCGCGACCACCGTCAGTTCCACGAAGCGGGACACCACCGTGGCAATGGCGGCGCCGGTCACCCCCAGGCGCGGCGCGCCGAAATGTCCGAAGATCAGCACGTAGTTCAGGATCAGGTTGACCGTAAACGCGGAGACGCCCGCCGCCATGGGCGGGATGCCCTTATCCGTTTCCCGCAGTGTGCCGGAAAGCGCCTGCGTGATGCAGTGCGGGATCAGGCCGATCAGGATCAGCTTCAGATACCCGTACGACAGGTCCAGGATCCGGGCCGCCTCCGCCGCTTCTCCCTGGCCTTTCAGGTACAGCGCCAGGATGCTCCGCCCGTCCAGAAGGACCAGCGCGACGGCGCATGCGGTCAGCGCCCCCGCGATCATCAGTTTAAAGCGGAACGTGCAGCGGATGCCTTCATGATCCTTTTTGCCATAATACTGGGCCGTAAAAATGCCGGCGCCGGAGACCGCGCCGAAAATGCTCAGATTGTACACGAACACAAGCAGATTCGCCACGGAGACAGCCGTCATCTCCGCCGTGCCCAGCCGTCCCACCATCAGGTTGTCCAGCATGCTGACAAAGTTGGTGATGGCGTTCTGGATCACGATGGGCAGCATCACCGTAAAGATCCGTCTGTAAAACTGTTTATCGCCAAAATATCTGCTTGAAAGGGTTTTCATGGTTTCCTCCGACAAAGCGACAGTATAACAAGGACGGAAAGAATAATCAAGGAATATCCGTCAGAAGGAAGAAAACAGCGGTTTTTCTTTTCAGACACTGGCTTTTCCGGCAGAGAAACGCTACAATAGACACATCACACGCAAAGGACTCCGTCATGTCTGAAAAAAGCATGATACGCGACCTGACCGAGGGGCCGGTGGTGCCCCGGCTGGTCGGCTTCGCGTTCCCTCTCTTCCTTTCGAACGCCCTGCAGGCGGTCTACAACCTGGTGGACCTGATGGTGGTGGGGCGGTATATCGACGGCGCCGGCATGAGCGCGGTCTCCATCGGCGGTGACATCCTGCACCTGCTGACGTTCATCGCGATGGGTTTCTCTTCCGCCGGGCAGGTGATCATCGCGCGCTCGGTCGGGGCCGGGCGGCGCGACGAGATCAAAAAGACGATCGGCGCCCTGTTCACGTTCCTGCTCAGCGCCGCGCTGGCGATGGCCGCGGTCTGTTTTCTGCTACGCCACCACATCCTCCGCTGGCTGAACACGCCGGCGGAATCACTCGCGTACAGCCTGGATTATACGGTGACCTGCGTCTGCGGCCTGGTCTTCATTTACGGCTACAACGTGGTCAGCGCGATCCTGCGCGGGATGGGGGATTCGCGGCGGCCCTTCGTGTTTATCGCGATCGCCGCGGTTTTGAACATGGTCCTGGATATCCTGTTCGTGAAGTATCTGGGCATGGCGGTGTTCGGCGCGGCGCTGGCTACGGTCATCGGGCAGGGCACGAGTTTTATTATCGCGCTGATCTACCTGTACCGGCGGCGCGAAAGCTTCGGTTTCGACTTCAAACCGGCCAGTTTCCGCATTGAAAAAGCGGCCTTCCGCCGCCTCGTCTCGCTGGGTATCCCCATGGCGATCCAGTCCGCCGCCATCAGTTTTTCCAAGATCGTGCTGATGGCCTGGATCAATATGTTCGGCGTCGCGTACTCCGCGCTGGCCGGCGTGTTCAACAAAATCAACACGATGAGCGGCGTCATCTCGCAGTCCTTCACCACCGCCGGCAGTTCCATGACCGGCCAGAATCTCGGCGCGGCCAAATACAGGCGGGTGACTCATATTCTGCTCACGGTGCTTGGCTTCGGCCTGGGTTTTGCCGCGCTGGCTTCCGCCGTCATGCTGCTCGCGCCGGACTTCGTGTACGGCCTGTTCACGCACGATACGGCCGTGCTGTCGCTGGCCGGCGTGCTGACGCTGCCCATCATCCTGAACTTCTTCGGCGCGGCCACGCGCAGCGCCGCCTTCTCCCTGATCAACGGTTCCGGAAAACCGGGCCTGAACCTCGCCATCGCCATCATCGACGGCGTCTTCGCCCGCATCGGTCTCGCCGCCCTCCTCGGCTTCGCCCTCGGCCTCGGCTGCTACGGCTTCTGGATGGGCGACGCCCTCGCCGGCTTCATGCCCCTTCTCATCGGCGGCACGTTCTACCTCTCCGGAAGGTGGCGGAAATAAACGTAGGGGCCGTTGTTTCAACGGCCCTTCCCCTTACACATCCCTCTTATTCACGATCATATAACTCAGCCCCGTAAACACCACCGTATACAGGACCCCCGCCAGCGCGGCCAGCCACAGGTCCTTCCCGTCCGCGGAAACGCCGGCGGCCGTCTGCATGGCGCCGGAGAGCCAGAACCGGGTGATCTTCCCGTTCTCTTCAAAGATCAGGAGATCCAGAACGGTCAGGATCAGGCTCAGCGTCGTCGGGAAGACCAGGTTGAGCGCGATCGCGCCGCCGCTGCTGCGCAGGAGCACGCTCCAGAACACGAACACCGCGGCATACCCCATCATGATCAGCAGCTGCAGCAGGATCAGCACGATGTATCTTCCCCGGAACTCCCCGGCTTCCCAGAATATGGTGCCGGACAGGAAGCCCGCCAGCATCGTCACCGCGCTGAACAGCAGGCAGGCGCAGCCGACTGCGGCCAGCTTGGCGCTGAGCCACCCCGTGCGGGAATAGCCGCGGCCGATGATGTTTTTTGCGGTCTTCGAACTATAATCCGAACACACGAGCAGGGCGATAAAGATCCCCATCAGCATCACCGGACTGCTCGAAGTCAGCGCGATCAGCATCTGTCCCCATCCGTCCAGCTGTGTAAATCCGGCCAGCGCGGCCAGATCCGACGAGGAAAACGACTGCATGGTGGAAATGTCCTCCATGAAGATCTTGTACATGGAATACGTGGTGAAGACCGTCAGCACGGCCGTGGCCACCGCCGCTCCCAGACAGATATACAGACTGGACCGGCGGAACATTTTCCGGAATTCAAAACGCAGCAGGTTTTTCATGTCAGCGGCCCAGCCTTTCGATAAAGTAATCTTCCCATTCGGCGGTCTCCCGGACGAGGGTGCTGACCTCCACGCCGCTCTCCACCAGACGCCGGTTGATCAGAGCCGACGGTGCCGCGCCGTCCGGCACCAGCAACGCGTTTCCTTTGCATTCGATCTGCTCCGGATCTGCCAGCCCTTCCAGCACGGAGAGCGCTTTTTCCGGGTCGTCCACCACAAAACGCAGCTTGCCGGCGCAGCGCTCCTGCAGTTCGGGCATCGTCAGTTCCTCCACCAGGCGGCCTTCGCTGATGATCCCGAAGCGCGTGGCGATCTTGCCCAGCTCGTCCAGCAGGTGGCTCGAGATCAGGAATGTGATGCCGTGCTCCCGGTTCAGGAACAGGATCAGGTTCCGCACTTCCTGGATGCCGGCCGGATCCAGCCCGTTGACCGGCTCGTCCAGCACGATAAACTCCGGATGGCCCAGCAGCGCGATGCCGATGCCCAGCCGCTGCTTCATGCCCAGCGAAAAATGGCCGGCCTTCTTTTTGCCGGTATTCGCCAGCCCGACCATCCCCAGGATCTCGTCCACTTCCCGCGGGTCCGCCTCGGCCAGGATCGAGAACCGCAGCAGATTCTCCTTCGCGGAGCATTTGTTATACAGGCCGGGGGTCTCCACCAGCGAGCCGATGCGCCGCTGCAGCGCCGGCACGGGCTTCTGCCCGAACAGGTCGAACCGGCCCTCCGACGGCAGCGCCATGGACAGCACCGTCCGCATCAGCGTCGTTTTGCCGGCGCCGTTCCGGCCGATAAAACCGTAAATATCCCCCCGGTTGATCTGCATGTTCACGTGATCGACGGCTGTCCGGCCGCCGAACCGCTTGGTCAGTTCATAGGTTTGCAAAACAGGTTCCATATCCGTACCAATATCCTTTCTCCGCCTGATCATACCACGGACCGGCCGAAAAGTCCATTGCTTTCCGCCCCGCCGTCCGCCGCTGTTTCTTCTTGCTTTATTTATGCCGATATGCTATAGTACATAAGATTTGTGCAGATCATTTTTCCTGCATGGAGAGGCATGATATGACTGACTACCATCTGGGGGCTTTCCGGTCCATCAAAGCCTTCGTGGAAGATAAGATCCGCTGGTTTTCCGAACACGGGCACACGTTTGAAACGATGTTCGCGCTGATGTTCCGCGAAGAGGAAAACGTGCTCTACGAGCGCAGCGAGGGATACCGCATCCGCAAGACGACGTACGGGGAGGCCAAAGCGCACGTCCTCCGGAAACGCGCCGTCCTGAAGGAGCGGCTGGCGGGGCTGGCGCCGGATACGGTCGTCGGCCTGCACATGGATAACAGTCTCGAGTGGATCGAGACATTCTGGGCGATCCTGGCGGCAGGATATCGCCCGCTTTTGATGAATCTGCGCCTGCCGGAAGCGCTGCTGGCGGAAGCCATGCAGGCCTGCGGCTGCGCCGCCGTCATCTCGGACGGCAAGCGCTTTGACTGCCTTACTCTCCTGCCGGAGGATCTGGCCGGCTGGACGGAGGACGAAGGCGGAGACGCAGCGGAGAATGCGGCAGCGGCCCCGGCCGCAGTCGGCCCCTTCGGCACCGAACTGCTCGTCATGTCCTCGGGCACCAGCGAGCACGTCAAAGTCTGCGCCTACACGGCCGAGGAATTCTTTTACCAGATCGTGGACAGTTACCGGATCATCAGCGACTGCCCGCAGATGAAGAAGCATTACGACGGGGAGCTCAAACTGCTGGCCTTCCTGCCGTTTTACCACGTCTTCGGCCTGATCGCGGTGTACCTCTGGTTCGGCTTTTTCGCGCGGACCTTCGTGCATTTAAACGATCTGGCGCCGCAGACAATCGTCAACACGATCAAGCGGCATAAAGTGACGCATGTTTTCGCGGTGCCGCTGTTCTGGGAAAAAGTCTATGAACAGGCCCTCCGCGGGATCCGGGAGCGCGGCGAAGCGACGTGGAACAAATTCGAACGCGCGCTGGCCCTGCAGCAGAAACTGCCGGAACCGGCGGCCCGGGCCTTTTCCGCCGCCGCCTTCCGCGAAGTGCGCGACAAGATCTTCGGGCAGAGCATCTGCTTCATGATTACGGGCGGCAGCTATATCGATCCGGAGATCCTCACGTTCTTCAACGGCATCGGCTACCGCCTCGCCAACGGCTACGGCATGACCGAGATCGGCATCACATCCGTGGAGCTGTCCGATAAACGCCGCTGGCTCTGCAGCGGCTCCGTCGGGAAACCGGTCGGGCACGCGGAATACCGCGTGGATGAGAACGGGGAACTGCTGGTGCGCGGCGAAGTGCTCGCGCGCTACGTGCTCTGCGGCGGAGAACGCACCGACCGGGACGGCTGGTTCCGCACGCAGGACCTGGCTTCCTGCACGGACGGCCATTACTTCCTGCAGGGGCGGCGCGACGACCTGATCATCGGGCCGGAAGGCGAAAACCTGAACCCGAACCTGATCGAGCCGCAGCTCCGCACCGACGGCTGCGCGGTCTGCCTGATCGGCGCCCGCCAGAACGGCAAAACGGTCCCGGTCCTGCTGGCCTCCGTCGGGCCCTATCTGACGGGCGAGCAGCTGCGGACGGCGGAATCAGCCCTCCGGGATAAGATTGCACAGGCCGGCCTGTCCGGCACGGTCGGGAAGATCGCCCTGCTGGGCGAGCCGCTGCTGACGGAGACGGAATTCAAGCCCAACCGCATCCGTCTCGCTGCAGACTATGCGGCCGGCCGCCTGAAGGTTCTGGATCCGGCGTCCCGTCAGGACGAAGCGGTCCTCGGCGAACTGGCCCTGCGTGTGCGGACCTGCATGGCCGAAGCGCTCGGCCGTCCGGCGGAGGAGATCTCCGCGGAAGCCGATTTCTTCACGGAACTCGGCGGCAGCAGTATCGATTATTTCGGGATGCTGGCGAAGCTGGAGGAGGAATTTACTCTCCCCTTCCCGCCGGAAAACCTGCAGCTGCGCACGGTATCGCAGATCGCCGGCTACATCCGGCAGAACTTTGACGGCGCCCGATAGGAGGAGCAGACGGTATGATCCGTTTTTGGAACTGGTTTGTGAAGATCACCGGCTGGCCGGCCCAGGCGCTCTGTTTCCGCATGAAGGTATATTACGAGGACCGCAGCGTGCAGGACCGCCATATCCGGGGCCCGGCGCTCGTGATCTCGAACCACACCTCCATCGTCGACTACATGCTCTACCTGTTCGTGTTTTTCACGCGGACCGTGCGGTTCCAGATGGCGGAGGTGCTCTTCCGGAAGAAATTCCTCGGCTGGCTGCTCCGGCGGCTCGGCGGCATCTACGTGGACCGCAATGCGAAAGATTTCGGTTTTCTGACAGAATCGCTTGAGATCCTGGAGAACGGCGGCGCGGTCGGGATGTTCCCGGAAAGCCGCCTGCCCCTGCCCGGGGAAGCGCGGCCGCTGGAATTCAAGGTGAGCGCGGCCTGGCTCGCGCTGGCGGCCGGCGTGCCGGTCATCCCGGTCGTGACCAACGGCTCGTACTGCAAACGCGCCCGCGCCCGCGTCCTGATCGGCAAACCGTTTTACGCCGCCGATCTCGCACCGGAAGGCGGCGAAGAAAAGGAAACGCTGCAGCTGGTATCCGAACGGATGCGGCAGATCATCATAGACCTGGAGAACCTGCTCGATGAACAGACAAAAACCTGAAAAACTCCCGCTGTTCTCTAAGGACAACCTGATATACGATTTCACCAAGATCACAGCAGGCCTGCCCGGCCTGCTCTGGCTGCGGCCGAAGTGGCTCTATGAATCCAAAGCCGCCCGGAAGCGCCTGCGCGGCGGCCATCTCGTGATCGCGAACCACGCGGGGTTCTTCGACCCGATCTACGTTATGATCGCGGTCTGGTACCGCCGGCACCGCTTTATCTGCGGCAAGGAATTCTTCGAAAGCAAAGCCGGCCGGCTGTTCCGGGCCTTCCACTGCATCCCGGTCGACCGCGGGAACTTCCGCATCGACACGCTGCGCCAGATCTCGGATGCCCTGCAGGCCGGCGCCATCGTCTCGCTGTTCCCGGAAGGGCACGTCAATGACGGCAGCGGCGAAATGGCAACGTTCAAGTCCGGCATGGTCCTCATGGCGCTTCAGGGCAAGGCGCCGATCGTCCCGGTCTACGTCCTGCCGCCGAAGCCGCGGTACCGCCGGCTCCGCCTCGTGATCGGCGAACCGATCGACATTATCGCCCGGTACGGCAGCCGCCCGTCGTTCTCCAAGATCGACGAGATCGCTGTCATGCTGCAGGAAAAGGAAGAACGGCTGAAAGAACTGGCGGAAGCCGACCTGCACTGAATATAAGGTTTCACAGAATACATATACGGAGGTCCTCCCATTATGCTGACTCCATCCCCGGAACGTTTCCGGAAATACACCGACGATGCGGAATTCGACCGCATCCATGATTTTGACACCGTCACCGACATGTGGGCGCACTGCGTCAGCGAATACGGCCCGCACCCCGCCGTCATCGACAACGGCGCGGCTTTCACGTATGCGCAGCTGGAAGACGACGCCGCCGGTTTCCGCACGCTGCTCGGCGCGCCGGAAGCGGGCAGCCGCATCGCCTTGTTCGCGGCCAATTCCTATGACTTCATCAAAGCATACCTGGCCGTCGTCACCTCCGGCTGCACCGCCGTGATCTTCCCGGCCCATCTGGACGAGACCGCGGTCTTCGGCTGCTGCATGATGTTCGGCGTCTCGCAGCTGGTCTACCAGCCGGATTTCGCGGACCGCCTGGCGCTGCTCAAAGCGCGCCGCCCGGACATCGCCCTGTTGCCTGCCGATGCCGTCTCCGACGAAAAAACGCCGGCCGCGCCTTGCACCGGCCGCACGCCCTGCGTGATCGTTTTCACCGGCGGCACCACCGGCAGAAGCAAAGGCGCCCTGCTTTCGAACGAAGCGGTCATGCAGGGGACGGTCAACGGCTGCTACGGCACGCCGAAGGTCTTCGACCAGCGCTATCTGCTGATCCTGCCGCTCTCCCACGTGTTCGGCCTGATCCGCAACCTCATGACTTCGCTCTATACCGGCAGCACTCTGTTCATCTGCCGCAACAATAAGGACATGTTCCGCGACATCGCGGCCTTCCGCCCGACGATCATGGTCATGGTCCCGGCCCTCGCCGAAATGGCCCTGACCCTCTCCAAGCGCTTCGGCCGCAACATGCTCGGCGACGACCTCAAGGTGATCATCTGCGGCGCCGCGCCGGTCTCGCCCTTCCTGATCGCGGAATACGACAAAATCGGCGTCAAACTGCTGGCCGGCTACGGCCTCACGGAATCCGCCAACCTCGTTTCCGGCAACCCGGAAAGCCTGCAGAAGCCGGAATCCGTCGGCCTGCCTTACCCGAACCAGGAGCTGCGTTTTGTAAACGGCGAACTCTGGCTCAAGGGCCGGAACATGATGGAGGGCTACGTCGGCGCAGAGGAACCCGACGCCTACGAGGACGGCTGGTTCAAAACCGGCGACCTCGCGCATCTGGACGAGGACGGCTACCTGTACATCACCGGCCGCATCAAGGAGATCATCGTCCTGCAGAGCGGCGAAAACGTATCGCCCGCGGAAGTTGAGACATCGTTCAATGCGCTGCCGTTCGTGCAGGACTCCCAGGTGTTCGAGGACGAAAACGAATTCGGCGCGCAGATCCTCGCCCTGGAAGTCGTCCTGCGGCCTACCGTACTGACCGAATTATCCCCCGAGGAACGCAAGGAATACGCGATGCAGGAACTGGAACGGGTCAACAAGACGCTGCCCTCTTTCCAGCAGGTCAGCCGCATCGTGATCCGGGACACGGATTTCCAGAGGTCCCCGGCCATGAAGATCGTGAGATACAAACATGACAAGAAATGAGATCATCGAAAAGCTCCGTGATATCCTGATCACGACCGACGACCGCAACCGCGCGGCCGCGGCCGCCTGCACGGAGCAGTCAAAACTGGACAGCGACCTCGGTCTGTCCTCGGTCGGCATGCTGTACATGGTCATCGCCATCGAGGAAGAGTTCCGCATCCGCTTCGAAAACGTCGGCGCCACGGATTTCCGGACGCTGGGCGACGTGGTGGATTACATCGAGGCGAAACTGAAATGAACTGGCAGCCCGGAGACTGCCGGCCCGGCGATATGATCCGGGTGCGGATCGGTTCGTTCTATCACTACGGGGTGTTCGTCTCCGAGGAGGAAGTCATCTCCTATGGCCTGCCCCCGATCGAGCGCTTTGCGAATGAGCCGGACCGGCTGAAGGTCCTCGCGACCGACATTGACGTTTTCGCCTGCGGCGGCATCGTGGAGATCGCCGTGCCGGACCGGAAGGAGCGCCGCAAGCGCCTGCCGGCTAAGAAGATCATCGAAACGGCACGCAGCCGGATCGGCGAAGATCAATACGACCTGCTGCACAACAACTGTGAGCATTTTGCAAACGAATGCGTCTTCGGCGAAAGCCGCTCCCTGCTGGAAGAAGCCGCCCGGGAGCGGTGGCTCGCGCAGAAAGCCCGGGCACGGGACGCCGGACAGGACACCGGCCGTTAAGGAGTACTCCATGCCGTTTTTGGTGACGATCCTGATCATACTGGGGCTGTATCTCTTGCTTATCCTGGGCCCGGCGCTGACAGCCGCCGTGATCGTATTCCGGCGGAGCCCGGTCATGGGCCTGGAGGAGATCTGCGGAACGGAGGAGTTTGCCCCGTACGCGGCGGCGCTGCAGTCCGCGGAAAAAACGCTCTCCCTTCTGTCCCCAACCAGAGTCACGGTGCGGGCGGCGGACAATACGGAGCTCTGTGCGGACTACTATGACCGGCACGCCGGGAAGACCGTGATTCTCCTGCACGGCTACCGCTCAGACCCGATGGTGAACTTTGCCTTGCAGGCGGAATGCTTCGCCGCACACGGCTGGAACGTCCTGCTGGTATCGCAGCGGGCCCACGGCGTCAGCGGCGGCAAACGGACCTGCTTCGGCCTGAAAGAGCAGTTCGACCTGGAAAACTGGGTCCGCTGGGCCGCTTCGCAGCCGGAAAGCCCGCGGATCGCGGTCTACGGCATCTCCATGGGCGCCGCTACCGCCGCCTACGCCTCGGACAAACTCGATCCCGCAGTCGTCCGCTGCCTGATCCCGGACTGTGGCTTTACGTCGCCGTATCTGCAGCTCCTGCAGGAGTGCCGCCGGCGGCATCTCCCCGGCTTCCTGCTGATGCCGCTGATCCGCCTGTTTGCCCGGCTGTTTTACGGCTTTGACATCCGGACGCCGGTCACCGATGCCCTCTCCCGCACGGAGATCCCCGCCTTTTTCCTGCACGGGACCGCGGATGAGACCGTGCCCTACGCCCAGGGCGTGACCAATTACGAAGCCTGCGCCTCCCCGCGCAAAGTCCTGTTTTCCGCCGAAGGCGCCGGTCACACGCTGGCCTTCCCGGCGGAACGCGAACGCGCCGAAACGGAGCTGTTCCGTTTCCTGCAGGACGCATGCGGATTTGAGAATACATAAGAACCACCGAATGAATAAAGAAGTGAGGAACCCGAAATGAAGAAATTTGCGATCCTGTGCGACGCCACCTGCGATCTGAACGAACAGTTCCGGACGCAGTACGACATCCATGTCGTCCCCGGCCACATCACCCTGCCGGACAAGACCGATCTCCCCTCCCCGATGAAGTGGGACCGGTACTCGCGCGAGGAGTTCTACGCGAACCTGAAAAAAGACCCGAACGGCTTCAAGACCGCGCCGCCCAACACCCAGGAATTTGCCAATGCGATGGAAACCCTGACCGCGGACGGCACTGAACTGCTCGCCATGACCATCTCCAGCGGCATCAGCGGCGCCTTCCAGTTCGCCTCTACCGCCGCGAAGCAGGTCATGCAGGCGCATCCCGAAGCCAGGATCCGCGTCGTGGATTCTCTCCGTTTCGGCCCCGGTTTCGGCCTGATGGCCGTCCATGCGGCGCGGCTGCGCGATCAGGGTCTTTCCCTGGACGAAGTCACCGAATACCTGGAAGCCAATAAAAACCGCTTCCACCAGGCCGGCTGGCTGGACGACCTCAGCTTCGTCGCCAAAAAGGGACGGCTCACCAATGCCAAAGCCTTTTTCGGCACGCTTGCCGGCATCAAGCCCATCGGCGAATTCGACTACAACGGCCTCACCACCGTGATTGGCAAGGTCAAAGGCGCCAAGGCGGCTTACGCGGTCCTGATGGAGTATATCGCGCAGACGATCGAAGACCCGGAAGACCAGACGATCTTCATCGCCCAGACCAGCCGCCTCGCGCAGGCCGAAGTCTATAAGCAGATGATCGAAGAACGCTTCCACCCGAAAGAGATCTTCATCAACGACGTCTTCCCGGCCTGCGGCATCAACATCGGCCCCGGCCTGATGGCGGCCTACTATCTCGGGAAACCGATCTCGGAAGACCTGTCGCAGGAACGCGCAATCATTGAAAAGCAGCTCAGCAAGGAGGAATAAGAGATGAAAAAGATCCACGGAAAAGGCAGGATCATCCTGTATGCCGCATCCGGCATGGGCATCAACCTGCTCAACCTGATGATGGGGTCCTATCTGTGCAGCGCCCTGCTCATCGGCGGATTCGGCGAGGCCGCGATCGCGAATCAGACCTTCCGCGGCATCGACCTGGTCGTTCCCGCCGTCTGGGCGGCATTCGCCATGGCCGCCAAGATCCTGGACGGCATCATCGACATCCCCATGGCCGCGTTTACCGACGGGCTGCGCACCAAATGGGGCCGCCGGCGGCCCGCGCTCCTGATCGGCCTGATCCCGCTGCTGCTCTCCTACGCCGCCTTCCTGATCGTTCCGAACCCCGGCGGCGCGACGCTGCTGAACACGATCTACTACGGCGTGGTCCTGTGCATCTTCTTCTGCTTCTACACGCTGACGATGGTCAACTATTACGCCACGTTCACCGAGATCGTCGAGACCGAACACGAACGGAACCTGCTTTCGAACGCGAAATCCGTGTATGACATCGTTTATTTCATCCTCGGCTACGTCGTGGTCCGCATGATGCTCAACGGGATGAATATCACGAAGGTCGCCCTGATCGTGCTCCCGATCGCGCTCACGATGCTGATCCCGCTCTTTATGATCAAAGAGCCGGACATGAGCGGGGAAGCGGCGGAAACAACGCCCCGCCTGAGCCTGACGAAGTCCCTGGCCTACACATTCCGGAACCGGCCGTTCATCATCTGGATGGTCGTCTATTCGTTCATGACCGCCGGCGTACAGCTTTTCCTGGCCGGCATCAACGAGTATTTTTCCTACGTCGGCATGAGCATGATCCTGGTCATGATCGCCGCTTTTGCGCCGGTCCCGCTGACGCTGCTGCTGTATGACAAGATCCTGCGCAAAAAGGGCTTCGGGTTTGCCTACCGCTACATCCTGATCGCGTACATGGTCGGGATGACGACGATGTTTGCGGTGTCCTTCCTGCCGAAGGGCATGCCCAAGACCATCCTGTCGATCGTCACCGGCCTGATCAGTTCCTTCGCCATCGGCGCAATGTTCGCGGTGGCTTACTCGCTGCCGTCGCAGTTCGCGGCGGATGAAGAACAGGAAAAGGGCATCTCCCATTCGGCCATGTATTTCGCCGTGCAGGGGCTGTTCGCGGGCGTCGCCACCGGTCTCTCGACCGGCGTCATCCTGGTCGCGCTCAAGCAGACCGAGGGCGCCATGCGCTATCTGACGCCGATCTGCGCGGGCCTGATCCTGCTCTCCTTTATTCTCTCTTTCCTGCTGCCGAAAAAAGTGCAGTCCATGAGCAAGGACAAATAACAGTATGGCAATCAGACGAATCAACGGCATCGAACTGGAGCGGATGCTCCGCAGCGGCCTGGCCAACCTGCAGCAGCACGAGGAAGAAATCAACCGGCTCAACGTATTCCCGGTGCCTGACGGCGATACCGGGACGAACATGTGCATGACGCTCGCGCACGGCCTGCAGAACGCGGTCAGCACGACCCAGATCAATGACTTCCTGAAGACCCTGTCCGCGGGCATGCTGCTCGGCGCACGGGGAAATTCCGGCGTGATCCTCTCGCAGTTTTTCTACGGCTTCAGCCAGGAACTTTCCCGCAGCGTGCTGATCGGTCCGGGCGAACTGCGCAGCGGCCTGATCCGCGGCTACCGCATGGCCTATGACGCGGTGCTGCAGCCGGTGGAGGGCACGATGCTCTCCGTCGCGCGCGAAGGCATCGAGCACATCCGCGCCCAGATCACGCGCAGCAGCGGGATCGACGTGATCCTGTCCATGTATATCGCCGAAATGCGCCGCACGCTCGCCCAGACGCCGGAAATGCTCCCTGTCCTGAAGGACGCCGGCGTGGTGGACAGCGGCGGGGCCGGCTTCATCCTGATCTTCGAGGGGATGCTGAAGTACCTGCACGGGGAGCCCGTGGAATCCGCGGAACCGGCTGTCCGGGAGACGGCTGCCCCGTCCCCTTCCGAACCGGACCTGAGCCTCTTTGACGAAAACAGCACGTTCGCGGACGGGTACTGCGTGGACTATCTACTGCAGCTGATGAACGGCGGCAGTTATGACCAGCATTTCCGCCTGCAGAATTATATCGACAGACTGCAGAAATACGGCAATTCCATCGTCTGCGTGCAGAATGACAAGCGGGTCAAGGTCCACGTGCACACCAAAACGCCCGCGTACATCATCCAATTGTCGCAGAAATACGGGGAATTTCTGACGTTCAAGCTGGAAAATATGCAGATCCAGCATAATGAACATGACCGCGAAACGCAGCAGGTAAAGAACAAGCCCCTGTCCGTCGTCGCGGTAGTCAACGGTAACGGGATGGCCTCGCTCTTCGCTTCTCTCGGCGCCGACAAGGTCATCGACGGCGGCGCGACGATGAATACGTCCGCACAGGAATTCGTAGCGGCGTTCGAACAGCTGCCCGCCGACGAGATCGTGGTGCTTCCCAACAGCAAAAACATCATCCTCGCGGCCGAGCAGGCGGCGGGCCTGTTCAAGGCTAAACACGTGACTGTAATTCCGACCGCGAGCTATGCAGAAGGCTATTTCGCGCTGGCCATGGACATGCCCGACAGCTCCGACGTCTCCCGCCGGATCCAGCAGATGCTGCGTGGGGCAAAGGACGTGGTGACAGTCAGTGAAACGACCGCGTCCCGGGACTGGAGTTATCACGAGATCCGCTGCCGGAAGGGCGAAGAGATCGCGTTCCTGGGCGGCGAGCTCGTCTGCGTGAACAGCGACTGGAAGGCGGCGCTCATCGACGCGCTGCTGATGATCGACGGCGCGGAAGACAAAGAAACCGGCGTCGTGTTCCGCGGCAGCGGCGTTTCCGAAGAACAGGAAGCGGCGCTCGCGGAGGCGGTCGCCGAAAAACTGCCGCTGCTGGAACTGGAATTTATCGACGCCGGCCAGGAGATCTATCACTGGGTCCTCGGCGTGATGTAGGGAGATTATATGTTCTGGAAGATCCTGCTTGCTGCCGTCCTGTTTCTGGGAGTGCTGCCCGTCCTGCTGCTCTCCCTGGTCCTGTATACGGTCCTGCTGGTCCGGACGAGGCAGAAAAAATGGGACCGCTCCTGCAGCATTCCGGACGATGAGGAATACCGCCGGATGTTCGACATCGGCATCGCGTGGGAGGAAAAGCATCACGCCTGCAAGCGCGAGGTCGGCATTACGAGCGACGGGCTGAAGCTGGCCGGCGAATACTTCGATTTCGGCGCGGAAAAGGCGGTGATCATCATCGCCGGCCGCATGGAATCGCTGCTGTATTCGTACTTTTTCGCCGAGCCGTTCCGCGCCGCCGGCTACAACGTGCTGGTGATCGACAACCGCGCCCACGGACTTTCCGAGGGCCGGATCTCCTCGCTCGGCTATAAGGAATACCGCGACCTGCTCCGCTGGTGCGCCCTGCTGCACGATGAGCTGGAGAACCGGGCCGTGTTCCTGCACGGGATCTGCATCGGCGCTTCGACGGCGCTGTTCGCCGCGGTCAGCGAGGGCTGTCCGGACTATATCGAAGGGCTCTGCGTGGAAGGCATGTACGTCAATTTCTACGAATCCTTCCTCAACCACATGAAGGTCGACCGGCCGCACACGCCGCGCTTCCCGATCATGCAGCTGACCATGGTCTGGATCCGGCTGTTCTCCGGGGCGAACGTTGTGTCCGACGGGCCGCTCTGGCGCATCGGCCGCCTGGAAATACCGGTCCTGTTCCTGCACAGCCGGAAGGACCAGTATTCCGCGCCGGACAAGGCGGAGCTGCTGTTTCAGAAATGCCGGGCGCCCAAAAAGCTGGTCTGGTTCGACAGCGGGCAGCATTCCCGTATCCGGATCAACAACATGGCCGCGTATGACCGCGCGATCGTTGATTTTTTATCGGAATTCTGACGGGTATTTGTTGATTATTGCAGAAAAACATGCTATTATTGATAAAAATCTTTTGAAGAAGATAGGAGCATAATTATGGAAGATTACAACAGCTACAATTATCCCCCTCAGGATCCGGTCCCGGCGTACAATTCCTACCCGGCTGCTCAGCCCAACACGCTGGTCTGGGGTATTCTGGGTCTGGCCCTTTCCTGCTTTTTCGGCTTCATTTTCGGCATCATCGGCAGATCGAAAGGCAACGCCTACATTAAGTCCGGCGGCACGCTGACCGGGGCCTCCAAGGTCGGCTACATCCTGAGCCTTGTCGCCATCATCTGCGGCATCATCGGGACGGTGCTTTTCATCATCTACGTGGTGATCATTGCCCGCCAGGCGTCCACTATTTCGAGCATTTACAGTTATTACTATTAATGCCGGCGCCTTCCCAAAGCGCGCGATGCTGATAACTCAGCACCGCGCGTTTTTTTAGAGACAAAGCACTGCGGAAAGGACATTTTTCATGCATCAGCCGGAAAAACAACAGAATACTCTGCGGAAATGGCTGAAGCGCCTTCTGATCATTCTGGCCGTATATTGCGTGAGTTCCGTTCTGCTTTCGGCGGTCATGTTCCGTGTGCTCTTCCCCCGCAAGGACGGGATTTCCCCGGTGCGCTGGAATTATGAGGAGATCGACCGGACCGCATATCCGCGCGAGCGTTTTCAGTTCCGCTCCGGGTCGAATCTGCTCACGGGGTACCGCTATCCGGCTGCCGATGCCAAAGGACTGATCGTGGTGGTCAACGGGGTCGGCGCCGGTGCGGATGCGCATCTGGCCGAGATCATGTATTTCGTGGAGCACGGCTGGTCGGCCGTGACCTGGGACGCCACCGGCATCGGCGAAAGCGAAGGCCGCGGCCTCATCGGACTCCAGCAGATCCGGCTGGATCTGCTCGCCTTTCTGGAAAAACTGCCTGATCTGAGCGGCGGGCTGCCGGTCGTGCTTTACAGCCACAGCGCCGGCGCGTACGCGGCGGCAACAACACTGGCCTGCGATACTCCGGTCCGGGGCGCCGTCTGCCTTTGCGGCTTCAACTCGCCGGTCTCCCTGATGTTCTATCACGCCCGGCAGCGCGTCGGCCTGCTGGCTGACCTGCAGTATCCCTTCCTGCTGCTCGAAAACCGCCTTCTCTTCGGCGAAAACGCGGACATCTCCGCCGTCGAAGCCCTCCGGAACAGCAGCGTCCCGGTCCTGCTGATCGAATGCAATTCCGACGATTACGTGCCGCATGAGCAGGGACTTCTGCAGGATCTGACGGCCCTCACCGGCGCCGACATCCGCATGATCACCGTGGACACCGCCTGGCGCAACGAGCACAACACGCCCTGGCTCTCCTCTTCCGCCGCCGAATACGTCGGCAGCCTGGAGAAAAACGCCCCGGCGGACAAAGCGCGCGCCAATGAACTGGACCCGGACTTCATGGCGCTGATCCTGGACTTTTTCGACGCGGCGGTCCGATAACGGAAAGAGAACAGAAAAACAATGACAGAAAACAAAGATGACAGGGGACGCACCCCTGTCATCTCTGTTTTTGTGCCTCCCGGTGGGTTATGAGAACCGTCCCCGTAACCCGCCTGCGGGATTATTCTGCTTTCAGGAAGGCTTCGTAGCCTTTTACGGCTTCGAAGATATCCGCTTTGCTGGCGAGGTCCCAGGGGGAGTGCATGCTGAGGACGGCGATGCCGGCGTCGACGACGTTCATGCCGTAGTTGCCGGCGATATAGGCGATGGTGCCGCCGCCGCCTTCGTCGACTTTGCCGAGCTCAGCGGTCTGCCAGAAGACACCGGCGTCGTCCATGACGCGGCGCACATACGCCATGTATTCGGCGGAGCAGTCGTTGGAGCCGCCCTTGCCGCGGGAGCCGGTGTATTTGTTGAAGACGAGGCCGCGGCCGAAGTAGGCGGTGTTCTTCTTCTCATTCACGCCGGGGTAGTTGGGGTCAAATGCGGCGCTGACGTCGGAGGACAGCATGCGGGAGTTGGCGATGGCGCGGCGTACGGCAAGGCCGGAGGTCTCGCCGCAGAGGGCCAGGATCTCCGCCACGGTGTTCTCAAAGAACAGGCTCTGCATGCCGGTGGCGCCGACGGAGCCGATCTCCTCCTTATCCACCAGCAGGCAGCAGGAGGTGCGCTTCGGGGCGGGCACGTTCAGCATCGCGACCAGGGAGGTGTAGGCGCAGATGCGGTCGTCGTGGCCGTAACCCAGGATCATGCTGCGGTCCAGACCGAAATCACGGGCGGGGCCCGCGGGGACGACTTCGATCTCCGCGGAGATGAAATCCTCTTCCTCGATGCCGTACTTGTCCTTCAGGATGGCCTTGATGTTCTTCATCACGCTGGCCTTGGGATCGTCGCCGGGCTTCTTGGCCTTCTCTTCCACCACTTTTTCGCTGCCGATCAGGACGTTCAGGTCTTCGCCTTCCACGATCTTGCCGGCAGGCTTGCTCATCTGGGACGCGGCCAGGTGCGGCAGCAGGTCCGTGATGCCCACGACAGGGTCCTTCGGGTCCTCGCCGATGCAGACCTTGACCACACTGCCGTCCTTCTTGGCGACGACGCCGTGCAGCGCCAGCGGCAGCGCGACCCACTGGTATTTCTTGATGCCGCCGTAATAGTGCGTATCCAGCAGCACCTGGTCAGTGTCCTCATACAGAGGGTTCTGCTTTAAGTCCAGGCGCGGGGAGTCGATGTGGGCGCCCAGGATATTCATGCCCTTCTCCAGCGGCTCGGTGCCGATGGTGAAGAGGGCCATGCTCTTGCCCATGATGGTGGCGTAGACCTTGTCCCCGGGCTGCAGTTTTCTGCCGGCGGCGACAGCCGCTTCCAGGCTGATGTAGCCGGCCTTTTCGGCTTCGGCCACAGCCAGTTCCACGCATTCGCGCTCGGTCTTGCCGGCGCTCAGGAATTTGCGGTAGTTCTCGCACAGGGCGGTGAGTTCTTTTTTCTGTTTTTTGTCATAAGACAGCCATGCGTTTTTACGTTCCACGGGTGATGCTCCTTGTTTCTTTATTCGGGCCGTTGAAACAACGGCCCCTACGTATTTGCGGGACAACGGCTCCCATGTTTTGCGGGACAACGGCTCCCATGTTTTGCGGGACAACGGCTCCCATGTTTTGCGGGACAACGGCTCCCATGTTTTGCGGGACAACGGCCCCATGTTTTGCGGGACAACGGCCCCGTATTTTATACCCGGCAGACTTCTTCCACCCAGCCTTCCGGTCCGGGGATGCGGCCCCACTGGATGCCGGTCAGGGTGTCGTAGGCGTACTGCGCGATCGGGCCGATCTCGCCGTTGTTGATGGTCATGACCTTGTCGCCCCACTTCAGTTCGCCGACGGGGCTGATGACGGCGGCGGTGCCGCTGCCGAACGCCTCCTGCAGTTTGCCGGCGTCGGCGGCGTCCGCGATCTCCTGGATGGCCAGTTTCCGTTCGGTGACGGTCATGCCCTTCGCCCGCAGCAGTTCGATGATGGACTTGCGGGTGATGCCGGCCAGGATGCTGCCGTCCAGTTCGGGCGTCACGACTTCGCCGTCGATCACGAAGAACATATTCATGGCGCCGACTTCGCCCACATATTTCCGCTCCACGCCGTCCAGCCACAGCACCTGGGAATAGCCTTTCTCGTGCGCCGTGTGCTGCGCCAGCATGCTGGCCGCATAGTTGCCGCCGGTCTTGGCGAAGCCCATACCGCCGCGGACCGCGCGGACGTACTGCTCTTCCACATAGATCTTAACGGGCTTGAGGCCTTCCGGATAATACGCGCCGCTGGGGCTGAGCAGCACGATGTACAGGTAATTATCCGCGTCCTTCACGCCCAGACGGGACTCGTTGCCGATCACGAAGGGGCGGATATACAGAGAAGAACCGTCCTCTTCCGGGACCCAGTCCTTGTCCAGCTTCACCAGTTCCTTCAGGCTCTCCACGCAGAAATCCACGTCCACATGCGGGATGCAGATCCGTTCGTTGGACAGGTTCAGGCGCTTGAAGTTCTCCTCCGGCCGGAACAGCAGGATGCGGCCGTCCGCGGAACGGTAAGCCTTCAGGCCTTCGAAGGTCTCCTGCGCGTAGTGCAGGCAGGTGCTGGCCGGGCTCATGCTGATGGGGCCGTAGGGGACGATGCGGGCGTCATGCCAGCCCTGTCCCTTGTCATATTCCATGATCATCATGTGATCCGTGAAAATACGGCCGAAGCCCAGCGCGGTTCCGGGAGCCGGCTTCGGCATGGGGTTCTTGGTCTTCTCGATCGTTAAGTTCATGACTCTTCTTCTCCTTGTCAAGAAAATATTGTCTAACTGCTGATTTGCCGTTATAATTCATGTCGGAGGATCCGACTATGCCTGCTAACAATGTCCTGTCCGTCCGTGCGGCGGACCAGATCACCGAAATGCTGACCCGGGGGCGTTTCCAGCCCGGCGACAAACTGCCGGGCGAGCCCGAGCTGTCCCGCGAACTGGGGGTCAGCCGCACCACGCTCCGCGAAGCCATCCGCGTGCTGACCACCCGGGGGATCCTGGAGGTCCGCCGCGGCGTCGGGACGTTCGTGACCCGCAGCGAGCACATCCATGCGGATTATGAGCTCCTGAAGATCCAGAACACGCGGGTCAGTTTAAAGGACCTGTACGAAATGCGTCTCATGTTCGAGCCGCAGGCGGCTTACTATGCGTGCCTGCGCGCCACGGACGAAGAGATCGATACCATCATCCGCCGCGGGCAGGAACTGGAAGCCATCGTACTGGCGCGGGATCCGCGCTGGGACGAGTATGAGCAGAAGTTCCACAATTCCATTGCGGCCGCGGCCCATAACCAGTTCATCACCGGCCTCTTCCCGACGTTCAACCGGGCGATCCGGCAGGGGGTCATTCTGGCCAACGAATCGCCGCAGATCGCGGAGCACACGCTGGCGGACCACCGGCGGATCATGGAGTACCTGCGCGACCGGAATCCGGTGGGGGCGCGGGCGGCCATGCATCTGCACATGCTCAATACGATGCGGGATTTTCAGATCGAGATCGACTGAGCGGGGCCTCATGCACGGGGCGGCCGCATAAACGGAAACCGGGCGGGCCGATGAAACATCGGCCCCTACAGGGCCACCTCCACCTCAAACGGCAGCTGGTCCAACACGTCCTTCTGCACGTCGATGCCGGGGACGACTTCCGTCAGGATCAGGCCCTTTTCGCCCAGGCGGAACACGCAGCGCTCGGTCACGTACAGGACTTCCTGCCCGTTCGCGTGCGCGTTCTCCGCGCTGAAGCTCAGAGCCGTCACTTCTTTGACAAACTTGGGGAATCTCCCCTCCTTTTTTATGTGCAGGCCGTTCCCGTCTTCCTCCAGTTCCAGGCCGCCGGCCGAGAAGCTGGTGCAGAAAACGACCTTGTGCGTGAACTGCGTGATGTTGATGAAGCCGCCGATGCCGGAAAGTTTCTTCGGGTGATAGTGGCCGTTCACGTTGCCCTGCGCGTCGATCTCCAGCGCGCCGATGAAGCAGATGTCCAGGCCGCCCCCGTCATAGAGGTCGAACTGTTCCGCGCTGGTGCAGATAGCGTGCGGGCTGATGGCAGCGCCGAATGGCGTGCCGCCGGCGGGCAGGCCGCGCATGGGGCCGGACTCCACGGTCAGGTTCACCTGCGACAGGATCCCGGTCCGGGCCGCTTCCCGCGCCACGTATTCCGGGGCGCCCACGCCGATGTTCACCACATGGCCGGACTTTAACTCCTGCACCGCGCGCCGCGCGATCAGCAGCTTGGCCGGATCTTCCGCGGCACCGGCGGACTGCTCCTTCACGTAGTCTCCCAGCGCTTCGTCACTCATCTGCGACCGGCCGGACAGCAGCGGATCGATGCCCGGCAGGCCCTGGACCTGCGTCTGCTCCGGGCAGATGCAGATGTAACTCACGAGCGCCGCCGGGATGACGATCTCCATCGGGTGGCGGGCCTCCGCCGCATCCAGCATCCGCGCGACCTGCACGATTACGAGGCCGCCGCGGCGTTTGGTCGCCTGCGCGACAGACAGTGCGTCGCCTATCGCGACCTCGTCCTCCATGCTGATATTGCCTTCGGCGTCGCAGGAGGAGGCCTTGATGAAGGCCACGTCCGGGCGGGGCACGGCGTATTTGAGGCGGCGTTTGCCGTCGATGACGATCTCCTCCACCATCACGCGCCGGCTCTTCTCATTCAGCTGGTACCCGTTGTATTTCGGGTCCACGAACAGGTTCAGGCCGCAGTCCGAGATGATGTAATCCTGGCCGCCCGCCGCCGCGCGGATCGCGTGCGACATGGCGCCGAAAGGCAGGTTATAGGCCTCCAGCTTATTCTCCAGGATCATCCGCGCGATCTCCGGTGTCGTGCCGAAATGGCTCAGCACCACGGATTTCACCGCGCCCAGGCAGGCGATCTCCTCGCACACATTGCCGGGTTTCCAGCCGCCCAGACCGGCGCTGCAGTACAGTTCCAGATCCTTCGGGTGGCCGGTAGCTTTATAGCGCTCGCTCAGGGCCGCGGAGAGCTGCTCCGCGTTGATGACGCTGAGGAAGTTGTTGTAGATGATGCAGGCGCCGTCTTTGATGTGGCTGACTGCTTCCGCAGGGGTAACGAATTGAGGCATACCGTCTCCTGTTTTCCGGGCCGCCCAAACAACGGCCCCTACGCTATTCTTCTCTTATTTCACGCACTCCGCGCCTTTTAACAGCGCTTCCCGGTTCAGCGGGATGAGTTTGGCTTTCTTCTGGCCGAGCTTTTCCAGCAGCGCTTCCAGGATCGTTTCGATTTCCACGCATTTGGACTTGCCCAAGTAGGCGCCCAGCATGATCATGTTGGAAACCTTGTCGTTGCCGAGTTCCGCGGCGATCTCATTGCAGGGCACGTAGTACGCGTTCACGTCCGTGCGCTGCACTTTGATGTCCACGATGGAGCTGTTGACGAAGATGCTGCCGCCGGGGGCGACGGTCTTCTCGAATTTTTCCAGGGACGGGCGGTTCATGGCCACCAGCGCCGTGGGGACGGTCACCAGCGGGGAATCGATCTCCTGGTCAGAAAGCGTCACGCTGCAGTTGGCGGTGCCGCCGCGCATTTCCGGTCCGTAGGAGGGGACCCACGTGGTGTTCTTGCCTTCCATCATGCCGGCCTGCGCCAGCAGCTGGCCCATCAGCAGCACGCCCTGTCCGCCGAAGCCCGCGAATAAGTTTCTCTCTACCATCTTACACCTCCTTGAAGGTCCCCAGCGGATAATAGGGGATCATGGCGTCCGCGATCCAGTCCATGGCCTCGGCCGGGGATTTGCCCCAGTTGGTCGGGCAGGGGGACAGGATCTCCACCATGGAGAAGCCCTTGCGGGCGATCTGCGTCTCGAACGCCTTCTTGATGGCCGCCTTTGTCTTGATCAGGTTCGGCGTGCTGTTCAGCGCGCAGCGGGCGATGAAGGCGGAGCCGTTGATGGTGGCCAGCATCTCCGCCATGCGGATGGGCTCGCCGCAGTGGTCCTTGTCGCGGCCCAGCGGGCTGGTGGTGGTCTTCTGGCCGACCAGCGTGGTAGGGGCCATCTGGCCGCCGGTCATGCCGTAAATGGCGTTGTTGATGAAGATCGTGGTGATCTTCTCGCCGCGGTGGGCGGCATGCACGATCTCGGCCGTCCCGATGGAGGCCAGGTCGCCGTCGCCCTGATACGTGAAGATGTAGTGGTCCGGATGCACCCGCTTGAAGCCGGTAGCCACCGCCGGGGCGCGGCCGTGCGCCGCTTCGTACATATCCACTTCGAAATAGTTATAAGCAAACACCGCGCATCCGACCGGCGCGACGCCGGCGCACTTATCCTGGATGCCCAGTTCTTCGATCACTTCCGCGACCATGCGGTGCACGATCCCGTGGCCGCAGCCGGGGCAGTAATGCAGCGGCACGTCCCGCAGCACGGGCGTTTTCTTGAATACGACTGTCATGTCTCAACCCCTCCTCATCTGTAAAATGCGTTCCGCGATCTCCTCGGCCGTCGGGATGTAGCTGCCGGCCTTGCCCATGAACTGCACGGGTCTTTCGCCGTTCACGGCCAGGCGGACGTCCTCCACCATTTGGCCGGAGCTGACTTCCACGGTCAGGGCTTCCTTCACGCTGTCCTGCACGATCGCGTCATGCACCGCCTTGCTCGGGAACGGCCACAGGCTGATCGGACGGACCAGGCCGACCTTGATGCCCTGCTCGCCCAGGATGCGGATGGCGGCCTTGCAGACGCGGGCCACGGTGCCGTACGCGCACAGGATGTACTCGGCGCCTTCGGTATTGTAGGTCTCCCACATCTGCTCGTTGGCCTCGATCACAGCGTAGCGCGCGAACAGGCGCTCCAGCAGCTGGTCCAGGTCTTCGGTCTCGATATACAGGGAGTTCAGCACGGAACGGGGCTTCTTGCCGCCGGGCGTATAGCCGGTGGCCGCCCACGGCTTCTCCGGAAGCACCAGGTCGGGGTTCGTCTTCAGTTCCACGGGCTCCATCATCTGGCCGATCAGGCCGTCCGCCAGGATCATGACGGGGGTGCGGTACTGGTCCGCCACGTCAAAGGCCTTCTGCATCATGTCGCAGGCTTCCTGGATGGAGGAAGGGGCGTACACGATCAGGTGGTAGTCGCCGTGGCCGCCGCCTTTGACGGCCTGGAAATAGTCGCCCTGGGAGGCCTGGATATTGCCCAGACCGGGGCCGCCGCGCATCATGTTCACGACGACGCAGGGGATCTCGGCCGCCGCGCAGGTGGAAATGCCTTCCTGCTTTAAGCTGATGCCCGGGCTGGAGGAGGAGGTCATGACGCGGGCGCCCGCGCCGCCGGCACCGTACACCATGTTGATGGCGGCCAGCTCGCTCTCCGCCTGCAGGAAGCAGCCCCCGACCTGCGGCAGGCGCAGGGACATATATTCCGGAATATCATTCTGGGGCGTGATCGGATAGCCGAAGAAGTAGCGGCAGCCCGCCTGGATGGCGGCTTCCGCGATGGCTTCGCATCCCTTCATCAGTTTCTTTGCCATAGTCCTTCTCCTTACTTTTCAATTTCGATGGCGGTATCCGGGCAGGTGCGGGCGCAGGCCGCGCAGGCGATGCACGCCTCCGGGTTCGCCACTTCCGCCGGGTAATACCCCTTCTTGTTCAGGTGCGTGGTCGAGATGGCCAGCACCGCCTTGGGACAGGCGCGCACGCACAGGCCGCAGCCCTTGCACCAGTCCTCTAAGATCGTGACCTTGTTCATACTGATTCCTCCTTGATATGGTTCCGATAATGATTATTCTTTATGATCGGGGCCGTTGCACAGCCCTTATTATCGTATTCAGCTTCACTCCTGTCGCAGGGGCCGATGTTTCATCGGCCCGGGTCTTTTATAACCCTTCCTTCAAATATTTCGCCCAGCTCCTATGCATTAATATCTCGATCGGATATAACTTCCCGATATATTTCTCTTCCAGCCCGTGCTCCTTCGCGTACGCCTCGTACTCCTTCAGGATCTCCTCCTGTCCGCACGTCCCCCACACCGGCACGCCGGTCTTCTCCGACAGTTCCTTTACCAGGTCGTACCCGGCCAGCAGATGGCTCAGATCGCTCTCCTCCGCCATGTTGCCGTTGTTCACGATCCCGGTGAATCTCAGGCGGGACACGCCTTCGACCTTTTCCATCAGCGACCAGGCGCTCTGCAGGTCCGCTGCCACCGGCCGCATGGGGTTGACGATGAACAGGATCTCCAGGTTTTCCGGCGGGATGCGGCTGAAATTCGGCTTATACTGGCCCAGCGCCGCCGCACCGACGTGGTCGCCGCCCACGTCGAAGATCACCGTCCCGTCCCCCGGCGTGAACGCCGCGTAGACGCGGGGCGAGATCGACATGATCTCGATTTTTTTCATGGAATAAGGCGGGGAGATCAGCTCCACCCCCGCCTTGTCCAACATGTCTTCGCGTTCACTGACGCGGAAGTACGGATTGATCACGTCCAGGTCCACCAGCATGCAGCTGCCCTGCGCCGCCCTCTCCAACGCCAAATTCAGCGCCATTTCGCTCTTTCCGCTGCCAAAACCGCCCAGCAGCACATAGTAATCCCGCACAATGAACCTCCCGGAAAACTCGGTATATTCGTGATCGGCACGTTCCACTTGTCTGACAACATGTTTCCGTTGTCTGATGTTACTTGTATCGTAGCAAAAAAACGTAGGAATGTCAACAAAAAAATGACTTTTACCTGTGCCCGAAACGGCACACGCGGACGGCTCTTTCCGTCCCATTTTGTGACACGGGGACGCTTCTTACCATCCCATTTTTGTCTTGATTATTCTCTGCAATATGATATGATTTCATCAGACAAATCATTATGAAAACGCACTGAAGGTCCTCCCTATGAACAAGAAAACGCTCGGCTATATCCTCATCGTCCTCTCTGCTGTCATCTTCAGCACGGTGGAGCTCAGCCTGAAAGCGGTATCCGGCATTTTCGCGCCGATGCAGATCACGACGATCCGCTTTCTGGGCGGCGGGCTGTTTCTGATCCCGTTCGCCGTGCATGCGCTGAAGAAGAAAGGACGGCGGCTGAAAGGGAACGATCTGGCGTTCTTTCTGCTGGTCGGCCTGCTGTTCGCGGTACTGGGCATGTTTATCCATCAGCTCGCGCTGCAGCGGGCGCCGGCATCCGCGGTCGCCGTGCTCTTCTCCTGCAACGCACTGTTCGCCACGCTGCTGGCAGGCCTGCTGCTGAAGGAACCGCTGGGGCCGAATCATTTCATCGCGCTGTTCTTTGAGGTCGCCGCGGTGGTCGTGATCATCCGGCCCTGGGAGCAGCATCTGGATCCGGTCGGGGTCCTGCTGGCGCTGCTCAGCGCGTTCTTCTACGGATTGTACGTGGTGGTCGGGAAAAAGCGGAGCGCCGAGATGGGCGGGATCGTGATCACCTGCGGGGGCCTGCTGGCGGGTTCGCTGGAGCTTACCGCGCTGATCCTGCTGGGCAATATCCCTGCGGTCTCCGCGTTTTTCCGGAAGGTCGGCCTCACGCCGCTGGCGGACGTGCCGCTGATCCCGCAGCTGACCTGGGCCGTCGTCCCCGCGCTGCTGGCTATCTGTGTGATCGTCACCGGTGCCGGCAATGTCTTCCATATGATCGCCGTGGAACTCACCTCCGCGCGCGAAGCCGCCGTGGTTTTCTTCCTGAAGCCCATGCTGGCGCCGGTCTTCGCCCTGATCTTCCTGCATGAGGAGATCGGTCTGAACATGGCGGTCGGCATCGTGCTGTTCCTGATCGGCTCCGCGATGGCGCTGTGGGGCGACGGACTGTTCAAAAAGAAGGCCGCCGCATAGCAGTCTTCGGATTTTGAAAAAAACACTTGAAACGTGTCCGCACTCGTGATATACTTTTTCACGTTCAGGCGGAAGTGCTGGAACTGGCAGACAGGCATGACTAAGGATCATGTGCTCGACGAGCGTGAGGGTTCAAGTCCCTTCTTCCGCATCTGTTCAGCGGATATAGTTCATTGGTAGAACACCAGCTTCCCAAGCTGGATAGGCGGGTTCGATTCCCGTTATCCGCTGTTTTTTATTGGCACCGAGGTTTCCATGCTGGGCATCTACATCAAAACCATCCGCGACTTCTCCCGCCTCCTCTTCCTGGAGCCCGCTTTTGATGACTTCCTCCTCGCGGAAGGCCGCTTCGTTACGTCCTTCACCACGGATTTCGACGGGAGCGCGACGGCGGAGGATGCGGCCCCGTACATCCGCTGGGAACAGGTCAAACCGCTCGCGTTTCAGCTGATCAAAGGCAAAGTCCCGCCTAAGAGTTTCTCCCTCGCCCTGATCTGGCCTTCCGACAAAACAAAAGCCCTGCTCGCGCAGGGCGGGGAGCCGGCGGAGGAGCCTCTTCCGCTGCTCTTTCTGAATATCCGGTACCGGGAAGAAAAACTGATGCTGACCACCGGAGTCAGTGAAAAAACGTTCCGGCCGCACTCCGGGACCGCGGCGCTGTGGGATAAGCAGGTCCTGCGGCTGCTGGAGGATCTGGGGCTGGGCGACGCTATATCCGGGCTGTAAAGCAGACGCCGCCGTCGAGGTTTTCGACGCCGCAGCTGCCGCCGAGCAGTTCCGCCGCGGCTTTCACCACGGAGAGGCCGATGCCGCTGCCGCCGTAGGTGCGGGTGCGGGCCTTGTCCACTTTGTAAAACTTGTTCCAGACCTGTTCGAGAGCCTCCTCCGGGATCGGCTCTCCTTCATTGTATACAGAAATCAGCGCGCCATCCTCCTGCGGCTCGGCGCTCACGCGGACCAGGCCGCCGTCTTTCACGTAATGGAAGGCATTGCTGAGGTAATTCTGCAGGATCTGCTCCAGCAGGAGCTCGTCGGAAACGACGGGCAGGCGCTCCGGCACGTCCACTTCCAGGCGGTCGCCGCTTTCCGCCGCCTTCACCTGGTAGGGAGCGGTCATTTCGCGGATGAGGACGCTCAGGTCCAGGTCGGTCTTGTCCACTCTCATGCCGCCGGATTCCATCTCGTTCAGGCTCAGGAGCTGGCGGACCAGGCGGTTCATGCGGTTCGCCTCGTCCAGGATGATGTCGGAGTAGCGGGTGCGGGTATCTTCGTCTTCGCACATCCCGTCGCGCAGGCCTTCGGCGTAGCCCTGGATCAGCGCAATGGGGGTCTTGAGTTCATGCGAGATATTGGCCAGCAGTTCGGTGCGGCGGCGGTTCTCTTCTTCCTTCTCCCGCACGTCTTCTTCCAGCGTCAGATTCGCCTGCGTCAGGTCTGAAATGGTGGTCTCCAGGCGGTCGGACAGGTGGTTGATGTTTTCGCCCAGGGTCTGGATCTCATCGCCGGAGCGGCCTTCAAAGCGTTCCGAAAAGTCCAGGTCCGCCATCTTCTGGGAAAGACGGTCCAGGGCGAGGATGGGTTCCGTCATGCGGCGGGTGAACAGGAAAACCAGCACCGCGCCGAGCGCCAGGATGCCCGCGCCGATCATCAGCAGGAAGCGGTTGGAGATCTCCGCGCTTTCCTCGATGCGGGCCATGGGCAGCGAGAGCAGGTACAGGTACTCGCCGTCGTCCGCGGTCACCGTTCCGATGCATTCGATCTTGTCCGAGCGGGTGACGGGATCCGCCGCCTGCGTGACGGTATAGGTCTCCGTCTTTTCGTATACGGTGCGCGGGCGGTCGGGTTCGTTTTCGCGCCCCCACATCTGCCAGGGGCCGCGCTCGCCGCCGGCCGTGAACACGATCAGGTAGTAGCCCAGGCTGCTCTCCTGCGCGAGCACCGCGGCGATGCCGCTGCTTTCGCACTGCAGGGTCAGCTGGAGCTCCAGGTCCTCGTTGTCCGTGTCCTTCGCCAGTTCTTCCACCTGGCGGCGCGTTTCATCCAGACGGGCCAGCTGCCGGCGCAGATAGTATTTCTGCAGGTAGATGGAGTTGATCAGCCAGAGGGCGGCGATGAGCAGCGCAAACAGACCCACGAAGATCAGGGTGCTCTTCGCGCGGAAACTCAGGCCGCGGCGGGTCTTTGCTTCGCTGTTTTCCTCAGGATTCTTCATGGTCCGGCGCCTCTGCTTCCAGTTTGTAGCCGATGCCCCACAGCGTCTTGATGCGGTCGCCGTACGGGCCGAGCTTGCTGCGGAGCTTCTTCACGTGCGTGTCGATGGTGCGGGCGTCCCCGTAGTAATTATAATTCCAGACGTGGTTCAGGATGGATTCGCGGGACAGGGCGACGCCGGGATTTTCCAGGAAATACTGCATCAGCTCGTATTCCTTCAGGGAAAGGTCCACGGGTCTGCCGTCCACGGTGAGTTCGCGCGCGACGCGGTCCAGCTTCAGGCCGCCCATGACAAGGGGCGCGGCGCTGCTCTCCTCCTGGCGGCGCAGGATCGCGGCCACGCGGGCCATCAGGACGCGCGGGCTGAAGGGCTTGGTCACGTATTCGTCCGCGTCGAGTTCGAAGCCTTTGATCTCGTCGCGGTCTTCGCCCAGCGCGGTGAGCATGATGACCGGGACTTTGCTGTAGCGGCGGATCTCCGCCAGCACCTGCCAGCCGTCCAGTTTGGGCATCATCACGTCCAGCAGGATCAGGCTGATGTCCTTGGTATCAAAAAACTTCTCCAGGGCTTCCTCGCCGTTCGCCGCTTCTATGACGGTATAACGTTCCCGGACCAGGAAATCCCGGATCAGGCTTCTCATGCGTTCTTCGTCGTCTACTACTAAGATTTTTGCCTGCGTCATGGTCTGCCGCCTCCTTTTGGCACTATCATAACAAAAAACCGGGCAAAATGTCCGGTTTCACAGAAATTTCACACGCGGGGTCATCCCTGGAGCGTGATGAGCTCTTTTTCCACGCCTTCCAGCTGTTTCTGGCAGCGCTCCGCCAGCACCGCGCCCTGGCGGTACAGGTCCAGCGCCTCATTCAGGGGGATGTTCTCCTCCGCGAGACGGCGGTTGATGGCTTCGAGGCGGTCCAGCGCTTCGTCGACGTTGAACGGTTCCCGGTTGTTGATCGTTTCGTTAGGCATCGTTTTCCCTCCTGATATTCGTGACGCCGGCTTCCAGCGCGCCGTCATGGATGCGGATCTCTAAAGCATCGCCGGGCTGCGCCTGCTCTACACTGGTGAGCGGCTTGCCGGCCAGGCTGATATAGCCGAAACCTTTAACAAGCTTGGCCGTCGGGGACAGGCCGTGCAGGCGGGCGACGGCCAGCTCAAAGCGGTGTTTTTTCCTGTCGAACACGGCGCCGATATTGGCACGCAGCGCCGCGTCCTGCAGGGCAAAACGGTTTTTGTCCCGCTGCAGGACAGCCTGCGCGGCCGCGTCCATTTTTTCCTTCAGATACGCGTACCGGGTCTTCCGTTCCTCCAGCAGGCGGCGCGGATGACGGGCTTCCAGCGCGGTGCGCTGCACTTCCAGACGCCTCTTTTTCTGCAGCAGCTGGCCCAGGAAGACCGCCTGCAGCTCGCGGGTCAGCGTTTTCAGGCGGCGCAGTTCCGCCATCACGTCGGGGACGGCTTCTTCTGCCGCTTCTGTCGGCGTAGCCACGCGCTTGTCCGAGACAAAGTCGATCAGCGTCCAGTTGCCGGCGTGACCGACCGCGGAAATAACGGGCGTTTTAGCAGCGAACACTGCACGGACGACGGCCTCGTCGTTGTAGGAATACAGTTCCTCCTCCGAACCGCCGCCGCGGCCCACGATGATGGTGTCCACCCCATAGGCGTCCAGCGCCTGAATGCCCTTCACGATGCTCTCCGCCGCCTGCTTTCCCTGCACCGTCACCGGATACAGCACGAGCTGCACGTACGGGTCGCGCTTGGCCGCCACTTTGCAGATGTCCTGGATGGCCTGGCCGCTGCGCGAGGTCACGATCCCCACCGCCTGCGGGTGCTTCGGGATCGGCTTCTTCCACTCCGGGTTGAACAGCCCCTCCTGTTCCAATTTTTTATGCAGCTGCAGCAGGGCCAGGCTTGCATTGCCCACGCCGAGTTCCGTGATGCGCTCCGCTTTCAGCTGCGTTTTGCCCTGACCGGTGAAATAGTCCAGCGAGCCCTTGACGGACACCATCTGGCCGTTTTTGAGCGGCGCCGCCAGAGCGCTTTTTATGTCATCCTTCCACAGGATGCAGCCGATGAGCGCGTCCGGGTCTTTCAGCGAGAAATACAGGTGCGCGCTGCCGTCCTGGCGGATCTTTTCGTTCAGGTTGGTCACTTCGCCGCGGACTAAGAGGCTGCGGAAGGCGGGCTCCCGGTAGTAGTGGGCACGGATGAGTTCGCTGAGCTGGGAGACGGTGAGGAAGGGTTCGGGGGACGTTTCGGGCGTGCTGAACAGGCCGGTTTCGGCCGCGGTGAAAAGGCCGGTTTCGGCCGCGGAAAGCCCGTTCGTTTTCGAAACCGTCGGCGTTTTATGGGGCTTTGCCGCTGCTTCCGCCTGCGTCCCCTTCAGTGCCCAGCGTTCCAGTTCCGCCGGCAGTTCCTCCCCCGGATAATACCAGAACTTCCCGTTGGGATTCCAGCGGGCTCCGTATTTCTTCACTTCGTCTTTTTCCGTAAACGGAACGCTCAGTCTGATCATGCTTCTTCCTGTCCGGCGCCCGCGCCGTCCCGCAGATGCATCATGCGCGGCGGGATGTGGCAGTAGCCGCCGGGGTTTTTCTCCAGGTATTTCTGATGATACGCCTCCGCGGAGAAAAAGTTCTGCAGGAGCTTCAGTTCCACGGCCAGCGGCGCGCCGACCTTCTTCTCTTCTCTGTCGTAAACCGTGCGGATCTCCGGCAGATCCGCCTCATCTGTGTAATAGATCCCGGTCCGGTACTGCACGCCGGTATCGCCGCCCTGGCGGTTGTAGGACAGCGGGTCGATCACGAGGAAATAGAAGTCCAGCAGCTGCGTCAGGCTGATCTTCTCCGGATCGTACCCGATGCGCAGCGTCTCGGCATGCCCGCTGCTGGCGCAGACTTCCTGATAGGACGGGGCCTCCGTGGGGCCGTTGGCGTAGCCCACCTCGGTCTCCGCCACGCCATCGAACTGGTCGAAATACTTCTGCATGCCCCAGAAGCATCCGCCCGCAAGATAGATTTCTTTCATCATCGTCTCCTTCGGTACTGCAAGGATTCTGTTAAGTATTTTACCACCTTCCGCGCGCAGGGGCAAGCGGAACCATAATCGCCCGGGGAGAACCGTCCCCGTAACCCACCCGGTCTGCGCTGAATTAGAGGTTGAACATCCCCGGCGTTTCCTGTATAATTATTGCGGCAAAATACAATATAGCAAAGGATCATTGACATGAATCAGTATCTGGACATTAAAGAGGAAGTGACGCAGGCGCTGCGGGAAGGAAGGCCCGTAGTCGCGCTGGAGTCCACGATCATTTCGCACGGGATGCCGTATCCGCAGAATGTGGAGACGGCGCTGGCGGTGGAGCAGGCCGTGCGGGACGGCGGTGCGGTACCGGCGACCATCGCGGTGATCGGCGGCCGCCTGAAGGCGGGGCTGACGCCGGATGAGATCGAGTATTTCGGGAAAAAAGGGCCGCAGATCGCCAAGGCCTCGCGGCGCGATTTGGCCGTATTAGTCGCCCGCGGACAGGATGGGGCGACCACGGTCACCACGACCATGATGATCGCATACATGGCCGGGATCCGGATCTTCGCCACGGGCGGGATCGGAGGCGTGCACCGCGGCGCGGAGACCACCATGGATATCTCTGCGGACCTGGAGGAGCTGGCCCAGACGCCGGTCATGGTAGTCTGCGCGGGCGCCAAGAGCATTCTGGACCTGGGCCTGACGCTGGAATACCTGGAGACCAAGGGCGTCCCGGTGCTGGGGTACCGGACGAACGAGCTGCCCGCGTTCTATACGCGCGAGAGCGGCTTTTCCGTGGATTACCGGATGGAAAGCCCCGCGGAGCTGGCGGCGGCGTTCCATACCCAGCAGCAGATGGGGCTGCGCGGCGGCATGCTGGTGACCAATCCCATCCCGGAGGAATACTCCATGCCCAAGGCCGTCATAGACGCCGCCATTGAACAGGCGCTGGCGGAAAGCCGCGCGCAGGGCATCCACGGCAAGGAGACCACGCCCTTCCTTCTCGCCCGCGTCGCGGAAATCACCGGCGGCGACAGCCTCGCCTCCAACATCAAACTTGTCCTGAACAACGCCCGCCTCGCCGCGGAAACGGCGGCGGAGCTGTGCAAAATGTAAACGTAGGGGCCGTTGTCCCAACGGCCCGCGAAAATAGGAAACCGAAGGGGCTGCTGTCCCAACGGCCCGGAAAACCAAATACAAACCGCAGGGCCGTTGTCCCAACGGCCCGGAACAACAAGGAGGAACTATGAAAGTCTGCGAACTGCCCTACGAACGGGTCACCATCGAAGAAGTCCGGGAAAAAGTCCCGGCCATCGTCTCCGCCGTCCGCGAAGCCGCGTCCGTCGACGCGATCCTCGCCGCCCGCGAAGAACTCCGCGCCCTCGTCAAGCGCTTCTACACCAACGCGTCCCTGGCCAGCATGCGCTACACCATCAACACCGTCGACGAATTCTACGTCGCGGAGAACGAATACTACGACGAAGTCGGCCCGCAGACCTACGCCCTGCTGCAGGGATACTACAAGGCCATGCTCGAGTCCCCCTTCCGCCCGCAACTGGAGGAAAAACTCGGCAAGCTGGTCTTCCGTCAGTGGGAGGTCGAACTGAAATCCATGTCCCCCGCCATTATCGAGGACATGCAGGAAGAAAACAAGGTCGTCATGGAATACAGCAAGCTCATGGCCGGCATGGAATTCGAATTCCGCGGCGAAAAAATGCCCCGCACGCTGCTCATGAAATACGCGAAGGACGACGACCGCGCCACCCGCAAGGAGTGCTACGAAGCCCTCGGCAAGGGTCTGGAAGCGCACGCGGCCGAGCTGGACGACATCTACGACCGCCTGGTCCACATCCGCGACCGCATGGCCAAGAAGATGGGCTATAAGAACTTCGTGGAGCTGGGTTATTACCGCATGGGCCGTCTCTGCTACGATCAGGAGACCATCGCCGTCTTCCGTCAGAACATTCTGAAGGACATCGTGCCCGTCGTGGCGCGCCTGCGGCTGGAGAACGCAAAGAAGCTGGGCATCGACGGCGATTACATGCTGTACGATAACGACGTCGTCATCCCCGGCGGCGATCCCAAGCCTTTCGGCAAGGCCGAGATCTTCGCGGCGGCCAAGGAAATGTACCACGCCATGGGTCCGGAGACCGGCGCCTTCATCGACCTGATGATGGACAACGAAGCTTTCGACGTGGATTCCCGCCAGAACAAGTGGGGCGGCGGCTACTGCACCGAATTCGAACTGTACAAGCAGCCCTTCATCCTGGCCAACTTCAACGGCACCGCCGCGGACGTGGACGTCATGACCCATGAGGCCGGCCACGCCCTGAACGCCTGGTTCTGCTTTGACAACGAGCCGTTCGAACTGAGCCTGGGCATGGAGACCGCGGAAACGCACTCCATGAGCATGGAATTCTTCGCCTGGCCCTACATGAGCAAGTTCTTCGGCGATAAGGAAAAGGATTACCGCTACATGCACGCACTGGACGCGCTGACGTTCCTGCCCTACGGCACCATCGTGGACTATTACCAGCACATCGTGTACGAGAACCCGGACATGACGCCGGCCGAGCGGAAAGCCGCCTGGAACAAACTGGAAGCCGAGTTCCGTCCGTGGATCTCCACCAAGGGCATGCCGTACCTGGAGGAAGGCACCCGCTGGCAGTACCAGATGCACATCTACGAGAGCCCGTTCTACTACATCGACTACGTGCTGGCGCAGACCGCGGCGTTCGCGTTCCTGCTGGCTTCCCAGGAGGACTATGACGGCGCGTTCAAGCGCTATATTGCCCTGTCCAAAAAAGGCGCCACCGAGCTGTGGCCCGACCTGCTGAAGGACGCGGGGCTGCCCTCTCCTTTCGAGCCCGGTGCGCTGAAGGAAATGGCGGAGAAAGTGGAAAAACTGCTGAAGACGCTGGCGTAAATCGCACAGTCCCTATCACGCAAAAGCCCGGCCGGGATCGATCCGGCCGGGTCTTTTTGTGGTCGACAGAAGCAGGGCGGAAACCCTCCCCGCAGTTTATTATTTCCCGAACAACGCCGCCAGCGGATTGTTTTCCGCTGCAATCGTGGTGAGCGGCGCGCCTTTCAGGACATTCGTGCAGGATTCCGGGAAAAAGTGCTTCCAGGCCAGCAGCGCGGCGAAAATGAAGGCCAGCGTGACAGCCAGGCTGAATACCCCGCCCAGCACCTGGTTCAGGCTGCCGACGACCGGGATCTTGTTCAGGGTGGTCGAAAGGCCTTTGCCCAGGATCTTCACGAGCAGACCGATGATCAGCGCGCAGACCAGGGCGATCGCGACCTGCACGACTGTCCGGCCGGCGGCGTTATCGAACTGGCCGGCCCCCGTGTCGCCGGACAGCACCAGTTTGGAGACCGGGTCCACCAGCAGTGCGGAAACGAGCCAGCCGCCCACGATCGCGATCAGGACCGTGACCAGCCCGACCAGCGAATACACGAAGCCGCTTTTGGCGCCGCGGATCGTGGAGACCACCAGCCAGGCCAGCAGCACGGCGTCCAGGATGAGCCCCACCAGGCTCCAGGTGTTCAATACAGTGATTTCCATAAAACTCTCCTCCTCACATGTATATCATCTGAGCCCTTCTGCCTTTGGCAAGGCCGGCTCCTTCAAAACGGTAAACGGTCTCCGACTCCCAGACTTCGCCCGGCTGCAGGATGCAGGACGGGAAATTTGCGTGGTTCACGGCGTCCAGGAAGGCCTGCGTCTCCAGGCAGACCGCGTGATGCGGACCGTACGGCGCGCCGTCCTTGCCCGGCGCCTGGGCCAGGAAGCCGGCGGTGTAGATCTGGATGGCGGGGCGGTCCGTATAGACTTCCAGGGACAGGCCGCTGCCCGGCTCGGAGAGGACTGCGGCGGGGCCGTCACCGGGCTGCAGGACGAAGTTGTGGTCCAGGCCGCAGGTGCGCGCCAGGTCCGGGACATCCCACAGCGTGCCCAGGGCAACCGGTTCCCGCAGGTCCAGGGGCGTGCCGTCCACGGGACGGATCTCCCCGGTGGGGATCATTTCCGCGTCCGTGGGCGTGTAATGATCCGCGCGCAGTGTAAGCCGGTGGCCGTCGACCGGGCCGGCTGCGTGGCCCGCCAGGTTGAAATAACTGTGGTTCGTCAGTGAAAACGGCGTCGCTTCCGTGCAGGAAGCGCGGTACGAGATCCGCAGCACGTTCCCTTCCAGGCGGTAGCAGACTTCCGCTTCAACCTGGCCGGGAAAGCCCATGTCCCCGTCCGGGGAGGTCAGGCGGAACAGCGCTTCCGTCCCGCTTTTGACGATGGGCGTCCACAGGCGGCGGAAAAAGCCGTCAGGGCCGCCATGGAGCTGGTTCTTGCCCTCATTGGCGGTCAGCCGGTATTCCTTCCCGTTCAGGGTAAACGCGGCGCCGCCGATGCGGTTGGCGAAGCGGCCCACTGTAGCGCCGAGGTAGCAATCGCCCTTGTAGTATTCTTCCGCGGTGTCGTAGCCCAGGACCACGTCCCGCAGGCTGCCTTCCGCGTCCGGGACCTGCAGGCTGCGGAGCGTCGCGCCCAAAGTCAGGATCGAGGCGCGCAGGCCGCGGCGGTTTTCCAGAATCACTTCATAAACGTCCCCTTCCGGGACCTGTCCGAATAATCGCATGTTGATCACAGTTCCACTCCTGTTCCGCCCACCGGGCTGATCGACAGCGGGATCACGCAGCCGGGCCCGAGCAGGCTCTCCAGCCGCTCCCGGAATTCTTCCGTCTTGTCCTGCGGGACGAACGCTTCGACCGTGCCGCCGAAGCCGCCGCCGTGCACGCGCACCGCGCCGCGGCCGCGCAGGATGTTTTCGCAGACGGCAAGGGTCAGCAGCATCTCCTGATGCCGGATCTCGCCGCTGGGGACGATGTTCTGTAAATACATAGCCGAGGACCGGCCGGATTCGCGCACCAGATGCAGGAAGCCTTCCATGTTCCCGCGCAGCAGGCACATGGCTTCCGCCAGCGCGCGCCGGTTTTCCTCATACACGTGGATGGCGCGCAGGCAGGCGCGGTCGCCCAGTTCTTTGCGGATGGCGGGCAGGTCGTCGTAGAAGTCCGATTCGGGCACCTGCGCCAGGCGCTTTTCGCCGAAATAAGCCGCTACCGCGCAGCATTCGGCCGGGATCGCCGCGTATTCCGCGGTCAGGTTCTCGTGGCCGGCGCCGCAAAGGACGATGAACAGGCGGTAGTCCGTTTCTTCCATTGCCAGGGAGAGGCGGCGGATCCACGGCGCTTCCCCGGAGAAATCCACGGAGATCACGCCGCCGTGCGCGCAGCTGAGCTGGTCCAGCAGGCCGCAGGGCTTGCCGAAGTACTCGTTTTCCGTCTTCTGCGCCAGGCGGGCCAGATCCGCGGCTTCCGGCACGGGACAGCCGGTCATATCGTTCAGAATCGTTCCGATCAGGATCTCAAACGCCGCCGAGGACGACAGGCCGCTGCCCTGCGGGACGCGGCTCGCCATATAGATGTCCAGGCCTCCGCGGCCGGCGGGCGGCAAAGCGTCCCGCTCCGCAAACCCGGCCAGCATGCCGCGCACGAGCGCCGTGGTGGCCCCTTTCTCTTCCGGGCGCAGGGCCGTGTCCGTCAGGGACAGGCTGATCAGGGGATAGCCTTCCGAGAGCAGGTTCAGCTGCCCGTCGTCCCGGGACGCCGCGGCCGCGATCATGTCCAGGTCCACCGCTGCAGACAGCGTCACGCCGCCCTGATGGTCCGTATGGTTGCCGCCCAGTTCCACGCGGCCCGGCGCGCGGTAAAAGCGCTCTGCCGGACGGCCGAACTGCCGGGCAAAGGCTTCGCGCAGCTGCCCGAACCGGGCCCGCGCCGCACCGGCGCTTTCGCCGTATATTTTTTCCGGAGTCCAAAGTCCGTTGTTCATAGTCCGTAACCCTCCGCTCCGTATTCTAACACATATTTCCGCAAAGCGCTATGCTTTGGCGCATCCAGCGCGGGATCTTCTTCCTGGATCCGGCTCGCGATGGCCGCCGCCTGCAGCAACAGGGCGTGATCGCTGTAGATGTCGCCCAGGGCGAAGTGCATCTCGCCGCTCTGGCGCACGCCAAACAAGTCGCCCGGCCCGCGGAGTTTGAGGTCCTCCTCCGCGATGCGGAAGCCGTCGTTGGTGCTGCGCATGACTTCCAGGCGCTTGTTTTTCTCGCCGCGCCCGGAGCCGTCCACGAAGATTGCATACGACTGCGCATTCCCGCGGCCGACGCGCCCGCGCAGCTGGTGCAGCTGGGCCAGGCCGAAGCGCTCCGCGTTCTCCACCATCATGACCGTGGCCGTGGGAACGTCGACCCCCACTTCCACGACGGTGGTCGCCACCAGGACCTGAATATGACCGGCGGCGAATTCGCGCATCACGCGGTTCTTTTCTTCCGATTTCATCCGCCCGTGCAGTTTGCCCACACGGATCTCCGGTCCCAGCGCTTCCTGCACCTGCGCGCTGTAATCCTCCACGTTTTCCGCGTCCAGTCCTTCGGATTCCTCCACCAGCGGGCAGATGATATAGGACTGATGGCCCGCGGCGGCTTCGCGTTTGATCAGGCGGTACGCGTTTTCGCGGTACGACGGCGGCACCACCGCATTCTTGATGGGAATGCGGCCGCCGGGCAGTTCGTCCAGCACGGAGATATCCAGATCGCCGTACAGGATGATGGCCAGCGTGCGGGGGATGGGCGTGGCGCTCATGACCAGCATGTGCGGGGCTTCGCCCTTTCCGGCCAGCACGTTCCGCTGCCGGACGCCGAAGCGGTGCTGTTCGTCCGTGATGACCAGGCCCAGGCAGCTGAAATTCACGCCTTCCTGGATCAGCGCGTGCGTGCCGATGACCAGATCCGCCTCTCCGGCGGCGATCCTCCGCAGCGTTTCCCGCTTCTCCGCCGCCTTGAGCGACGAAGTCAGCAGCACGGCTTTCACCGGCATCTCCCACTCTTCCAGCAGCGCAGAGATCTTCGCAAAATGCTGCTCCGCCAGCACTTCCGTCGGCGCCATCAGTGCGCCCTGGTAGCCGTTGCCCACCGCGCGCAGCAGCGCCAGCAGGGCCACCGCGGTCTTGCCGGAGCCCACGTCGCCCTGGAGCAGGCGGTTCATGCGTTTATTGCCGGCCAGATCCGCGGAGATCTCCTCCAGCGCACGTTTCTGCGCGCCCGTCAGCGCGTACGGAAGTTTGGCCAGCGCTTCCTCCGGCAAAGTTCCGTCCGGCATGGGGCAGGGATTCTCCGCGTTCTTTTCTTCCTGCCGCATGAGCCGGACGCGCAGGATAAACGCCGTGAATTCCTCCAGCACCAGACGGCTGCGGGCCTGTTCCAACGCGCGGACGGAATCCGGAAAATGGATCTGCCGGATGGCTTCCGCGCCTTCCGGCATGCCCGCGGGCAGATGCTCCGGAGGCAGCACCTCCGGCCAATGGTCCGCATAGCGCAGCGCCTGCTCCATCGCGCTCCGGAAGCGTTTCCGGGAGAGGCCGGCGGGCAGGCTGTAGACCGGGCGGATCGAGCCCTGCAGGGCCTCGTAATCCGCCGGGGCAAACATCTCCGGCTGGTCCATGCTCAGGCCGTATTTCCCGCCGTCGCGCACGCGGCCGCGGAATACGCGCTCGTCATATTTATGAATGCTGCTCTTCAGATACGGCGCGTGGAAATAGCTTACGCGGAGCGTCCCGCTGCGGTCCCGCACGCGGAAGGACAGGATCGCATTTTTGCCGAAGCCGTAGGTGGACGGAGCCGTGTCAATTGACGCGCGGATCACACAGACCTGCCCCGGCACGGCTTCCCGCACCGGCACCGGCGCGCCGTAGCGCTCGTAGTCCGCGGGATAATAGCGCAGCAGGTCCCCCAGCCGTCCGATCCCCAGTTTTTCCAGGGCCAGGGCGGTCTGCGGGCCGATGCCGTCCAGTTTTCTCACGGGGATCTGCTCCCAGTCCATGCGCGGTGCTCCTTTTTAGGCAAGGGTTCTGACCGTAACTGTTCAGAACCCTTCCCCTCATTCGCAAAAACAAGACTTTGAATAGATTGAAGGAATGAAATCTTGTTTTTGCTCATGTGGGGGCGGTTTCTGTAAGTCACCGCCCTATCGGATCGGACAAATTGTTGCTTACAAAAGGATCTTGACGCTTCAATTTGTCAGATCCGACAAGGGTTTTGAACAGTTAGCGCTTTTTTGCAAAATACGGACAAAGGAGTCCCCCTTGTCCGTATTGTCCTGTTCTTATCTGTTCCGGTGTTATTCCACCGAGATGATGTAGTAGTAGACCGGCTGGTCGCCGCGGTAGAGTTCCACGTCGCAGCCCGTGTACTGGCGCGTCAGGGCGTCGGCCAGCTTGCCCGCGTCCACGTCGGAGACGTCCGCGCCGGAGTAGATGGAGATCACGCTGGCGTCGTCATTCATCATGGCTGCCACGGTCTCCAGCGTCACGTCATGCAGCTTGCGGCCCACCGCGTAGAGGCCGTCCGGACCGCCCAGGCCCATCACGTCGCCCTTGCGGATCTTCTTGCCGCCGATGGAGGTGGCGCGCACGGAGTAGGTCACTTCGCCGCTCTGCACGGTCTGCCGCACCTCGAGCATCTGCTGTTCGTTCTCCTCCGGGCTTGCGCTCTGGTCGTAGCTCACGAGGCAGCTGATGCCTTCCGGGATCGTGCACGTAGGGATCACGATCACGCGCTTGTCCTGCGTCAGTTCCCGCGCCTGCTGCGCCGCGAGGATGATGTTCTTGTTGTTCGGGAAGACGAACACGGTGTGTGCCGGCACTTTGGCGATGGCCTCCAGCAGGTCCTCCGTACTGGGGTTCATGGTCTGGCCGCCTTCCACCACGACGTCCGTGTTCAGGCTCTTGAAGATCTCCCGCAGGCCCTTGCCGGCGGCAGTGACGACAAAGCCGACTTCCTTCCACTCTTCCTCTTTCTGCTCCGGCTCTTCCGCTTTCTTGACCTCGGCCTTGGCCGCGGCCGCGATGCGGGAAGCGTCGCGGATCAGTTTTTCCTCATGCTCGAAGCGCATGTTGTCGATCTTCATATTGGTCAGGCCGCCGAAGGTCAGCGCCTTCTGGATGGCCAGGCCGGGATCGTTCGTGTGGACGTGGACCTTGCAGATCTCTTCGTCCGCCACCATGACGATGGAGTCGCCCAGGCTTTCCAGATAGCCGCGGAAACCGCTTTCTTCCTCTTCGGTCATGGGTCTGGTCAGGTTGATGAGGAACTCCGTGCAGTAGCCGAAGGTGATCTCGCCCAGATTCTCGTTGTTGACGAACACTTCCTCATGGCTCATGGTGCCGTCCGCCGCCACGCCGGCCGGGGCCGCCGCTGCGATCTCCTGGCCCATCAGGCAGGAATAGGCGCCTTTCAGGAAGACGACCAGGCCCTGGCCGCCGGAGTCCACCACGCCCGCCTCTTTCAGCACGGGCAGCAGTTCCGGCGTCTGGGCCAGGACTTCTTCGCCGTGCTGCACGGTGTTGGCGAGCAGCTTCTCCAGATCGGTCTCTTCCTGCGAGTGCTCCGTCCAGTAATCCGCCATGCCGCGGGCCACGGTCAGGATGGTGCCCTCCTTGGGCTTCATGACCGCTTTATACGCGGTCTCCACGGCCTTATTCACGGCTTCGGAAATACTGTTGACGTCCAGGAAGGGCTGCTCCTGCACCACTTTGCAGAAGCCGCGGAACAGCTGGGACAGGATCACGCCGCTGTTGCCGCGCGCGCCGCGCAGGGAGCCGAAGGAGATCGCCTTCGCCACGGCCTGCATGTCCGGGTCATTCAGTTTGCCCAGTTCCTTGACGGCAGATGAGACCGTCATGGTCATATTCGTCCCCGTATCGCCGTCCGGCACCGGGAACACGTTCAAGTCATTGATCCAGCTCTTGTTGGCTTCCAGCGTCGCCGCTCCGGAAAGGAACAGACTCATCAGACGGGAAGCATTCAGTTGATAGGTAGCCACGCCCTGTTTCCTCCGGGTATTAATCGATCAGGCGAACGCCTTCCACAAAAACATTCACCTTTTCCACCGGGATCCCGGTAAAGGCTTCCACTTTGTACTTTACGTTTTCGACCAGGTTGTCCGAGACGGCCGCGATGCTGACGCCGTACGCGACGATCACATGGAACTCCAGCAGGAGTTTGCCTTCGTTCACCTGCACGCTGATGCCCTGCGCCAGATTTTCCTTCTTCAGCAGCTGGGCGATGCCGTCCTTCATATTCATGGCGGCCATGCCCACGACGCCGAAGCACTCTACGGCGACGGCACCGGCGTATTTCGCGATCACTTCGGTATCGATGATCACTTCGCCCTGTTCTGTTTTGATCGTTGCTTTCATGAGCTTTCTCCTTTCACATAAAAGCAGGTTAAACAACAACTATACACATTTTCCCGCAAAATGCAAGTTATTTGTTGCGGCGGATGCTCTTATCATAGAAAATCACGCTGTTGGCGATCTTCTCCGGCGAGATCTGCATGCCGTCCTTGATCCAGGCGTCTACGAGCCCGACGACCGCGGAATTGCAGTAGGTCACGCGGATCCAGTCTTCTTCCGACAGCGTTGCACCGTATTTAGGGGAATAATAGTATTTCCACAGCAGTTCAAAAAAGCCTTTATGCGTCCCGTCGCCGTTCTTGAGCAGGAACATGCTGCGGACTTTTTTGTCGCGGTAGATTGCCGTGATGAGGCGGGAGACGAATTCATACATGTCGGAACGGTCTTCGGGGATCGTTTCCTTCAGCAGTTTTTCCAGATAGTCCATCATGCCGGAGCGGACGACTTCGCCGAGCTGTTCCGCGTCCTGATAGTATTTGTAGAAAGTGGTCCGGTTCACCTGCGCCACCTCGCAGATCTCTTTTACCGTGACTTTTTTGCCGGGGTTCGCGGTCAGCACTTCGAAATAGGCGGATTCGATGGCTTCTTTTGTGATCGCAACTCTTTTACTTTGTTTTCTCATAGTCTCAGCCTCTCATGGTGCAAGCCGGATGCGCCTATGACGCAACAGTCCGGCTTTAGGAAGTTGGTCTTATTAATTTTACAGGATACATGCATAAAAATCAACTGTATTGTTGAGAAAGATTTGCTGAAAAACAGCCGGTCCCGGGCAAAGAAATGCCCCGGGCGTTCCGCTGCCGAAACTTCCCGGGGCCGTTTCTATTGTGCAGAGAAAAGTTATGCTCTTTCTACTTTGCCGGATCTCAGGCAGGAAGTGCAAACATACATCTTTTGCGTTCCCTCACCGACTTTCACGCGAACAGACTTCACATTGGGCTTCCAGATATGGTTGGAACGTCTATGAGAATGGCTCACATTGTTTCCAAAATGCACGCCCTTTCCGCAAACAGCACATTTCGCCATGACAGCACCTCCTTACGATAAACTGATGCGGCAAAAGCCGCAACAGCGATACTATAGCAAAGCCTCACCGAAAATGCAAGAGGCAATTTTCAAAAAATGCGGAATTTTCCGGATTTTTTTAGATCTCCAGATCGTCGAACGCGCTTTCCACCGCCGCGTCGACCTTTTTGTTTTTCTTATGGAACGCAGACAGCAATCGGTTGACCGTATCCGGGGCGGACTCGATCAGGTGGACCAGCTTGTCCTGCTCCTGGATGTTGATGATGCGGGCCACGCCGTCCTGCACCACGAGCACGGCGCTGGGCGAGTACTTGGCCCCCAGGGCGCCGCCGCCCAGGTTCCGGCCGGAGTTTTCGCTCACCGTGGCACCGGCTCCCACGCCGACGGAAACGTCCATCAGCGGCAGAACAAAGGTGTTCTCATTGATGATGACCGGCTCTCCCACCACGGTCTTGGAACTGATCAGACCTTTCATGCTTTCGAACATGGATTCCATGGTCGTGCCGAATTTGTTTTTTGCTTCCGCCATCGTTATTTCCTCCCGCTTTTCTTGTTCGGTTTCTTTTCGGTCTTGCCGGACTTGTCCGGTTTGTCACGTTTTTCCGTCTTGTCCGGTTTGCCGGTTTCTGCCGTTTTCTCAGCTTTGCCGGTATTTTCCGTCTTATCCGGTTTGCCTTTTTTGTCCTTCTTGTCTTTCTTCAGCAGCTGCTTCAGCCAGGTCCGGCAGCGCTTGTTGAGCAGCAGGCGCAGCGCGATCTCCACAAAGATCCCCAGGCGCAGCCGGCCTTTGAGTTCGGTATACAGGTTGACCGTCTGACGGTCGAACACGCCGTTCACCCGGATGTGGTCGCCGTATAACGGGTAGAAGCGGTAGATCTTCCCGACCAGCTGCCCGGTGGCCGCCGGATCCTTCAGGCCGATCTCGCCTTCCAGCAGGAAGTGCGTCGGCACGACGTGCTTGCCCAGCCGCAGCAGCTGGCGCTCGATGAGGGCCACCGCGTCCCGGTTCTTTTCGTCGTCCCAGAACTCCGAGACTTTATCGAGGAGTTCCTGCAGTTTTTCGGACGTTTTCTTCGAAGGATCGTCCGAAGAGGCTTCCTCCGTTTCCCCTCTTTCTGCCTTGGCGCGGGCTTCTTCTTTTTTCTTTTCCCGCTCGTCGAGGGCCTGGAACAGCGCTTCGTATTTGTCTTTTTTCTTGGAAGAGGCTTTTTCTTTTCCGTCCGGGGCGGCGGCCTCCTCTTTCCCGGCCGGCTCCTCTTTTTCATCGGCCTTCTGACCGGCCTTTTTCTCTTCTGTTTTCCCGGTGTCCTCGGGTTCGGAAGCGTCATCGGCCTCCGCCGTTTCCTCTTCGTCGCCCCAGTTGCCGAGGTGCAGTTTTTTCAGGCAGATGCCCAGGGCTTTGACCTTGCACAGGATCTGGGCGTTGATGGCGGCCAGCGTCACGTGGATCAGATGCAGCAGCCAGGTGATGTCGCCTTTGGCTTTGACGCCCTCCGAGACGCGGGCTTTGATCCGGTAGCGGATGGGGACCAGGCAGATCAGGAGCACGATCAGCAGGATCAGGGCGAGCAGGCCGCCCAGGATGATCCCGATCCATTTCAGGATCCCCAGCAGGATGGCGAGTACGGTACCTATACGCTCACCCCCCTCCACTTCGTGACGGCCTGCGCGGCGAAATAGGTTTTGAGCGCCACGCCGCCGCCCGCTTTCAGGCAGTCGCCCGCCATCTGCTCCAGCAGGCCGAGCGCTTCCGCTTTGTCACCCGCCAGGCCCAGGACGACCATTTCCTCCGGCTTGAACAGTTTGCTCTTAAGGTCCGATAATTTGAACAGGTCCAGCTGGCATTCCGGGTACCCGGAGAGCGTGATCATCCAGCAGGAATCGAGTTTGCTCTTCCTGCCGCCTTCCGCCGCGCGCACCAGTTTTTTGCCTTTTTCGCGGGCTTTTTCTCCCCAGTACAGTTTCTTCAGCCAGATCATGTCTGTTCCCTGAAAATGTCTTTATTCTTGATGACGTAGTCGATGAGCGATACGATGGTCAGGATCACGGCCGCGGCCATGAGGACCAGTGCGACCGGTTCCTTGATCTTCCATTCCGGGCAGGCGGCCATCAGCCAGATGATCCAGAACACCTGCACGTTGGTCTTCACTTTCGCGATCTTGCTGGCGGCCAGGACGATGCCTTTTTCCGCCGCGATCAGCCGGATGCCGCTGATGGCGAACTCCCGGGCCACGATCACGATCACGGCCCAGACCGGCGCCAGCCCCCATTCGGTGAGGCAGATCAGCACGGAGCAGACCAGCAGTTTGTCCGCCAGCGGGTCCATGAACTTGCCGAAATTGGTGACCTGGTTGTTTTTCCGGGCCAGATGGCCGTCCAGCAGGTCCGTCAGCGAAGCGATCACGAACAGGCCGCAGGCGATATACAGCCACAGCGTTCCGGGCCGTCCCAGACACAGGACCGCCACGATCACCGGCACCAGGGCCATCCGCAGGACCGTCAGTTTGTTGGGTGTATTCATAATACTTCCCCCACCAGATCATACTCCCGGGCTTCCGTGACGCGCACCCGCACGAAGCGGCCGCTTTCCAGATCCCGGTCATCCGCGAAAAATACGAGGCCGTCCACTTCGGGCGCGTCCATGTAGCTGCGGCCCGCGTAAACGCCGTCATCCGGCAGATACCCTTCCACCATGACGTCCAGCGTGCGGCCTTTCATGGCGCGGGCCTTCTCAAAGGCGATCTCCTGCTGCGCCAGCATGAGTTCTTTCCGGCGGCGCTCCTTCGTGCGTTTCGGGACCTGGCCGGGCATTTTGTACGCAGCCGTGCCTTCTTCGCGGGAATAGCAGAAGACGCCGAGGCGGTCGAAGCCGATCTCCCGGATAAACGCCAGGTTCTCCTGATGCTCCTCCTCCGTTTCCCCGGGGAATCCCGCGATCAGGGTGGTCCGCAGGGCGATATCCGGGATGCGTTCGCGCAGGCGGCGGATGAGTTCCGTTACTTCCCGGCGGTCCGTATGCCGTCCCATCCGGGCCAGCACCGTATCTGCGGCGTGCTGGATGGGCAGGTCCAGGTAATGGCAGATCTTGGAGGAAGCGCCGATGGTTTCGATCATTTCCTCCGTCAGTTCTTCCGGATAGCCGTACAGCAGGCGGATCCATTCGATGCCGGGGATCTCCTCCAATTCTTTCAGCAGGTCCGGCAGCGCTTTCCGGCCGTACAGGTCCGTCCCGTACAGCGTGGTCTCCTGCGCCACCAGGATCAGTTCCCGCACGCCTTTTTCCGCCAGCGCGCGCGCCTGGAGCAGCAGTTCCTCCATCGGGATGCTGCGGTAGCGGCCCCGCACGAAGGGGATCGCGCAGTAGGTGCAATATTTGTCACAGCCTTCGGCGATCTTCAGATATGCGTAATGACCGCCGGTGGTCAGGATGCGTTCCCGCACGAGCGGCAGGGCGTTCTTATCTTCAAAACAGGCGAACGGGGCGTCCTTTTCGGCCAGGGCCGCTTCCACCGCCTCGGTGATGTGCGGGTACGAGGCCGTTCCCAGTACGGCGTCCAGTTCCGGCAGTTCCTGCAGGATCTGGTCCTTGTACCGTTCCGCCAGGCAGCCGGCCGCGATCAGGGCGCGGCACTTCCCGTTTTCCTTATAGGAGGCCATATCCAGGATGGCCTGAATGCTTTCTTCCTTGGCGTCCCCGATGAAGGAGCAGGTGTTGACGACGATGACGTCGGCCTCCGACGGATCGTCCGTGAAGCGGTGGCCCGCCTTCTGCAGCAGGCCCAGCATGGCTTCGGAATCCGTCAGGTTCTTATCGCATCCCAGGGACAGAAAATGGACGGCGGCCATCAGACCTCTCCGATATCCTCTTTTTCGTCGGCGAAAAAGGCGTCGGCCGCGGCGGCCAGGGCGGCGTCGTCAAGGTAATCCTCTTCCTCTTCGTCGTCCTCCTCATCGTCTTCTTCGTTCTTCATGGCTTCCAGGTCCGCCAGGCGCAGGGCTTCTTCCTCGGCGCGGCGCGCGGCTTCCGCGGCGGCGCGGCGGGCGGCTTCCTCCGCCAGTTTGGAGGCGAAGCGCTCCTGGTATTCCGCGTCCTCCTCTTCGGTCAAGATCCGGATGTCGCCGTCATACAGTTCTTCCACCGCGATGGAAAGCGGCTTCTTGTTGTGGTCCGGCAGGGAGTGGTAGCCCTTGTCCACCAGCTGGCGGGCCCGCTTCGCGGTGCTCATCACGATGGTATAGCGGCTCTGCACCAGGGGCTGCCCGGCGTCTTCGTTGACCTTGGTCATCAGCTCAGAATAAGAAGGATGCAGCATATCGTAACTCCTTTGAATGTTCAGAATACATCAATTTATATTATCACAGTTCTCTTCTTCTTGCAAGAAGTTCCTTAAGTCCGCCTGGATCTGCTTTGTCAGCTCCAGCGCGTCCTCCCGCGGCATGCGGGTCTTTTTCCGGCGGTGCAGCAGGCCGTGGATCTCATCGGCCGCTTCTTCAACGGAATCGTTCACTACCAGATGGCGATATTCCGGGACGACGTCGGCTTCGTTCAGCGCTTTCTGCATGCGGGCGCGGATCTGCTCTTTCGTCTCCGTCCCGCGGCCTTCGATGCGGCGCTTCAGCTCCGCGGCGCTGGGCGGGATGATGTAGACCGAGACCGCTTCCGGGCAGGCCTTCATGACGTTGCGGGCGCCTTCCACCTCGATGTCCAGGATCACGGTCTTGCCCTGGTTCCGGAGTTCCTCCACATGGTCCTTCAGCGTGCCGTATGCCTTCTCGAAAAAGCGGGCGTACTCCAGGAATTTATCCTCTTCCACCCACTGTTCGAAGGTGTCGCGGTCCACGAAAAAGTAGTCTTTGCCGTGCACTTCCCCGGGACGGGGCGGCCGGGTCGTGGCCGACACGGAAAAAGCATAGTCCGGATGGGCGCTCATCAGGTGCCGGATCACGGTCCCCTTGCCTACGCCGGAAAACCCGGAGATCACTAACAGGGCGCCTTTTTTAGTTTGTTTTTTTGCCATCGCGTTTCTCCGCCTTCGTTGACAATCCGATTTTTATTTATTATAATCCGTCTGAAAACTTTCGTCAATGAAAGAGAGAAACACCATGAAAAAATTCCGGCAGATCGGAGCCATCATCGTCGTCGTCCTTCTCCTGTCCATGTACGTGGTCTGCTTCATCGCGGCCGTCAGCGGCGGGGAAAAAGCCCAGACCATCTTCAAAGTGACGCTGGGGATGACGGTCGCGCTCCCCATCCTGCTTTATATCTTTATCCTGTTTTTGAGAATGGCGAAAAACCGGCAGGAAAATCCCCTGCCCGTCCCGCCGGAAGAACAGCCTGAAGTGCCGGAAGAACAACCTGAAGAGCCGGCGAAGGACGGCGGCCCCGGTCCCGATGCGCCCTGATTTCTCTCCGAAATCCCTCTTTTTCTGTTTACAATCAGAAGGCTTTGTCCTATAATAACAAAGATGAGCCCCGGCTCATGCAGATTTTTATTGTTTCCGGCCGGCCCCGCCGCCGGGACATCCGAAAGAGAGCACCTGTTTTATGCATTCCGTAGATATCATCGTTCCCTGCTATAACGAAGCGGAAGTCCTGCAAAGCTTTCTGGAAGAAAGCGAACGGGTCCTGTCCGCCGTGCAGGGCTACCGCTTTTCCTATATTTTCGTCAACGACGGCTCCCGCGACGGCACGCTGGAGATCCTGCGCCGGATGAGCCGTGAAAACGAACGCGTCCACTACCTCTCCTTCTCCCGCAACTTCGGCAAGGAAGCCGCCATGTTCGCCGGCCTGAAGCACAGCACCGGGGATTACGTGATCGTGATGGACGCGGACCTGCAGCATCCGCCCGCCCTGATCCCGGAAATGATCAAAGAGATCGAAGCCGGCCACGACTGCGCGGCGGCCTGCCGGAAGAGCCGCAAAGGCGAAAAAGGCCTGACCACCCGCATCTCCGGCCTGTTCTACCGCTTCAGCAATTCCCTCTCGGACGTGAAAATGCCGCAGAACGCCGTGGATTTCCGCATGATGAGCCGCCCCATGGTGAACGCCATCCTGCAGCTGTCCGAAGTGGAGCGATTCTCCAAGGGCATCTTCGTCTGGGTGGGCTTCGATACCGCCTGGATCCCGTATGAGAACGTGGAGCGCACGATGGGGACCAGCAAGTGGAGTTTCCGCAGCCTGCTGAAATACGCCATCGACGGCATCACGTCCTTCACCGTGAAGCCGCTGAAGCTGATCCGCAACTCCGGCATCCTGCTGTTCATTGCGGCCATCATCTACCTGCTCGTCACGCTGATCAAAACGCTGGTGATGGGCAAGGACGTGCCGGGCTACGCGTCGCTGCTCTGCGTCGCCCTGTTCCTGGGCGGCACGCTGCAGCTGTCGCTGGGCATCGTGGGCGAATACATTTCGCACATTTACCTGGAGGCGAAGGACCGGCCCATTTACATCTTGAAAGAAAGCGACCTGGCCAGTCCGGAGATCACGCCGGATCCCCGTCAGAAGGAGCAGGCATGAAGAAGATCCTGCAGCGCCTCCTGAACCGGGAGACGGTCACCTACCTGATCTTCGGGGTCCTGACCACCGCGGTCAATTTCGTGGTGTATGACGGACTGCTCCGGCTCGGCGTCAACTACCTGATCGCCAACGTGATCGCCTGGATCGCCGCCGTGCTGTTCGCCTATTTCACCAACAAGCATTTCGTTTTCCAAAGCCGCGATTATCACCTGCGCACGGTGCTGCCGGAAATGGCGCGCTTCGCCGCCGGCCGGCTCATCACCCTGGGCATCGAACAGGCCCTCCTCTATACCGGGGTGGACCTCCTCAAGGGGAACGAGCGCGTGATCAAACTGCTGGCCGCCGTGATCGTTGTCATCCTGAACTACGTGTTCAGCAAACTGTTTATCTTTAAGAACCAAAAGGACGAAAAGGAGGACCCCGATGAAAACTAAGCGGAGTTTCCAGGAAAAACTGCCCCTGATACTGGCCTTTGTGATCCCGATCCTGATCATGCTGGGGATCTTTGCCGGCAAGGAGATCTGGCCCTTCGGGGACAACTGTTTCCTGCGCACGGACCTGTATCACCAGTACGTCGCCTTTTTTGAGGATATGGCCGACCGCGTGCGGGATGGCAGAAGCCTGCTGTATGCGTTCGATATCGGCCTGGGCAGCAATTATTCCGCGCTGTTCGCCTATTATCTCTGCGGGCCGCTGCATTTCCTGGCAGTACTCGTCCCGACGGAATACATGATCGAGTTCATCACGTTCCTGATCGTGCTGAAGATCGGTCTGTGCGGCTGGGCCATGGCCTGGTACCTGTCCAAGCGGTTCAACACCCGTCACTTCGGCATCACGATTTGCGGCATCTGCTATGCTCTGAGCGGCTATCTGGCGGCGTACAGCTGGAACGTGATGTGGCTGGACGTGCTGTGGCTGGCGGTCATCGTCCTGTACGGCCTGGAAAAACTGGTCAAGGAAGACAAGCCTTTCGTCTACTGCATCGCGCTGGCGCTGGCTATCCTGTGCAACTATTACATCAGCATCATGCTCTGCATCTTCCTGGTGCTGTATTTCATCAACCGCCTGATCTGCCTGCCCTCCCTCAGCGGGCGGCAGCTGCTGAAAAAGATCCTGAACTTCGGCCTGTTCTCTTTGCTGGCCGGCGCCATCGCGGCCATCATGGTCCTGCCGGCGGCGTACGCGCTGGCGGGCACGGCTTCGTCCGGGTCCGTCTTCCCGAAGGTACTCACCAACTATTTCTCCGTCTTTGAGATGCTCTCCCGCCACCTGGTGGTCGTGGACTGCGAGATCGGCCTGGACCACTGGCCCAACATTTATTCGGGCGTGCTGGTCTTCGTGCTGATCCCGCTGTATTACATGAATAAAAAGGTCAGCTTCCGGGAAAAGATCGCCAACACGGTGCTGCTCGGTTTCCTGCTGCTCAGCTTCAACATGAACATGCTGGACTTCATGTGGCACGGCTTCCACTATCCCAACTCGCTGCCCTGCCGCTTCTCCTTCCTGTACACGTTCCTGCTGACGTCCATGTGTTTCGAGGGCATCCGGAAAGGCGAGGAGGTACGCAAGGAGACGCTGGTCCGCATCATGTGGGCCGCCATCGGACTGATCCTGATTGCGGAAGTCATCACGGATTCCAGCGAGATCCCGTATTACGCCTGCTATGCCAGCATCGCGTTCATCGCGCTGTACACGCTGTTTGCCTACCTGCATAAGGCCGGCTATCTGCAAAAAAGCTCGGCCTGGGCTCTCATCCTCTGCGTGCTGATCGTGGAGATGGGCCTGAACACGGCGGTCACCAGCGTTTCCTATGTGAAGCGCTCCGACTTCATGGTGTTCAACGACTGTTTTGACGAACTGGTGGCAAAAGCGGAGGAAGGCAAGATCTTCACCCGCATCGAGCGCCAGCGCATCCGTACGAAGAACGACGGCGCGTATTTCGGCTACAACAGCGCCTCCATCTTCTCTTCCACCACCAACAAGGCGATCTCCGACTTCTACTGCAAGGTCGGCCTGGAAGGGAACACCAACGCCTATGCCATCACCGGCGCCACGCCGTTCATGTACTCGTTCCTGGGCGTCGAATATACGATGACGGATGTCCGTCTGCCCAGCAGCCCGGTCTATGAACTGGTGACTTCCGCCACGGACCGGAAGGGCGGCGCGCATTACCTGTACCACAACCTCTACACGCTGCCGCTGGGCCACCTGATCCCGCAGGATATGGCGCAGCTGTGGAAGCCGACCACCGCGGACCCCGTCAAGAGCCAGAACAGCTATGCCAACCTGACCGTTGGCGTGGCCAACGTGTTTGATAAAGTGACACCGTCCACCTCCGGCGGGGAAATGACGTACACCGCGGATCAGGCCGGCTTCTACTACGTTCACGTCACCGGCTCCGTCAAGAAGGTGACGGCTACGGTCAACGGCGAAAAATCCCGCGTCTGGGACAGCCTGAACCGCAACTACCTGGTCGATTTCGGCTACGTGGAGGAAGGCGACGTGCTGAAGATCGTCGCTTCCGAGTCCGGCACCAACATCAGCGGCACCATGCACCGCCTGAACATCCCCAATTTCATCGAATACTACAACCGGATCACCGAGCATCCGCTGGAGATCACGGAATTCACGGATAAGACCTTCAAGACGCAGATCACCGGCACGGTGGAAGCGGACAAGGATTCTCTGCTGGTCTACTCCATCCCGATCGACAAGGGCTGGAGCGCCACGGTGGACGGCCAGGAAGTGGAGATCACGCCGCTGGCCAACGCGTTCATCGGCATCCCGGTATCCGAAGGGAAGCACACGGTAGTCATCTCCTACATGCCGGAAGGCGTGAAGACCGGCATGCTCCTGTCCCTGGGCGGCCTGGCCGTGCTCCTGATCGCGATCGCCGTCTCCCTGATCCTGAAAGCCAGCCGGAAGCGGGCCTGGGAAGAAGAACCCTTTGCTGGCAGCGTCCTTCCCGGACTCCCCGCCGCCGAGGAGGAAGAAGAAGTGCCGCAGCTGAGCGCGAAGGACCGCATCGCCGCGCTGCACCGGCTGGACGAGGAGGAACGCCTCCGGGAGGAGGGCAACTCCGCCGTCATCTTTGAAAACGGCGAGGCGCACGCGCGCGTCATTTCCCCGGCGGAAATGCAGGAAGATGAAAAACTGCTGAGCCTGCCGCCGAAGGAAGAGGCGGAGGGGCCGGTGCCGGAGGAGGAAGAGATCCTGCAGATCCGGGAAGAAGCGGTTATGCAGGAAGCGGTTCCGGAAGTCCGGGAAGAAGATTTGGAAGTTCCAGAGATTACGGGTGTTCCTGAGATTCAGGAGATCCGGGAAGAAGTTCCGGAAATTGCGGAAATCCGGGAAGAGCCGGCCATGCAGGAAGTTGTTTCTGAGATAAAGGAAGAACCGGCCGTGCAGGAGGAAGTTCCTGAAATAAAGGAAGAACCGGCCGTGCAGGAGAAAGTTCCGGAGATCCCGGAAGGGCCTGTCGTGAAAGAACACGCGCCCGAGATCAAAGAAGAACCGGCCGCTCCCGGAGCCGCCGAGCCGGAATCCTCTCCGGATCAGTTCTCCGGCCTGGAGGACAAGATCCAGCAGGCGGAAAGCATCCTGGACAATCTGTTTAAGAACAATTAATAAGAAAGCAGGGTATTGCCATGCAGTTAGGTATCGTAGGCCTCCCCAACGTGGGCAAAAGCACCTTATTCAACAGTCTGACCCGGGCCGGCGCGGAAGCCGCCAATTACCCGTTCTGCACCATCGATCCCAACGTGGGCGTCGTGGAGGTGCCGGACGAGCGGCTGGGCCTGCTGGGCGACTTCTATAAAAGCAAAAAGATCACCCCGGCGGTGATCGAATTCGTGGATATCGCGGGTCTGGTCAAAGGCGCCAGCAAGGGCGAAGGGCTGGGCAACCAGTTCCTGGCCGCCATCCGCGAGGTGGACGCCATCGTGCACGTGGTGCGCTGCTTCGAGGACGGCAACGTCGTGCACGTGGACGGCAGCGTAGATCCGGTGCGGGACATCGAGACCATCGAGCTGGAACTGATCCTGGCGGATCTGGAAGTGCTGGAGCGCCGCATCGCCAAGACCGGCCGCGCCGCCATGATGGACAAGAGCGCCGCCGCGGAAGTGAAGATCCTCAAGAAGCTGGAAGCCGTCCTGAGCGACGGCAAACAGGCCAAGACCTACGAGCCGGAAGATGAAGACGAAGCCGCCTTCATCGCGACGCTGGGCCTCCTCTCCTCCAAGCCTGTGATCTACGCCGCCAACGTCGGCGAAGACGACCTGGCAGACGACGGCGCCTCCAACGCATATGTGCAGGCGCTGCGCGATTTCGCCGCCGCGGAAGGCAGCGAAAGCTTCGTGATCTGCGCCAAACTGGAGGAAGAACTCAGCGAGCTGGAGCCTGAGGACCGCGCGGAATTCCTGGCGGACCTGGGTCTGGAAGAAGCCGGCCTGGAAAAACTGATCGCCGCCAGCTACCGCCTGCTGGGCCTGATGAGTTTCCTGACGGCCGGGGAGAAAGAGACCCGCGCCTGGACCATCAAGCTGGGCACCAAGGCGCCGCAGGCCGCCGGCAAGATCCACACGGACTTCGAACGCGGCTTCATCCGCGCTGAAGTGGTCAATTACAAAGACCTGCTGGCCGCCGGCTCCTACGCCGCCGCCAAGGAAAAAGGCCAGGTCCGCGTGGAAGGCAAAGAGTACGTCATGCAGGACGGGGACGTGGTCCTCTTCCGCTTTAATGTATAAGGAGGGACAACATGGAAATGGATCTGAGAGAAGAAGGCATCATTGAGGACAGCTACGAAGACGAACTGCTGATGACCCTGGAACTGGAAGACGGCACCCGCATGGAATGCATCGTGCTGGCGATCTTCCCGCTGGATGACGCGCAGTACATCGCCTTAACGCCGGTGGACCAGGCGGACGACGAGGACGGCGACATCTTCCTGTACGCATACAGCGAGGATGACAACGGCCAGCCGGTCCTGGGCGACATCGAAGACGACGATCTCTTTGACGCGGTATGCGACCGCTTCGACGAGATCTGCGACGAAGAGGATTTTGACGAGCTGGTGCCTACGACGGAGGCGTAAGGCCTTTACGGCGCACCGGTCACATCAATTCCCCTGATCTCTTTCAGGAAACGCGAGGGGCGGCTCCGGCCGCCTCTTTTTTTGACCGTGCAGCTTAAGTACAGGCCGGTCCTCGCGCGGGTCATAGCCACGTACAGCAGGCGCCGCTCTTCCTCCAGCTGCTCCGCGCTGACGGAGCGGCTCCCGGGGATCTCCTCCTCGTTCAGGAACGGCAGATACACGCGGTCGAACTCCAGGCCCTTGGCGCCGTGCATGGTCATCAGGCTGATCCCGGCGCGGTCCTCCGTCTTTTCCCGGCCCCTCGCCAGAAGTGCCTCCCGCGCGCTCTCCCACTCTTTTACAGAGGAGAAGGCCGCGCTCTCCTCCTGCAGGCGGTCCAGCAGTTCCAGGAACGGCTCGGCCGGAAGATTCCGGCTGTCCGCGTAATCCTTCAGATATTTCTCATACCCGATCTCCCGGCGGATGTATTCGACCGCGGCGTACGGCAGCAGCCCGTCCAGCCGGTCCAACTGCCGGAGGAATTCCGTCAAGTTACGTGCGGTCTGCGGCCTTTCCCAGAGCGCTGCGAACAGCGCGTTCCGGTCGATGCTCTCCTGCTGAAACAGCTGGCGGCTAAGGTACCGCAGCGGCTTGCCCAGGATCTGCAGATAGTCCTCCCGCCGCGCGCTCCCGCGGCCCAGGCGCAGGTAGGCGAACAGGTCTTCCGCGATCCAGTGCGCGTGGTCGCTTTCCGGCCCCTCATCGCAGGTAAACGGCAGGCCCGCACCGGCCAGTGCCGCCGCCACGCGCCGCAGGGAAAAACGGGAACGGCAAAGGACGGCCAGGGAACCGGGGGCCGGGCTCTTCTCCCACTCTTTCCGCAGCAGACCGGTCAGGGCTTTCAGTTCCGCACCGCTCTCCCTGAAACCCGCCAGGATCGGCAGCGGTCCGTCCGCAGCCCGGCTCTTCAGGGCTTTGGCGTACCGCTTTTTATTGTGACGGATCAGGCTCCCGGCGGCGGACAGGATCTGCGGACTGCAGCGGTAGCAGTCGGATAAGCGGTACAGTTTCGCGCCGGGGAAATCCTGCGGGAAACGGAGCATCAGCGAGCTGTCCGCGCCGCGGAACGCGTAAATGCTCTGGTCGTCGTCGCCCACCGCGAACAGATTGGCGGAACTGCCCGCCAGCATTTTCAGCAGCTGCAGCTGGAGCGGACTGGTATCCTGATATTCATCGATCAGGATATAACGGAACTGCTCCCGCCAGCGGGCCAGCATGTCCGGATCGCTCTCCAGCAGGCGGCGGCTCTCCTCCAGGATATCCTCAAAATCCAGCAGACCGGCCTCTTTTTTTCTTTGTGCGTACGCCTCTTTCAGCTTCGTCTGCTCTTCCTCTGTCAGGAACAGGCCTTTCTCCGGCGGTTTTTCCCGGCCGGCCAGCAGCATATCCTCGGCCTGGCGGAGCCGTTCCGGCGCGAGTCCCGTGCCCGCGGACAGTTCAGCTATCATCTCGCGGATCCATCCCCGGCGCGTGGCCGGAGAGATCACGGAAAACGCCGCCCCGGGGCGGCTGATGTGCAATATGCGGTAAAAAACAGCGTGAATGGTTCCGAAACGGACGGGGGCTTCCTCGCGGACCTGCTCCCGGAAACGGTCTTCGATCTCCCGGGAGGCGGCCCGGGTAAAACTGAGGACTAAGATTTGTGAGGCGGGGATGTGATAAACAGAAATAAGAGTTTGGATGCGTCCGGTGATGACCGTCGTTTTTCCGGAACCGGGGCCGGCCAGTACGAGGGCCGGCCCGTCTTTGTGCAGGATCGCGTCCTGCTGTTCCGTATTGAATTGCATGGATTCCTTTTACGGGCCGCCCAAACAACGGCCCCTGCGAAATTGAATTGCTGCGTTATTCCGCAGCCTCCAGCTTTTCGATGCCCTTGCGGATGCGCGTCAGGCTCTCCTCCTTGCCGAGGATCTCCATGATCTCGTACGCACCGCCGGGCGTGTTCGCGAGCCCGGAGACCGCGATGCGGAGCGGCCACAGCACCTGGCCGGTCTTGCGTCCCGTTTCCGCGATGTAGGCGCTCAGGTACTCCTTCAGGCCTTCCAGCGACCAGTCTTCGTGCGCCTCCAGACGCGGCAGCAGGTCGCGCAGGATCTCCAGCGATACGGCGGCGTCCGTCTTCATCTTCTTGTGCGTGTACAGGTCGATGTCGTATTCGGGCAGTTCCTCAAAGAAGCGGATGGGCTCCGTGATGTCCGGGAAGACTTCGATGCGGGTCTTCATCAGGTCCGCGATCTTCTCCAGATCCAGCGGCTTCGTAACGGCCTTCTTCACTTCCGGGATGGCGCGCTCGTAATACTTCTCATCCGGCAGGCGCTTGATGTATTCGCTGTTGAGCCAGCGGAGCTTCGTCATGTCGAAGACCGCGGGGGATTTGTTGATCTTGTGATAATCGAACTTCTTGACGAGTTCTTCCAGGCTGAAGATCTCTTCGTTGTCCCCAGGGCTCCAGCCGAGCAGCGCGACGTAGTTCACGATGGCTTCGTCCACGAAGCCCTGCTCCACGAGGTCCTCATAGGAGGAATGGCCGCTGCGCTTGCTGAGTTTCTTCTTGTGCTCATCCGTGATCAGCGGGCAGTGCACGTACACGGGCTCTTCCCAGCCGAAGGCGTGGTACAGGCGGGTATACTTCGGCGCGGAGCTCAGGTATTCGTTGCCGCGCACGACGTGCGAGATGCCCATCAGGTGGTCGTCCACCACGTTGGCGAAGTTGTAGGTGGGGAAGCCGTCGGACTTTAAGAGGATCATGTCGTCCAGTTCCGCGTTCGGCACGGTGATGTCGCCGTACAGGACGTCGGTGAAGGTGGTGGTGCCTTCGTTCGGGGTGTTCTGGCGCACCACAAAAGGCTTGCCCGCCGCCAGGTTGGCTTCGATCTCCTCTTTGGGCAGGTGCAGGCAGTGCTTGTCGTACACCGTGATCTCCTTGGTCTCGCCGTCCACGGTCAGGGTCTGGCGCAGGCTCTCCAGGCGCTCCTTGGAGCAGAAGCAGTAATAGGCCTCGCCTTTTTCGATCAGTTTTTTGGCGTATTCCATGTAGATGCCGGCGGCCACGCGCTCGCTCTGCACGTAAGGGCCTACGCCGCCGTCCTTGTCCGGGCCTTCGTCCCAGAGGAGGCCGGTCTTCTCCAGCGTGCGGTTGATGATCTCCACGGCGCCTTCGACCTGGCGTTCCTGGTCGGTGTCCTCGATGCGGAGCAGGAAATCGCCGTCTTCGTGCTTCGCGATGAGGTAAGCGTATAAAGCGGTCCGCAGATTGCCCACGTGCATGCGGCCGGTGGGGCTGGGAGCGTATCGGGTTCTGATTCTTTGCAGCATAGCAAACACCTGCCTTCATTTTTTCAACAGCAATATTTTAGAACAAACAGGCGGAAAATACAAGGAGAAGCTTGCGTTTTTTTGATTTTCCCCCGCCGCGCCTTCAAATGCCTTTACATTAAGAACAAAAAGCTTTATATTGAAAGCGGTATTTACCGGTTTTTCCGCAGTTATTCAGGAGGTTCCGCATGTTTGAGAAAATCGGCAAGACACTCAGTGATTTCTTCGCGACCAGCGCCGGCGCCGTCGTGCACGCGCTGCTGCTCCTGGTCCTGGCGTTCATCGCCGCGGCGCTCGTCAAATGGCTGGTCACCCGGCTGCTGAGAGTGCCGAAGATCAAAGGCTTCATCGGCCGCTTCGATACGGCCGACCATCCCGGCGGCACGGCCGGATTCATCGGCAAACTGGTCTATTTCATCGTATTCATCCTGTTCGTCCCGGGGATCCTGAACGCGCTGCACGCGGACAATATCGCGGAGCCCATTCTGAACCTCGTCAATCAGATCTGGAACTATCTGCCCAATATCATCGCGGCCGTGATCGTGCTCGCGGTTGGCTTTTTCGCAGCGCGCCTGCTGCGCCAGCTGCTGATTCCCGTATTCCGGCGGATCAAAGTGGACGCCCTGCAGGAGAAAGCCGGCGTAGACGTGCCGGATTCCGCCAGACTGTCCACGACGCTGGCTTATGTCGTATACGTGCTGATCATCATCCCGGTGATCATCGTGGCGCTGAAGGTACTGAAGATCGAAGCGATCTCCGAGCCCGCGGTGGCGATGCTGAACAAGATCTTCGGTGCGGTCCCGAAGATCCTCGTCGCGTGCCTGCTGATCGGCGTGGGCGCCGTGGTCGCCCGCTTTGCCGGGCAGATCGCGGAAAAGCTGATCGCTGCCACCGGCGTGGACGGCAAGCTGCGGCAGGCGATGGGCAGCCAGGGAGAGAAATTTACGCTGTCCCGCATCGTCAATATCACGCTGCAGGCCGTGATCCTCATCTTCTTCTTCGTGGAAGCGTTCAACATGCTGGGCTTCACGGTGCTGAAGGATATCGGCGCCACCGTCATCCGCTACCTTCCTAACGTGCTGGCCGCCGTCATCATCTTCGTGCTGGCCGTGGTCCTGGCCCGCCTGGCCGAAAACGGCCTGAAAAAGACCAGTCTGGGATCGTATACGGTCCTGGTCAAGGGCGTGATCTTCGCCGCCGCCGGGTTCATGGTCCTGACGCAGCTGGGCATCGCGTCCCGCATCGTCACGTACGCGTTCATCGGCGTGCTCGGCGCGCTGGCGGTCGCGTTCGCCGTGGCTTTCGGGATCGGCGGCCGGGATTTCGCAGCGCATACGTTAAAGAAGCTGTCCGATAAGGCAGAAGAAAAACCGGAGGAGAATCAGGAAGAAATCCCCGAAGCGTGATCTCCTCCCGTCCGGGCAGTCCGGGGCCGCGGCGCTTACCCGCGGTCCCTTTTTTAAGCAAATAGAAAGGATCCGTTATGCAGTACTCTTTTGATCCTCTCCGTCAACCTTATCCGTCCCGGCGCTTTCCGATCTACGCATGCGGCGGGATGGTGAACGCGTCCAGTCCCCAGGCGGCGGCCGCCGGGCTGGAGATCCTGCGGCAGGGCGGCAATGCGATGGACGCAGCCGTTGCCGCTGCCGCCGCACTCACCGTCACGGAACCGACCGCCAACGGTATCGGCAGCGACGCCTTCGCGATTTTATGGTCCGAAAAAGATAAAAAACTGTTCGGACTGAATTCGAGCGGCCCTGCGCCGCACCTGGCTTCGCGCGAACGCGTTCTGGAAGAAGGCCGGGACGAAAGCGGCGCGATGCCCGCGTTCGGCTGGACGCCGGTCACCGTCCCCGGTGCGCCTGCTGCCTGGGCCGCCGTCGTCTCCCGCTTCGGCCGCCTGTCCCTGAAAGAATGCCTGGCGCCGGCAGTCCGCTACGCGCGGGACGGGTATCCCTGCGCGCCGAATCTGTCATACATGTGGAACCTCTCTCTGGACCGCTTCCGGAAAGAACTGAAAGCCCCGTGCTTCCGGGCCTGGTTCGATACGTTCTCCCCGCCCGGTGACGTCTGGCACCCCGGCGACATGATCCGGCTCCCGGACCATGCGGACACGCTGGAAGCCATCGGCGAATCGAATGCGGAAGCGTTTTACCGCGGCGCGCTGGCCGAAAAGATCGACGCCGCGAGCCGCGCGCAGAACGGCTACCTGCGCTATGACGACCTCGCCGCGTTCAGTCCCTTCTGGGTGGAACCGATCCGCGTAAATTACCGCGGCTACGAAGTCTGCGAGATCCCGCCGAACGGCCAGGGCATCACCGCGCTCATGGCGCTGAACATCCTGAAAGAATTCGACTTTACGGACAAAGAGGATCCGGAGACGTACCACCGGCAGATCGAAGCCATGAAACTGGCCTTCGCGGACGCCCTGCATTACGTGACGGACCCCGCCGACATGGAGCTGGACTATCACCGCCTGATCGATCCCGCCTACGGCGCGCAGCGTGCGGCGGAGATCTCGGACCGGGCGCAGATCCGCACCCATTCCACGCCGCCTGGCAGCGGCACCGTGTACCTGTGCACGGCGGACGGGGAAGGCAACATGGTCTCCTTCATCCAGTCCAACTACAAGGGCTTCGGCTCCGGCATCGTGGTGCCCGGGACCGGGATCGCGCTGCAGAACCGCGGGAAGGATTTCTCGCTGGATCCCGCGGCCGCGAACTGCTTAAAGCCCGGAAAGCGCACTTATCACACCATCATCCCCGGTTTCCTGATGAAGGACGGCGAACCGGTCGGGCCGTTCGGCGTCATGGGCGCCTACATGCAGCCGCAGGGCCACGTGCAGGTGGTCATGAACGCCATCGACTTCCATCTGGATCCCCAGCAGGCGCTGGACGCGCCGCGCTGGCAGTGGCTCCGGGAGAATGAAGTCACCGTGGAAAAGCGCTTCGATCCCGCGATGACGGAGGCGCTGGCCCGGAAGGGGCACGACATCCGCCTCGACCCTAACACGAACTCGTTCGGCCGCGGCCAGATGATCGTCCGCCTGGAGAACGGTGTCCTGGCCGGCGGCACGGAATCCCGCACGGACAGCAACATTGCGTGCTTCTGAGGCTTGCCCGTCCCGGCGGTTTTGTGCTATACTGCTTATGTTTTGCAAATACCCTCTGGAGATGAACCGGATCCATGAATGAAAACGGCCTGACGACTGCAGAAGTCAAACTGCGGACCATGGAAGGAAAGATCAACCGGATGCCCGACAAGAGCGGGCATTCCGTCCCTTCGATCTTCTTCCACCAGATCTTTACCTATTTCAACGCGATCTTCGCCCTGCTGGCCCTGCTGCTGATCCTGACCGGATCGTTCCGCAGCCTGACCTTCCTGCCGGTCGTGATCGCCAATACCTGCATCGGCATCTTCCAGCAGCTGCGGTCCAAGAAAGAACTGGACAAACTGGCGCTGCTGGACATTTCAGAATATACGGCCATCCGCGACGGCGCTGAAGTCAAAGTGCCCGCGGACAAGCTGGTGCTGGGCGACGTGATCAAACTCTCGATCGGCCAGCAGATCCCGGCGGACGCGGTGGTGCTCTCCGGGGAGGCCGGCGTCAACGAATCGCTGCTGACCGGCGAATCCGACGAGGTAGAAAAGAAACCGGGCAGCGAGCTGAAGTCCGGCAGTTTCCTGACAGCCGGTACGCTGACCGCGGAACTTACGCACGTCGGCGCGGAATCTTACGCCGCGCAGCTGACGGTCCGCGCCAAGGAGATCAAGGACAAAAAGTCCGAGATGATCAAAGATATCGAGACGATCATCAAGACCGCCGGCATTACCATCATCCCGATCGGCGGGATCCTGATGTACCAGTCCATGGCCGTGAACGGCCGCAGCCTGAAGGAATCCATCGTCTCCATGGTCGGCGCCGTCATCGGCATGATCCCCGAAGGCATGTACCTGCTGCTGACCATGGCCCTGGCGCTCTCCGCCATGCGCCTGGCCAAAAGCAAGGTGCTGCTGCACGACATGCGCAGCATCGAAACGCTGGCCCGCGTGGACGTGCTGTGCCTGGACAAGACCGGTACCATCACCTGCGAGGACATGAATGTAAGCGAACTCTTCGCGCCGCACGAGATCACGGTGGGACGCGCGGAAGAAGCTGAAGCACTGCTGGCATCCTATATCCATACCATGCCGGACAGCAATATCACGATGGAGGCGCTGCGGGCATATCTGCCGGACGGCGCACCGATCGCGGACGCGCAGATCACGCCGTTCAATTCCCGCTATAAGTATTCGATGCTCCGGACCTCCGTCAATGTCTACCGGCTGGGCGCCCCCGAATTCATCCTGCCCCCCGCGGAACTGGAACTCAACCGCCCGCTGATCGAAGCCCGCGCGTCCGAAGGCAAACGCGTCCTGGTCCTGGCCGAGGGCGAAGGCGACGGCACGCACGCGCTGCTGTTTGCAGCCCTGCACAATGCGATCCGCGAAAACGCCGTGGAAACGTTCCGGGGCTTCGCGGGCCAAGGCGTTATCGTCAAAGTCATCTCCGGCGACAATCCGCTGACCGTCTCGCGCGTCGCCGCGCAGGCGCAGATCGCGAACGCGGACAAATACGTGGACGCCACCACGCTGGACACGCCGGAGAAGTTGGCGGAAGCCGCCCTGACCTGCACCGTGTTCGGCCGCGTCAATCCGGAGCAGAAGAAAGACCTGGTCCTGGCCATGAAGGCGAAAGGCCTGAAGGTCGCCATGTCCGGCGACGGCGTCAACGACATCCTGGCCATGAAGGAAGCCGACTGCTCCGTCGCCATGGGCGGCGGATCCGACGCGGCGCGCCAGGCGGCCCAGGTGGTCCTGCTGGACTCCGACTTCTCCCACATGCGCGAGATCGTCTCCGAAGGCCGGCGCGACATCAACAACATCACCCGCTCCGCCACGCTGTTCCTGTACAAAAACATGTTCTCGCTGCTGATGGCGCTCTTCTCCATCCTGCTGGCCATGACCTACCCGCTGCGGCCGGCGCAGGTATCGCTGGTTTCCGCCTTCAACATCGGCATCCCGGCCTTCCTGCTCGCGCTGGAGCCCAATGAAAAGAAGCAGCAGGGGCGCTTCATCCGCAATACGCTGGTGCGGTCCATCCCGGCGGCGCTCACGTCCTTTATCTCGATCGCCGTGCTGGTGCGGCTGGCGCCGGCGTGGGGGATCCCCGAAGAGGAAGTCGGGACGGCCTGCACATATCTGCTGTCCCTGGTCGGGTTCCTGATCCTGATCAACATCTCCCGGCCGCTCAACAAATATCGCGTCGGCGTGATCGCCCTCTCCATCCTCGGTTTCGCGGTCTGCGCCATGCAGTTCAACTGGCTCTTCGAGATGATCCGCGTCTCCGGCCACACGGCCCTGGTCTGCGCCCTGTTCGCCGTGGCGGAAGTCCTGTTCATGGTCTTCCTGACCGCGCTGCTGGAGCGGATCGGGCGAAAGAAAGCCTGACCGGACCATCGATTTGCCGTAATCAAATACTGTGGCGGGACATCCCGCGCACTCCCGCAGGGGCCGATGTTTCATCAGCTCCTGCAGTTTTTTTGACACTTCTATTGATTCTTTTCCGCAAGACACATAAAATCCATACTGACAGTATGGAAAGTCATATCTAATTGATATGACCTGTCTGTTTACTTTACCGTTTTGACAGAATATAATGATGTCAGAATCAAAAGTATTTTCCCTGAACCATGACACACAGGAGGCAGCACATGAAGACGAAACTGGCAGAAAACATCCGCAGATTCCGCAAAGAGCGGTCCCTGACGCAGGAGCAGCTTTCCGAGGCGTTAGGGGTAACGGCGGGTGCCGTGTATAAATGGGAGGCCAGGCTGTCGATCCCGGACCTGGAACTGATCATTCAGATGGCTGACTTTTTCGATACCTCGGTAGACGTACTGCTCGGCTATGAATTAAAGGATAACCGCCCGGAAGCGACCGTAAAACGCTTACAGGAATACCGCCGCAGCAAGGACTGGGACGGGCTGGCCGAAGCGGAAAAGGCGCTCAAAAAATATCCCCACTCTTTCCAGATCGTCCGCGAAAGCGCGGCATTATACAGCGCCTTCGGATTCGAGACAGGAAACAAGGACGCACTTCGGCACTCCCTGGAGCTTCTCCGGCAGTCCCTTTTACTGCTCGGCCAAAACGATGACCCGCAAATCAGCGAACAGACCCTGAGCGCAAAAATGGCGGAGATCTATCTGGGCCTGGAGGAAGAAGAAAAGGGCATCGAGCTCCTCAAAAAGCACAACGCGGGCGGCCTGTACAACGCGAAGATCGGTCATGTCCTGGCCGCGGGCGACCGCACGGAGGAGGCGGTCCCCTTCCTGTCGGAGGCCCTGGCGATGATCCTCGCCGAGCTGTGCGACAGCATCACCGGGTACGTCAACCTCTTCCTTTCCCGCGGCGACCACGCTTCCGCCCAGGCGATCCTGCGCTGGGGCATCGGCCTCTTTTCCGGCCTTAGGAAGGACGGGAAGCCGAACTTCCTCGACAAGGTCAACTGCGTGATGCTCGCCACGTTGGCCGGCTCGCAGCTGATGTCCGGACAGGAGGCGGCGGCCCGCGCATCCCTGCACGAAGCCGAACAGCTTGCCGCGTTTTTCGACGCCTCCCCCAGCTATGATGAAAGCGATATCCGCTTTATCACCCGCATCGAAGGCGCCAGCGCGCACGATGACATGGGCGCGACAGCCATGGAAGCCATCCGTCATACAGTAAGCGAATTTGACAACGAGGCGTTTTCCGCTCTTTGGAACGAAATCGCCGCAGAAGAATAACAGTGTAAATAAAGAAACAAGGAATCAAACCATTATGACCAAGAAAGAAATCAAGGCGCTGCGCCGCCCGTTTATCAAAGAATTATTCCGCAGCAACAAGTTCAACCTCGCCATGACCGTGCTTGCCGCCCTGCTGGGCTCCGCAACGGAGTTGGTGATCTCATGGCTCATCAAAGAAATCGCCGACCTGATCTCCGGAGAATGCCCCTACGGCTTCGCTACGCTCCTGATCGTCGCGGGAGGCGCTTTCGCGCTGCTCATACTGGGAGGCGTGCTCGACCGGGCTTTCCTCTCCGAGTTCCGCGCGAAGGCAATGAAACAGTACCGGGAATACGTCTTTGACCGGCTCATGGAAAAAGGGATCCAGGCCTTCTCCGGCGAGAACAGTTCGCTCTATATCTCCGCGCTTTCCAACGACGTGAACACGATCGAAACGGACTTCATCGGGAAATTGCAGCAAACCATTCAGGTCGGGATCACGTTTCTCGGCGCGCTGGGCCTCATGATCTGGTACAGCCCGCTTTTGACTTTAGTCGCCATTGGCTTCTCCCTGCTGCCGATCATGGTCTCCGTGGTTCTGGGAAATAAGGCGGCCAAGGCGGAGAAGGAAGTCTCCGATCAGAAAGAACGCTACACGGGCATGCTGAAGGATGCGCTTACGGGCTTCTCTGTGATCAAGAGTTTTAAAGCGGAGACGAGCATTGCCAATTTGCATGATCACAGCAACAGAAACGTGGCGGAAGCCGCGAAAAAGCGTACGAAGGTGAACGTGCTGGTAAACTATTCCTCCGGCATTGCCGGCGGGCTTCTGCAGTTCGGCGTATTCTTTGTCGCCGCCGCACTGGCCCTCTCCGGCAAAGGCATCACGGCCGGTACCGCGATCGTATTCGTACAGCTTATGAACTACGTGCTGGGCCCGATCCAGGCGTTCCCGGACTTCTTCGCAGGGACGAAGGCCTCGTTCAGCCTGATCGATAAAGTGGCGCAGGCGCTGAATAAAAACATCCCCGACGAGGGGGAAAAGGTCGAGCCGCACCTCACCGAGGGGATCTCGATCAAGGATCTTGGATTTGCCTATGAGGAAGGAAAGCCGGTTCTCTCCGACGTGAACATGGAGCTGCGCGCCGGCGGCTGCTACGCACTGGTAGGCGGCTCCGGCAGCGGCAAGTCGACGATCCTGAACCTGCTGATGGCGTCCTCCCGCGATTATCAGGGCGAGATCCTCTACGACGGAAAAGAACTCAGAACAGTCTCCGCGGATTCGCTCTATGATCTTGTGTCGATCATTCAGCAGAATGTATTCGTCTTCAACAGCTCGATCCGCGACAATATCACCATGTTCTCCGAATTCCCGGAGGAAGAGATCGACCGCGCCGTGCGGCTGTCCGGCCTGAAAAAACTCATCGACGAAAAAGGCGCGGACTATCTCTGCGGCGAAAACGGCTCCGGCCTCTCCGGCGGCGAGCGGCAGCGGATCTCCATTGCCCGCGCCCTGCTTCGCAAAACTCCTGTCCTCTTCGTGGATGAAGCCACAGCCTCTCTGGATGCCGAAACCTCCTTCGAGGTGCTGGACGCGATCCTGAAACTGGACGGCTATACGCGCGTCATCGTCACCCACGACCTGGATGAGAACATTCTCCGCCGCTGCACCGGCCTGTTCGCTCTGAAAAACGGCGGGGTTTCGGAACAGGGAACGTTCGAAGAACTTATGGATCAGAAAGGGTACTTCTATTCCCTGTTCACTGTCTCCCAAGGATGACCGTTCCCATGTTATATTCTTTAGCCGGGCCGATGTTTCATCGGCCCGTTTTTGTTGTTATTAATCTCTTGACAATTATCTACTACACTTGTAGAATGTATCATACTACAACTGTAGAGGAGTTTTGCCATGCCCCCCATCCGCCGTTTGCCCGATACCGAACTCGAAGTCATGCAGGCTCTCTGGGACTGCGGCGCCCCGGCGAGCCGCGCGCAATTGGAAGAAGTATTATATAAGACCCATCCCATGGCCCTGACCACCCTGCTGACCCTGCTCTCCCGCTTGGCGGAGAAGGGCTTCGTCCGCATCGAAAAACAGGGCCGCGCCAGCTGCTACACATCCCTCGTCTCCCGCCCGGATTATCTGGCGTCCCAAAGCAAATCGCTCTTCGATAAACTCTTCGGCGGCAGCATGCCCGCCTTCGCCGCCGCCCTCTGCGACAGCGGCATCAGCGAGGAGGACCTGAAAGAACTGCGGGAACTGCTGGAAAGGAGGGAACTGTGATTTATTACGTGATGCTCGTGATCCTTGCTGTCGCTGTCTCCTGTATCGTTCTGTATCATCTTCTTTGCCAGATCGATGCCACGGACCTGAAGCCGGAAGAACCCAGAGCCGACCTTTCTTCTTACCGGCCGGTGATGGCGCCGGATTCTGTCCTGATGATGTTCGCGGTCTGCTTCGGGATGCTGATCTTTGGCCGGCTTCTGCTGCTGCTCGGCGGCAAGCAATACGTGTTTTCCGCCATTTCTTCCTTATCCGGCGGTATTCTCCTCAATGCCATGATCCTGATGCTGATCTACTACAGTGTGATGCTTCCGCTGTTTCCTCTCCTGAAACGCAGGCTGAGGCCGGCATCCTGCGCAGCCCTGTGGATCCTGCTCAACGTGATCTATGTGCTGGTCGGTCTGATGCAGTATTTGAGAGAAAACGATGCTCCCCGCCTGGTCCTGCGCCTGAAAGGCACCTGGCCGCTCTGGCTGCTGGGGATCTGGCTGGCCGGCTTTATGGCCGTGATGGGATACAGCATCGTTTCGCATCTGCGCTTCCGCCGGCAGCTGCTGGCCGACGCAGTGCCATGGGAAGATCCGCTCATCCAGAGAAGATGGACCACGCTGAAGTGGGAATACAAATTGCATGGAAAGAATTATCCCAGACCGCTGTACCGATCCTCTTCTCTGACCACGCCGCTGTCCGTCGGTTTACTGAACCGGACTGCCTGCGTGATCCTGCCTGAAAAAGAATACACGGAAGAAGAACTGGACCTGATCCTGCGGCATGAACTGCTGCATTTGATCCACCGGGATCCGCAGGCCAAGCTGTTCATCCGCTTCAGCCAGGCGCTTTTCTGGTTCAATCCTCTCGTCTGGCTCAGCGGACGCTCCCTGAGCGAAGACCTCGAACGCACCTGTGACGAACTGGTGCTGGGCGACGCTCCGGAAGAAATGCGTCAGCAATATGCGGGTCTTCTGCTTCAGAGCGCCGCCGACCCCCGCGGCTTTACCACCTGCCTCTCCGCCTCCGCCCGGTCCCTGAAAGACCGCCTGACGGAGGTCCTGCATCCGGTGCGGCGCCGGAAGGGAGTCCTGCTGATCCTTTTGATGATCATCGCCCTGATCGTGTCCTCGGGCCGCTTCGTTCTGGCATTCGGTGACGGAAAGACCGTTAAAAGCGAGCTGCTTGACGGGGAATCTTTCTATCCGGACACTTGGAAAACCGTATATTTCTACGAGAACAGTGCCGCGCGATCGGCCGGCGAATACAAAATATATGTCTGCCGGGATCCCGAAGCCTTTTCCCGCGCTGTAGAGGATCTTCCCGTTTACCGCACGCTCGGCATGCCATCTCCCGGGACCGGGCCGAGGATCGTGACCGATCCGGTCCGCACCGGCAGCGTGATGTACTCGTCTTACCGTGTCATGGAGATCAGTAAGAACTATCTTCTGTACACGGCATCCGGAACATATTATGTGGAAACGGAGGACTGGGAGCGGCTGTTCGCGCTGTTTGAAGAGTTATCAGAAGAAAAAGCGGAATAAAACTGCAGTTCCGTCCGGCACTTCGCCGTTCTCAGTCGTATTCCCTGTGAAAGGAGCTTCAAGCTATGCTGTCCCCGCGGTCAGACAATGAGGTCGAAGCAATCTACCTGCGGCAGCGGATGACCGTCTACCGTGTGTGTTTTGCGTACCTGAAAAATCCCGCGGATACCGAAGACGCGGTCCAGGAGACCTTTTTCCGCCTGATCCGCAAGGTCCCGGCGTTCGCGTCTGAAGAGCATGAAAAAGCATGGCTGATCCGGACGGCGGCCAACATCTGCAAGGATGAGCTGAAGCGCCGGTACCGCACGCACGAGAGCCTTGACGTTCACCCGGAACTGCAGTCGGAGGACGGATCCCGCACTTCGGACGTCTTCCGCGCCGTGACGGAACTCCCCGATAAATACAAGGCCGTGATCTACCTGTATTACTACGAGGGGTACGACAGCGCGGAGATCGCGCGCATGCTCCGGAAGCCGAAATCGACCGTGCGGAATTATCTGCATGAAGCCCGGAAGCTCCTGAAAGAACGCCTGGGGGAAGACTTTTATGAAGGATGAAACGATTCGAGAATCATGGGACCGGATCCGGCCTGACGAAGCCGCGGATGCGCGGATGCACGGCGCGGTCATGGAGTATCAGCACTCACACAGGGGGAGACCGGCTGTCTGGAAATGGGCTGTCCCGGCTCTCTGCCTGCTTCTCGCAGCCGCTATACTGCTGTTTACCTCCACGCCGCGCGTGCAGTTCAAGGAAAACAGATACACGGTTAAACCCGGCGGCGGCAATACCCTCGAGTATGTCACGGGGGAGCCTGCCGGCAGTGCCAAGTTTGCGTATGATTACGAGGTCAATGACCGCGAACTGACAGCGGAAGAAATGCATACGCTGTTTCCCTCTTCCGGTCAAATATCGGAGGGGGATTATTTCGGCGGCGTATTCAAGGCCGAGACCGGGGAAATGGTGCGGGCGGAAGGCCGAATCGACGGGATCATGTTTTTCCTGGCGCAGGCGGGTCTGGCGCCTTCCGACTGTATCATCACAGGCACGCCGGAAAGAGAAAATGTAATCGGCGGCGTACCTGTCAAAGCCGGTTATGCCATATTTGCCGCCAACAGCAAAGGGGTGCGGAATGCAGTCTTCTTTGCGGAATTTGAGATCAACAGGACGGCGGTGTACGCGGTGCTCTCCGGAGATGAGAAAGACAGCCTGCAGCTTTGTCAGAAGCTGTCGGAAGCGGTTTATGAGATAATCAGAAGGAATACGACGGATATTTCCACGATCAAATATGAATAATACAGCGGTATATTTTGATAAAAATAAACGGGCCGATGGAACATCGGCCCCTACAGAGATGATCGGAGATTTCGCTTAAAATCGTAGGGGCCGTTGTCTCAACGGCCCGTTATTTGTCATATCACGACTGATTCGTCCGGATGACTTATTCCTCATCCTCATAAAACTCGAACACGTGCCCGTACAGCCGCACCGTGTCGCCTTCTTTCAGCCCCAGTTCCTTCAGTTGGTCCAGAATGCCGCGCTCGCGGAGGAAGCGCTGGAAGAACAGGAAACCTTTTTCGGACATCAGGTTGGTATAGCCCAGCATTTTTTCGATGGCGGGGCCTTCGACGACGTACTCTTCCGCTTTTTCGTCATAACTGACGGTATACGGCAGGTCATCGCCGACCAGGTCGTCAAAGCTGAATTCGCGCTCGAAGACCAGCGGCTTCTTCCCGATCTCCCGCAGCATTTCCGAGGTTTTGTAAAGCAGGGGCTTCACGCCTTCGCCGCTGACCGCGGAGATTTCGAAGTACGGCATCTGATGCGCCTCGGCGTAGGCGCGCAGGCGGGCGAGGTTGTCGCTATCCGGATCCACGATATCGATCTTGTTGGCGACCAGGATCTGGGGCAGTTCAGCCAGGGCCGCGCTGTATTTCGCGAGCTCGCCGTTGATGTTTTCGATGTCCTCCACCGGGTCGCGGCCCTCGAAGCCGGACGCGTCGACCAGGTGCAGCAGCAGGCGCGTGCGCTCGACGTGCTTGAGGAAATCGTGGCCCAGGCCGACGCCTTCGGCAGCGCCGTCGATCAGGCCGGGGATGTCCGCGATCACGAAGCCGGCTCCGCCGGGCAGGTCCACGACGCCCAGGTTCGGGGTAATGGTCGTGAACGCGTAGTCCGCGATCTTCGGGCGCGCGTTGGTGGTCGCCGCCAGGAACGTGGATTTGCCCACGTTGGGATAGCCCAGCAGACCCACGTCCGCAATGACTTTCAGTTCCAGGAGGACGTGCAGTTCCCGGCCCGGCCGTCCGGGCTTCGCGTACAGGGGCGCCTGCATGGTGGGCGTGGCGTAATTCATGTTGCCGGTGCCGCCGCGGCCGCCCTTCAGGACGATCTCACGGCGGTTGTCGCCGGACATGTCGGTCACGACCTTACCGGTCTCCAGTTCGCGGATCACGGTGCCCTCCGGGACGCGGATGACCAGGTCTTTGCCGTCCTTCCCGCTGCGGCGCTTGCTGCGGCCTTCTTCGCCGTCCTCCGCGATGAAGCGGCGGACGCTGCGGAACTCGCCGAGGGTGTTCAGGCCGGTGTCGACTTCAAAAATGATGTCGCCACCCCGGCCGCCGTTACCGCCGTCGGGACCGCCCGCGGGCACGTAAAGTTCGCGGCGGAAGCTCACGTGGCCATCGCCGCCTTTGCCGGATTTAATGAAGATTTTGGCGCTGTCAACAAACATGAGGTTCCTCACGGGGCGGGCGGCCGCTGGCCGCCCCAACGGTGAATTTAACGGGCCGTTGGCACAACGGCCCCTACGGGTTTGCGGAGAAATACAAAGGCCGGCGCCCGGCGCCGGCCCTTCGGACTTGCTTACTCGCTGATCGTCTTGGGATAGACGGAAACCTGCTTCCGGTCTCTGCCCAGGCGTTCGAAACGAACTACGCCGTCCACTTTGGCAAACAGGGTGTCATCCCCGCCGCGGCCCACGTTCTCACCGGGGTGGATCTTGGTGCCGCGCTGACGGTAAAGGATGTTGCCCGCCAGAACGAACTGGCCATCGGCCCGCTTTGCGCCGAGACGTTTCGATTCGGAATCCCGGCCGTTTTTAGTAGAACCTACACCTTTTTTATGTGCCATGATAATTCCTCCTCTCTCTTACGCGTTGATCTTCTCGATCTTGAACTCGGTGAAGAGCTGTCTGTGGCCCTGTTTCTTGTGGTAACCGGATTTTCTCTTGTACTTGTAGACGATGACCTTCTTGCCCTTGCCCTGCGCCGTGCAGGTGGCTTCTACGGAAGCGCCGTCCACCGTGGGGTTGCCGACTACCATCTTCTCGTCCTTGACAGCCAGAACGCTGTCAAAGGTGTAGGAAGCGCCTTCTTCCACGTCGATCTTCTCGACACGGATCACGTCGCCTTCCTGAACCTTGTACTGCTTGCCGCCGTTGGCAATGATTGCGTACATTATATTACCTCCAGATGAGAGACTCGCCGGCTGTGGTGGCTCTGCGGCACTTGGGACCTCGCCGAGCGGCATGCGGAAAACCGCAATCTTGTATAAAATAACGTAAAATCAACAAATTGTCAAGGGGAAAAAGAAGATTTTTCTTCAATTTCCGTGCAGATCAGGGGCTTCCGAAACAATACTTTCGAATGCCCCTTTTCCGGGGCTGAGAAAGTTTTCGTTTCGGAGCCCCGTCACTGTAAATGTCTTTATTCCCCGTATCGGACAAGTTCTACGGTATACCCCATGTTCCGCAGACTGTTCACGATGCCGTCCTCTCCCATCAGGTGGGCCAGGCCGACCGCGAAGAACACGGTGTCCTCGGAAGCCATGTAATCCTGCGCCTTCTCGATCATCTTGGCGTTGCGGATGGTCATCATGCCCCGGTTGTATTCCTCGATCATGGCCTTCTCTTCCTCGGTCAGATCCTCGTCTTCCTCTTCTTCTTCCTCGAAAGCTTTCTGAATCTCCTCCTCATCGCCGCGGCACCAGGTATCAAACAGATCCGCCGCGCCCAGGTTGCTGCCGTAGCGGCCGCCGTCGACAGTCTCCTCCATCAGCAGCGCCTGCAGTTCCTCCGAGAAGCCGGACAGCAGCGAGATATGCTCCACGAAATCCTCCACGTCCCAGACAGGGATCCCGTTTTTCTTGGCCATATCCACCAGCTGGTTGTCCACGCCGTGCTCATAACTGTGGCAGCGGCCGAGCGGGAGCATTTCCTGTTCCAGAAGGCTGGTCAGCGTGGCCACATTGTAATTCAGGAGCGAAGCCAGCATATCGCCGCCGTACAGTTTCAGGGCTTTTTCCAGTTTATCGCCCTGTTCGTCGGTCAGGTGATCGTAAGCGCCGCTTCCGTCCAGATAGAGGATGGACGCCTGGTAGGCCTCCAGCAGGTCATCGTCCTCGTCCAGCCGCTCTTCCATGTTGGTCACATCGATCTCCACGGCCAGCGCATCGGAACCGAGCAGGGCGTCGTAGATCTCCTGCGGCAGGCAGGAGGTGCGGATGTCGCCGATATGGATGGTGCCCAGCAGCCACATGGAGCCGCCTTCCGGGTCGGTGACTTTATAGAACAGCGGGGTGGCCGGATCTTCCGGCACGCCGGTGTCTTCCCATTCTTCGGTGATCACATGGTACGCGTCCGAATCGGCCGGCAGATAGTTCCACTCGAGCTGCGCAACCAGGTTATATTTCTGGCCCTGGTAGCGGTGTTCACCTTCGAAATCGATCATGGAATGGATGGGGAAGCCGCTCCCCTTGTCGAGGGATACATAGAAGGTCCCGGAGCCTGGATTGAACGAGATGCCCAGATCATCCATGTGGTTGCGGTCGCCGAACAGGAAATATACTGCGTTCTCATGGAACCATTTCATGCCTTCCGGATTCAGTTCGGCCTCCACCAGCCAGCAGTCATCCTCTTCGGAAAGAGAGATGTCCTTCAGATAGACCGGATCCGGCCAGAAATCGTACAGGAAATCGACCATGGCGTCCTCGACATCCTTCAGGTCTGCCGTGAAGTCCTGTTCCTTGCCGTCGACCGTATATGTGGTCTTGCCGTCATAGGAACGGAATTCGCTCTCGTACGACTGTGAGGTCATGGAATAAGTGGTCTTGCTGATCTTTTCGTACAGCAAAGGGCCGTTCCTGTTCTCATCGATCCCGAGCCATCCCTGCTGCAGCAGCACGGAGCCGGCGGCAAGGGACTGGATGAAGGAAAGGTAGTTGCCGGTAAAGCCGTCCGTCAGGAAACCGAAGGAGGCGAGGTCCATGAGGGGAATCGCATCGACGCTCTTCACGGAGGTCATGCTGCCGGATGAGACGGACTCAAAGGCGATGGGCTCGCTCCAGTCCTCCAGTTCCGCGGTGATATGGACGGCGATGTCGATGCCTTCCAACGCGAAGACCGCGTCATACACGGTGCGGGCGATGCGGCCCTGCTCATCCAGTTCCACGGTGCCGGCTGCATCCGTGATGTCCGTGCAGTTCATGCCCAGCCATTCCCATTCGGTGTCCAGGGGGGCGGAAAAGCGGATGGCGGTCCGGCTGTCGTCCGTCCATTCTATGCTGCTGTATTTTTCGGGCGTGAACATGGCCAGGGGCGGGCGCATTGCCAGAAAATCTTCTGCTTCCTGAGGCGCGCTGTACCAGCGGTCTTCAAACAGCATCGCCGCCTTGCCGCGGGCAAACCAGGTCCGGTAGCCGGACTTATATTGGAAGGCGTTGCCCTCTGTCTGACGGTCCCACTGTTCGTAAGCCGTCATGGCGGAAGGATCGTCCGCGTTCAGGACCGTGATGACACGGTCGTCCGTGGTGATGATCATCTCCTTGGCCATGCTGCGGCTCATTTCCCAGTGCAGGGTCATACGGTAATCCGTGCGCTCGCCGGCGTTCAGGTAGGCGGCTAGGGCTGAGCCTTCGGGAGGCGCTTCGGTGGTGGGCGGCTCGGTGGCGGGCTCTTCCGTGGTCGGGGCCTCGGTCGGAGGGACTTCCGTGGTCGGGGCCTCGGTCGGAGGGACTTCCGTGGTTGGGGCTTCCGTTGTCGGCGCTTCGGTCGCAGGCGCTTCCGTGGACGGCGCCTCGGTAGGCGGTGCCGTCGTCGGGGCTTCCGTCACGACGCTGCTCTCGGTGGCCGGGGCGGCCGTCGTCGTCGGGGTCTTCTGTCCACTGCAGGCCGTCAGGCCCAGGATCATCGCGATGGTCAGGATGAGGCACAGTGTCTTTTTCATGGACATTCTCCTTTTCAGAAAATGAGCTGCTTGGGTCAGGGCGCTGATGAACCCTGTTTATCCGATATGTTCCCGGCAGAGAGCAAGCACTGCGCGGAACAGTTCTTCTTCGTCAACATAGCGGCTTTTGTCGATCCAAACCGCTTCTTTTTCGCGCCGGAACCAGGTTAGCTGACGCTTCGCGTAATGGCGCGAACCAAGTTTGATGCGCTCCGCCGCCTCTTCGCGCGTGCAGCGGCCTTCCAGGTATTCACGCATTTCCTTGTAACCAAGCGCCTGCATGGCCGTGCAACCGGCCGGGACGCCCTGCGCGAGCAGTGAGCGGACTTCCTCCTCCAGGCCCTGTGCCAGCATCTGATCCACACGCAGGTCGATGCGGCGGTACAGCTGCTCCCGGGGCAGGTCCAGGACCAGGTACAGCACGCGGTAAGGGCTTTCCTGCGTCTGCTGCGCCTGATTGAGGTCGGAAATGCGCTGTCCGGTCTCCTGATAATATTCGAGCGCGCGGATCACGCGTTTCCGGTTATGGGGATGGATCGCGGCGGCCGCGGCGGGATCGACCGCCGCCAGTTCGCGGTGCAGGGCCTCAGGGCCTTCCTGCTCCATCCGCGCCTGCAGGTGCTGGCGCAGGCTGCTCTCCCGCTCTCCGGAGAAGTCCAGGCCTTTGAGCAGCGCCTGGATGTAAAAGCCGGTGCCGCCGCAGATCAGCGGGAGTCTGCCGCGGGACAGGATATCGCGCAGCTCGGCTTCCGCCAGCGGGACGTACTCTGCCACGCTGAAATCCTGCGAGGGGTCCGCCACGTCGATCAGATGATGCGGCACGCGGGCGCGCTCCTCCGGCGAAGCCTTGGCCGTGCCGACGTCCATGCCGCGGTAGACCTGCATGGAATCCGCCCCGACGATTTCTCCGTCCAGCGTTTCCGCCAGCCGCAAGGACAGCGCGGTCTTGCCCACCGCGGTGGGTCCGGTCAGCACGATAACAGCAGGCTTTTCACTCATACGATGCGTTTGAATTTCTTTTCCAGATCCGTTTTGCTCATGCGGATCATCGTGGGCCGCCCGTGCGGGCAGGTGTAAGGGTTCTCCAGTTTCAGGAGTTCTTTGAGCAGGGCCTCCGCTTCCTCATGCGCCAGCGGATCGTTGCCCTTGACCGCCGCTTTGCAGCTCATCAGGGCCACTTTTTCGTCGATCATGGACGGGGCGGTGACGCGCTCCTCCGCGAGTTCGTCCAGCATGTCCAGGAAGAGGTCCTTCGCGGAGAGAGAGAACAGATTGTCCGGCACGCCGTCCAGACGGATCTCGCGGCCGCCCAGGGATTCGATCTCGAAGCCCAGCGCGGTAAAGGAACTTTCGAAGCGCCGCAGGACCTCCTGCTGCGCCGCGCTTAAGGACAGCACCAGCGGCGGCATAAGCTGCTGCGTGGTGGCCTGTTTATCTTTGAGGGAACGCATGGTGCGTTCGTAGAGGATCTTTTCGTGCACCGCGTGCTGGTCCGCGAGGAGGAACCAGCCGCCGTATTCCATGAGCCAGTAGGTGTCGAAGACCTGGCCGATGAGGCGGAAGGAGGATTCTTTCTCCGGGGAAAGGATCTTTTCTTCGAACAGGGTGGCCTGGACGGGGGATTCCACGGGGACGGGCGCGGGGGCCGCGGACAGGTCCGGAGTCCGGGTTTCCGGCGCGGCCGGCGGGGTAGGCGGTGCGGCCGGGGAAGAGGCCGGCACAGACGGGCCGGGAGCCGCCAGGATCTGGTCCAGAAGGCGGCGGTCGGCGTCGACGCGGTAATCGACGGTCTCGCGGAAAGTCTCGGGACGGGGCGGGGTGTAGGAAACGGCCGGTCTGGGGGCTTCAGGACGGACAGGGCTGTCCGCCGCCGTGGCCCTCTTCTCCGTCTTCGCCTCCTCATCCTTCTCCGGTTCCGGGATCAGGTCGCGGGCGAACAGCGCGTCGCGCACGCCGCGGTAGACCAGGTCGAAGACGATCTTCTCGTCGCGGAAGCGGACCTCTGTTTTCTGAGGATGCACGTTCACGTCGACCAGTTCCGGCGGCATGGTGAGGCGGAGGACCGCGACGGGGAATTTATGCTGCATGGCGAGGCCGTGGTAAGCCTGCTCGATGGCTTTCATCAGCAGCGGGCTTTTGACAAAGCGGCCGTTCACGAAGAGCAGCTCGCCGCCCCGGTTGCCGCGGTTGATCGACGGCTCGCCCGCATAGCCTTCCACGCGCATGCCGTCCTTTTCCAGGTCCACGGGCCGCAGGTGCGCTGCGACTTCACGGCAGAACAGCGAATAAATGATATCTTTCAGGCTGTAGCTGCCGCTGGTCTGGAGCCGCAGTTTGCCTTCCACGGTCAGCCGCATGGCGGCGCCGGGACGGCTCAGCGAAAGGTGTTCCATCAGCGTGACGATGTACGACGCTTCGGTCTGGGGCGACTTCATGAAGCCCCGGCGGACCGGGGTGTTGTAGAACAGATCGCGCACGGTGAAGCAGGTCCCCAGCGGGGCGCCGGCTTCTTCGGAGATCAGTTCCGTGCCGCCTTCGATCACGTAGTGCCAGCCGCTCAGCGAGTCCGCCGTGCGGGTCACGACGTCCACTCTGGCCACGGACGAGATGCTGGACAGCGCCTCGCCGCGGAAGCCCAGGGACGTGATCGAGAACAGGTCGCGGGCGGTCTCGATCTTGCTGGTGGCGTGGCGGAAGAAGGCGAGCTGCACCTGGTCGGCGGGGATGCCCCGGCCGTTGTCCGTGATGCGGATCAGGTCCATGCCGCCGCCTTCGATCTCCACGGAAATGCTGTCCGCCCCGGCGTCCAGGGCGTTCTCCACCAGTTCCTTGACCACGGAGACCGGGCGCTCGACGACTTCGCCGGCCGCGATCTGGTCGATGGTCTGTTCATCCAGGATGTGGATATGCGAAAGGATCACAGTCTTACCTCGTTCCCCCGGAAGCTTACGCGGGCTTCATAGGAGGCTTTTATCGCTTTATAGAAATGCTCCGCGTCGCGGCTGCCCATGGTCTCGAAGCTGGAATGCATCGCGAGCTGGGCCATGCCGATGTCGACGGTGTACACGGGCGTGTCCTGATTGGCGATCAGGCCGAGCGTGCCGCCGCCGGGCATGTCCGGACGGTTGGAATAATGCTGGACCGGGACGCCGGCACGGCGGCAGATCTCGCTGAATACGGCGCAGGATACCGCGTCCGTCGCGTAACGGGGCGAGTGTTTGATCACGACGCCGCCGTTCAGGACCGGGGCCTCGTTCGTGTCCGCCAGTTCCGGGTGGTTCGGGTGCTTCGCGTGGCCGTTGTCGCAGGACAGCATCCAGCTGTTGTCCAGCAGGCTCAGGTGCTGCGCGGGACTCAGGAACAGGGATTCGGAGATCAGTTTCAGCACGCGGGGCAGGAAATCGGACGCGGCGCCCTGCTTGGTGCCGGAGCCGATCTCTTCGTTGTCAAACACACAGAGCACCGGGACGCGGTCCGTTTCCGCCGCGGCCAGGAAGCCCTCCGTGCAGGTGTAGACGCAGCCCAGGTCGTCCAGACGGGGGCTGGACGCGAATTCCTTGTCCGGGCCCCAGACCGTGCCGGGCTGGTTGTTGTACAGGTACAGATCCCAGGAGACGATGTCGTCTTCGTCCTCGCCGAGGGCCTGGGCGATCTCCCACTTGAAAGTGCCCGCATTGTCCGATTCGCAGAACAGGGCCACGAGGTCCCTCGCGGGATCGTATTTCGCGCCGTCATTGATGCCCTTCTGCATGTGGATGGCGACGTTCGGGATGATGGCGCAGTCTTTCTTCAGGTTGACCAGGCGCGCCTCCAGGCCGTTTTCGCGGCGCACCAGCACGCGGCCGGCGACGCTTAAGGGGCGGTCGACCCAGGTCAGGTTGATCATGCCGCCGTAGCGCTCGGTCTCCAGGCGGACGGCCGGGCCCTTCAGTTCCGCGTTGTCGCGGATCTTCAGGCAGGGGCTGTCGGAATGGCTGGCGGAGATCACGAAGCCCTTCACCGTGCCCTGCGGCACTTTGAACGCGATCAGGGACGATCCGTTCCGGGTGATGTAATACTTGCCTCCGGGCACCAGTTCCCAGTCGGAGCCGGGCAGGGCCACGAAGCCTTCCTGCTCCAGGCGCGTCCGGACGTTTTCGACGGCGTGGAAGCACACCGGGCTCTGTTCGATGAATTGCAGCAGTTCTTTGATCATGATTTTCCTCCTGATGGCAGGCCGTTGGAACAACGGCCCCTACGTTGGGGTATGGCCTGTTTGCGGCCTTCTCTTATTTCCGGTTCCGGATGTCGTCCTGCAGACGGTACAGTATGTTCAGGGCCTGTTTCGGGGTGACCTCCTCCAGGTCCAGGGTCTCGAGTTCGCGGATGACTTCGTCGTCCGTGGCGGGGCCGAACAGGGTCAGCTGGCCGCGGTCGACTTCGTCGGGGCGTTTGACGAGGGGGGCTGCTTCGGGATGCTTCTTCGCAGGGCCGGCGGAGGCGATCTCGGCGGCGCGGCGGGAAATGTCCGCGTCGGAAAGTTCCTCCACGAGTTCACGGGCGCGTTTCAGTACGCTTTCGGGCAGACCGGCCAGGCGGGCGACCTGGATGCCGTAGCTCTTGTCGGCGCCGCCGGGAATGATCTTGCGCAGGAAGATCACGGAATCGCCCTGCTCCTTCACGGCCACGCAGTAGTTCTTGACGCCGGCCACGCTGCCTTCCAGCTCCGTCAATTCGTGATAATGCGTCGCGAACAGCGTCTTGGCGCCCAGGAGGCGCAGGCTGGCGACGTGCTCCGCCACCGCCCAGGCGATGGACAGACCGTCGAAGGTGCTCGTGCCGCGGCCAATCTCGTCCAGGATGATCAGGCTGTTCCGGGTGGCGTGGCGCAGGATATTCGATACCTCCGTCATTTCCACCATGAAGGTGCTCTGGCCGGAAGCCAGGTCGTCCGAGGCGCCCACGCGGGTGAAAATGCGGTCGCAGAGGCAGATATCCGCCTCCGCCGCCGGCACGAACGAGCCGATCTGCGCCATCAGCACGATCAGCGCCGTCTGCCGCATGTACGTGGATTTGCCGGCCATGTTCGGGCCGGTGATGATCGCGAGCCGGTGCTCCGCGCCGTCCAGGTACGTGTCGTTGGCGATGAAACGCTCGCCCTCCAGCATTTGCTCCACAACCGGATGGCGGCCGTCCTTGATGCGGATCACGCCTTTGTCATTGATGGCGGGCTTCACGTACCCGTAGCGGTCCGCTGTCACGGCCAGCGAGATCAGCGCGTCCAGGAACGCCACCGCCTCCGCGGTCTCCTTCAGGCGCGGGATCTGCCCCACCAGCGTGTCGCGCACGCCGCAGAACAGTTCGTATTCCAGCGCGATGCTCTTGTCCTGCGCGCCGACGATGATGTCCTCCAGTTCCTTCAGCCGCGGCGTGGTGTAGCGCTCCGCGCCGACCAGGGTCTGCTTGCGGATGAAGTCCGCCGGGACGAGGTCCTTGAAGGAATTGGTGACTTCGAAATAATAGCCGAATACTTTGTTGTATTTGATCTTCAGGTTTTTGATGCCCGTGCGCTCACGCTCCTGCGTTTCGAGGTCCAGGAGCCAGGATTTGCCCTCCGTGGAGGCCAGATGCAGGCGGTCGTTCTCCTCGCTGTAGCCGGGCTTGATGATGCCGCCTTCGCGCACGGTGAGCGGCGGATCCTCCGCGATCGCGCGCTCCAGCAGGTCCGTCATGTCTTCCAGCGGGTCGAGCGAGGCGTCCAGCTGCCTGAGGCGGGCGGACTGCTTCGCGGCCAGCACGGACTTGAGCGGCGGGATCATCTGCAGGGACTGCTTCAGGGCGATCATGTCGCGCGGCGAGGCGCTGCCGAAGGCCAGGCGGCCGATGAGGCGCTCCAGGTCGTAGATCGGCCCCAGGTATTCGCGCAGTTCCTCGCGGTCGATGATGGCGCCGTTCAGTTCTTCGATGGCCTCCTGCCGGGCCAGGATCTCCTCCCTGTCCAGCAGTGGCTGCTCCAGGAAACTGCGCAGGCGGCGGGCGCCCATCGCGGTCTTCGTTTTGTCCAGCACCCAGAGCAGGGAGCCGCGGCGGTTCTTGTCGCGGATGGTCTCGGTCAGTTCTAGATTGCGGCGCGCCGCGGAATCCAGGATCATGTAGCGGGACGGGTTGTAGATCTGCAGGCGGTCGATGTGCTGCAGCGAATTCTTCTGCGTTTCTTCCAGGTACCCGAGCAGCGCGCCGGCCGCCAGCAGGGCCGCCGGATAATCGTCCAGGCCCAGTGCGTGGACATTCGCCACGGAGAAGTGCTTCGTCAGCAGCCGCACCGCTTCGGATTCCCTGAAATACCGGCCGGGCAGCGCGTTGAAGGTGAGGCCGCCGGGGCGGCCGGCGCCGTCCAGGTCCAGGCCGCTGATCAGCAGCGCTTCATTGCCTACCACTTCCGACGGGGCGAACTTGACCAGTTCGTCCTGCAGCGCGCGGCGGGAGCCCAGTTCAGTGACCAGGAATTCGCCGGTGCTCACGTCCGTGATGGCTACGCCGAAGTTCTTCTCGTCCGCGGCGACCGCCATCATATAGTTGTTTTTCCGTTCGTCCAGCGCTTCCGCGCTGATGTTGGTGCCGGGCGTGACGATGCGGATCACTTCGCGCTTCACCAGGCCCTTGGCCAGCTTCGGGTCCTCCATCTGCTCCGCGATGGCGACCTTGTAGCCCTTCTCCACCAGCCGGTTCACGTACGCGTCCACCGCATGGTAAGGGACCCCGCACATGGGGGCGCGCTCGGGCAGGCCGCAGTCCTTGCCGGTCAGCACCAGCTCCAGTTCGCGCGAGGCGGTCTGGGCGTCCTCGAAAAACATCTCGTAAAAATCTCCCAGGCGGTAAAACAGGATGCAATCCGGGTTTTCCGCCTTGGTAGCCAGATAATGCTGCATCATGGGAGATAACATAAACGACCTCTTTGTGTATAAATGTTCCGCCTGAACGGTCCTGCGGGCAGGCGTCAGGCCCTGTGTCCGATGTAGTAAAAGCCGTGCGCCTCGTCCAGCGAGACGTCCACTATCCGGCCGATGAGTTCCGGGCCGCCGTCAAAATGCACCATCACGTTGTTGCCCAGGCGGCCGGTCACGCGGCCGGGATGGGCGCCGTCCACGTCCTCCACCAGCGCGGGAAGCGTCTGGCCCAGTTCGCGCAGGCTCTCTTCGCTGCCGATGGTCTGGACCAGGTCCAGCAGGCGGGCGAAGCGGTGCTTCACGACTTCCGGCGGCACCTGGTCCGGCATGGACGCGGCCGGTGTGCCGGTGCGGGGGCTGTAGATGAAGGTGAAGGCGCTGTCGAAGCGCACGCGGCGCACGACGTCCAGCGTTTCCCGAAAATCTTCCTCGGTCTCGCCGGGGAAGCCCACGATGATGTCCGTGGTCAGGTGGAGGTCCGGGATCGCGGCTTTGATCTTCTCCGCGAGCGCCAGATAGCCCTCCTTGGTGTAGCGGCGGTTCATCGCCTTCAGAATGCGGGTGGAGCCGCTCTGCATGGGCAGGTGCAGGTGGCGGCAGACCTTGGGTTCGCGCGCCATCACCGCGATCAGTTCGTCCGACAGGTCCTTCGGGTGTGACGTCATGAAGCGCACGCGCTCGATGCCCGGGACCGCGCAGACCTGCTCCAGCAGCTGAGCGAAGGTAATCGGTTCTGCCAGGCCCTTGCCGTACGAATTGACGTTCTGGCCGAGCAGCATGATCTCGATGACGCCGTCCGCAGCCAGGCGCCGCACCTCCTCCAGAATGTCCTCCGGCCGGCGGCTGCGTTCGCGCCCGCGCACGTAGGGGACGATGCAGTAACTGCAGAAGTTGTCGCAGCCGAAGCTGATGTTCACGCCGGACTTATACGGTACTTCGCGCTTTTTCGGCAGCTCCTCCACCATTTCCTGCGGGGCCTCCCAGACTTCGAAGACCCGCTTTTCACCGCCCAGGCGGCGTGCCAGGAGTTCGGGGAAGCGGTACAGGTTGTGGGTGCCGAAGACGACGTCCACGAAGGAATAGGTGCGGCGGATGCGCGCGACCTCGTCCGGCTCCTGCATCATGCAGCCGCAGAGCACGATCAGTTTGTCCGGGTGCTCGCGCTTCATGCTGTTCAGGTGGCCCAGGTGGCCGTAGAGGCGCTCGTTGGCGTTTTCGCGCACGGTGCAGGTGTTGATGATCACGACGTCCGCGGTCTCGTCCGCGCCTTCCGCGAAGCCGGCGTCCTGCAGGATGCCCCGCAGTTTTTCCGAATCGCGGGCGTTCATCTGGCAGCCGAAGGTCTGCACGAACGCCGTGGGGACACGCCCCAGCCGCGCCGCGTAGGCCGCCGTCATCTCCCCCAGGCGGTCCATATCCCGTTGTGTGAACTGGTATTTTTCCATAATAGTTTATTATATCGCATAATGGTCCGAAAAACAAGCCGGATGACAGCAGGGACAGGTCATTTGTTGTAGGATTACAATACATATGTTACACCGACTTCCACAATAAAAAAGATGGAAGTGCCAACTTGTGTTAGGATTAAGTCACCACAACAAAAAACCTAAGGAGGACTTCCATCGTGGCTACTATAACACAAGACATGCGGT
>JAFRNR010000010.1 GCA_017430085.1 Lachnospiraceae bacterium | reverse complement strand
CGGTTAAAAACAAAAAAGTCCCGGAGCCTGACATCGGCAAAACCGACATCTGGCTCCGGGATACTTTTCTCATTTTTTACCTTCTCACAGAAGCTGCTCTATCACTTCTGCACTGTCGCCATCGACGCAGATAGATTGTTTTTCAATCTGCACGGGGCAATAGGCTTCGTTATAATTGAGGCAGACGTACATTAACCATTACAGCGGTCTGCTTGAAGTGAAGGGCGAGGGCGTACTCTGCCGCGAGGACACTGAGTTATGGCATAAATCAAGCAGAAATTGGGCAAAAGAATATGACACGCTCGGAGTGACCGAAGGGATAACCGAAATTGGCGAGGGTTATTTGGAATTCTTTTCGCATATAGACTGCATTATTCTCAGCCGAACGGTAGAATCCGTTGCTGCATCGTCTGAACTTCTGAAACTCTGGCGTAAAAAAAGGTTCTGCTCCGCGGTGAATACGATACTTTTGCTGAAAGGTTCGCGGATGAAAACGGCCTCAGATTTCTTCACAGCGACATTCATCTGGCTGACGATGACATAGAGATCGCACACGAACACGATATCATAACTCTGCGTTTCCATGAAAACGGCTCAAGCGATATCCATTACAACTGTTTCACCCCGGGAAGCTCAGCGGGCAGTTACGGCGGAGGCGAATACGCCAACCCTTTACCGCAGGACTTCTATGCCGGCTGTACCATTGAAGATTTCTCAAACATATTTAATGAGCGAGTACGAGAGCAGATTTTGTCAAACGAAACACTAAAACGATTTCTTGAGATTTCGAATGAAAGGCTCAGGGACTCTGACAAGAAGAAGAATTGATTATGACAACTTCGCAATTTGTCGGGACATCGCTAAATCGGGATCTGTAGGAGACAAAAGTTGTGGATAACATTATATGGCTGATAATAATGATACCTATCAGTCTGCTGTTTACAGGGATCGGTATTTATGCGTGGCGACGCAAAAAACCGATGTGGTTCCGGTCAGGGAGCACGGTAAAAGAATCTGAAATCTCAGACGTCGCCGCCTTTAACAAGGCAAACAGTATCATGTGGCTTGTCTTTTCTTTGATTGTGTGGGTAAGCACGATCCTTGGCGCTATGAATATGAAAGCGGGTGAAATTCTCTTAATTGCAGGCTGTATCATAGGCGTATCAATTCTTCCAATAGTTTATGGGAAGATTTATCGAGAATTCAAAAAATGACACTTATGATTGTGATCAGTTTGTTGAAGGTTTTGAAGAGACTGAGAGGAAGAAGCGCTTATACTACTTGAGTGGCAAAACTGCCTTAGGCATCCCCAGATCAGAGCCCTAAAATGGACAAAAAAAGAAAGCCCGAAACATCGAAATATGTCGATATTTCAAGCTTTTATGAACGTCGCATCCCGGGCTCGAACCGGGGGCATCCCGCTTAGGAGGCGGGCCCTCTATCCTACTGAGGTAATGCGACATATGTATAAAATTGGGGTGTCCTTCCAAGTATGAACCTTGTGCTTTTTGAGGTGAAAGGCGGAAGGTTGACCTTCACCTTAGGAGGCGGACCCTCTATCCTGCTGAGGTATTGCGACCGGATTCCAGAAAAAGTTTCGGAACAGTTCCTTATTGTACGGTGTTCCACCGGCAAAATCAAGCGCATTTTTATATCAGGGCGGCAACTGTGAAAAATCGCCCACCGAGAACCGTCCCCGTAACCCACCTGCGGCCGGCTTTATTTGCTCAGCAGGTCATATAGCATCTTGGCGAACAGCAGGCCAAGGACGACGAACATCATGAAGCGGACGCGTTTGGAGCCGCCGCGGATGGCGAAGCGGGCGCCGCATAAGATCCTCGAGGCTGTTGCTTCGTCGAATCTGTCCCCCAATATGCTGGTGCTCATCTGCTGCCTCATCCTGATTTTCCTGGGCTGCTTTATGGACGGTGTTTTGATCATGCTGATCGCGGCGCCCCTGATGGTACCGGTCGTCAGCGGTCTGGGCTATGATCTGATCCAGTTCGGCATCGTCATGACGATGGGCATCCAGGTCGGCCAGCTGACACCGCCGGTCGGGATCAATCTGTTCCAGGTTTCCGGTATGTCTAAAGAACCTGTCGCGTCCGTCATCAAAGGGGCGTTTCCTTTCCTGCTGATCCTGGCAACCATTTGGATGCTTATCGCGTTCGTGCCGGGCATCACGCAGATTGCGACCCAGTTGTTCTCCTGAGCGGCGCACCCGTCAATAAAAAAGGGACCGTGATAATACTGTCCCCCAAAGAGGTCATCCGGTTTTAGCCGGATGACCCTTTTTTTGTTAAAAAATCTATTATTCCTCCGGCAGGAATTTGAAGAGGTTCAGCCCGATCTCCTCGCCCCGGTCGATGCGCACAACCAGGGTGTCCTTAAACCGTCTGTAATCCATGTGATTCCTCCTTTTTCCGTCACAGAAATGACAGGTTATATTGATCGGTTCTTTATTTCTTTGGCGTTGCCGGCCCCTCATTCCGCCGGCGGGTATTCGCCCACCAGCAGGCGGTACGGCGGTTCGTCCTCCTCGATGACCGGAAAGCGGCCCATGGGAGGGTCGAAACGGTTGTCCCGCCCGTCGTCGTTGCACTGGCTGACTTCGCCGATCAGGACGGGGCCGGTGCCGGGCTCCACGGTAAAATCGTGGTAGAGGCGCTGCGGGATATGGATGCTTTCGCCCGGCGCCAGGCGGATCTGCGTGCCCGCCGGGACCGTTACGAGGCGGCCGTCGCACGCGACGGTGACGTCCGACGTCCCGTCCACGCTTTCGTCCGGCCGCGACAGGTTGACCCGGATCAGCAGGGTCCCGCCGCCGCGGTTGATGATGTCCTCCGTCTTGAACCAGTGGAAATGCCGCGGCGCGTACTGTCCTTCCTTCAGGTACAGCAGTTTTTCCGCGTAGACTTTCGGGTAGCGGTCCGCCATGGCGCGGTTGCCGTTGCGGATCGTGATCAGGGAAAAGCCGATGCGGTCAAAATCACCCTGGCCGTAGTCGGTGATGTCCCAGCCCAGGCCGCAGTCGCGGACCTCGTCGTATTCATGCCCTTTCCCGCGCCATTCCTCCGGGGTAAAATGACAGAACGGGGGCAGATAGCAGTGCTCCCGCGCGCACATGGCTTCCATTTCCCGGATGGCCCGGTTGATCTCCGAACGTTTCATGGTATCCTCTTTTCGCAGCCCGTTTTCTCCGGGGCCGTCCCGGCAGCAGTCTGCCGCCCCGTCCGGATGACCCCGTTCCGATGTTTTCGTGTTTTTATGATAGCATAGATCGGCCCCGAAATGTGCCCCCTTTGCGCAATTATTCTATGCCGGACATAAAAAAATTTTCCCGGGGGTCTTCTCAAAACCGGTCTGCGGCTTTATGATGGCATTGACTGAATCGGTAAAACGGAGGAACCGCATGGAAGCGATCGTGACACGGAAACTGACGAAATATTACGGGAAGAACCGGGGCATTGAGGACCTGGATCTTTCGGTGGAGGACGGCGGCTTTTTCGGCTTCATCGGGCCGAACGGCGCCGGAAAATCCACCACTATCCGCAGCCTGCTGGGCCTCATCACGCCGACCTCGGGCAGCGCGGAGGTCTTCGGGAAGGATATCCTGACGGAAAAGACCGCGATCCTGGCGGAGACCGGTTACCTGCCCTCGGAGGCCCTGTTTTACTCCGGCATGCGCGTCCGGGACGCCCTTAAACTCTCAGCCGACCTGCGGAAGAAAGACTGCGCGAAGGAAGCGGCGCAGCTCTGCGAGCGGCTGAAGCTGGATCCGGCCCGGAAGATCGATGAGCTCTCCTTCGGCAACCGCAAGAAAGTCGGCATCGTCTGCGCGCTGCAGAGCCGGCCGCGCCTGCTGATCCTGGACGAGCCGACCGGCGGCCTGGATCCCCTGATCCAGCACGAGTTTTTCGAGATCCTGCGGGAGCGCAACGAGGAAGGCGCGACCGTTTTCCTCTCCAGCCACGTGCTTTCGGAGATCCGCCGCTACTGCCGGCGCGCGGCCGTGATCCGCGAGGGCCGCGTGATCGCCTGCGACAGCGTGGAGGCCCTCTCCCGCACCAGCGTCCGCCGCGTATCGGTCCGGGGCCGGGTCGACCTGGACGGCCTGGACGGCCTGAAGGACGTCGTTCACGCCGGCGACGCCGTCAATTTCCTCTACAGCGGCGAAATGAAGCCCCTGCTCGACCGGCTGGCCGCCGGCGAGATCGCGGACCTGAACGTGTCCGAGCCCGACCTGGAGGAGATCTTCCTGCACTACTATCAGAAGGAGGAGGCCTGACATGACTATCGTCAAACACGAACTGCGGCAGGGCCGGACGGCCTTTCTGATCTGGACCGGCGCCATCTCGCTCCTGCTGGCGATCTGCATCTTCCTCTTCCCGGAAATGAAAAGCCAGATGGACACCGTGAGCGAAATGTTCGCCTCCATGGGCTCCTTCACGGCCGCCTTCGGCATGGACCGCCTTAATTTCGGCACCCTGACCGGCTATTACGCGATCGAATGCGGCAACGTGCTGGGCCTCGGCGGCGCGTTTTACGCGGCGCTCTGCGCCGTCGAGATCCTGAGCAAAGAAGAAAAAGCCCGCACTGCGGACTTCCTGCTCACGCACCCGGTCAGCCGCGTGCGCATCGTATCGGAGAAGCTGCTTTCGGTGTTTCTGCGGATCGCGGCGATGAATCTGGTGATCTATCTGGTCTCCGCCGGCTCCATGCTGGCCATCGGCGAAAGCGTGCCGTGGAAGCAGATGAGCCTGCTGCACCTCGCGTATTTCCTGCTGCAGCTGGAGATCGCCGGGGTCTGCTTCGGGCTGTCCGCGTTCCTCCGCCGGGGGAGCGTCGGCATCGGCCTGGGCGTCGCCGCGCTGATGTATTTCATGAATCTGATCGCCAATATCACGAAATCCGCGGAATTCCTCAAGTATTTCACCCCGTTCGGCTTCTGCGACGGCGCGACGATCGTGGAGGACGGGCGGATCGACGGCGCGATCCTGGCTGCGGGCCTGGCGCTCGGCGCGCTCGGGATCCTGGCCGCGTATCTCAAGTATCCGAAGAAAGATATCGCGTGACCGGCCTGCGCGGGCAGGTCTTCGGCGGTAAATTCAAAAGGGAGACGTCCGACGGGCGCCTCCCTTTCTTCAGGCTTTCACTCTTCTAACGTTTGAAAACGGCGAAGTGTTTTCGCCGTTTTCGAAGAAAAACCGCGGATGTATCTCATTTGTGCCTTGCGGGGTTTCCGTTCACCCGAAGATCTGCCCCGGCAGCTTCAGTTTTTCCTTAGGCGGAAACTCCCTGTCAAACTCCTCCACATCTGCGTCGTCCACATAATACCCCTGCGGCGTCTGATAAACGCCCGTGACACCGTCAAGATATCCCGGGATCAGTTCCTTGCAGAGGAAGAAGGACTGGTCCGCGTCCTCCGGCATATCATGGTACCGGATGCCGAATTTCCGGGCGCAGTCAAACCCGCTCTTGCCGTAGAACGCGATGTTGCCCTCAAACAGGACGGCGCCGAAACCCATCCCGGCGGCTTTCTCCAGAGAATAGTCCAGGATGGCCTTGCCGTAACCCCGGCGCTTGAGTTCCGGAACGATCCCGATCGGTCCCATGGTCAGGACCGGGATCTCCCTTCCGTCGTCCGCTTCGATGACCGTCCGCATGAACATGTTCTGGCCGATCAGGCGGCCGTCTTTCTCCATCACGAAGTCTAATTCTTTGATAAATGCCGGGTCGTCCCGCAGCACGTGGATCACATAGTGTTCGCTGCAGCCCGGGCGGTATACGTTCCAGAAGGACTCCCGGACGAGGTTTTCCACGGCTCTGTAGTCTTCGGGCTGCTCCAAACGGATCGTGTAGTCATTATTCATTTTTACCTCCTATAAACGGGACAAAACCGCGATGGCTTCGCAATTGTCCGTCCGCGGGAACATGTCGATAAAGCACAGCTTCTCCACCCGGTATCCGCCGAGCGCCAGGGACGGGATGTCGCGGGCGAGGGAGGCGGGCTTGCAGCTGATGTAGACCATGCGCGAGGCGCCGCTGCGGAGGAGTTTGCTCATGGCTTTGGGGTGGACGCCGTCACGGGGCGGGTCCAGGACGATGTAGTCCGCGGGTTCGGGGAGTTCGTCCAGGAGCGCCAGGACGTCGCCGGCCAGGAAGCGGCAGTTGGAAAGGCCGTTCAGGGCGGCGTTTTCGCGCGCGGCGGCGACGGCTTCTTCCACGATCTCCACGCCGTAGACGCGGGCGGCGGTCGGAGAGAGCATCTGCGCGATGGTGCCGGTGCCGCTGTAGAGGTCGTAGACGACCGCGCCGGGCGTGACGGCGATGTATTCGCGGGCCTTGGCGTAGAGCAGTTCGGCGCCGGGCGTGTTGTTCTGGAAGAAGGAGAAGGGCGAGATCCGGAAGGACAGGCCCAGGAGATGCTCCGTCAGATCGGGCCCGCCGTGCAGCAGCGTGACCCGCTCGGGGACCACGGCATCGGACAGGCTGTTGTTTTCGGTATGGAGGATGCCGCGGAGGCGGCCCTCCAGGGGAAGGGCGAGGAGCATGTCCGTAAATTCGCGGGCAAGGCCGTCCTCAAAGCCGGCGGCGGTCACGAGGTTGACCAATACGTCGCCGGTGCTCCAGCTGCGGCGCAAGATCAGGTGGCGCAGAAGGCCCTGATGGCTTTTTTTGTGATAGAAAGAGGTGCCCCGTTCGCGGAAAAAGGCCTGGACGGCGCGCGTGACGGCGTTCAGATCCGGGTGGATCAGCTGACATTCCTCCACGGACAGGATGTTGAAAAAGCTCTTCTTCTGGTGCAGGCCGAGGGTCAGGGGGCCGTCTTTTTCCGCGTTGCCGAAGGAGAATTCCATCTTGTTGCGGTAGCCGGCGGAGACGGGGCTGGCCTGCATGCCCTCATACGAAGAGGAGGCGAAGAAATCCGCCCCTAAAACAGGAAGGAACAGCTTTTTGAGCTGTTCTTCCTTGGTGTGCAATTCATCTGAATAACTGCGGCCGTCGTAACGGCAGCCGCCGCAGCGCCCGAAAAGCGGGCAGGATGTCTGTGTTGTTTCGGTCATCATGATTCCAGGAGGGCGGACGCAGGCGTCCGTCCTTATGTCAGCCGGTCGTTACGGGACGGGGAATTCCACTTCGTTTTTGATTTCTTCGGCGGCTTCCTTGACTTCTTCGGCAGCGTCTTCCACGGCTTCTTTCACGTCTTCGGCGGCGTCTTCCGCTTCATCGAAGAAATCGTCGTCCAGTTCTTCCTCGTCTTCCGCGAAGAAGAAGTAATAAATACCGTAAGCGACGGCGGCCAGGAAGGCCAGCACACCGCAGGTGGTCAGGATCCGGCGCAGCAGGCTTTTCTTTTTCATGGGAACACTTCCTTTCCAGTTCGTGAGCTTATTATATCACAGGTGCCCTGTGCTTCACAAGAGGTTGTTTTGCCGGAGAGCGGGGTTTTATCCGGGCTTCCGGAGGTGTTGGGGTCATTCTTCGCGCGTCAGCGCCGCGTATTCCGGGAGCAGGACTTTCCGTCCGAATTTGTCGAAGAGGACGGTGACCGTGGTCTCCTTGGATGTCTGTTCGGTTTTTTCGACGGTGCCGGCGCCGAAGCGGCGGCTCACGACGCGGTCGCCGGGGGCGAATTCGGTGAGGATCTCGGGGGCGGGAGCGGCAGGTTTGCCGGGCCGGGCGGATACGCCGAACCCGAAGCTGTCGCCGAAGTCTGTCCAGCCGGGGGCGGGCTGCTTGCCGGAGGCGAATCGGGCGGTTTCGGAGGTCCGGATACTGCCGGAGGACCAGCCGCCGGAAGGATTGCCGCCGGATGCCCTTCCGCTGCCGGAAGACCAGCTGCCGGAAGGATTGCCGCCGGATGCCCTTCCGCTGCCGGAGGACCAGCCGCCGGAAGACCCCGCACCGGAGCCCCAGCCGGATCTTCCGCGCGGTGACCAGTCGTCATCTCCGGCGGATCCGAAGCGCCAGCTTCCTTCCTCTCTCCCGGGCCGGCCGGCGGACGACATCATCAGCCCGCGGCGTTCGTGCTTCAGCACGTCCTTCGGGATCTCCTCCACGAACTGGCTGATCGTATGCGTCTGGAAACTGCCGTTCACCATGCGGCGGGCGGCGGCGGTCAGGACCAGCTTCTTCATGGCGCGGGTGATGCCCACATAGCAGAGGCGGCGCTCCTCCTCCAGATCGGAGTCGTCGCCCGAATACAGGACGCGCTCGCCGGGGAAGATCTGCTGCTCCATGCCCGCCATGTAGACTTTGGGGAATTCCAGGCCCTTGGCGCTGTGGAGAGTCATCAGGACGACCTTGTTCACGTCGTCCTCCAGCGCGTCTACGTCCGCTACGAGCGAGGTTTCAGAGAGGAACTGCGACAAGGCATCCAGGCCGATCTCGCCGCCGAAATCCGCGGCTTTGTTGACCAGCTCCTGCAGGTTTTCACGGCGCGCCTCGGATTCGATCTCGCCTTCCTCCAGCAGATAGTCCAGGTAGCCGGTGTCGCGGAGGGTCCGCTCGATCAGGGCTTCCACGCTCAGGGAGAGGGCCTCCATCTGCAGGCTCATCAGCAGGTTCGTGAAGGCGTCCAGTTTCGCGGCGGCGCCTTTGGTCAGGCCCGGGATGTCCGCAGCCATCGTCATGGATTCCAGGAGGGAGAGGTCCTCGCGGGCCGCGAATTCGGCCACGCGATCCATTGTGGTGTCGCCGATCCCGCGTTTGGGGACGTTGACGATGCGGCGCAGGGACACGTCGTCCCGCGGGTTCGCGATCAGACGCAGATAGCTCAGGCAGTCCTTGATCTCGCGCCGCTCGTAGAAATTGACGCCGCCGATCAGGCGGTAGGGCAGGCCCGCCGCCACAAACGTCTCCTCCAGCACGCGCGACTGCGCGTTGGTGCGGTACAGGACCGCGCAGTCGCCGTAATCAAAGCGGTCACGCTCCTTCTGGATATCCTGCAGGATACCCCGCGCCTCCTCGCGCGCCTCGCTGTATTCGCGGAACACGACGGGGTCGCCGTCCTCCATGGCAGACCACAGCGTCTTCTCTTTCCGGCCCGCGTTGTTCGCGATCACACCGTTCGCGGCCTTCAGGATCGTTTTCGTGGAGCGGTAATTCTGCTCCAGGCGGATGACTTTGGCTTCCGGGAAGACGCTTTCGAAATTCAGGATATTGCGGATCTCCGCGCCGCGGAAGCGGTAGATGGACTGGTCGTCGTCGCCCACCACGCAGAGGTTGCGGTGTTCCTTCGCGAGGAGCTCCACGAAGCGGAACTGCGCCGGGTTGGTGTCCTGGTACTCGTCCACCAGCACGTAGCGGAAGCGGTTCCGCCAGTGCTCCAGCACGTCCGGGTTGTCCTCGAACAGCTGGACCGCGTTGAGCAGCAGGTCGTCGAAATCCATCGCGTTGGCCATGAGGAGGCGGCGCTGGTACTCGCGGTAGAGGCGCACCACGCGCTCCTCGCCGTACCGGCCGGAGGAGAGCTTGTCCGCGTCGTCCGGCGAGCGCATTTTGTTCTTCCAGGCCGAGATGCGCCGCAGCACGTCGCGTTCCCGGTATTCCTTGGGATTGTAATCCAGTTCCTTGATGATGCGCCGCATCAGCACGCGCGAATCGTCCGTATCGTAGATGGTGAAGTCTTTTTCGTACCCCAAGCGGTCCGCCGCGGTACGGAGGATGCGCAGGCAGGTGCTGTGGAACGTGGCGACCCAGACCTTGTCACCCTCCGGGGCGGTGTCCGTGACGCGGGTCTTCATCTCCTCCGCCGCTTTGTTGGTGAAGGTGATGGCCAGGATATTCCACGGCGCGACGCCCTGCTCCAGCAGGTGCGCGACCCGGCAGGTGAGCGTGCGCGTCTTGCCCGACCCGGCGCCGGCCAGGATCAGGACAGGACCTTCCGTGGTGAAAACCGCCTCTTGCTGAGGCGGGTTGAGATCGTGTATGGTGAATGGCATTCGAACTCCTTATTCGGGGATCTGATAAGAGAAGTACTCGTCGCCGAGGCGGTAGGTGATCTCCAGGACGGGCTTCTTGCCTTTGAGTTCGTGGCGGACGGTGACGTCCCGGGCGGTCTCGAAGATCTCGAGGAGGCGGGTCCAGGCGTCGCGTTTGGCAGGGGTGAAGGAGCCCATTTCGTCGGAGCAGAGGCGGACCCGGCTGAAGAGGGCGCAGCCGAGGGCCAGCATTTTCTTCTGGTCCGGGGTGAGTTTCAGGTTGGTGTCGCGCAGGTAGAAGACGTCGGGGTCGTTGCCGAAAGCCCGGCCGTTCAGCTGGCGGCGGTAAATGGCGTTCAGGATGGCCTGGCGCGTGGAGATGCGCTCGCGGTTAGTCAGGCGCATCCAGGGCGTGTCGTCCCAGTCCAGGCCGACGTCGCAGCTGATGCGGCAGTAGTCGACCAGGCCGAAGGCGGGCATCAGCGGGACGCCGCAGCCGAGGATCAGCTTGTCGCCGCAGAGTTCGCGCAGGTATTTCATGGCGCGGACCATGCGGCCGCCGCGGGTCTCCTTCGCATCGCCGAACGGCGCAGCCGCGTAGAGGAAGTCCAGCTTCACCAGGTCGTAGCCCCATTCGTCGAAGACCTTATGGAACGTCTCCTTCAGATACTCGCGCACCTCCGGAAAATCGAAGTCCAGCGCGTAGAAGCCGCCCCAGTTGCAGCCGCAGTACCAGGGAGCGCGGTCGTGGAAATAAAACCACTTCGGGTGCTCTTCGTAGAGCTGGGAGCGCTTGCAGGCCACGAAAGGCGCGAGCCAGAGGCCGGCTTTGAAGCCTTTTTCGTGGATGGCGTCGGCCATGGCCTTCATGCCGGAGGGGAATTTCTCCGGGTCGGATTCGAGCCAGTCGCCCACGGCGGGCTCCCAGCCGTCGTCGATCTGGAACAGGTCGCCGAGCTTCAGCACTTCCGCGGCGCCTTCCAGGTCCGCGAGGACGGTCTCCTCGGAGATGTCCTCATAACGGTTGTACCAGCTGGTGTAGCCGGTCAGTTTTTCGGTGGTGCGGGGGGTGATGCCCATGGCCCGGAACCAGCCGTCGAAGACCTCCTGCTCGCTGCCCGCAGCCACATACAGGTCCAGGACCGGGTATTCGCCGTTCACGGCCAGGCCGGCGCAGTCGCGGCGGATGATCAGTTTGTTCGCTTCCGCGTGGTAGGAGAACTGGGTATAGCCCGGCGTTTCGTCCAGGGAGGCGACCAGGCGGTATTCATCGCCCTGGCGGAAATAGCAGTAGGAAGTGCCTTCGAAAACGCCTTTTTTGCCGGAGTATTTGCGGAAATAGTAATCCCCGTAGCGGTCCAGGCCGTAGTGATCGATGACCGGCTTGGGCAGGGGGCCGAGGCCTTTCGTGCTGTCCGAGACGGTCATTTCCGGGGAGAAGGACCAGGTCTGGAAGCCGTTCATGAAGACGAAACCGTCTTCCGCGAGCTTCACCGCCATCTCCGCCTCCACCGTTTTCAGCTTGCCTTCCGGCAGTTCGGCGCGCGGGGCGAGGATGATCTGACGCACGGAAGTGCCCGGGACCACGTCCCAGTGTTCCTGGCAGGTGCCGCTTTGGCGGTGTTCGCCCTCGGAAGTTTCCATTATGATCGTATAAGTCAGTTTCGGCATGGCAGTACTCCTTTTTATTTGCAGACAGGCCGGGGGGCCGGATCAGGCGTTGATGACAAAATCGACCGCGACGCGTTCGACGCCGGGGGCGCTCAGGATCACTTTCGCGGCGCCGGCGGTCCCGGCGGTGCGGACGTACAGGCCGGTCATGCCGCCTTCCGCGGTCACGAGGGCCGGGCCGGCCAGGGCCAGCGGGCCTTCGGTCTGGACCAGGACCGGCAGCTGGGCGTACGGCGCGACGTTGCCCGCGTCGTCCTTCACACGGATGCGCAGGGCCGCCATGTCGTAGCCGCCGCCTTCCTGCAGCACGGTCTTGCTGGCCAGGACTTCCAGATGCAGCTTCGCGGAGGGCCGCTTCTCCACGCGGCTCACCACCGCGCCGTTCTGCTTGCCCTCGAAGCGCCATGCGCTCATCGCGCCGCCCCAGCCGCCGACGTATTTGCCGTACAGGCGCACGCCTTCTTCGTATTTCAGGCGGTAGCGGAACATGATCCAGGCGATGCGCAGCTTTTCCTTGAGAGGCAGGCCGCCCGGCCCGTACTGCGCCATCGCCCGGATGGCCTTCCGCACGGCCGCGGCCTTTTTCGGCTTATAGCCCTCCTGGGTCTCCAGCAGCTCGCCCACGGTGTCTTCCAGCAGGATGGGCTCGTGCGGCAGGCCGACGAAGGATTTGGGCTTAAGAGTCCCCACGAATGCGTCATTCCGGTACAGGTCGACCTCCTCCGCGTTGGTGAACAGATAGACCGGCCCGACCTGGCCGCCGGGGTAGTCGCCGATATCCATGGACGAGCCGACCTCCAGCACCGGTCGCTCTTCACCCTGCGACGCGTACACCGCAGCCGCCAGCTTGGGGTTGCGGAAGGCGTCCAGCACGCCGTGGTAGCAGATGCGGTCGCCGGAGCCGAAGTCGCCGTGCGTGGCGTAATCGAACATGCACCAGCCGAAGCAGCCCGCGTGTTCGCCGCTGTTTAAGGCAGCCCCCTGGACCCGGGCATGGCGCAGCGCGTGCTCCTGCCGCTTCTCCCAGGGGTCAAAGGACTTGGTGGGGAACATATGGCCGTTCATTTCGCTGATCAGGAAGCCCCGGTCGAGGTGCTTGGTCACGGTTTTTTTCGCTCGCACCGGCGGGGTGGTGCCGTTGTGAGAGAAATCATTGAAGGCGTAGACGTCTTCCAGCAGGCTGCTGTTGTCGATATACCGGACGCCGCTGGTCTGGCGCGACGGGTCCAGCGCGTGGGCCGCCTTGTTGGTGCGGCGGTACAGTTCGTCGTCGTCCTGGCTCTCGTTGATGCGGACGCCCCAGAGCACGATGCTGGGATGGTTGCGGTACTGCAGGACCATCTCCCGCACGTTTTCCACGGCCTGGTCCTTCCACTCTTCGCCGCCGATGTGCTGCCAGCCGGGGATCTCCGTGAAGACCAGCAGGCCGCGCCGGTCGCACTCATCGATAAAGTACTGGCTCTGCGGATAATGCGACGTGCGCACCGCATTGCACGCCAGCTCGTCCTTCAGGATGCGCGCGTCTTCGCGCTGCAGGTGCTCCGTGGCCGCGTAGCCCAGGTATGGATAGCACTGGTGGCGGTTCAGGCCGCGCAGGAAGGTCTTCTCGCCGTTCAGGAAGAAGCCGTCCGCGGTGAAAAGCGCGGTGCGGAAGCCGAAAGTCACTTCCTTGCGGTCGCCCATTTCGCCGGCCTCGTCCGTCAGCGTTACTTCGCAGGTGTACAGGTACGGGTCGTCCGGCGACCAGGTGTGGGCATCGGTGAGGGTGAGGTCGAAGACCTTGCCGGGCCCGGAGATCTGGTACACGCAGGCGCCTTCGCGGTCCAGGATGCGGATATAGGCGCCGGCCGCCTGGCCGTCCACGGTCAGTTCGATGTGGGCTTTGTCGGTGTCCGGCGTGTAAAGGAACACGTCTTCCAGATAATTCTTCGGCCGCACGTCCAGCCAGGCATCGCGGTAGAGGCCGCCGTAGGTCAGGTAGTCGATCACGAAGCCGAAGGGCGGGGTGGACGGGTTTTCCGTGGTGTCCAGCCGCACGGCGATCTCATTGTCCGCGCCGTAATCCACGAAGCTGGTGATCTCCGCGCGGAACGCGGTATAGCCGGTATTGTGGCCCGCGATCACCTGGTTGTTGCAGTACAGCGTCGCGATGTGCGCCGCGCCGTCGAACTGCAGGAAGAGCCGCCTGCCGCGGTACTCCTCCGGGATATGCAGGCGCGTGCGGTAGCCGACCAGGCCGGTAAAATCCGCGGGGCTCGAGTAATGCAGCATCTGCGTGCCCACGTTGTGGGGCAGGCGCACGGGCTCGGCCGCGGTCTCAAAACGCAGGAATTCGTCGGACCACTCCGGGGTGAACTCCCAGTTGTTGTTGATCTTCAGCATAATGACTCCTTGTATTTCGTCAAAAACCGTTTCGCATGGTAACCTAGGATAAGTATATCACAAGTGCGGGGAAACATAAAGAGGGCGCAGGAAATAAAAAGGCGGCCGGATGACGTCCGGGCGGGCGGGTCCGCAGCACGAAAAAGGGCGGCCGGAGCCGCCCGAAAAATGACTAGTGATAAAGGGATCAGTCCGCGGGTTCCTCCGCCGGGATAACGTCTATGGTGACCACATGGGGCTGAGGGCCTTCGTACCAGTACATAAATGCCTGCAGACCGACCTTGTCGCCGATGTTCAGGCCTTCCACGATCTGGTAGACGCCGGTGTCCTTGCTGTATTCATCGGTCTCCACGACGAAGGTCATTTCAGCGTCGCCGACTTTGACCTTGAAGTAGAGGTCGTCACCCTGCTCGCCGGAGCCGTTCCACTTGTACAGGAAAGGCACTTCCGTGCCGTCCGCGGCTTCGGAGCCGATCACTTCGGCATCGCAGACGGTCACCATGCAGTTCATCAGGGCCTGCAGCGCTTCCTCGTCGCCCATTTTGTCCGTGACGTCGACCGGGACCGCAAAGAACCGGTCGTATTCATCGTATTCGTTGAATTCGATGCTTTCCGGATCCGTCAGCTCGACCTCGCCGCTCCACTCGTTGCGGAAACCGGCAATGACCACGCGCCGGCTGATTTCGCCGTACAGTTCCTCCAGCAGTTTTTCATCCGCCTTGATCCCGTACACATAGTAGGCGCCGACGCGGTCGTGCAGGAAGAAGTTGACGTACGTTTCGCCGTCCTTCTCATACACGGCACGGCCCTGGATGTAGGCGTCGATGACGACTTCGGTATCCTTGTCCGCCGCCATGAATTCATACCAGGTCACCGCGCCTTCCGCTTTGGCGTAGCGGCTGCCGTCGATGACGCTGATGTGCGGCTGCGGGCCTTCGTACCAGTACAGGAAGCCTTCCAGGTCGATCACGTCGCCGATCTTCAGGGCCTGCGCGGCCTGGTAGACGTCGGTGTCGGGGCCGAACTCGGTGGATTCGACGGTGACGGTCAGGACCTTCTCGCCCAGCTTTACGTTGAAGTAGATGTCGTCGCCTTCCTCGCCGGCGCCGTTCCACTTATACAGGAAAGGCAGTTCCTCGCCGTCTTCGTTCTGAGACGGGACCACGATGGCGGTCCTGATGAAGATCCGGCTGGCGATGTAGTAGCTCAGGGTGGAGGTGTCTTCCATCTGCAGCAGGTCGGTCATGTCGATGATGCGCGGATCCATGCCGGGGCCTTTTTCGGGCTCCAGAACGGTCCATTCCGAAGCATCCACGAGCTCGATCATGCCGCTCCATTCGCCGCGGAAGCCCTTCACCTGCAGCAGGACGCCGTCGTCCGTGAACTGTTCCAGATCTTCTTCCTTGACCGGCAGTTTGTAGATGTAATAGCCGCCCTGGTTGTCATCCAGGTACACGTTGACGTAGCCCTGGCCGTCTTCCTCCCAGTAGGAGCTGACCAGTCGGATGTAGCCTTCCACGGTCACTTCCGTATCCGGCTCCGCCAGGAAGTAGCTGCCGAACCGGATCGCGTCGTCGGTCTTTTCAAAGCCAGGATTGATGTAATACACGTGCGGCTGCGGGCCTTCATACCAGTACAGGAAAGCCTGCAGATCGATCACGTCGCCGATCTTCATCGCCTGCGCGGTCTGGTACTGCGCGGATTCCGGACCGAATTCGGTGCTTTCCACGACCATCGTGACTTCCTTGCCGCCGACCAGGACTTTGAAGTAGATATCATCGCCTTCTTCGCCGGAGCCGTTCCACTTGTACAGGAACGGGACTTCATTCCCGTCCGCATCCTGGGAAGGAAGGACCGTGACGCCCTGCATGGCGATCAGGGTGTTCATGTAGACTTCCATATCAGCGCCGATGGCAAAGAGCAGCGTGGCCGGGATCGGGTCGCTTTCGTAGCTGTCTTCCAGTTTTTCGAAGGTGGCGTCCGTGATCTCGATCTCGCCGGACCAGGTCTTCTTGAAGCCGGTGACCAGGACGTGTTCGAACTGCTTCAGTTCTTCCGCTTCCTCTTCGGTCACGGGCATCGCGTAAACGTAATAGCCCACGTGGTGTTCATATTCAGTCATGCCGGGGCTGGCCAGGAACAGATTGGCCGTGCCGGCTTCCGCATCGAAGGTCACCAGCTGGATATAGCCTTCGACCGTCACTTCGCTGTCTTCTTCGGCCGCCAGGAATTCGCTGTAGGTCATAGCGCCCACGGGTTTTTCCACCTTTTCCAGGGTGTAGATGTGGGGCTGAGGGCCTTCGTACCAGTACAGGAGGCCGTACAGGTCGACGGCGTCGCCGATCTTCAGTTCCTTCACGGCTTCGTATACGTACGTGCCGGCAGGACATTCGTCGCTTTCCACGACCATCACGTGGTCCTGGCCGCCGATCGTCACGGTGAAGTACAGGTCGTCGCCGTCTTCGCCGGAGCCGTTGTACTTATACAGGAACGGCTGGTCATTGCCGTCCGCATCCTGCGTAGACGCCAGGACGGCGGACTTCAGGGCGATCCGGCGGTTCATGTAAGCCATCAGTTCATCTTCCTTGTTGATGATCTTGGTGACGTTGACGGGCTCGGTCACGTACGTGCCGGGCAGCGGCGTGTATTTGCCGTCGCTGATCTCGATCTCGCCGTTCCATTCGGTCTTGAAGCCGGTGATGCGGATCTTCTGACCCAGCAGGAATTCCGGCGCGTCTTCCTTCTCGTAATTCATGCGGAAGACGTAATAGCCGCCCTCCATGTCTTCCAGGAAGAGGCTCACGGTCTCTTCATTCATGGCCGTCATCTGGATGTAGCCTTCGACCGTGACTTCGGAATCCACCTCCGCGGCCATGTACTCTTCATGGGTCATGACGCCTTCCGGCTTGGCGCCGGGATCGCCGGCGCCGATCGCGCTGACGTGGGGCTGCGGGCCTTCATACCAGTACAGGAACGCTTCCAGATCCACCGGCTGGTCGATCTGCAGTTCCTTCACGGCCTGGTACAGTTCCGTGTCCGGGCCGTTCTCGTCGGATTCCACCACGAAGGTGATGACGCGGGTGCCGAACGCCGCCTGGAAATACAGGTCGTCACCGTCCTGGCCGGAGCCGTTCCAGCTGTAGAGGAACGGGACGAACGCGCCGTCCGGGTTCATGCTGGCCACGACATAGCCGTTGTTGAAGGCGACTTTCTGGTTCATGTGCTCCGCCAGTTCTTCATCCGTGCCCAGTTCCGAGACGTCCGCGGCTTCCGGGAATACCGCTTCTTCGTCTTCCAGGATCTCGTACGCGGCATCCGTGATCTCGATCTCGCCGCTCCAGGCGTTCTTGAAGCCCGTGATCTGCAGGACGGTGCCGGTGTCGATTTTCGCGGCCTCTTTCTTGTCCAGGGCCATCTGGTAAACGTAATAGGCGCCGTCGCCGTCAGCCAGGAACAGGTTGGCGGCCTTCTTTTCGTTGTTGTAGGTCATCAGCTGGACCGTGCCCCGCACGATGACCTCGGTTTCCAGGGCAGCGTCCGCGTACTCCTGATAGGTCATGACCTGCGGGCCGGGCGCTTCCGTGGGGGCCTCGGTGGTCGGTTCGGTGGTCGGTTCTGTCGTCGGGGCTTCCGTAGGCTCCGGCGTGGTGGGGGCCGGCGTGGTGGGCGTTTCCGTGGGAGCCACCGTGGTGGGCGTTTCCGTGGGAGCCACCGTGGTGGGCTCCTGCTTGCCGCCGCAGGCCGCCAGCGAAAGAACCATTGCCAGCGTTAAGACAAGGGCTAACAGTTTTTTCATGGTTTTTCTCCTTGTGTGATATGGGTCTCCGGGGGCCGTATGTCGGCCCGCCGGAGGGGACTGTTCGTTTTTTCCATAAATATTATAGTGAAAAATTATGAAAAATCAAGGTTTTCCCTTTTTCCGGCGCAGGATGAGGCCGATCAGGGCACAAACGCCCAGGATCACCCAGACGGCGACGAGGGATCCGAGCAGGAAGCGGGACGTCGCGGGCAGGGGTTCGGGCTCCGGCGCGGCGGTGGTGGCGGGCTCGGTGGCGGGAGCGGGGGCGGCGGTCGTGGCAGGGGCTTCGCCGGTTGCGTCGCCGGTCGCTTCCCCGGTCTCATCGCCCGGGGCCGGGGCGGTGGTGGCGGGCGGCGTTTCGGGCTCGCCCGGCTTCACTTCGATCTCGTCCAGCTTGTAGAGGCGGCGCACTTCGTTAAAAACGCTCTGGATGTAGGATTCGTCCAGGGCGGTCCCGTCCGCGATCAGTTTCACCTGATTGCGGCGCGTGCCCTTGGCGACGGTCTCGATCATGGCGCCCGCGGCATCGCGCACGGAGGCGGAGCCCGCGAACACCGGCGTGATAAAGGTGTCGTCCATGTGGTCGATCACCATGCGGGAGGCCGCGATCTTCACGTCGTAATACGTGTTGTTGTCCTCGCCGGCACGGCTCAGATAATCCTGATATTCCGCGGAATCCTGCGCCTTATGCGTCACGGGTACATAACCCTCGGTCTGCGCGTAGGCCACCTGTACGTCGTTCGAAAGCAGGTACTGCGCGAAGAGCCAGGAGGCCAGCACCTCCTGCTTGTCCGCCTTGTTGAATACGCAGAGGGACGGGCCCTGGGAGATCATCTGCACGTTGTCCGCGTCGAACTGCGGCACGGGCCGGATCACGGTCTCGAACTGCACGACGTCGCTCGCGTGGATGTCCAGCAGCGGCGCGTTGGAGCCGATCCAGGTGGCGCCGGCCGTGGAGTCCACCGCGAAAATGCAGCGGCCCGCGTTGAAGAAGTTGCCCGGGTAGCTGTCGATCTTGAACGTGGAGAACGCGCGCGTGCTCACGTGCTGGTAAATGGTGTACAGCAGCTCGCGCGTGGTGTCGTTGAAGATCTGCACTTCGCCGCGGGAGTCGGCGTAGCCGGCGCCTTTCTGGCGCAGCATCTGGATCATCATGTTGTCCGTGGACTTGTAGATGAAGGGGATCATGATTTTCTGGCCGTTGGCTTTGAAGATGTCCCCGTCCTTCTCCATGGCTTTTTCGGATACTTCCCAGATCCAGTCCCAGGTCACGACGTCCGGGATCGTGTAGCCCATGCTCTCCACCATCGTTTTGTTGATGTACAGCGCCTCGGAGGAGCGCATGAAGGGCAGATCGTACTGATGGCCGTCGAAATGGCCTTCTTCCATGAATTTGTCGATCAGTTCGTCCTGCGTCGGGCCGTCGAAGAGCAGCTTTTCACCGCCGAAGCCGTAGTTTTTGTCCGCCATGTACTCGTCCAGGCTGACCACGACGTCCTGGCCTTTCAGGTAGGTCGCGATGTGGTCCGGGTAGGAGATGCAGACGTTCGGCGTCGTGTTCGTGGCGATGTTCGTGATCACGTCCTGGTAGATCTTGCCGTAGTCCGAGTAGGACCGGATCTCCACGGTGATGTTGGGGTAGAGGGCTTCGAAATCCGCCTTGGCCTTCTTATAGATGGCGATCTGGGTGGGGTTGGAGTCGTTTTTCGCCCAGAAGCTGATGGTGTAATGCCGCGAGGTGTCGAATTCCATGGCCGGGACTTCCGGCGCAGCCGTGGTTTCGGGCTCCGGCGTGGCCGCGGAGGGGTCCGTCGTTTCACCTTCCTGCGTCGCGGGCGCGGCCGTGGGCGGGACGGTCGGGGCGGCCGTCGTGGCGGGCGGCGCCTCGGTGGGCTTCACTACGCCCTTGCCGTGGCAGGCAGCCAGGAGCCCCGCGGAGAAAGCCAGCAGCAATAATATCGCATGCACGCGCTTTTTCATCCCTTCGTCCCTCCTCTCGACACGCCTTCCATGATCTTCTTCCGGAAGACCAGGAACAGCACGATCAGCGGCACGGAGATGACCACCACGGCGGCCATCATGGCCGGCACGTTGTCGCGGCCGAAGCCGCTCTCGCGGATCTGCTGGATGCCGTTGGACACCAGGAAATGTTCCTGCTTGGTCGTGATCAGACGCGGCCACACATAGGAATTCCAGCACTCGATGACCTTCAGGATGACCACGGTGACGATGGTCGGCCGGCAGATCGGCACCATCACCTTGAACAGGAAGCCCAGGTCCGTGCAGCCGTCCACCCGGGCGGCCTTGTACAGATCGTCCGGCACCTGGGCGAAATTCTCCCGCAGCAGATAGATATAGAACACCGAGGTGATGGAGGGGAGGATCAGGCCGGCGAAATGCCGCAGGGCGCTGCCGCCGTCGTCGGTGAGGCCTGCGGTCTTGACGGTGACGTAATTGGTGATGATCACGAGCTCGCCGGGGATCATCATCAGAGCCAGGAACAGCGTGAACACCAGGTTTTTTCCCTTAAAATCCAGGCGCGCGAACGCGTAGGCCGCCAGCACGATCACGGCCAGCATGATGACGGTGGTGACCAGCGTGAAGATCAGGGTGTTCAGGAAGTACCGGCCCAGCGGCACCGCCGTGAACGCCTCGGCGTAATTCTCCATCGTAGGCGCGAGCGTGAAGAACTTCGGCACGAATTCGGAGTTGTAGGCGCTGGTGCTCTTCAAGGAAGTCAGGATCATCCAGTAAAAAGGAAACAGCACCATCAGGGCCCAGAAGACCAGGAAAATATAGGTGAACGTCCTGCCGGTGATCTTCCGGACGCGGGCCGCTTTTTCGATCCGGGCATAGGATTCTTGCGTATTCATCTTCCGCCCTCCTTAATAATGCACGGTCTTCCGGCTGACCATCAGATTCACGCAGGTGATGGTCAGCACGATGGCGAAGAGGATCACCGCCGCCGCCGACGCGTAGGACGGATAGCCGCCCGCGCTGCCGTAGAGCATGTCGTACACATAGCCCACGATGGTGTTCATCCCCGCCTCGTTCAGGTTCGTCCCGAACAGGGCGACCTCATCGCTGTACGCCTTGAACGCCCCGATAAAGCCGGTGATGATCAGGTAGAACAGCATGGGCGAGATCATGGGCAGCGTGATGCGCCGGAAGATCCGCCCCTTCGAAGTCCCGTCGATCCGGGCCGCGTTGTAGTAGTCCTGGTTCACGGACGCCAGCGCGCTGGTCAGGATCAGCACCTTGAAGGGCAGCACCACCCAGATCGTGTAGAAGCACATGACGAACATCTTCGCCCAGTAGGGACCGTCGATGAAATCCACGCCCTGCCCGCCGAACAGCTGGATCAGGATGTTGATCATGCCGTCGGTGTACGCGGTCTTGCGGAACAGGATCATGAAGACCAGGCCGACCGCCAGCGTGTTGGTCACGTAGGGCAGGAAATAGACGGTCTGGAACAGCTCTTTGAGTTTCGTGATCGAATTGAGAGCCAGCGCGATCAGCAGGGCGAAGCCCGTGGAGAGCGGCACCGTGATGATCACGATGATGAAGGTGTTTTTCACCGCCTGCAGGAAGTACGGATCCCGCAGCACGTAGGAATAGTTATAGAGGCCGATCCCTTTGGCGGTCTGGGTCACGAAGTTGTAGCCCTCTTCCGCCGAATAGACGAACACGTCGATCAGGGGATAGACCATGAACAGTCCCAGCAGGACGATGGCGGGCAGCAGATAGAGCCAGCCTTTGGCGCCTCGGTTTTTCATGGCTCAGCCCTCCGGGCGGATCCGCTTTTCGGTCTCCGGATCGAAGAGGTGGACTTTCTTCGGATCCAGGCGGAAGCGGACCGTCTTTTCCTGCCCGGCCGGCCGCTCGTCCGAGGCGACGATGGCGCGCGGGTTTTCGCTCTCCGCCGCCGGGTGGTCGAACACCACGCTGGTGTCGCGGCCCATGACCTCTACATTGCGGAGCGATACGGCGAGCGGGCCCTGCGGATCGGGCTTGAAGCCTTCCGGCCGGATGCCGACGGCAAGCGGGCCGTCCTTCACGCCCGGAATGTCCAGCACCGCTTCGCCGGCCAGCAGCAGGCGGCCGCCCTTCGCCTCCCCGCGGAAGACGTTGATGGCCGGCGTGCCCAGGAATTTGGCCACGAAGAGGTCGACGGGGTCGTCGTACACCTCCTGCGGCGGCGCGATCTGGTGCACCGCGCCGTCCTTCATCACCACGATCAGGTCGGAGATGCTCATCGCCTCCTCCTGATCATGCGTCACGAAGATCGTCGTGATGCCGGTCTCCTTCTGGATGCGGCGGATCTCCTCGCGGGTCTGCAGGCGCAGGCGCGCGTCCAGGTTGGACAGCGGCTCGTCCAGGAGCAGGACCTTCGGCATTTTGACCAGCGCCCGGGCGATGGCCACGCGCTGCTGCTGGCCGCCGGACATCTCCGCCGGCTTACGCTCCAGCAGCTGGTCGATCTGCACCAGGTGCGCGGCCTCCTCGGCCCGCCGGATGATCTCCTCCTTGGGCAGTTTTTTGTCTTTTTTCAGGTTCTGCAGCGGGAACATGATGTTCTGCAGCACCGTCATGTGCGGGTACAGCGCGTAATTCTGGAACACGAGCCCCACGCCGCGGTTTTCCGGCGGCAGCTTCGTCACTTCGTCTTCCCCGAAGAAGATCTGTCCTTCCGTAGGCTCCAGCAGGCCGCTGATCAGGTTGAGCGCCGTGCTCTTTCCGCAGCCGGAAGGGCCCAGCAGGCCGATCAGTTTGCCGTCCGGGATCTCGAAATCGAAATTATCCACGGCGATCACTTCCCCGCCGATCTTTTTATTGCGGTTGGGGAACCGCTTGGTCAGATTTTTCAGTACCACTTTCATAGATTCGTCCTCTTGCGGGCGGGACAGCAAGGAAAGGCCTTGCGGCCGCCCGTTCTTTCTATAGATATATCATACAATAAAAGGTGAGGATCCGCAAGAAAAAGGGGTGTCCCCCCTTTTCCTGCCTGAATAATCATTCCTGCCGTTTGTTTTCAGAAGCGATGCGCCTGATCAGCCGCCCGCTGTCCGCCAATTCTTCCCAGGTCAGGTTGCTGACCTTGCTGACATATTGTCCGCCCTCCATGGAAAACAGTTCGTCTGCGGCGGTATTTTTTATCGGTTTATCGTGCCCTTCCCACTGAACGGTATTGACCGCCCGGTAATCGCCTCTTAATTCTCTCTTTCCGATCTGTTCCACTTCCGCCGGCGGGATCCACCCGAACGACGACCAACTGATACAGCAGTCCCCGATCAGGGGATCTGCCGGATTATATTCCCGGAACACCGCCAACAGATAAAAAGGATATTCAAAGCACAGGACGGCAAAACAGCGGGAAGTCTCCCGGATCCGGTAGATCCCGCCCGTTTCAAACCAGGGCGGCGGCACATCCTGCGGAAATCCTTTGGCGGTTCTGTCTTTCAGAAAACTGTCCAATAGTTCAAAAAAAACAGAGACAGCTTCTTCCTTCGGATACCGCTCGCTGATAAACGTAGCCCAGTCGTAGTCGCTTCTGTCACGGAAATGCGAACTGCAGTATTCATTGAACCCGGTCAGACAGTTCCAGTCCCGGAGCGCCGGTCCGGATGCCGTAATGAACCCGTGAATAAAGTCTTTCAACCGAAAAATATCATTGTCCACCCATATTGACGGCCGTTTCCGGATAAGCATCAGCAACTCATATAATTTGTCCGGGCAATAGGCCCAGTTCGCCCCGATATATTCCATGTCCGCCGCGATCCGGCAGACCTCTTCCATTCCGTACCGGCGCCGGACAAACCCGAGCGCCATGTCGATCCCGGCGGATACGCCGGCGGAAGTGTAGAACTTTCCGTCCTCCTCCCAGCGGTCGGCATAGTAAAACTCATTCGGGACCCAGTTCACGCGGTCCGAGCAGGAACGGACCCATTCGAACGCCTTTTTATTGGTAGTGGCACAGCGGCCGTCCAAAAGACCGGCTTTCGCCAGCAAAGCCGAACCGGTGCAGACGGCCAGGACGTATTCCGCGTTTTGGCAGAGGTCTTTCAGCGCGGCGAGGAAGGCCTCGTCCGATACCAGGGCCCGGGTCCCGCGGCCGCCGGGGATCACCAGGATGCCTCTCAGATCCTTTGGTGCCGCTTCCGTCTGGACGATCCCGCCCTGCGCGCTCCGGACCGGGCCGCCGGTCAGGGAGATGTAATGCGGGACCGCGCCGGGGAGCCGGGAGAGGACGTCAACGGGACCGAAAATATCAAGGGTCTGGAAATCATCAAAAAACAGAAAATAGAGATCCATGATCGCACCGCCTTTGTCTGATAGTTTTATTATAACATGGATCGACAGCGGTCTCAAACCCATTTTCTGTAATACGATTTTATTCTATTATCATACAATTACTTGACAATATCGGGTTATTATAATATTTTGTTATATAAGGAGGTGCTGCCATGCCCAGAAACTGCATCATTACATTTAAAACCGATCCGGAGACAAAAGGGTTGGCGGCAGAAACTTGCCGCGCATTAGGAATGGATCTGTCTACCGCCATGAATGTCCTTCTGCGAAGATTTGTCGCCGAAGGCGGTTTTCCTTTTTGGGTAAAAACCGGTTTCGATCCCGAGACCTTGCTTGCCTTCCGGGAAGCAGATGAGATCGCCTCCGGAAAAAAGACCGCCAAAAGATTTTCTTCTGTTCAGGATCTTGTTGCCGATATCATGGAGGATCCGGATGAAGAAATATGACCTTGTCGCCACTTCCGCATTCCGAAAAGCATACCGGCGCCTGCAAAAGCGGGGACTCAACATGTCTCTGTTGGATGCGGTGCTGGAAAAGCTTATGAACGGCGATACGCTTGGGCCGGCTTATCGCGATCATCCCCTGAAAGGGAGCAAAAAGGGCGACCGGGAATGCCACATTTCCGATGACTGGCTGCTGGAATACAGGATCGTTGAAAAGGAGCTGATCCTGATCGCGATCATGATGGGAAGTCATCAGGATCTGTTCGGAGATTGAGCCGGAAAGTATTTTCAAATCGTGCAATAAAGTTCTTGACAAGGTCTTGTCCGGGTGATAAGATACATAAGCACCTTAAAAAACGACGCGGGGTAGAGCAGTCCGGAAGCTCGTCGGGCTCATAACCCGGAGGTCGCAGGTTCAAATCCTGCCCCCGCTACTATATGGAAAGTGAGCTGTCAGGCTCGTGCTTCCATACTTATGCTCAGATAGCTCAGATGGTAGAGCAGTGGACTGAAAATCCACGTGTCGCTGGTTCGATTCCGGCTCTGAGCATATTTTTTATGCATAAAAGCCGGAAAATGACTTGCGGAAGTGCATGCTGGCATACACGGCCGAAAGTCATTTGACGGCCTAACAAAATGAGTTAAAAAGCTGCGCGACCTGCGGGAGCGAGGCGATTTGCGTATTTTGTCGGCTGATTGCGGGAGCGCTGCGCGCGGAGCAATCGGCTTTTATGCATAAAATCATTATTTAGTGCAACGTTTTCCGATCCTATCCTGTTTTATATAGTATCCGTTTCTCTCAGGAGGTATTTCCATGGCTGACAACCATTACAATGATTATAACTACTCGCCGCCGTACATGGTTCCGGCGCCGGCGGATCCGTCGCAGGATCCGCTGCATGAGGTGTCGGCGCCGGCGAAGACGCGCTCGATCCCGGCGCTGATCATGGTATTCGCGCTGCTGGGCGTGATCACGGTGTTTTTCGTGACGGTCGTGCGGCTGAATGTGCTGCCGCATTTCTATCTGCTGGCGCTCGGCGCCGTCCTGCTCATCTTCTGGCTGATCGCGACGATCCTTACCTGGAACCGGACGAGGAAGGTCGCGACCGTTTTCGGGATCATCTGGACCGTGATCGTGGCCGCAGTCTGCATTGTCGGCACGGTTTACGCCGGCAAAGCGGTCAGTACGCTGGAGCAGATCGTGCAGGAAAAGGAGCAGGAGACCGTCAATATCGGCGTGTTTGTCCTGAAGGATGATCCGGCGGCGTCCGTCGCCGACCTCTCCGGCGTGCCGCTGGGCCGCCTGCAGACCGTCGACCGGGACGAGACCGATGCCGCGGTCAAAGCCGTCGGCGCGTTCCTGAACGAAAACCCCGCCACCATCCGCTACACGCGGCCGACGGACATTCTGGACGCGCTGCTTTCCGGCGAGGTGCGGGCCATCCTGATGAACCGCAGCCTGATCCTGGCCATGGAATCCAATCTGGATTATTTCTCGATGGACCAGGTCCGGCAGCTGGAACTGATCGAGGTGGCCAAATCGACCCCTGAAGAAGACCCGGCCGCGCAGACGGCGGAGCTCGACCCCGTCGAGGCGGCATCCCGGCCCTTCCTCCTGTACATCTCCGGCATTGACGACCGCTACGGCCTCGCCTCCCACTCCCTCAGCGACGTCAACATCCTGGCCGCCGTGAACCCGCAGACGCACCAGATCCTGCTGGTCAACACGCCCCGGGACTACTACGTGCAGACACCGGTCTCCGGCTCCGAGCGCGACAAGCTGACCCACGCCGGCCTGTACGGGGTGGACATGAGCGTGCAGACGATCTCAGATCTGTACGGGCTGCCCGTGGATTACTATTTCCGCATCGATTTCTCCGGCTTCAAGGCCATCATCGACGCGCTGGGCGGCATCGACGTATACTCGGACCGGACCTTCACCGTGGAAGATCACACGTTCACGGAAGGCATGAACCACATGACCGGCTATCAGGCGCTGCTGTTCGTCCGCCAGCGGAAGACCCTGGACGGCGGCGACCGCGCCCGCGGCATCCACCAGATGGCCGTGATCAATGCAGTCCTGAAGAAGGCCACTTCTTCCGAACTGCTGCAGAATTTCTTCCCGCTGATGAACGCCGTGGCCGGTAATTTTGAAACCACCGTCCCTTACGCCACCCTGACCACACTGGTGCAGCGCCAGCTGGCCGACGGCGGCAAATGGAACTTCCAGACCTTCAGCGTGGACGGTGCCGACTCCACAGGCTCCACCTTCTCCTTCCCGGGAGAGCACTATGTGATGCTCCCCAACGAAGAACTGGTATCCTACGCGAGCGGCCTGCTCCGGGACGTGCTGGACGGGAAAACGGTCGAGATCACCGCACCGTGACCGGACGGACGGGCCGGGTTACCGGCTCAAACAAAAAACCTGACAAGGGGACGGTTCCTTTGTCAGGTTTTTTTGTATTTGGGGATGACAGGGGGGGTGAATGACGGGGATGACAGAGGGATGTCCCCTGTCATCAGAATCCCCGGATAATCTCCTCATTCAGGGCTTTTACCGTTTCCACCGCCAGAGTGACCGCGGCGTCATAGTCCGCGCCGGAGGTCAGACAGTCCGGAGTGTGGATATAGCGGACGGGGATGCCCAGGACGACGGACGGCGCCCCTTTCATTTTCTGCTGGATCACGGCGGCGTTGTTGCCGCCGCCTTCGCGGACGGAGGCCTGGACGGGGATGTTCTTTTCTTCCGCCAGGTCCAGGACGAAGCGCTGGAAGCGGGGGTTGCAGATGACGGAAACGTCCATGAACCGCAGCATCGGGCCGCGTTTCAGGACGGTCTGCTGTGCATAGGGCTCGCCAAAGGTGTCGTCCGCGGGACAACCTTCAAAGACGATGGCGATGTCCGGGTCCACCTTCTCCACGGCCACCGAGCAGCCGCGCTCGCCGACCTCCTCCTGCGAGGAGATGACGCCGACGACGTCCACCGCGAGGTCCTCGTCCGCCAGGCGCCGCATGACTTCCGCCAGGGCCGCGCAGCCGATGCGGCAGTCGAAAGCCTTGCCGTGCATGACGTCGCGGGCCGCGTCGTATTCGAAGCGCGCCGCGGGGACTGCCGGCTCGCCGATCCGAATCCCGAACGCCTGCTCCGCCTCTTCCGCGGAGCGTGCGCCGACGTCGATCACCAGGTCCTTATACTCCGGCACCGCCTGCCGCGCCTTCTCCTCCGCGCTCATGAAGTGCGGCGGTTTGGCCGCGATCACCCCCGGGATCCACTCGCCCCGGCGGTTCCGCACCAGGACCCTCGTCCCGGGCAGCGTCCCCCGGTTCCAGCCGCCCAGGTTCACGAAACGCAGCGTGCCGGCGGGCTTGATCGAATGGATCATGAAGCCCACCTCATCGCCGTGCGCGTCCAGCATCAGCAGCGGGCGGCCGCCGGTGTTGCGGCGGCGGGCGATATACAGGTTCCGCAGGCTGTCCTCGGTGATGTCGCAGATGTCCTCCAGCGCCGCACGGACCAGGGCGATGCTTTCGTCTTCGAAGCCGCTGGGGGCGGGGGCGTTGGAGAGAGATTCGATGAGTTGCAATTCGCGTTCTGTCATTTCAGATTTCCTCATTAAAACGGGGCGGTGGGTTACGGGGACGGTTCTCCCTGGGCGATTTT
>JAFRNR010000009.1 GCA_017430085.1 Lachnospiraceae bacterium | reverse complement strand
CGTGGCGGGCCATGCCGCCGTAGGTGTCCACGATGATCTTGCGGCCGGTCAGGCCGGAATCGCCCTGCGGCCCGCCGATCACGAAGCGCCCGGTCGGGTTGATCAGGAAGCGCGTGCGCTCCGTCAGCATCTCCTTGGGCAGGACCGGATCCAGCACGTATTGTTTGATGTCGGCGTGCAGCTGCTCCTGCGAAACTTCCGGGGCGTGCTGCGCGGAAACGATCACGTTGTCGATGGCGCAGGGGCGCCCGTCCTCGTCGTATTCGATGGTCACCTGCGTTTTGCCGTCCGGCCGCAGGTAAGGCAGCGTCCCGTTTTTCCGCACTTCCGCCAGACGGCGCGCCAGCTTGTGGGCCAGCGAGATGGGGTAAGGCATCAACTCGGGCGTCTCGTTCGAGGCATAGCCGAACATCATGCCCTGGTCGCCGGCGCCGATATTGTCCGCGAGGCCCTCGCCGCGCTCCTCCAGCGCGTCGTTCACGCCCATGGCGATGTCCGGGCTCTGCTCGTCGATGGCGGTGAAGACCGCGCAGCTCTGGCCGTCAAAGCCCTTCTTGGCCCGGTCGTAGCCGATCTCCAGCACCGTGTCGCGCACGACTTTCTGGATGTCGACGTAGCCCTTGGTCGTGATCTCGCCCATGACGACGACGAACCCGGTGGAAGTCAGCGTTTCGCAGGCCACCCGGCTGTCGGGGTCCTGCTTCAGCAGCTCGTCCAGGATAGCGTCGGAGATGGCGTCGCACATTTTATCGGGATGCCCTTCGGTGACCGATTCGGAGGTAAAGAGTTTTCTTTCCATAAATATGTCCTTTCCGTGTGGCCGGGGTCAAAGCGGGCGGCCAGCGGCCGCCCTGCGTATTTCTTTAACTGATCTGGAACTTGATCTTCTTGACTTCCTCGTCCGTTTCCGCGAGGCGGATCTCCGCTCCCAGACCCTGCAGCTTCTTGTCAAAGTCCTCATATCCGCGCAGCACGTAGTCCACCTGGTCCACCACGGTGATGCCCTCGGCGGCCAGGCCGGCCAGCACCAGCGCGGCGCCGGCGCGCAGGTCCGGTGCGACCAGTTCCGCGCCCTTGAGCGGACCGCTGCCCTTGAAAATGGCGATGGAGCCCTTCACTTCCGTGTCCGCCCCCATCTTGCTGAGCTCGTCCACGTATTTGAAGCGGTTCTCGAAAATGCTTTCCGTGATGGTGCCCACGCCTTCCGCCAGACACAGCGCAACGCCCATCTGGGGCTGCATGTCGGTCGGGAAGCCGGGATACGGCAGCGTCTTGACGTTGCAGGAATACAGGGCCGGCCGTCCCACCACGCGGATGGAGTCGCCCTGCTCGATCACTTCGCAGCCCATTTCCATCAGTTTGGCGGTAATGGCGTCCATGTGCTGGGGAATGATGCGCTTTACGGTGATATCGCCCTTGGTGACGGCCGCGGCCATCATGAACGTCCCGGCTTCGATCTGGTCCGGGATGATGGTATATTCCGTCCCGTGCAGCCGTTCCACGCCCGTGATGCGGATCACGTCCATGCCGGCGCCCTTGATCTTCGCGCCCATGGAGTTCAGCATGTTGGCCACGTCCACGATATGGGGCTCTTTCGCCGCGTTTTCAATGATCGTGTTGCCGCGCGCCAGCGACGCCGCCAGCATCAGGTTGATGGTGGCGCCCACCGAGGCCATGTCCAGATAGATATGCGCCCCGTGCAGGTCCTTCGCGTCCAGGATCACCCGGCTGTTGTTGTTTTCATGCACGGCGCCCATCATGCGGAATCCCTTCAGATGCTGGTCGATGGGCCGGTTGCCGATGTTGCAGCCGCCGGGCATGGAGACCTCCGCGTGATGATACTTGCCCAGCAGTGCGCCCAGCAGGTAATAGCCCGCCCGGATCTTCCGGATGGAGGGATTGTCCGCGCAGGCGGTGAAAATGTTGCCCCCGTTCAGTTTGACGGTGTGGCGGTCCACCCGGTCGACCAGCACGCCGATCTCGCGGAAGGCATCCAGCAGGACGGCCACGTCGCGGACGTCCGGCAGGTTCTCTATGGTAACGGTCTCATCGGACATGATGGCTGCCGCCAGGATGCCGAGCGCCGCGTTCTTTGCTCCGCTGATGGTGACTTCCCCGGCTAAGGGGTTGCCGCCTTTCATGACATAACGCATGAAGTAATGCTCCTTGTATAACAGTTTGTAGCAGTCAGATAACAGTCATAAGGGCCGATGGCACATCGGCCCCTACGGTCATATGATCTTTGGCAAATATCAGGCCTTGCCGTCGCAGCCCAGCACGTTCACCAGCTTGTGCGCGACCATGGCCTTCACGGCGGCGCGGGCGGGCTTTAAGTACTGGCGGGGATCGAAATCCGCCGGATGCTCCGCGAAATACTTGCGGATGGTGGCCGTCATGGCCAGACGGATATCGGAGTCGATGTTGATCTTGCAGACCGCCATGCGGGCCGCCTGGCGCAGCTGATCCTCGGGCACGCCCACCGCATCGGGCATGGCGCCGCCGTAGGTGTTGATGATCTTCACGAATTCCTGCGGGACGGAGGAAGAGCCGTGCAGCACGATCGGGAAACCGGGCAGGCGGCGGGACACTTCTTCCAGGATATCGAAGCGCAGGGGCGGGGGCTGCAGGATGCCGTTCTCATCGCGGGTGCACTGCTCGGGTTTAAACTTGTAGGCGCCGTGGCTGGTGCCGATGGCGATGGCCAGGGAATCGCAGCCGGTGCGTTCCACGAATTCCTGCACGTCCTCGGGACGGGTGTAGGAGCCCACCGCGTGGCTCACTTCATCCTCGATGCCGGCCAGCGTGCCCAGCTCGGCTTCCACGACCACGCCGCGGTCGTGCGCATATTCCACCACCTGCCTGGTGACGGCGATGTTGTCCTCGAACGGGGCCGCGGACATGTCGATCATGACGGAGGTGAAGCCGCCGTCGATGCAGCTCTTGCAGGTGTCGAAGGAATCGCCGTGGTCCAGGTGCAGGCAGATCGGCAGGCCCGTGTCTTCCACGGCCGCTTCCACCAGTTTCTTCAGGTAGATCGGGTTCGCATAGGCGCGGGCGCCTTTGGACACCTGCAGGATCAGGGGGGCATTCAGCTCTTTGCCGGCCTCGGTGATCCCCTGAATGATCTCCATATTATTGACGTTAAAGGCACCGATGGCGTAGCCGCCGTTGTAGGCCTTGGCAAACATCTCTTTACTGGTTACTAAGGGCATGGTAAACAGACCTCCTTATGTTATAGTCGGAAACATTGTAGCACAAAGCGTGAAAATTACAAGGGGAATTTTCGGGCCGCCGTCATTTTCGGCGCCGGCGGTCTTGACATCGGTTTTTCCGCTAAATATAATAAAGGGGACTATTCAGGGGACGTATTCCCGTATCACAAAAACAGCAGAAGGAGAATCATTATGAAAAAAGCCAGATTGACGGCACTGGTGCTTCTGACGGCATTGCTGCTTTCCGGCATCCTGTCGGCGTGCCACAGCAAAAGCATCGTCGGCACCTGGGTAGAACTGGACAGCAAGGGCAATCCGGAGGCCACATATGTGTTTGCCCGCAACGGAAAAGGCAGCATAAAGTCGGAGGGCGATATCCCCATAACGGGCGATATGACGTGGTCTACGGAGGGCAATGTGCTTTCCGTTTCCGTTACTGTCTGCGGCCAGCACGAAACAGAGGAGTACTATTTTGATCTCCAGGGAAACACTTTGAAGCTGATCAATATCAGTGATTCGTCAGACGTCATGACGCTGTATAAAAAATAAAACGGGCCGCTGACCGGTCCGTTCCTGCGAAAGACCCCGATCCGGCACTGCCGTTTAGGGGTCTTTTTTCTATGCGGTCTGTCCGTTTCTCTCTCGCCGCGCCTTACCAGTCCAGCGCCTCCCAGCCGCTTCCGTCCAGACGGATCCGGCAGTATTTGCTGCCGTTCTCGTGGTCAAACGTGGTAAATCCGTAGGAGTAATAGACGTATCCGTCGCCGAGGTAAGACAGTTTGGCTCCTTCATCCGCAACGATCAGGGTTTTCTCGGCATGGTCCACATACCAGATTTTTTCCTGGCAGCTCATGATAAAGGTTTCACTGTCCAGGAAAATGAATTCCGCCCCGGAACCGTACCCCTGATTGGACCATTCCATGTACAGTTCTCTGCTGCGGCCGGTCTCTTTCCGGAAGCGGATCAGTTCGCCGCGGGCCCAGAGATACAGCCAGAAGCTGCCGTCCGGACCGGGCATCCAGCTCTGCGCGGCGTCATCCCAGGTACCCTGCTTGTTGATGGGTCCCGGCGCGGTTCTGACATCCAGATCGTTCAGATCCATCATCAGCATCTCGTCGTTCCCCTGCAGAAGCGCCTGTTTCTCGGTGTACGCCAGGATCCGGAGATCATTCATATCCTCAAAGGTATAAATGTGTTCCTCGACGCCAGTCAACAGATCCAGTCTGCACACATGGCAGCAGTCCTCGTACTGAGAGGCGGAGAGTTGTTTCTTGTCGTATACGGTGTAGTAAACGGCATCGTCTTTCACGATGAAAGTGTTGAATGTTTTGCTCACCCCCAGATATCCCGAGAACAGCAGGATGTTGTCGGCCAGCAGTTCCCCGCCGCTGCCGTCCAGGCGGACGCGGCTGAGCGAATAATCGTGATCATCCTGTCTGCAGAAGAGATAGATCCAGTCCCCGACCACCTGGATCTCGCGGAGGTTGGGGAAACGCGAACTCAGATCGTCGATCACGACGGAGACATGGGTGCCGTCTACCGACCGGCTGCACAGTTTGTTGCCCGGCGCGGTGTAATACACGGTCTGATCCTGTCTGACCAGATAACTGTATTTCCCCGTCGCGGCACCGGGGCCGGAAGAGGCCGTGCGCTGCTGGACGGACATCCGGTTCGCATTCACGGGAGCGGTGGGCGAGACCGGCTCCGCGGCCGTAGTTTCCGGACTTGCCGTCGTTTCGGTCCGGCTGTGCCCTGCGGTTTCTTTCGTACCGGTCTCCGTCCCGCGAGTGGCTGCGGAGCTTTCCTCCGGGATCACAATGAATGTCCCGCTCCCCCGGACAGAAGAACCGCAGGCGCCCAGCACCGCGGACGCGAGCAAAAGGCAGAGCACCAGGCCCAGTTTGACGAATCGTTTATTTGCTATAGATTTCATTTTTGTATCCTCCTTGCGGCCGTTATCGTTTCTGCCTGCATTGTAGCAAGGCGGGACTGCGGTTTTGTTTTCCGCGCGGGCCTGCTTCGCTGCAATCGGGCCCGCGGACGCATCTGCCTCTTGCATCGGCCCGTCAAATAAGGTATTCTGAAAGAAACACCGGTCATCCGGCCTATTTGCGACAAATCCATCCGACAGTGAGGCGACCCATGAAAGAGACCCGTCAATATTCCCCTGAAGAACTGCGCTATCTGACCCTGCTGGCCCGGGATTTCCCGACGGTGCAGGCCGCGGGCCGGGAGATCATCAACCTGCAGGCGATCATGAATCTGCCCAAGGGCTGCGAGCACTTCATTTCCGACGTGCACGGTGAGCATGAGGCGTTCCGCCATCTGGTCAACGCGTGCTCCGGCGTCGTCCGCACGCGGATCGATGATCTTTTCGGCGACACCGTGTCTCTGGAGGACCGGGACCAGCTGGCCACGCTGATCTATTATCCCAAGGAAAAACTGAAACGGATCCTGCCCACGCTGAAGAATCCGGGCGAGTGGTACCGCATCACGCTGCACCGGCTCGTGGAGCTGGCGCGCACCGTGTCCGCGCGGTATTCGCGGTCCAAGGTGCGCAAATCGCTGGATCCGGACTACGCCTATATCATCGAGGAACTGCTCCAGACGCACAGCGAGGAGGCGGAGAAGCACGATTATTTCGAGAACATCATCGCGACGGTCATCGAGATCGACCAGGCGGACGGCCTGATCCGGGCGCTGGCGGACGTGATCAAGCGGATGGTGGACCAGATGCACCTCGTGGGCGACATCTTCGACCGCGGCCCGCGCGCGGACGTGATCCTGGACGATCTGATGAAGTATCATAACGTGGACGTCCAGTGGGGCAACCACGACATCCTCTGGATGGGCGCCGCCTCCGGCAGCCGCACCCTGGTCGCCACCGTCGTGTCCAACTCCATCCATTACAACAACCTGGAAGTCATCGAGACCGGCTACGGCATTTCGCTGCGCCCGCTCTCCGTCTTCGCCAATGAAGTGTACCGGGACAGCGACGTTTCCTGCTTCAAGGTAAAGCTCACCGGCGACGACGCCGCGCAGTACACGGAAAAGGACAAGCTCCTCTCCGCCCGCATGCACAAGGCCATCACCGTGATCCTGTTCAAACTGGAAGGCCAGAAGATCATGCGCCATCCGGAGTACGGCATGGACGACCGCCTGCTGCTGGACAAGATCGATTATGAAAACAAATGCGTCACCAAGGGCGGCGTGACCTGGCCGCTGGCCGACACCGACCTGCCCACGGTGGATCCGGCCGACCCGTACGCGCTGACGCCGGAGGAGGACAGCGTGATCCGCCAGCTGACCGCGTCGTTCATGCACAGCGAAAAGCTGCAGGCGCACGTGCGCTTCCTGTATTCCAAGGGCAGTTTTTACAAGATCTGCAACGGCAACCTGATCTTCCACGGCTGCGTGCCCATGACCCCCGAAGGGGAACTGCTCTCCTTCACGCTGGGCGGCAAGGAGCGGAAGGGCCGCGCGCTGTTCGATTACGCGGACAAGGCCGCGCGTCAGGCGTATTATTTCAAGCCCGGCTCCCCGGAAAAGGAGCGGGGCATGGATTTCCTGTGGTTCCTGTGGGCCGGCCGCAACAGCCCGCTGTTCGGCAAGGACTGCATGACCACGTTCGAGCGCCGCATGATCAAAGACGAGGCCGCCTGGGCGGAGCCGAAAAACGCGTATTACAAGCTGTATGATAAACAGGAGATCTGTGAATTCCTGCTGAAGGAATTCGGACTCGAAGGGCCGCATTGCCATATCATCAACGGCCACGTGCCGGTGAAGACCGGGAAAGGCGAAAGCCCGATCAAGGGCGGCGGCCGCCTGATCGTGATCGACGGCGGCTTCTGCAAGGCCTACCAGCCCACCAGCGGCATCGCCGGCTACACGCTGGTCTTCAACGCCGAGCACTACCGCATCGTGTCGCACCAGCCGTTCGCGGGGAAAGAGAAAGCGCTGGAGGACAACTTCGACATCGATTCCACCCCCGTGATCTTCGAGCGCATGGAACAGCCCCTGAAGATCCGGGATACCGATACCGGCCGCGAACTGGAGGGGCAGATCGCGGACCTTAAAGCGCTGCTGCAGGCTTACCGCGACGGCGTCGTGAAAGAAGATCACCGGTAGGCCGGGGACGGCCGCCGGTTCTCCTTAAGGACACGGTTCCGGGGCGGAAACGGCAACAAAAAGAGCGGGGGTTCCGTCATATCGCCGACATGACGGAACCCCCGCCTTTTTTGTTCCGGCTGTCCCGTTTCCGCGCTTACTGCCAGGGTCGATACATGACTTTCGAGAATTCATGGATCAGATCCACAATCGTCTCTTCCGGGACCGGGTTCTCGCTGTTGAGCCATTCCAGAAGAAGGTTCAGAACGCCGGCATATTGAAAATAGGCGGCGCAGTAGCGGGCCGGGACCTTGACGGGGGGGAGCGTCAGATCGACGTGGGCCCGGATGAGCAGCGTCAGGTAGTTTGCGCTGCCGGCGCAGGTGCAGAAGCGTCTTGCCGTCGGATCGTTCAGAAAACGGCGCAGATAGGCGGTGATGTACTGCCGGTCGATGCCGCCGTCTTTCTCCATCGGAAGATCCCACCGGGACCCCAGATCGATAAAAATGTTTTCGACGGTCTCCCGCAGCACTTCCCGGACCAGCTGGTCCATATATTCATAATGCGCATAAAATGTGGAACGGTTCCGCCCCGCTTTCCGGCACAGTTCCACGACCGTGATCTCCTCCGGTTCCTTTATCAGAAACAGTTCCAGAAAAGCAGCTTTCAAAACTGCTCTGCTGTGTTCCGAACGGGCGGCCCTGCGATCCATATTTATCCTCTCTTCCGCAAAAGAATTCCGACATATGTCGGTTTTTGTTTGTTGTCATTCATTATAACGGTCTGTATAATTTTTGTAAATACAAGCAGAACGGATATTTATAATCTGCGGATCAAGAGAGGAAGGACAACTCATGGATGCAATGAATGAGGCCATGCTGCAGCGGGCGGGAGAGATCATCGACTCCTATCACTGCAGACGGGAAAGCATTATTGCAATCATGCAGGACATTCAGGCCGAATACAAATATTTGAGCCAGGATGTCCTGGAACTGATTGCCAAAAAACTGGACATCGGCGTCGCCAAGGTTTACAGCGTCGCCACGTTTTACGAGAACTTCTCGCTGGAAGCCAAAGGCAAATACATCGTGAAGGTCTGCAACGGGACCGCCTGCCACGTGCGGAAATCCCAGCCGATCTACGACAGCCTGCGGGAATACCTGGGACTGCAGGGAAAGCAGAAAACCTCTTCCGATCTGCTCTTTACGCTGGAAACGGTCGCCTGTCTGGGCGCCTGCTCCCTGGCCCCGGCCATGACGATCAACGACGAAGTTCATGCCAAGATGACCCCCGAAGCAGCCATCGCGCTGCTGGAAAGCATCCGGGCAAAGGAGGCGCAAAATGGCTGACACGAAACTGACCCGCAAAGGCTTTGACGCCCTGAAGAAAGAAGCCGCGGCCCTGCTGGAAAAACAGCAGCTGAAAGTCCTGGTCTGCGCCGGCACCGGCTGCGTGGCCAGCGGTTCCATGAAAGTTTACGATTACCTGAAGGAAGCCTGCGCGAAGAAGGGCCTGAATGTGATGGTCGCCCTGCGCGAGGAAGATCACGGCGAAGGCGGCATCCATCTGAAAAAGAGCGGCTGCCACGGCTTCTGCGAGATCGGCCCCCTGGTGAGCATCGAGCCCCTGGACATCCTGTACACCCACGTACACGTGGAAGACTGCGACGAGATCATCGCAAAGACCCTGCTGGGCGGCGAAGTGATCGACCGCCTGCTGTATCAGCGCGACGGCAGGACCTACCAGCGCCGCGACGACATTCCTTTCTACAAGCTGCAGCAGCGCATCGTGCTGAAGAACAGCGGCAAGAGCGACGCGGAAGACATCCTGGAATACATCGCCCTGGGCGGTTACAGCGCATTTGAGAAAGCCCTGTTCGAAATGACGGACAAGGAGATCTGCCAGACCATTTCCGATTCCGGCCTGCGCGGCCGCGGCGGCGGCGGATTCCCGGCCGGCCGCAAGTGGGAGAGCGTGCGCCGCAACGTTGCCGACGTCAAGTACGTCGTCTGCAACGGCGACGAAGGCGATCCCGGCGCGTTCATGGACCAGGGCGTCATGGAAGGCAACCCCCACAGTGTGCTGGAAGGCATGTTGATCGCGGGCGTCGCCACCGGCGCCACCGAAGGCTACATCTACGTCCGCGCCGAATATCCGCTGGCCGTGAAGCGCCTGCGGATCGCCATCGCCAAGGCCGAAGAACTGGGCCTGCTGGGCGATGACATCATGGGCAGCGGCTTCAGTTTCCACATGCATATCAACCGCGGCGCCGGCGCGTTCGTCTGCGGCGAAGGCAGCGCGCTGACCTCCTCCATCGAAGGCAAGCGCGGCATGCCCCGCGTGAAGCCGCCCCGCACCGTAGACCAGGGCCTGTGGGCCAAGCCCACCGTCCTGAACAACGTGGAGACCTACGCCAACGTGCCGCAGATCATTCTGAACGGCTCCGACTGGTACCGCAGCATCGGCACGGAAAAATCCCCGGGCACCAAGACCTTCGCCCTGACCGGCAACGTGGTCAACACCGGCCTGGTGGAAGTCCCCATGGGCACCACCCTGCGCCAGGTGATCTTTGACATCGGCGGCGGCATCAAGGATGGCAAGAAGTTCAAGGCCGTGCAGATCGGCGGGCCTTCCGGCGGCTGCCTGACCGAAGAGCATCTGGACCTGCCCATGGATTTCGACTCCTTAAAGAAAGTCGGCGCCATCATCGGTTCCGGCGGCCTGGTCGTTATGGACGAAGACACCTGCATGGTGGAAGTCGCCCGCTTCTTCATGAACTTCACGCAGAATGAAAGCTGCGGCAAATGCGTTCCCTGCCGCGAAGGCACCAAGCGCATGCTGGAGATCCTGGAGCGGATCATCCGCAACGAGGGCTCGCTGGAAGACCTGGACACCCTGGAAAGCCTGGCCGGCACCATTACCGAAGCATCCCTGTGCGGCCTGGGCCAGACGGCCTGCAAGCCCGTGCTCAGCACCCTGAAGTATTTCCGCAACGAATATCTGGCCCACGTGGTCGACAAACACTGCCCGCACTGCAACGGCCGCAAGCGCCATCTGGAGATCAACCCGGCCCTGTGCCGCGGCTGCGGCAAGTGCAAACGGAACTGCCCGATGGAAGCCATCTCCGGCGAGCTCCGTCAACCGCATACCATTGACGTCACCAAGTGCATCCACTGCGGCGCCTGCTGGGGCGCCTGCCCGTTCGGTGCCATCGACGCCATCGAAGAGGAGGGTTAAGGCCATGGCAAAAGGTGTAATGATCATTGACGGACAGCGCGTCAATTTCGATGGAGAAAAGAATGTACTGGCAGTGATCCGCAAGGCCGGCATTGAAATGCCTACCTTCTGCTACCACTCCGATCTGTCCACCTACGGCGCCTGCCGTATGTGCATCGTGGAAGACGAACGCGGCAAGATCGACGCGTCCTGCTCCCTGGAGCCCCGCGACGGCATGGTCATCAAGACCAACTCCGCCCGCCTGCTCAAGCACCGCCGCACCATCCTGGAGCTGATGCTGGCTTCCCACGACTGCAACTGCACCACCTGCGAAAAGAGCGGCGACTGCCGTCTGCAGGAACTGGCCCACCAGTTCGGCATCCGTGCCGTACGCTTCCAGGATACCCGGGAACGCGCGGAGCTGGATACGTCCTCGCCCGCCGTGGTCCGCAACCCCAATAAGTGCATCCTCTGCGGCGACTGCGTGCGCGTCTGCGAAGAACTGCAGGGCGTCAACATCATCGACTTCGTGCACCGCGGCTCCCAGGCCCGGGTCGCCCCGGCCTTCGGCCGTATGCTGAGCGAGACGAAGTGCGTCAGCTGCGGTCAGTGCGCGGCCGTCTGCCCGACCGGCGCCATCACCATCAAGAACGAGATCGGGGAAGCCTGGCGCGCCATCCACGATCCGAACCTCCGGACCGTCGTGGAGATCGCTCCCGCCGTCCGCGTGGCCGTGGGCGAAGCCTTCGGCATCCCCGCCGGCGAAAACGTCCTGGACCGCCTGGTCACGGCCTTAAAGCTCATGGGCGTGGACGAAGTCTACGACACCAACTTCGGCGCGGATATCACCACGATTACCGAAGCGTCCGAATTCCTGGACCGCCTCAAAGCCGGCGGCCCGTTCCCGATGTTCACCTCCTGCTGCCCCGCCTGGGTCAAGTACCTGGAGAACGAGAACCCGAAATACCTGAAGAACATCTCCACCTGCAAGTCTCCCATGGAGCACTTCGCCGCCGTCCTGCGTGACAAATACGCCGAAAAGGACGCGGCCGACGGCAAGCGGACCTACCTGATCGCCATCATGCCCTGCACTGCCAAGAAGATGGAAGCGGCCCGCGACGAATTCAAGACCGACGGCCGCCCGGACGTGGACCTGGTCCTGACGACTCACGAAGTCATCGACATGATCCGTGAAAACGGCATCCAGCTGCAGGACGTGGAACTGGAATCTCCGGACCTTCCGTTCGGCATGTCCTCCGGTTCGGCCGCCATTTACGGCGTCACCGGCGGCGTCGCGGAAGCGGTGATCCGTCACTGCGTGCCCGACAAGTCCAAGAACGCCCTGCGTGAGATCGCGGCGCTCGGGATCCGCGGCGATGAACCGCGGAAGGAGACGGTGGTCCACATCGGCGACACCGAGCTGAAGATCGCCGTGGTGCACGGCCTGATCAACGCCCGGAAGCTCCTCAAGGAAATGGACGAAGGCAAAGCCTTCTATCATCTGGTCGAAGTGATGACCTGCCAGGGCGGCTGCGTCGGCGGCGCCGGACAGCCTTACGGCCTGAAAGAGGTGAAGCACACGCGCGGCGAAGGCCTCCACCAGATCGATAACTCCTCCATGTTCAAGCGGGCGGAGCGCAACCCCGTCGTCACCCAGCTGCTGAAGGAGATGGATGAGGAAAAGGCGCACAAGCTGCTGCATGTGAGCTACGTCAAAGAATAAAGCTGCGGCGGCACTTGGCAAAACGACGGGACGGCTCCGCGCCGTCCCGTTTGTTTGTTGTCACGGATCCATTGGGAACGGAAACAACATAAAGAATGCCATCCGCAATTCCTCTCCCGTTCTGTCCTGCATACCGGTTTTGTCACAATGTCAGGCGCTTCATTCTTGCTCCCGGCACAGTTGTCTGATACAATGGCTTCAGGCAAATCAAAACACAGGAAGCCGGACATGGCGGATATTTCAAAAAACATCAGGAAGCTCCGGACGGAGCAGGGCCTGAGCCAGAAGCAGCTGGCGGAGCAGATCGGCGTCACACGGCAGACGATCTCCAGCTGGGAGCGCGGCGCTTCCTTCCCGGACCTTGGCATGGTGGAAAAACTGACTTCGGCCCTGGAGACGGATCTGCCGCACCTGCTGGATCCGAATGCCGCGGCCGGGCGGAAAGGCCGGCGGGTCAAGCCGCCGCTCGGCTACGGCTTCATCGGCATCGCCGTCATCTTGTACATCGCCTCCTTTCTCCTTCTTTCCATCATCTTTCCGAATGCCTTCGGCAGCGGAACAGGCATTGTCTGGGCCATCCTCCTGCTCGTCGCCTTTATCGCCTTCTGCACCTGCCTGATCATGGAACACATCTCCGACTGCACCGCCCCGGGAGGCGCCGCGGAGGAAGACGAACCGGGTGAAACCCCGGAGGAGTGATACATCTCTGCAAAACAAAACAGGGCCGATCGGGGACTGTCCCCAAACGGCCTTCCTTCCCAAAAACAGGACTGTGAGGAACCATCCCCAACAGCCCTCCCCGCAAAACAGGACCGCCGGGAAACGTCCCCCGGCGGCCCTGTTTTTTGATTTGCCTCCGCCTACAGTTTCAGCAGCGCGGGGATCTCGTCCCAGCCTTCCGGCAGCTCCGGTTCCTCGACGAATCCGAAAGAACGGTACAGGTTCCTCGCCCGCTCGTTTTCGGGCTCATACGTGATCCAGCAGTACTCGGCCGGCCCGGCGGGGAACGTCCGGATGAAGTCCAGGATCAGTTTCATGGCCGCTTTGCCGTACCCCTGATGCAGGTATTTTTCATCCACCATGAACCGCCAGATCAGATAGCTGTTCCGGATGTACGGACACTTTACCGGGTCGTCGCCCTCGTCCACGATATCGTAGCCGATCATCAGGAATCCGACCGGCGTGTCCCCGTCGTAGATCCCGAACGGCTGTGCGTACCGCCCCGACATCACATTGGCGTAGGCTTCCGCAAGGCTGTAAACATTGGACGCCACAAAGTTCTTTCCCTCTTCGTCCGGGGAAAGATCGATCAAGGCGTCAAAGTTTTTCAGGTCCGCCTTCACCAGGCGGACGTTTCTGCTATCGCTGTCCATATTCGCCTCTGTGTTTTTTTCGGACAGGGCCACTGGGGGACGGTTCTTTCTGGCCCTGTTTGATCATTTTCCGCAGAACAGGGCCACTCGGAACCGTCCCCCAGTGGCCCTGTTTGGATGTCATTCGATGCAGCCCGCTGCGTCTTCCGGTCGGACGGGTTTTTCCATCTCATAGCAGCTGTGTCCCCGCGGGACGTCCTTCAGCTCGCCGATAGCGGCGTAGCCGTTCTTTTCGAAGAAGCCGGCGTTCCAGTCGCCCGCGCTTGTGAACAGTTTGTACGCGCCGCGGGCGATCCCCTCGCGCTCGGCCTCCCGGAGGAGGAGCGAGCCCAGGCCCTGCCCGCGGTACGGTTCCTCCACCCAGAGGACGTCGACGGAGAATTCGTCCCAGCCGCCGACGCTCGCGAGGATGCCCGCGATCAGGCGGCCGTCCGCATCAGCCAGTTTCCGGTCGATCCGGATCTTCTCGTGCAGGTCCGGCGCGAACTGATCGCTGTACCGTCCGAGCCCGTCGCAGATGACCTCCGCGTCCTCCTCCGTGCCGCGCCGGACTTCGTACTTGCCCTCCGCGCCGTTGTGCTGCGGCACATAATCCGGTATGCCGCGGTCGAGCCGCTTCGCCAGGGAGTAGCCTTCCTTTCCCCTCGGATAATCCTTCCGGGTGGTGAACACCGTATAGCCGTGCTTTTCGTACAGCCCCCGGGCGTGGAAGACCATGGTCCCGAGGCACGAGATATAGCAGCCCTTTTCGCGGCCGATGCGTTCCGCCTCATGGATGAGCTGCGAGCCGAGCCCCTGCCCGCGGCACCGCGCATCCACCCACAGTGTGGCGAGCAGCATGCGGTCCCAGCCCCATTCGTGCAGGTCTATGACGCATCCGGCGATGATATTCCCCTGCCCGTCTTCGATCTTCAGGACGATCTCTTCCTCTTCCGCGGCGGGCCCGGACGGCGCGACGGAGCGGACGTATTCCTCCAGTTTCCCGCCGATGTATTCCGCCTCTTCGGGCGTCAGCGGTTTTATTTCGTATTCCATGGTTTCCCCTTTTTCAACAGCCGCCCGGGTCATTCCGCCGGTTCCCGGTCCGCGGCCTGTTCCGCCAGTTTCCGGCAGGTGGTATCGATGTACGTCACGCAGCCGTCGCCGAAGGTCAGTTTCACCATCCCGGCTTTGCGGCCGAACTGGTCCTCGCCGATCGGATAGAGGCGGAATTTCAGTTCGTCGCCGTCATCGTCGAACGCTCTGGCGTACAGCTCGCCGTCCGCGAGCCAGACCTCGTCAATGATGAAATCGGCGTCTTCGGGGTGTTCGTACTTGCCGCAGAAACTCTCCCACTTCGACTTGTCCGGATCCTTGAGGGCGATCTCTTCGATGGTCACGATGGGTTTCGGCTCCCGGTCCCTTGCGATCTCCCGCAGGCCGTCGTAAAAGCCCGCGTGCGCTCTCGCGTCCTCCTCTTCGCGGTTGCAGAGGATCACCAGCATACGGTCCGCGTCGATGAAGCGCTCGAACCAGGTGTGCACGCCCGGCATGCCGCCGCTGTGGCAGACGATGAGCCCGAACGACGGATCGCGGATGACGCTCCAGCCAAAGCCGTAGCCTTCCCCGTCCCCATCGTCATAGGACTCACCGCCGGAAAGCTGCACCGGCGTATACATGAGCTGCTGCTCCTCCGGGGTCAGCACTTTGCCCTCGCGCAGCACCCGGTCCCAGGTCAGCAGATCGGAGAGGTTGGTGTATACGTAGTCGTCGCCGTTCACGCCGTCGAAAGCGATGACGTCCCGGCTGTCCTCGGAATCCACGTCGGCCGCGGGCGTTCCGTCATCCTCGAGCACCGTCGCGCGGGCGAAGTTCTCGAATGGGATGCCGTCCCGGCGGATATGGCAGCAGCGGGTGGACGTCATGCCCGCGGGGTCGAAAATGTTCCGCTGCAGGAATTCTTCATACGGGACGCCGGCGCGCCGCTCCACGAGGAGGGCGAGCAGGTTGTAGCCGGTGTTGGAGTAGGAAAATTTTTCGCCCGGAGCGAATTCCGGCTTCAGTTTGGTCTCGCACAGGAAGCGCGGGACCTCGTCGTTGCCCGGGACCCGGTTTTCTTTCTTCCAGAGATCGATGAACCAGTCCGCGTCATCAAAGTAATCGGGTACGCCGCCGGTGTGGGTGAGCAGGTGACGGACCGTCACGCCTTTATAGGCGGCCAGTTCCGGGAAGAACGCCGTGATCTCGTCCTCCAGACCGAACAGGCCTTCCCGCACGGCAAGCATGACGGCGGCCGCCGTAAACTGCTTGCTGACGGAGGCCAGCTGGAAAATGGTGTCCTCCGTGATGAGCTGCGTGCCTTCGGGATCCCGGAAGCCGGCCGTGCCTTTCGACACGACCGCCCCGTTCTCCGCGTAAAGCCAGGCTCCGTTGAAGCCGCCCTTTTCGAACGACTCCCGGGCCATGGTTTCTATCAATGCTTTTTTATCCATCATGATTTCCTTCTTTTTTACAGTTTTTTGCAGGTAACTCCGTCGACCGTCAGGCAATCCTTGCCGAAGACGACTTTGAGGAAGCCGCCCTTGCGGCCGAAGGTCTTTTTCCCGATGGGATAGAGCTCAAAGACCTTTTCCTCCCCTTCGTCCACGATTTTCGCATAGAGCTTTTCGTCGTCCAGGAAAACCTCGTCGATGCAGAAATCTGCGTTTTCGGGATGCTCATACTTGCCGCAGTATGATTTCAGGGTCCGTCTGGACGGTTCGTCGGCCAGGTCTTCCTCCGCATTCTGGAACAGCGCCAGCGCGGTATAGGTGTGCTTCCAGTCGATCTCGTCGCCGGAGCGGTTGAGCATGCTGGCGACGCACAGGTCCTCTCGCAGCGAGAACCACCACTCCGTCAGGAAGCCCTCGTTGCAGCCGCCGTGGTAACCCATGTCGCCCCGATATTGCTCCACGCAGAGGCCGTAAGATTCGCCCTCCATCACCGGCGTCAGCATGCGCCGGGCGGTCTTCTTCTTCAGGAAGCCGCCTTCGCGGTAGCTCTTCGAGAGGGCGAGGCCGATCTTGACGAGCTCCGTCGGCGTCGTCCAGAAGCCGGCCGCCGCTTGCTCGGGATAATAGTGATAGCCGTGCTCACGGTCTTCCTTAAGACCCAGCTTGCCGCCGAACGCGGCGTTTTCGACCAGATCCTCATCCAGCGGCTGGAAGAATCCGCTCCGCTTTAAGCCCAGCGGCTCGGCAACTTCTTTCTGGAAGGCCTCGCGCAGCGTCGCGCCTGTGAGGCGGGTAAAGGCAAGCTCGGCCAGCGTCGTCCCGCCGCCGGAGTACATGAACTGCTTTCCGTAAGGGCGGATCCGGCGGAGCTTCGGAGTGATCCCCTTGCCGTCCAGCACGTCTTCCAGCGTCATCGCCTCGTGAGATACGGGATAGCCCGGGAAGCCGTGCAGATTGAAGCCTGCCGTATGGGAAAGCAGCGCGGCGAAGGTCATCGGACCCTTTTTCACGTATTCCGGCACGAGGCCGGAGATGTCCGCGTCCAGATCGATGAGGCCCTTGTCCGCATAGCGCAGGAGCGTCAGGGCAAACATCGGCTTCGAGACGGACCCCGCCTGGAAGAGCATGTCCGGATTCACCGGGAAGTCCTGCCCGAAGCGGCCGCTGCCGGCGCAGTAGGTGCCCCAGATCTCACCGTCATAGAGCGCCATGCTCACGCCGTAGCCGTCTTTCTTCCGGATCTTCAGGCGTTCCTTCACGTTGACGCCGTACCACCGGAAGGTCTCCCTCTCTTTTTTCGTCGTTTTCTTCAGCCAGAGGCGCAGCACGGCCTCGCCGTCGTCGATGCATCCGGTCTCTTCGAAGCCGGCTTTGTGATAGACGTGGAGCCCCCGCTCGTTCTCCGGTTCGGTGGAAAGCAGCACCCGTTCCGCGCCGAGTTCCTTAAAATAACGGATGATCTCGGCCAGGGCCGCCTGGCCGTAGCCTTTGCCCTGTTCGTTCTTGTCGATCATGAAACGCCAGAGGATATACCGGTCGTCTTCGTCGTCGTCTTCCGGATCCACGGCGAACATGCAGAAGCCGACCGGCCGGCCGTCCGCATAGATGGCGAACGGACGGGCCACGCCGGGGGCTTCTTCTTCGGCCTCCGCGGCCTGGCGGAGGGATACTTGGTTGGAGGCAACGAAGGGCTGGTCGTCGCGCACGGAAAGGGCCAGGACGGCCTCGCGGTTATCGTCATTGACGGGGATCAGTTGTATAGACATTTGTTTTCTCCTTGAAAGCATAAAAATACCGCAGCGGGCAGCTCTCGTCAGTGGCTGCTTCCTGCGGTTCCCACATATCGAAAGTTACTCAAATAATGGCGCACCAAAACAGAGGGGCATCCTGCTCGCACTGGTAGGCGCCGGTATTCAGTTAAGCGTTGGTCACCTCGGTAAAGATCATTATTTTTTGCCTCCTTTCTTCCTGCGGGTCCAGGATAATTGTTTTATTATGGTATCATACGGGCCGGGCCGCGTCAACACAAAACGGGGCGGGCGATGATGGTTTTTGTGCGGGCGCTCGAGTTTTTTATGCAAACGATGTTTTTTACACAGGCGGCAGCATTTATGCGGACGGCCGCGTTTCGGCGGCTGCGTTTTTCAGCCGATCTCCGTGATCTCGTCCGCGTATTCGCGGAGCTCCTCCGGGTAATGCGTGGCGCAGACGACGCATTTGCCGCGCATCTCGCGGAAGATCAGGGCGGCCGTCCGGCGGCGCAGGGCTTCGTCCAGGCCGTTAAAGGGCTCGTCCAGGAGAAGGACGTCCGGCTCCGCGCACAGGGCGCGGGCAACGGCGGCGCGGCGCTTCATGCCGCCGGAAAGGGTGTCCGGGCGGGAGGCGGCCTCCGCTTCGAGGTCCAGTTCGCGCAGCAGGCGGCGGGCGGTCTCTTCGCGCCCGGTCTCCAGCATCACGTTCCGCAACACGGTCAGGCCGGGGAGCAGGCGGTCTTCCTGGAAGACCATGCGCAGGCGGAGGCCGTCCGGGCGGAGGATCCGCCCCCGGTCCGGCGTCTCCAGGCCCGCCAGCAGCCGCAGCAGGGTGGTCTTGCCCGCGCCGGACGGGCCGGTCAGCAGGGTCACGCGGTCCGGGGCGAAAGCGTGCGAAAAGTCCCGCAGGACCGGCTTGCCGTCAAATGATTTGTCGATGTGTTCACACTGTATCATACGATCAATTCCGTCGGGGCCGGTGTCTCAACGGCCCGGTTTTGTTTCCGCCAAACGGCCTGCTTCATTTCAGCTTCCGCGCCAGCCATCTCTCCAGCCCCATGCTCACCGCGACCACGCACAGCGTCCACGCCAGCATCTCCGGATTCTCCAGGTAGATCTTCGCCCGGTACAGCATCCCGCCGACCGAATGCTCCGGCGCGGCCAGCACCTCCGCCGCTACGCCGGCCTTCCAGGCCAGGCCCAGGCCCGAGACCGCGGCGGGCTGCAGGAACGCGCGCACGGACGGGCCGTAAATATGGCGCAGCTGCCATCCGCGGGACAGTTCGAACACCCGCCCCATCTCCAGCAGCGTGCCGTCGGTCTCTTCGATGCCCTGCAGACAGGCGGTCCAGACGAGCGGCATCACCATCAGCGCCGCGATGATCACCGGGATCCACTGGTTCCGCGCCAGGAACAGCAGCAGGATGATGAACGACGCCACCGGCGTCGCCCGGACGACGCTCATGAACGGCGCCAGCAGCCGCCGCACGATTCCGCTCTTCCAGGCCGCGAGCCCGAGGCCGAGCCCCAGCGCCGCACCGAACCCGTAACCGAACAGAATGCGCAGAAAAGTAGCGCCGACCGTCAGCCAGAACTCTCCCGTCCCCATCAGCCGGACCAGCGTCCGGAACACGGTGAGCGGCGGCGAGAGCACCACATCTTTTCCGATCAGCATCGCCAGCAGCTGCCAGACGAGCAGCCAGAAAGCGGCCACGCCCGCGGCCGCTGCGGTCTTTTTCAGTTTTCCCGCCTCAGTTCCCATAATAGAACGCATCGTCCGGCAGCGCGCCGCCCACCGAAGCGGGGGCAAAGCCGAACAGCACTTCATAGAACGGCGCGATCTGCGCCTTCATCTCCGCGCCGGCCGCAAAATACAGGTTGGAACCGGGCAGGGCTTTTTTCGCCACCGCCGCCTTGGGGATGATGCTGAAGGATTCGCACAGAGCCGCCGCGGCGTCCGTATTCGCAGCGTCTTTCATATAGTTGATGGACGCCTCATATTCGCTCAGGAATTTGCTCACCGCGGTCTCGTGCGCGTCCGCATATTCCGTCCGGACCACCACGCAGCCCATGGAAAGGACGCTCTTATTGCCGGCCTTTTCCGCGGCCTTGTTCCATTCTTCGGTCAGGTCCAGCGCCTTGGTCAGGCCCTCCACCTGCATCAGCGCCGCCGTCACTTTGGGTTCCGGCAGCACGGCGATCTTCGCCTTGCCGGACGCCAGCGCCGCGATCACCGCATCGTGTTCCGCCTCATAGATCACTTCCACCTCGCCGGGGATGCCGGCGCTGTCCAAGATGTAGTTCAGCACGTATTCCGGCACGGCCGCCTGGCCGGACGAATATACGGTCTTGCCCTTCAGATCCTCCACGGAGGCGACCGTTTCGCCCGACGCAGTCAGCAGATGCAGGACGCCCAGCGTATTCAGGGCCAGCAGCTGCACGCCGCCCTTCGTTTTCTGATACAGGACGGCCGCGAGATTGGTCGGCACGGCCGCGATGTCCAGCTCGCCGCTGATGATCTTGGCCGTGATCTGGTCCGGCGCGTTGAACAGCGTGTGCTGGTAGATATTGGCCGTTTTGCCGTCGGCGCTGTCCTGCAGCAGTTTGGCGGCGCCCATGCCGGTGGGGCCGGCGAGGAGGCCCAGGCGGACGGTTTCTTTGTCCGGGGCGGTATCGGGAGGCGCCGGGGTGGTTTCAGGCGCGGGAGCCGTGGCGGACGGGGTCGTGGTGGCCGGTTCCGTCGCCGGCGTATTGCCGCCGCAGGCGGTCAGCAACAAGGCTAAAGCCAGTAACAGAGCAATGATCTTTTTCATGGGAATCTCCTTCTTTATGATAAATCAAGTACTTCCTGCAATCGTTCCGCGTTCGTGATCACGATTCCGCGGTCTTTCTTTTCGATGCAGCCGGCCTGCTGCAGAGTCTCCAGGGCCCGGTACAGACTGGCGCGGCTGATCCCCAGTTCTTCCGCCGCGCGGGTGGCGCGGAACGGAGAGCCCGGTCCAGGCGTTTGCTCCTGCCCCTGCGTTTGCTCCAGCAGATAGCCGGCCAGGCGCCTCGTCGCGTCGGAGGCGGAGAAGCGGCGGATGACCCCGTTCAGGAACCGGATGCGCGTCGACAGGAACACGATGTAGTTGCTGACCAGCTGCGGATCGCTCTGCAGCGCCGCCGTCATGGCATCGCGGGAGAGGAACAGCGCGGTCACGCGGGTCCCGGCCCGGATATCCGTCTCCATCCGCGTGTCGCCGCTGTAAAGGGCGGACACGCCGGTCACGTCGCCGGCCGTAAGGTCGCGCAGCAGCACGCCGCCCTTTTTCACCTGCGCCCGGCCGCCCGTGATCAGCAGCAGACCGTCCAGCGGCTGACCGCTGCGGCAGAGGAATTCGCCTTTCTCATAGGTGATCTTCCGGCAGCCCTCCGTCCGCAGCAGATTCCGGACGGTCTCCTCCGATACGCCGCGGAACAGGGAAACTTTTTCCAGTATAAAATCGGCCTGTTTCATTTTTCTTCCATTTCTGTCTTATATGAGACACTTTTAATTGTATTCTTTCATGCCGTCCCTGTCAAGAAGAATCGCACTCCATCCCTGTCAAAGTGAATTGCATTCTCCGGACAGCCGGTGATATAATGCCACTGAGGGACGGTTCCTCCCGGCACTGCCACCCGGGACCGTCCCCCATGGCTCTGCCGCAGGGGCCGATGTTTCATCAGCCCAAATAAAAATCTGACAAAGGAACCGTCCCCCTGTCAGAAAAGGAGCGCGCTATGACATTGTTTTTGACCAGCAGTTTTACGGACCGGGAAACGGTGGGGATCGATCCCGCGAACGGATTTCTCGCGGAATTAAAAAAACGCCTGCCGAGGCGGCTGAAGGGCGTGTTTGTGTGTTCGGATCCGGAGGCGCACGACGTGACGGACCTGTACGGGGCGTCGACGGCGGACTGCTTTAAGCGCGAGGGGTTCTTTTTTACGGAGTTTACGGTGCTGGACGACCGGAACGATGCGCGGGCGGCGGAGATCGTCGGCGGGGCGGATCTGGTCATCCTGTCCGGCGGGCACGTGCCGACGCAGAACCGGTACTTCAACCGGATCGGACTGAAAGACGTGCTGCGGGATTACGGCGGCGCGCTGATCGGCATCAGCGCCGGCACCATGAACTGCGCCGGCACGGTCTACGCCCAGCCCGAAGAAGAAGGCGAGGCCGTCGACCCCGCATTTCAGCGTTACCTGCCGGGTCTCGGCCTCACGGACATCAACGTGCTTCCGCACTATTATGATATTAAGGATCTGACGCTGGACGGCCTCCGCATCATGGAGGACGTCGCCTTCCCGGACAGTTTCACGCGGCCCATCCTGGTGCTGCCGGACGGGAGCTACGTGCTCTGCGAAGGCGGCCGCGAAGAAGTCCGCGGACCGGCCTGGCTCCTGAAGGACGGCGTCATGACGCCGGTCTGACAGCCGGCCCCGCCGCTCACTCTTCCTTTTCTTCCGGCGCGCTTTCCGTTCCTTCTTCCGGCGCGCCTTCCTCTCCTTCCGCCGGCGCCTCTGCCGGCGTTTCTTTTGCATCTTCCGCGTTTTCCGCCGCCTGTTCCGCTTCTTTCCGCTCGACCAAGTTCCGGTACCGTTCTTCGATATAGCCGCCGATCTTATTCCAGGTGACGGGGATCGTGCGGTGCGCTTCCCGGCCCACCCGTTCCGCATCGGGCAGGGCCTCTTTGATCTTCCGGGCGATGTCCTCCGCCGTGCCGTCGCACAGGAAGCCGTTGACCCGGTCCTCCATGCCCTCGGCCGCGCAGCTGCCCGTCACGACCAGCGACGGCGTGCCCGCCAGGGCCGCCTCGCGCACCACCAGCGGCGCGTTGTCGTAGACGGACGGGAACACGAACAGTTCCGCGTTTTTGTAGATCGCCATCAGCCGCGCACGGTCCATGATCCTGCCGGTGAAAATCACGTCGTCGCCGATTCCGAGCGCCCCGGCCTGCTTGGCCAGCGCCATCTGGTCCTGGCCCTCGCCCACCATCACCAGCTGGAAGGGGAAGCCCTCTTCATGCAGGATCCCGCAGGCGTCCATCAGCTGGCGGGTCCCTTTTTTGTAGTCCTGCTGGCCCACGAACAGCAGCTGCGGCACGTCCTCCCGCAGGTTCAGGTCGCTGATGTCGCCCAGCGTCCGCTCCTCCGTCGGGTCGATGCCGTTCTGCATGACCACGATGGAGCCGCGGTAGCCGTACTCCTTCAGCACCATTGCCGTCCGCTCGTTGACAGTCCAGACTTCGTCGCAGGATTCATAGAAGCGGACGATCCGGTCGACCACTTTCCGGGAAAGGAATTTGGACCGCGTTGCCCGGTAAATATCGTCATAATACTTGCTGTGGAACGTCGCGACCAGCGGGATCCCGCGCTCCCGGGCCACTTCCCGCGCATACCAGCCCGCCATGAACGGGGTGTGCGCATGCACGACATCAAACGGGATCTCCCGGATCTCGGATTTAAAGCCCGGCAGCATCTGGGGAAAACCGACCCGGTAAGGCACCTTGGAGGACGGCTTGATGCTGCGGTACAGCATGAGTTCGTAATCCTGCGGGGCTTCCACTTTTTTATTGTCCGGCCCGATAAAAACGCAGCGGTGGCCGCGGAGGGTCATTTCTTTGCAGTAATTATGGACGACACCGCCCACCCCATCGATCGTGGGCGGATAAGATTCGGTAAATTGTCCGATGATCATAAGGATCGCATCTCCTTAAAAGGTTTCCCTCTTTGTAGCAGATTTCCCGGGTTTCGTCAACCCGGCGGTCAAAAATCACCGATTGTTCACATTTCTTTCTCTTTTTCGTCACGCGTCCGCGCTATGCTGGGACCAGATCACGAAAGGAGCCCGCTTATGCATATCGTACTGGCTGATCCGGACCGGGATATCCTGCTCTGCTTTTCCCGGCTGCTGGAACTGGAAGGATATACGGCCGCCACGGCGTTCGACGCCGCCGAACTCTTCCGGCTGTGGGACGAAAGCCGCCCGGATCTCATCATCCTGAACGCGGAGCTGCCCCGGCTGAGCCTGAAAAAGACGGCGGCGCGGATCACGGAGGACCGCGTCCCGCTGCTGGTCCTCGGCACCGGGCAGAATGCGCCGGCCGCTTCCGGGGACGGCCTCCTGTCTTATCTGGCTTATCCTTTTTCTCCGGATGAATTCCTGCAGCAGGCCGCGGCGCTCCTGAAGAAGAAAGAAACCGATGAGGTGACCGATCATGAATAAAACGCGGAAACGATTTGTCTTATATGCCATGCTGGCCGTCTTCGTCCTGCTGACCGTCCTGCTGGCCGTCATCAATGTCACAAATTACACGATGGCCGCGGAGGACGCGGATCAGCTGACGCTGGTGCTGTCCGAGAACCGGGGACAGTTCCGGACGCAGGAAAATGAGGTACCGGAGAAGTTTTCCGGACAGCCGGGCCAGGGGCAGGAACAGCAGCCCGGGCAGGGGCAGGAACAGCAGCCCGGACAGGGCCAGGAACAGCAGCCGGGACAGTTTTCCGACCAGCCGGGGCAGTTCCCGGGCGGTTCTCAGCAATTCCCGGGCGGCCAGTCCGGCCAATCCAATCAGTTCCCGGGCGGCTCTGAGCAGTTCCCCGGCGGCCAGTCCGGCCAGTTTCCCGGCAGTTCCGATCAGTTCCCGGGCGGCCAGTCCGGCCAGTTTCCCGGCAGTTCCGATCAGTTCCCCGGCGGGCAGTCCGGACAGTTCCCCGGCGGACAGGGCAGTTCTTCCTTCCCGCCGACCGGGCCGAACTCCCCGGACATGCAGGACAGCCTCCGCTACTTCACCGCCCGCTTCGAATCCGACGGAAGCGGCAGCCTGACGGCCTATAACATCTCCGCCGTCACGGAAGAAGAAGCCCTGAACTGGGCCGCCTCCCTGACGAAGGAGGGCACCGGCTGGACCCGCGGCTCGTACCGCTACCGGGTCTGGCAGGACGGGGACGCCACGCTGGTGACCGTCATCGACCAGAGCCGCGAGCTGACCCCCTGCCGCCGCATCCTGATCATCTCCCTCTGCGGGCTGGGCCTGGGCCTGCTCGTCAGCTTCCTTTTCCTGCACTTCATCGGCAAGCGCCTGTTCGCACCGCTGGAGGAAGCGGACCGGAAGCAGAAGCAGTTCATCACCGACGCCGAGAAGGACTTCAAGGTCCCGCTGACGGCGATCGACGGCGCCGCAGAACTGATCGAACGCGAGCAGGGCCCTTCCGAATACACCACGGTCATCCACCGCCAGGTCCGCAAAATGACCGGCCTGGTGAGCGGCCTGGGCAATCTGGCCATCTTCGAGGAAGAGGCCGCCCCGTGCGATCTTTCCGCCATCCTGACGGATCTGACGGCGCGGTATCAGCCCCGCTTCGCGGAAAAGGGCATGCGCCTGGACGCGCAGATCACGCCGGACGTCACGGTCAGCGGCAGCGAAGAACTGCTGCGCCGCATCGGCGAAGAACTGCTGGGCAACGCACTGAAATTCGGCGGGCCGCAGACGGATCTTACGCTCAGCCGCGACGGCCAGCGCGTCCACCTGACCGTCACGAACGACGCGCTGCTGGCGGACGGGAATTACGAGCACGCCTTCGACCGCTTCACCCGCCTGCCCAATGCGGAAGGCATCCCCGGCGCCGGTCTGGGCCTGGCCTCCGTGAAGGACGGCGTGAAAGCCCTGAAAGGCCGCGTCAGCGCCCGGGCGGAAGCAGGAAAATTCATCCTGCAGCTGTCCCTGTAAGGGGGTGAGGACATGCCGAACGATACCGGCCCCATCGTCGTGATGAAGCGCTATGAGATGAAGTATCTCCTGACGCCGGCGCAGAAAGCCCTGCTGCTGGAGCGGCTGAAAGGCCATATGGAGGCGGATGCATACGGCCTCACCTCCATCGCCTCGCTCTATTATGACACCCCGGACTACCGGCTCATCCGCACCAGCCTGGACAAGCCGGCTTTCAAGGAAAAGATCCGCCTGCGCTCCTACGGCCTGGCCACGGACGACTCGCCCGTGTTTCTGGAGCTCAAGCGCAAAGCGGACAAGATCGTTTACAAGCGGCGGGTGCAGACCACGATCCCCCTGGTCAAAAAGTTTTTCGACGGGGAGGGCGACATCTGCGGCGGCGGACAGATCAACCACGAGATCACCTATTTCCGCGACTACTACCGCGACCTGGCCCCCGCCTGCCTGATCATCTACGACCGCACCGCCTATTTCGAACCCGGCGGAGACCTGCGGCTCACCATAGACGAAGCCCCGCGCTACCGGGTGCAGGATCTGGACCTGAAGACCTCCATGGACGGGATCCTCCTCCTGCCCGAGGGCTGGTCCATCCTCGAGATCAAGGTCCAGCAGGCCATGCCCCTGTGGCTGACCTCGGCCCTGTCCGAAGGAAAGATATACCTGACAAGTTTTTCCAAATACGGAGAAGCATATAGACAGCAGATGCTGAAGCACGCAATGTAGGGGCGCCGCCCCGCTGTGCAGGGGCCGTTGTTTCAACGGCCCGCCCGCCAAGAAAGGATACCACCATGTTTGACTCTGTTTATTCCGCCATCGTGACCCCCGCCCAGTTCTTCCTCATGGCCGGCGCCGCCCTCGTTTCGGGCCTGCTGTACGCCTGGATCATGAGCTTCCGGGTCCGTTCCACCAACCGCTTCTTCTTCGTGGCGGCGATCCTGCCCTTCGTCGTGGCGGCCGTGATCACGTTCGTGAACGGCAATATCGGCGCGGGCGTAGCCATCGGCGGCGCGTTCGGCCTCATCCGCTTCCGTTCCGCGCAGGGCACGGCGGACGAGCTGGCCAGCATCCTGATCGCCATGGGCTCCGGCATCGCCTTCGGCATGGGCTACATCGGCTACGGCGTGGTCATCCTGCTCGGCATGGCCGTCATCTACAGCCTCGTCTCCCTCCTGCCGCTCTTCGAGCACCGCGACCGTGCGCCGGAACTGATGCTGAAAGTGACCATCCCCGAATCCCTGGACTACTCCGACGTCTTCGACGATACCTTCGCCCACTACTGCCAGACCGTCCGGAAAGCCGGCGTCAAGACCACCGGCATGGGCTCCATGTTCCGCCTCTCCTTCCAGATCCGCCTCAAGGACCCCGCCGAAGAAAAAGCCTTTATCGACGAGCTCCGCACCAAAAACGGCAACCTCGAGATCCAGCTTCTTCCTTACGCCGAAACCACGCCGCAACTTTGAAACAGGACCACTGAGGGGCGGTTCTTCCTGGCACTGCCACCCGGAACCGTCCCCAAATGGCCTTGTTTTGCGGGCCGTTGAAACAACGGCCCCTACATGTCCGATGGGAAAACCGGCGGTCGGCCGCCCGGGTTTTCCCGCTGGACTTTTCCGCGGAGATATATTATCCTTGAGGCAGCAAAGGGAAAGGACTTTTTGATTATGAACGTTATCGACCGTTTTTTATCTTACGTGGCGTTTGACACGACCTCTGACGAGGACAGCGCGACCGTGCCGTCCACGCCGAATCAGAAACTGCTCGGGGCGCATATCGCGGAGGAACTGAAGGCGATGGGGCTGAAGGATCCGCACATGGATGACACCGGCTATGTGTACGCGTTCCTGCCGGCGACGCCCGGCCGGGAGAACGATCCCGCCATCGGGTTCATCGCGCACATGGACACGTCGCCCGCGGTCTCCGGCGCGAATATCAAGCCCCGCCGCGTGGTTTATAAAGGCGGCGAGCTGGCGCTGAACGACAGCGTCGCCCTCTCGCCTGCGGTCTTCCCGTTCCTGGACAAATACATCGGCCAGGAGCTGATCGTGACCGACGGCACCACGCTGCTGGGTTCCGACGACAAAGCCGGCGTGGCAGAGATCGTCACCGCGATGGAATTCCTCCTCGCGCACCCGGAGATCCCGCACGGCCCGCTCGCCGTCGGCTTTACGCCGGATGAGGAGATCGGCCGCGGCGCGGACTGCTTCGACGTCGCGAAATTCGCCTGCGACTTCGCCTACACCGTGGACGGCGGCGCCCTGGGCGAGCTGGAATACGAAAACTTCAACGCCGCCTCCGCGCGCATCGCGGTGCACGGCATCAACATCCACCCCGGCAGCGCCAAGGACAAAATGAAGAATGCGGCGCTGATCCTGACCGAGCTGGTCACCATGCTGCCGCCCGCCCAGGCCCCGGCCCACACCGAAGGCTACGAAGGCTTCTTCCACGTCTGCGAGCTGCAGTCCGACGAGAGCGAAGGCATCCTGAAGCTCATCATCCGCGACCACGACCGCGGCAAATTCGAAGAAAAGAAGGCCCTGCTGCAGCGCATCGCGGCCTTCCTGAACGACAAATACGGCGCCGGCACCGTCGAGGCGGACATCAAGGACAGCTATTACAACATGAAGGAAAAGATCCTCCCTGTCATGCACGTGATCATGCGCGCGCAGAAGGCCATGGAACTCGCCGGCGTCACCCCCGTCACCGTCCCCATCCGCGGCGGCACGGACGGCGCGCGCCTGTCCTACATGGGTCTGCCCTGCCCCAACCTCTCCACCGGCGGCGAAAACTTCCACGGCATCCACGAATTCGTCTCCGTGCCCGCTATGGAAAAGATGGTGGAAGTGATCGTGAACATCGCCCGCTTATAAAACAGCAGGCGGTTGGACATAAAGAGAGGACGGCTCCGCGCCGTCCTCTTGTTGTCATGGCAGATCCGTCCGCCGGTGTTTCCGGTCCCCGCGGCTTTATCTCCCCAGGAACTGGTCCACCCTGGTCCTCACATTCTCCTGCAGATTTCTATAGAAAAACTGATAATCGTACTCGTGCAGATTACCCGGCGGGAGCACGTCCGAATCCGTGGGGAAACTCGCGTAATTGATCCCCGTGACCACCAGGGCGCCGCGGTCCGGCTCGATGTAGCAGCCGCACAGTTCCGGCAGTTCCATCCAGATCTGGCCGCCGGACAGGAAGCAGGCGCCTTTGTTCAGGCTCTTGTCCGCCGGTTCCGTGCTGCGGCTCCAGGTCAGCGGGTTGATGCTGAGCGAGCGGCTGCCCGCCGGCAGCAAGACCGAGCCCGTGATGCCCGGCTGCTCGCAGTCATAGGCGATGATCACGCCCGTGTCCCAGGCGCTGTCCGCCGGCTTCATCCACGGATACTCCGCGACCATCGTCTCCGGCAGCCCGGCCCCGATGGCGTACACGGCCACCAGCCGGTCCTGCAGCGCCGCGCCCCACGCCGTATCCGGGTCGAAGAACTCCTGCATCAGGCGGAGCGCCAGTTCCGCGCCTTGCGAGAAGCCGGCCAGGATCAGCGGCTTGCCCGTGTACAGGTTTTCCAGATAATAGCGGAAGGCCGCCGACACGTCGCGGTAGGCCTGATCCCGCCAGAAGGCCTGTTCCTCCCGGGGAAACGTGTAGACTTTTACCGACATCTGCCGGTAATACGGCGCGTACAGCGTGCAGACGGAGTCGTACAGGCCGCGCTCCTGCGCCAGCGAGGTGCGGAAATATCCCAGGTTTTCCTGGTCCGTCAGACGGAGATACAGCCCGTCCTCCAGAACGGTAGGGCCTATGAAAAACAGGTCGGCCGGCTTGTCTTCACCTTCACCCAGCCACGCCCAGCGCTCCGGGCGGCTGTAATCCGGGACGCGGCTCTTGAAAAAGTCCGGGTCCTCCGTCGCGGCCGGTCCCGTTTCCTCCGTCGGGGCTTCGGTCGGAGCTTCCGTCGGGGCCGGCTCCGTTTCGGGCGGCTCCGTCGCGGGCGCTTCCGTGGGGGCGGCGGTCTCCGTCGGTTCTTCCGTCGGAGCGGCCGTTTCTTCGGCCTGGGACTCCGTCGTGACCGGCTCCGGGGCCGTTTCTTCCGTGCTCTCCGCTGTTCCGTCCGTCGGCTCGGTCAGCACCGGCAGCGTCGCGTCCGTGCCCGGCACGGTGATCTCGCGTTCGCCCGCGCAGGAAGACAGGAGAAGCAGGGCGGCCAGCATCCAGGCCAGTATGGTTATGGTTTTCCGTTTTCTCATCACAGGTTTATCAACGCCTCGGCAAATGATATTATTCGGTTCTCAGGGCCACCACCGGGTCCTGCTTGGCGGCTTTCCGCGAAGGGATCACGCCGCCGATCAGCGTCAGGACGGTGCTCAGCACGACCAGGATCAGCGCATGCTCCGGCCGGATGAACGCGCTGACGTCCACGTCCCCGGCATAATGATGGATGATGCTGTTCCCGGGGATCAGCAGCAGTTCCGCCACGCCGATGCCCATCAGGCCGCTGATCAGGCCGATGATCAGCGTCTCCGCGTTGAACACTTCCGAAATATTCCGCTTGGACGCGCCCAGCGACCGCAGCACGCCGATCTCCTTCGTGCGCTCCAGCACGGAGATGTACGTGATGATCCCGATCATGATGGACGACACGACCAGGCTCACCGCCACGAACGCGATCAGCACCACGGAGATCACGTCGATGATCTGCGTGATAGAGCTCATCAGCAGCCCCACGTAATCCGTATATGTGATCCGGTCCGCTTCCGCCACGGTGTCGTTGTATGCCTTGATATCGTCCGCGACCCACTCCTTGGCCTCGAAGGAATCGCAGTACAGATTGATGGCGGACGGCGCGTCCAGGCTGACGAGCCCGAAGGCTTTCAGGTTGTCCTCGTAGCTCGCCGGCGTGATCAGCGTGTCGTACACGGCCACCAGGGTCTCCTCCGGGAAGCCGGATTCCAGCGCCTGGTCGAACGCGGCAGCGATGCCGGTCTCGCCCAGGTTCTGCAGGCCCGCGATCATGGCCTCGTCCGCGCCGCTGTTGCGCAACAGGCTGATGTAGAACAGGGCTTTTTCGGAGATCCCGAGTCCCGTCAGGTAGGTTCTGGCGTCCGCGGCCTTCGCGGCGTCGTCCGCCGGCGCAAAGGACAGGCCGTTCAGGATATTGATGTCCGGCGACGCCTGCTGCGCCAGGATCAGCGGATGGTTCTCCGCTTCGCGGATCAGGTGATCCGTCAGCAGTTTGGTATAGCCGATCGAGCTCTGCAGCAGGGCCTGCACGCCTTCGCCCGAGCTGCGGACGACGCCGCAGATCTTGAGCGCGATGCCGTTTTTCAGGGCGTTCTGCACCGCAAGGTTGTCTTCCCCGATATAGGCCCAGGTACCGTCCGCCTGCTCTTCATACAGGTCCGCGGCGGGCACCACCGTAAACGTCTTTTCCAGGATCTCGTCATAGCTCACGCAGACCTGGTCCATCTCCACCTTTTCATTCCGGTTCATCTGGTCGACGATGTCCCGGTATTCCGCCACCGGCAGATACCCCAGCGCGTACAGCGGCAGGAGCGAGATCTCGTTGTTATTGTTGACGATGAAGACGGCCTCGTCATAGGCTTCCGGCCAGCGCCCCGTCAGCAGTTCGTAATTCTTTTTGACCGTGCTGCTGACCAGGCCCGTGTCGCTGTCGGGCATCATTTCATCGAAGAAGTTGTGCGAGCTGCTGCCGAGCAGGGTCCCGCCCATCCGGCCGAAATTCAGGCTGCTCAGGAAGGAGTTGCTGTTGACGGCGGACAGGTCGTCCGTGTTGATCAGCTCCCCGTCCGGGTCCCGCACGTATACGTTGAAGGCGGTGTCATAACTGTAGACCACGCCGTGCTCACCCAGGTGCTCATGGATGGGGGAGGACGGGTCGTCCAGGTATTCCTTGAAGCGCGTCAGGTTGTTCTGCGTGACGCTCCCGCTCATCCCGGCGCGCATTTCCAGCCAGGCGTTGTCCGAATAGACCGCGTCCATCGGATGCGACGGCCCGTTCGTCATGCGGTTCTGCCGGCTCTGGGCGATTTCCATCCAGGAACTCAGGTCCAGCGCCTCCGCCTCGATCGTGATCGGGTACGAGGTCATGGTGTCCCGCTGGATGTCCTGGATGTACTGGTCCGCGCCCGTGGACAGCGACAGGATCAGCGCGATGCCGATGATGCCGATGGAGCCCGCGAACGCCGTCAGCAGCGTCCGCCCCAGCTTGGTGCGCAGGTTGCTGAACGACAGCGACATCGACGTCATCCAGCTCATGGACGCCTTCTTCTGCTTTTTCTGCGGCGCCGTGGCGGCCCGGATGCGCTCCGCGCTGTCGAACGGGTCGCTGTCGCCCACGATCTTCCCGTCCTTCAGGTTCACGATACGCGTCGCGTACTGCTCCGCTAAATCCGGGTTGTGCGTGACCATCACGACCAGCCGGTCGCGCGCCACTTCCTTGAGCAGTTCCATGATCTGGACGCTGGTGACGGAGTCCAGGGCGCCGGTCGGTTCGTCCGCCAGCAGGATCCCGGGGTCGCCCACCAGGGCGCGCGCGATGGCCACGCGCTGCATCTGCCCGCCCGAAAGCTGCGACGGCCGCTTCCGCATCTGGTCGCCCAGCCCCACGGCCTCCAGGGCCTCCTTCGCCCGGCGCCGCCGTTCCGCCTTGGAGATGCCCCCGATGGTCAGGGCCAGTTCCACGTTGGACAGCACGCTCTGGTGCGGGATCAGATTGTAGTTCTGGAACACGAAGCCGATGGTATGGTTGCGGTAGGTGTCCCAGTCGCGGTCGTTGTAATGCTTCGTCGCGGTCCCGTCAATGATCATGTCCCCGCTGTCGTAGCGGTCCAGGCCGCCGATGATGTTCAGCAGCGTGGTCTTGCCGGAGCCCGACGGGCCCAGCACCGCCACAAATTCGCTGTCGCGCAGATTCAGGCTGACGCCGTCCAGCGCCGTCTGCCGGATATCCCCGCTGCGGTAGATCTTCGTAATGTTCTGGAGTTGGAGCATGTTGAAATTCCTCTGATCCGGTCTATCCCTTCCTGCGGGACAGCAATTGTTTCATTTCCGTCTTGATCCTCTGCGGCGAGCGGGAAAGGCCCCGGACGAAACGCCAGGCGGGCAGCAGCGGCAGAAGGACCTTGTGCTTGTAGAAGAACGGATACCAGTCCTTCACCGTGCTCATGGGGAGGACAAGCTGCTGCCGGACACGCTGCAGTTTCCCCTTCTCGCCGATCGCCCGGTTGACCAGGCTCTGATAACTGCCGTAGGTGCCGGACGATGCCATGAACAGGAGGCAGTCCTCCTCTTCCGGGGTCAGCGGTTCGTCCTCTTCTCCCAGCAGTTTGTCCGTCAGCATGCGGAGCACGGACTCGAACCATGTGCATTCGATCTTTTCCAGTTCGGCCGCGATATATGCTTCATCCAGACTGTCCCCGTAATGCTTCCGGAATACGGCGGTATCCGTCAGATTGCGCAGACCCGTCCCTTTTTTGGAAAAATGCTTGAAGGCATGGGCAATAAAGTAAATGTAAAAATCCTCCGGCGTGAATTCCATCAGCAGCGGCGAGCCTTCGGAAGGGCGGAGCTTTTCCTTCACGTTCCGGAAATATTCCGGCAGACCGTGCGGGACGTTGCTGGCGAACAGGCCGTGATGCATCTCAAAATTGAAAAACGGTTCCTTGTAGTACTCGTCCACCGTTCCCTTGCCGTAGCGGTGGGTCTCAAAACCCAGATCCTCCATGATGGCCTTGACTTCCGGGATAAAGGCCGGATCGAACAGGATGTCCACATCCACCATTTCCCGCAGGCCGCTGACCGGATAATATTCTTTCAGTACGGACCCTTTGAGCGGCATGTGCCAGATCCCGGCCTCCGTGAGGCGTTCCAGCACCGTGCTCTTCTCGGCTTCAAACAGGATGTCGCGGCGGATGGCGGCCGCTTCCAGCATGACTGTCTCCTCGCTTGACATTCCCAGGTTTTCCAGCGCATAGGCGGTCAGGGCGCCCAGGGAATGCTTTTCGGCCAGGGCCAGGATCTGCTCCCTGTCCATTCCGGACAGTTCGGCTTCCGACGGCGCTTTTCCGCCCAGCGCAAAGCGGATCAGGCGGAACAGGTCCGTTATCGTCTGATTGTGCAGGTGTTTTTCCATTAACCGATCCCTTTCTCGGAAAAATGCAGTGTTCTGTCGCAGATCGCCAGCGCGGCCGGCCGGTGCGTCACGATCAGGACGGTCTTGTCGTGCAGGTCCTTCACGTGATGCAGGAAGCGCTCCTCCGTTTCGCCGTCCAGCGAAGCGGTCGCTTCATCCAGCAGCAGCACGGGCCGTTCGGAAAAGACGGCGCGGGCGATGGCAAGGCGCTGCAGCTGGCCTTCGGACAGGCCGGAACCGCGCTCCAGCAGGCGGGTCTCCAGACCCTCCGGCAATTCTTTCACAAAATCCGCACAGGCGATGTGGAGGGCGTTCCAGATGGCCTCGTCCTCTCCGGCGCGCTCCGGCGACGCGAAACTGACCGCGTCCCGGATGGTGCCGTCCAGCAGCAGATTCCCCTGCGGCACATAGGCAAACAGCCGGCGGTGCTCCGCGGTCAGCGGGACGGATCCCCTGTCCGTCAGCAGCTCGATCTGCCCCTCCTGCGGCTGGTATACGCACAGCAGCAGTTTCAGCAGCGTGGATTTGCCGCAGCCGCTCTGGCCGGTGAAGGCCAGGATCTCGCCCTTCTTTACCTCCAGGCCGGCGTGGCTCAGCGCGTCGGTGCCGCGGTGGCCCTCCTGCGCCGGATACGTGAAGGAGACGTCGGAAAAGCGGATGCCCTCCAAATCGTTTTCGTAAAGATCGCGGATCTCTGCCAGCGGTTTCAGCGGCGCTTCCGACTCTTCCTCAAAAGCCTCCGCCTCCATTAAGCGCTCCGCGCTGGCCAGCATCGCGTACCAGCGGGGCAGATAGCCGGAAATGCTGACGAACGGCGTCTGCACCTGGGAGATCAGCTGGGTCATGGCCGTCAGCGTGCCGTAGCTGATGCGCCCGGTCAGGATCCCGTAGCCGCACCAGATGACCGCAAAAACATACATCCCCTGGACCGCGACGCCGAGTCCCAGGTTCGCCATATTGGTAAAGCGGATCCGCTTCATGCGGGCCCCCTTGTGTTCCTTCATGAGTTCTTCCGCCCGCGCTTCCGTCTGCTCGCGCGCGGCAAAGGCGCGGATCAGCAGCATGCCGCCCAGGCGTTCCTGCAGGAAGCTGCGCAGCTTGCCGTCCTTCTCCTGGATGCGTTTGTGCAGCGATTTAAACTTGCCGCGCACCAGCATCGCCATCCCGCCGACCACCAGGCCCAGCGGGAGCAGCAGCAGGGCAAAGCGGTAATCCAGCACGATCATCAGGACGAACGCGCTGACCAGTTTGATCAGCATGCCTACCACGCCCGGGATCACGGTGGCGTAATCGTCCGCCACCAGCCGGGTATCGTTGGTCAGCCGGTTCATCCATTCGCCCGAATGGACCGCGCAGACCGCGCCGAAATCTTTTTTCAGCAGGACGGAGAACAGGCGGTCCTTGAAGATATTTTCATAATCCGACTTGCTCCGTTCGTAAAAATACCGCAGCAGGGCCCGCAGCAGCAGCTGGCCGGACACGAGTGCCCCCAGCAGCACGGCGCCGCGGATAAAAGCCGCCCGGTCCCCGGCCGCCGCGCCGTCCACCACCATGCGCAGGATCAGCGCGTACAGCACCCCGGATCCGCCCAGCAGGCCTTCCAGCGCAGTCAATAAAAGAACATAGTTCCGCTTCTTCCCCGGAACCTTATATAACCATTTCAGCGTGCTTTGCTTCACCTGATTTTTGCCCTGCCTTTAAGATACATATCGGAAGCGGACCACAAGTACCCTTCCGGTCCGGGGAAGGGTCATTGTTTCCGAAGATAGAATACCAAAGCGCGGCCGAAAAAGCAATAAAAAACCGCAGGCTCCGCTTCCTGCAAAAAATCGCGTAAAATCAAGCAAAATCGCGAAAAAAAGCATTGACACGCCTTCCTCTTTGTCCTATAATGCCAAAGCACGGCTCAAAAAGAGCTCTGTTTCCCTGCCCCGGCAACAGGCCCGCGCGAGCTGTTTCAGAACAAATTGCTTTAGATATTTAAGGAGGCTTTCCCATGAATACATTCATGGCCAACCCGGAGACCATCGAACGCAAATGGTACCTGGTTGATGCAAACGGCAAGACTCTGGGCCGTCTGGCTACGGAGGTTGCATCGGTGCTGCGCGGCAAGAACAAGCCCCAGTTCACCCCTCATGTCGATACAGGTGATTACGTGATCGTCATCAACGCGGAAAAGGTTGCCGTGACCGGCCGCAAGCTGCAGGACAAGCTGTACCGCCACCACTCCGGCTACGTCGGAGGCTTAAAGACCCTGACCTTAAAGGAAATGCTGGACAAGAAGCCCACGGAAGTCATCGAACACGCCGTCCGCGGCATGCTTCCCAAGGGAACCTTAGGCAACCAGATGTACGCCAAGCTGCACGTGTATGCGGGTCCGGAACACCCCCACGCCGCTCAGCAGCCTGAAGTACTGGAAATCGAAGGGTAAGGAGGATTAGAACATGGCGACTCAGTATTACGGAACCGGCCGGCGCAAGAAAAGCATTGCCCGCGTATTTCTGATCCCCGGCACCGGCAAGATCACCGTCAACAAGAGAGACATCGAAGATTACTTCGGTCTGGAGACCCTGAAAGTGGTCGTCCGCCAGCCCCTGGCTGCCACCCAGACCGCCGATAAGTACGACGTGAACGTCACCGTCAAGGGCGGCGGCTTCACCGGCCAGGCCGGCGCGATCCGCCACGGCATCGCCCGCGCCCTCCTGAAAGTGGACGGCGAATTCCGCCCCACCCTCAAGAAGGCCGGCTACCTGACCCGCGACCCTCGCATGAAAGAGCGCAAGAAGTACGGTCTCAAAGCTGCCCGTCGGGCTCCTCAGTTCAGCAAGCGTTAAAAAGCCCTTGCAACCATCGAAAAACCGCGTAATACCAACGTATTTCGCGGTTTTTTCTTATGTCTCATTTCGCTTCGGTCCGGCACGGTGTGCGAACGTATGTTCTGAGTTAAACGTGGGACAATTGCGGTTTTGGGGCCTTTTTTGACCCTTTTGAGTTAAAAAATGGGACAATTTTTCGATGAAAACCGGCTCGGAAATGAGCCGATTTTCGCCGTCTTGAAGCCGTAAAACGCCGCCCTTCCGACTGTCCGGAACGCTGTGACACGGGCTGTACCGGAACGCCTCAAATGATAGCGGCTGTATTCGTTTGTTCATGCTGCCAGACCAGGCCGCAATCAAAAAGGGCTCCGCCCGGGAGCCCTCTGATATATGCCGTTTTCTTACTGATCCTGCTCTTTTCCGTCAAACGCATCCTCCACCACTTTCAGAAGCTCATCCGGTCTGTTGTATTTTACTTTGGCGTAGATGTCCATCGTGACCTGGCTGTTTTTGTGTCCCGCCAGATATTGAACCGTCTTGGGATCGATCCCCGCATTGATCATGTTGGTGATATACGTGTGCCGGAGCTGATGCGGCGTCACCGTAAAATCGAGGCAGTAATACAGGTTCTTGTCCGTCCGGCAGCGTTCCCCTTTCTGAGGCTTGAACGGTTTCCGGACCGATTTCCCGTTGATGTACTTATAGATTATTCTCTCTTTTGTCGAACGGACTTTGATATACTGCCACATACGGTGGAACTGCGAATCGGAAAGCGGGTTCCCGTTTCTGTCAGAGATAACATATTCGGAATGACTTTCCTTCTTTGCCTGTCTCAGACACTCCGCCAGACACTCCGGGATCGGGATATCCCTCCGCGCGGACTCGGTCTTCAGTCTGGTCGTGATCACCGGACGGTTCTTTTCCCTGTGCCACGCTCTTTTCACGGTGATATACGGATTCTTCCGCTTCAGGAAAACACAGTCCCATTTCAGCGCGAGACTCTCCTCCGTCCTTAATCCGGCATACAGCCCCAGCATGACGAACACGTACGGCGGCAGGCCTTTTATGGTTTCCAGCAAGAGATCCACCTGCTCGTCAGTCAGGGCCTCCCGCTCTTTTGCGGGGGCGCCTCCTCTGGCGTGGATCTTGGCCGCCGGATTGTAGGTGATCAGGTGGCTGTCCTGCGCCGAATAGAAAATGGATTTGTACAGCATGTTGATTTTCGCGTATGTCGCTTCAGCCATTTTCGAGACCGGCACCAGCGCCAGCTTGATATCATCAGCAGTCACGTCTGACAGATACATATCCCCCAGTGGTCCGATTATATGCTTTCTGACGTTGTATTCGTACATTTTCAAAGTGGTGCTGCGAAGATGCGATGCCTGCATTGCCAGCCACTTCTGACAGTACTCTTCGACCGTCGGATTCTTCTTTCTGAACCGCCGCTCCTCGACCTCCTTCTGGGCGATCTGTACTTTTTGGTGTAATTCCTTCTGCGATTTTCCGTACAGGGTCTTTCTTTTCCCGTCCTCGTCCCATATCCTTGTCCGGAAATACATCTTCCCGTTTCTTTCTACCTGTTCGTATTCGGGAATGCTCGCGATTCTCGGCATGATTCATCCTCCTTTTTCGGTATCTGCTATGAATTCTTCTCCTGTGCTGCCCGTGTGGCGTTCCAGGAAGAAAAGGTCTCCTTTAGCTGTTCTGCCAGTTCATCCGGTCTGTTGTATTTCACCTTGGCGTAGATGTCCATCGTGATCTGGCTGCTGCTGTGACCGGCCAGATACTGGACTGTTTTCGGATCTGTCCCGGCAAAGATCAGGTTGGTGATATATGTGTGCCGGAGCTGATGCGGCGTCACCACAAAGTCCAGGCTGTAAGTCACATGACTGTTGTTTCTGGCCTTCTGTCCAAGCTGCGGATACAACATGTATTTCACATATTTCCCGTTGACGAGCTTCCTTGCTTTCCGCGGGACGGCCGTACGTGTCTTTACAAATCCCCACAATCTCGTGTACTGCGTATAGGAAAGCGGTTTTCCTTCCGAGTTGGCGACCACATATTCCGAGCAGGATTTTTCCCTTGCTTCACGAAGGCACTGTGCCAGACATGCCGGAAGCGGTACGTTCCTTGCCGACGCTTTTGTTTTCAGTTCCGACAAAATGACCGGCCGGTTGTTCTCCGTATGCCATGCCCTTCTGACACAGAGATACGGCGCATCCGTATCCAGAAATACACAATCCCATTTCAGGCCGAGGATCTCTTCCCTTCTCAGACCGGCATACAGCCCCAGCATGACGAACACGTACGGCGGCAGCCCTCGTACTGTTTCGATCAGCCTTTGCGCCTGATCGTCTGTCAGAGCCTCTCTTTCCCTTTTGGGGATCCCGCCCTGCTTTACAGATCTCGAACGTACGGGATTGGTCTCGATCAGCCGGTTTTCTATCGCCGCATCAAAGATGCAGCGCAGTATGATCCGTACGCTTTTATTGACCGAAGCCGATTTATCTGCTGTCAGGACAAGAATCATTTTTATATCGTCCGTTGTCACTTCCGAGATCCTTTTGTCGCCGATCGTCTGTATAACGTACCTGTTCACTTTGGAAGTGTAATCGACCAACGTAGTGGCTCTCACTCTCGCGGACTGGATCCGCAGCCATTTTTCCGCATAATCGCGAACCAGCGGATCTTTACCGTTATTCGTTTTCGGCTGGGGCGTTCTGTTGAACGCCCCCACCTTCTCATCCAGCTCCGGCAAGGTCCGGGCATACAGGATATGCCTTTTCCCTTCGCCCATATCCATGTATGTTTTGTAATAGCGGATCCCTTTTATCTCCACGGTGCCGTATGAATAGTATCTTTTTCGTTTTCCCACCGTTTTCCCTCCCTGTGATCTACCGTCCCTGTCTGCGGAAAGCCGCGTTTCTTTCCATCGGTCTCGCCCGGTGGCTTGCTCTGGCGATGTATTCCTGCAAGCCGCTTTCTGTAAAGAAGACGCATCCGTTATGAACATATTGGACGTACGCGATCAGTCCGTCTTTTCTTGCCGCATCCAGGGTGGTCAGACCGATCCCCAGCACCTGTGCCGCTTCCTTTCTGGTGTACAGCTTTTCCATCATTTCCATCCTCCTCTCATCAGATGCCGCGCCCTGCCGGAACCGCGGTAGTTTTTCGGCTTACGTCCTGACTGTATCCGGTTCTGTTCCTGCTTTCCAACGTGCGATTCTGCGTCTTGCCGCTGTTTCGCAGATCGTCTGAGCCGAATTTGACCAGATAATCAACCCCATATCTGTAATTGCAGAAACCACAGATATCCCTTCTTTGCTGCTTCGTATTCTTGCGTTTGATCTTGTTGCCAGGCGTGTTATAGAACGCGCAGGCACAGGCTCCGCACAGACACATCATCATTCTTTCTTCCGCTGCTCTTTTCATGTTCCTTCTTGTTTGTCCTTTCCTGTTGTTTTTTGACCCGGGAAAAAGTCCCCTCAAGTGCTGGAGCACGAAAAAGCTCAAAATATGCAGGTCAGAGAGATTTTTTTAATTTTTTGTATAAAGTCTCCAGTTTTCTGGATATCGAAGATTGATCCTTACCTGTCCGTTTCGCGATCGCCTTCTGGGTGAGTCCCCGGTAAACAGACATATCGATCAACGTCAGTTCTTCATCCGAAAATGAAAGTAGGGTCGTAAGTAAACCGGGATTCTCGATTTGATCGATCCACCAGAACTTATGCACGGACGGAAGCTCCATCTCCACGGATAAAGCCGACAGATAGTCACTGTACAAGGGATTTTGGCCATCACTGTCCATATCCTCTGTTTGATGATCCAGTGAAACCGTTCTGCGTCTGTAAGCAAGGTCCCGATTGAGCTGTTTTCTGCGCATCGTGTAGTATTCAAGAAAATCCTGCTCCGAGCATCCGCTTTCCAGATATTCCTTTTTCCTTTCCAGCATCTCCTTTTCAAATTGTCTGTACTCCTCGGCAAAATAGACTCCCATTTTTCATCCTTTCCCGCGCCTTGCGGAAAAGGATTCCGGTCACCGTACGAAGCATATTTGGGGCAAAAGAAAAAGCGCCGTAGAATCGGAGTAAGAACGAGGCATAGTCTGCCTGCAGTTTCTTACATCCGGCTTCGTACGGCGCCTGGAAGTTTTTCAGTCCTTTCGGGTCCTGCTCCGCTTGCACGATTTGAATCGTATGTGATTATTCAGTTGTGATTAACCGTCAATGCGTTTGTTTCGGAATGACGGAGTTTGTCTCCGGAACCACCGAAGACTAAGAATGCCTTCGAATTTACATCGCTGGCACTTCGCCTTAACACATCCTTCAGTGGTGTAAGCGCTCATAATGCGATATCCGCAAACGGGGCATTTAACCTCCCTCCGAACCAATCCGACTGCTTCCTGTTTGGAGAGCTCCAGTTTCCGCAGGTTTTCGGCGGTTGGAGGATCAAACCGGTGATCATATTCGAAATCATCCGCTGTCATAGCTTTCACCTCCGTAGCGCAGAGTCTCGCGGATATACTTGTCGATAGGTCTGCTTTCAACCATCTTCAGCTCCCGCAGCCGGTTCGTCATGGCAGCTGTCGATACGCCCAAAGTGTTGGTCATTTTTTGAACCACCAGCTTTTCCTGCTGGGGAAAGACTCCGCCGTAACAAATCAGTTTATTCCCGTCATTGTATTTCTTCAGGGCCCGGTCCATCCGGTATTCCGGCATGAGGAGCGCGGCACCTAAGCGGTTGGCACAGCTCTCATTAATGGAAAACATCCGAAGAATATCCTCTTTGCTGTAGTGTGCCGTGCTGTCGAACTCACTCTGAAAGTGCCCGCCCGTCTGAAGCGGAACGTGTCTTTCCAAAATGGCATGAGCTGCTTCGTGAGCCAGGGCAAATCGCTTCCGTGCCGCCTCGCTGTTCCGCGTCAGGAACATTTCAACGACAATGGTTCCTTTCGGGAAGACAACAAATGACGCTGCCCCGTCTCTGGTTACCCTGAGAGGATCCAAGCCATCGGCCAGAAATGCCAGTTTGCTTTTGTCCTCTTCCGAAATAGTTTCGTAAACAATGTTCAGTCCCAGATACTCTGTGATGAATCCCTCGATATCAAGACACATTGAGTTCCAACGATGCGTTTTCTTCGCATAGTCCTTGACAAGGCCTTCACCCAGAGAATCAAGTTCCCGGAATGATACCAAGCTGTTCAACGCGTCTTCCTCCTATCCTTTCAGTTCTACGTACCATTTGTCTCCCGCCTTATAAAGATATTGTTCCGCACTACCGACAAGAATCGTGTAGCGAATTCCTTCAAATTCAATCGGAGAGGAACAGGAATACAGAACCTTGCGGATCTCGGTAATCTTTGACTCATTCCACTTGATGACCCGCGGTATGCAGTCTCCTTGTGCAGTTTGGTCACAGTTGACCGTCACATACAACCGCCTCATCGTCTCACCTCCCTGACCATCTTAGAACAGGTTCGTATCAACTGTGTTTTGCCGAACATCTGTTCGGTTCTCATTATAGCGGGCTCCCCAAAAAAAGCAATAGGCTTTTCTGAGTTTTTTTGCCGAAACGGTCGAGGTGATGATTAATTTCATCAGTAGATCTCTTTCCCGCAAAAAGATTGCTTAAAGCTCTTGACGCCGCCAATGGTATTGGTGAATTGGAAAAGTAAATTCCAGTTTCTCCCACATGTGCACCTGCAGGAAAAGGGGCATGAAAAAAGCCGGAGACTGATTGCAATTCAGCCTCCGGCTATGTAAAGTCTGTATTCTGTTCTGCTTCTTATTTCTTCATGATACCGGCACCGGCGTTCCAGGCTTTTCCAACCTGCTCTCCGGTAACATAGTATCCATGCTGGAACTGGTCAAAGATCAGTGCCTGCAGCTTGACGGGATCGACCTTGCCGTTGTCGGAAAGCACGGCTTCTTCCGCCTTCACGTTGACGATCCTGCCCACGATTCCGTCCACGTAGTCCGTGTGCAGGAATTCAAGCAGCTCGCATTCCATGACCACGGGGAACTCTTCGATGATTGGAGCATGGACCTTGTCGCTCTTTACGGCGTGATATCCGGTCCGCTCAAATTTGTCATTGATCCTGTTTCCGGAAGCAATGCCGAAGAAATCCGCCACGTCCATGTGGTCTCTGTCGGCGATCGCAACCGTAAATGCCTTGCTGGCCTTGATGTTCAGCCAGGTCCGCTTGCCTTCGCCGATAAAGAGGATGATCTTATCGTCATCACAGATCTGTCCCCAGGCGACATTCATGACATTCACCTTTTCATTCTCGTCGTACGCGGCGACCATCAGTACCGGCATGGGATAAACGGCCTGAACCAATCCTAAGTCTTTTTTCATTTCGTTGTATTTCCTTTCTTTTTACTGTCTTCATCGCAGAAAAACCACCAGCGGTAGTCGCGGGGATCCGGCGCGGGATCCTTCGCATACGCTACCGCGCAGCGGAATGCATACAGTACGCACTTGTCCAGCTGCCAGCCTTTCTTTGCGCAGGCGGCAAAGTAAAGCTCGTCGGGATCCGCGTCCTTTAACTCTGCCAGGGAATGATACCCCAGCTCCATCAACTCTTCTTCTTTTTTTGCCCCAATTCCGGGAACAAGCCTTAAATCACTCATTTGGGAACCTCGTGGTTCATATTGACAGGAAAACCTGTCACGGCTATAATTATAGCGTGAATCATTTGTAATGCAAGAACGCACTTTTTTGTGAGATACTATCCAAAAGTATAGCAAGGAGCGGACCGATGAATATTGAAAAGATCAAAGCTTATCATTGCCCGGTGGAAGCCGCCATGGATGTTATCGGAGGGAAATACAAAGCCCTTATCCTATATGAACTGATTGACGGAGCCCGGCGATACAATGAAATCCAGAAAGCGGTTCCTCAGGCAACTCCCCGTATGCTCAGCAAACAGCTGAAGGAGCTGGAAGAAGATGGGGTTATCAACCGAGTACTTTATCCTGTCGTGCCTCCAAAGACGGAATACTCTCTGACAGACATGGGAAAGACTCTTGTCCCGATCATAGAAGCTCTCTGTTCCTGGGGAGAAAACTATTTCAATATGGCTGGAGTACCTGTTCCCTGCGACAACTGACAGGGAAGCCGTCATTGCGCAGGATGAAGGCAAGGTCAATGGGAAGATCGTCGTTGCCATGAAGGAGTAAAAGATAATGGATTTGTGCATGCTGTATATCGGATATCCTGCAGAGGACTTTGTGCCGAATACCCAGCTCGGCGGCCACAGAAAGCCGCTGTCTGAAACCTGTTGTTATAACGGGGTGCCGGAATCGTTTCGCTGAAAAGATCCGGCGGAAAGGAACCGATCATGAATCAGAAGGAATGTCTGGATTACCTGGTTGAACAGTTTAAAGAAGACTCCGGAGAATACCGGAACCTGAAAACACCCTCGGATACGGAAGGAAAGAAACGCATCCTCCGATCCCTGATGAATATCCGCATGCCGAGGAAGATGCCCTCCTCCGTGATCGCCGTCCAGGATGAATACCTTCAGGAACGGAACCGTGAAAACGGGATCGTGACTCTGGATGAGATCCCGACGATCGCTTCCCGGGGCAGCCGCCATGATTTCTCAGATCAGCTTTCCATCTGGCAGGGCGATATTACAAGGCTTTCAGTTGACGCCATCGTGAACGCGGCCAATTCGCAGATGCTGGGCTGTTTCGTCCCGATGCACACCTGCATTGACAACTGCATCCATACTTTTGCGGGGATCCAGCTCAGGGCCGAGTGCAACAGACAGATGAACCTTCTCCGCACCCGGTACGGCAGTGATTATGAGCAGCCGACGGCGGTGCCAATGCTGACGAAAGGCTATAATCTCCCGGCGAAGCACGTGGTCCATATCGTCGGCCCCATCGTTCAGCATGCGCTTACACCTGAACTGGAAGAAGATCTCGCTGCCTGCTACCGAAACACGCTGGACCTCTGCGTAGAGAACGATATTACGACTATGGCCTTCTGCTGCATCTCCACAGGCGTCTTCCGCTTCCCCAATAAACGGGCGGCTGAGATCGCGGTAAAGACGGTGACCGACTGGTTCACCGCGCATCCGGATAAGATGGAAAGAGTGATCTTCAATGTTTTTAAAGATGAGGACAAAAAGTACTATGAAGAAGAATTATTCTGAGCTGCGGAGCGGCTATCTCGAAACGATACAGAACGGCATCGCCGGTGTCCGGACTTTCCGCCCCGGGATCTCGCGCGGAACCGGCACACGCCAGGAAAACCTGGACCGACTCAAAAAGGCTATTGAGACTGCAGACGCTATTGTGATCGGTGCGGGAGCCGGCCTTTCCACGTCGGCAGGGTTTATCTATACCGGTGAACGCTTTGAGAAGTGGTTTCCGGATTTCATCAAAGAGTACGGGATCCGGGATATGTATTCCGGCGGATTCTATCCCTATCCTTCCAAAGAGATCTTCTGGGCCTACTGGGCGCGGTACATCTACATCAACCGGTACCTGGATCCGCCGAAGCCGGTCTATGAGGAGCTGCTGCAGCTCATGAAAGACAAGGATTACTTTGTGATCACCACGAACGTGGACCATTGTTTCCAGAAAGCAGGTTTTGACAAGACACGCCTTTTCTACACCCAGGGCGACTACGGTCTGTTCCAAAGCACGGATCCCGGAAACCGGAAGACTTACGAAAACGAAGAATGGATCATGAAGGCCATGGAGGCCCAGGGCTTTGTCCGGGATAAAAGCGGCAGGTATGAACTTCCGGAGAGCGGCATGCTCAGGATGGAGATCCCGACGGAGCTGATTCCGAAGTGCCCGGATGACGGGTCGGACATGACCATGAACCTGCGCTCGGATGACTCCTTTGTTGAAGACGAGGGCTGGCACAAGGCCTCCGCAGCCTATCTGGACTTCCTGGAAAAACATGAAGGCATGCATGTGCTGTTCCTGGAGATCGGCGTAGGTGGAAACACCCCGGTGATCATTAAATATCCGTTCTGGCAGATGACCAACGACAATGAAAACGCGATCTACGCCTGCCTGAATTACAGCGAAGCCTGCTGTCCGAGGCAGATCGAAAAACGCTCCATCTGCATTGACGGCGACAGCGGAACCGTGATAAAAGAGCTTCTTAAGGCTTAAGGAAAGCGGGGTGACTTTCTCTGCACGATATCTGGAATCCCTGGCACGGCTGCAAAAAGTGCAGTGAAGGCTGCCAGAATTGTTACATGTATTTCCTGGACAGCCTGCGGGAAAAAGACGGATCCGAGATCTACCGGACGAAGGCCGGATTCCGTTATCCGCTGTCCAAGGACCGAAGCGGAAACTATAAAGTCAAAAGCGGCGAAATACTCCGCGTGTGCATGACCTCTGACTTCTTCCTGGAAGAGGCGGATAAGTGGCGGGACGAGGCCTGGGACATCATCCGGCAAAGACCGGACGTGAAGTTCTTCCTCCTTACAAAACGCCCACAGCGCGTCGCGGATCATCTGCCGAAAGACTGGGGCGACGGCTGGGAAAACGTCTTTTTCAACGTCACCTGCGAGAATCAGAAACGGGCAGATGAGCGGATCCCGATCCTGCTGGAACTGCCGTTTAAGCATAAGGGCATTATGTGCGCTCCCTTCATTGGTCCTGTCAGCATTGAGAAGTATCTGGCGGAAGGCCAGATCGAGCAAGTCCTCTGTGACGGTGAAAACTATAACGGTGCCCGTCCCTGCCACTACGAATGGGTGAAATCGCTCCGCGACGAATGCGTCAGGTACAACGTCACTTTTGTCTTCTGCGGTACCGGAAGGCGGTTCGTGAAAGACGGGAAAACCTACAAACTGGAAGGCAACGGTCTGCAGAGCGAGCAGGCTTTCCGTTCCGGCTTGAGCTTCCAGGGAAAGAAAATGGAATTCAAGCTCACAGATGACTGGGGCTATCCGCTTAGGGCGGATCAACTGTACCAACCGTATTTCGGAGACCGCTGTCAGACATGCGGCATGAAAATGATCTGCAACGGATGCAGCCGATGCGGAAAATGCAAAAACGGCGACCAGCCGAAAATCTGAATAATCAAAAATGACCCGGAGTCAGATGTCGAGAAATTGCTCGGTGCCTGGCTCCGGGATTTTCATTTTTTGAGAAAGTGCCGAAAGGCCAATCAACAACAATCGACTTTAAATCGTGCAAGGTCCTCCTCCCGCATCGTAACGGTATCAGATTCAGGCGCAAAAGGATATAAACCCTCCATAACCAGTTTCCACGGCATCGCTTCCAATCGGAACAGACTCCGAATTGTCTCCGGTGATGCCAAAACCGGTTTTATCGGATTTATTATTTTTTTTGGAACGGTTGCGCTTTCTGCTTCAGCGAATTGTAGTCTTCTGTTATTTGCAGCATTTCAACCGGAACCAGCAAGGCCGTCTGCTCATCCAGATCAGGATCCACAACATAATACACCGCATCTCCGATTCGGACGAATTCTTCTGCCTCTATACTGACTTGATTATTCATCTTTTTGCCTCGTTGTTCAGATTTTTCTCAGATACTGTACCGGAACACTTTTAGTCAGCCACACTCCATTTACCGAGAGGAAGAACTGATATCCGTCAGACACCATGCTTTTGCAGTCCACCAAATAAACCACCGGCTTCCCATGCCTGCTTCCGACGTTAATTGCCGTTTCAACAGATGAAGACAAATGAACATACAGGCGGCTTTTCGGAAGCAGACCGTCCCTGTCGATTGAGGCGACGTATTTCTCCCCCGTTCCGTGATATAAAATTACAGGTGGTGTCTTTTGTTCCAGTTCCACATCAACCGGAATAGAATGGCCTTGGTTGGCGCGAATCAGCTGATGGTCTTCATTGAAGGAATAGCGCTGTTTGTTATTACTGCGCACAATTTCCTCCAACATATCCCGGTCCATCTGATACTTTCCCGTTCTGTTTACCCCATTGATGAGCTCATCCACATTAGCCCAACCATGTTCATCCAGAGAAATCCCTATGGCTTCCGGTTGATGACGCAGAATTAACGAGAGAAACTTTCCGACTTTTATGAGATCTACTTCTTCAGGCATTTTCTATTCCTTCTCTTCCTTGTGCAGCAATTTATTCTGCACCTCTGCCAGCATTTTCTGTTCCTGTGCGGAATAGCATTCCTCAAATCCCTCTGTGGTGAATCCTTCCGGATCATCCAGGAGCGCGTGCAGAACCCCCTCAAAAGAATGAGCGTGTCCGCTGTATTCCCGGTCTTTTGTTTGAGAATCATTATACGGGAAATACAGTCCTGTTCTGGCAAACTCGGAAGCAACATACAGCAAATCACCCTCTTCGGAATCCCGATCCGGGAAATCCACCCGCCAGCACTTCTTGCGCCTGTCATAATATGGCTTATACCGCTTCTTCATGTTTCACCGTCACGATGCATCCGTCCTCGCCCTTGCGGTAAAAGACGATCTCCTCTCCCTCAAAAAGAGCGCCGTGTCCATTCACGCTGATCGTATCCACGAAGCCCTCAAACCTGGCGACCTCTTTGTATCCTTCCGGAACAGGCTTGCCGTCGTGGATTACCGCCGCGTAATACTCTTCGGGGACATCAAACCAGAGCATCTGCGGAACGATCTGATCATTCTTCATCCCGACCATGATTACAGCATTGTATTCTGCACAGCTGCGTCCCAGCAGAACGAATTCACCTGTTTTCTCCGTCTCCCAATAATGCGGCAGATCTTCGGCCTTTATCCTGTCTTCCAGAATATCGAGAGCCTTGCGATATTTCTGCACGCGCAGCATATCCTTAGATGTCGGATGATCAATGCGGGACAAATCACTGTTATGTTTGAGATCTGCCAGCTTCACGCACCGTGCGACCGGATTGCTCTTAAGCGCGGCGACATAATCTAAATAAGGAACCGACTCATCGTGCGTCAGCAACGCCAGTGCGTCCGTCACCACCTTCGGAAAACCTGCCTTGCTGATATCCTCCAGCGTATAATGAGAATCCTCCACCACGTCATGCAGCAGCGCGACGACCGTGGTAATCTCGTCCGGCATCTGTTCCGCCAGATGCAGCGGATGAGTGACATAGGGAATCCCGGCTTTATCTGCCTGCTCTTTGTGTGCGTCAAAACAGATTTTCAGAGCTTTCTTAGTCAGTTCTGTATACAGCATTTATTCGCCCTCCAATATGGCAGCCGGGTTCAGCATCCCTTCCCGTCCAGACTACAGACAGGCCCTCTTTCTTTGTAAACGATGGGCAGGCCGTTTTCCGTAAGGTATCCCTCCCAGTCAAGGAAAACTGTACCGTCTTCCCTCACCAGCGCGGGCAGGCCGATATCGCCGACTTCCTTGCAATGATCGAAAACAGGAAGAGAATCTCGCAAGGCCAGAAACTCTTTCAGGTTCCGCAGCGATTCATTGATATCGATCATGGTATACTCGATGCCGTTCGCATCGAAGTTTTCTTTACATTCCCGGCAGTCGGGACACATGGGGCTCCCGTAGATCTTCAGCATGATTCCACCTCTCTGTTGTCGTTATTTACTTTCTGTTTTCAATCAGTTCTACAGCCGTTCTGACACAGTCATCGCATTCGCAGAGAACGATTCCGGTATCCCGTCCTTTCAGGTCCTTACATAAAGAAGCTCCGCACTTTTCCGTAAAAACCCGGTGCAGCTCCCGCGCCGTTCTCAGCACCGACCGCCCCTGATACTCTTTCAGTCCCATCAGCATCTGCGCGCCGATCAGTGCCCCGCAGGTCGCTTCCATGCATCCCATCCCGACACCGAATGCAGCGCCAAGCTTCATCAGCTCCTCTTCCGGTATTCCTGTTTCTTCGGCAAAAGCGCACAAAACAGCCTGTGCACAGTTATATCCGGCGTGTTTCAGCTGAACAGCGTATTCTTTTCTATCCATGGTTCTGCTCCTGTTCCACTGTTTTTCGGGAATCCCTGCGGATATCATTTATAGTCCGAAATACGCCTGGATTTCCTGCATCCGGCTGACCTGATTCACCGAGAACGGGCACCGGCTGTTGCAGTGACCGCAGCCGATACAGTCGCCTGCGTGCTGCTCCAGCGCCAGATAGTGTTCCCGTGCCATGCCGTCGCCGATCTTCGCCAGATCGTAAAACTTATTGATCGCGGCGATCTCCAGCCCCATCGGGCAAGGCGCGCAGTGATTGCAGTAAACACATTTGCCGGAAGCCTCCGGCGGCGCAAAGGTCCCTATCACACTGTAGTCCAGCGCTTCCTCCGGCTGCTCATAGTATTTCAGGAGATATTCCAGCTCTTCCGTGGTCTGGATGCCCGGAAGGACAGCCAGAACGCCCGGCTTGTCCAGCGAGTATTTTATACACTGATAAGGCGTCAAAGCCCGCCCGAACGGTGAGGTCTTCGCGTCCAGCAGCTGTCCTCCGGAAAACGGTTTCATGACCGTGATCCCGATCCCGAGGCTCTCGCAGCGCTTATAGACGCCGGCTCTTTCATCCACGCCGCCGAAAGCGTATTCGCCGTGCTGGTAATCATACGCCGGATTTACGGAAAACATCAGCATATCGATCACGTCCGCGTCAATGATCTCATGGATCACGGACGGTGTGTGTGAGGATGCGCCGATGTGCCGGACGATCCCTTCCTTCTTCAGTTTCAGGATATAGTCCAGAACGCCGTTGTCCCGGTAGGTTTTCCAGTCCTTGCTCTCGTCCTGGCAATGAATAAAGCCGTAGTTAATATAGTCGGTCTTCAGATCGTGGAGCATCCGTTCCACAGAGCGCTTGATCACGTCCAGTTCCAGCGTCCAGCCGTACGTGACGTTCGAATAATCGGCCCCGAAATGGATCTGATACATGACCTTGTCGCGGACGTCGGACAGCGCATCTCCGAACAGGGCAAATGCCGAGCCGTCGCCGGCCGCCAGATCGAAGTAGTTGATCCCACCCTCAAACGCGCGGCGGATCGTTTTTACAGCTTCGTTCTTTGGGGCTTCGACGATATAGGCTGTTCCCATGCCGATCTCGCTGATACTGTCTCCGGTCCGTCTGTTGATTCTGTACTACATTGGTAGGTTCTCCCATTAATGATCGAAATGCGCCGAGACCTTCTGCATCAGCTCGATGATCGACAGATGCTGCGGGCAGACGCCCTCGCACTGTCCGCATGCAATGCAGTCGGCAGCTTTTCCGAAACGCTCGGTGAGCCTTTCATAGTTGGAGAAGTTGACAGTCCAGCCCTTTTCTTCCAGATCCTCCCGCATATCCTCGTTGTACAGGGAAAAATACTTGGGGATCGGAATGCTCATCGGACAGCCGTCCGTGCAATAAGAGCAGCCTGTGCAGGGCACCGCGATCTGAGCGTTAATGATATCAGCCACTTTCCGGGTCAGCGCAATTTCATCCTCTGTAAGCGGTTTGAAATCATCCATATAGCTGATGTTGTCCCGCATCTGTTCCAGCGAACTCATCCCGGAAAGCACCATCATGACGTTTTCCTGAGAGGCGGCAAAGCGGATCGCCCAGGATGGCACCGAAAGCTCGGGCTGCACCTCTTTCAGCAGTTTCCGGGCTTCTTCCGGCACCTTGGCCAGGGTCCCGCCCTTGACCGGCTCCATGACAATAACCGGCTTGCCGTGCTTTGTCGCCACTTCGTAGACAGCGCGGGACTGGATCCATTCACTCTCCCAGTCCAGATAGTTTAACTGAATCTGGACAAATTCCATCTCGGGATGGCGGGTCAGGATCTCATCCAGCAGCTCGGGGGAGTCGTGGAAGGAAAAACCGGCATGTCTGACAAGGCCCTGAGCCTTCTTTTCCAGCAGCCAGGTGAAACAGTCAAACTGCTCGTACTTCGGATAGCTGCCCGCCTCGATCCCGTGGAGCAGGTAGTAATCAAAATAGCCGGCGCCGGTCTGTTCCAGCTGATCCTGAAAGACCTTTTCACGCTCTTCCGTGCTGTTGAAAAAGGCATTGTGCAGCTTGGTGGCGATCGTGAAGCTGTCTCTCGTGTAACGGTCAACGATCGCTTCTTTCACGACCCGCTGGCTGGCAAAGCCGTTGTACATGATGGCGGTATCAAAATACGTAAAGCCCTTAGCTATAAACAGGTCCACCATTTCCTTGACCTGTTCGACGTCCACGCTGGCATCGTTGTTCGGATCCAGCAGCGGCATCCGCATCAGACCGAAGCCAAATTTCTTATTCGGTTTCAATGACATCCTGTATTCCTCCCTCTGTTCTGCTTCATGTTTATCTATTCTGTATTCTCTGACTGTCAGTCTCCAAACAGCGCATCCATCGTTTCGATCTCGTCCACCCAGGTAGGATCGTACTTGGATTTCGTCATCTTCCGGCCGCAGTAAGGGCACTGAACATACGGCTTGTCAAAACGCCTTCCGCATGCGGAGCATTCGTACTCGTCCGCCCGGAAAATGTGCGTCTTCTGGATCCAGTATGCGGTTTTCTTTGATCCGAACATCAGATGCTATCCGTCCTTTCTGCGCGCGTTTCCGCTCCAGACACTTTCTCTAGCTGCTTCTTCCGTGGCAAACAGCCTGGTGCCGCGCACCCGGATCGCGCCGCCGGTATCTTTGAATTGCACCACATAAAAGCTGCTTTCGAGACGGATCACACGCACCTCGCGAATGATCCGGTTGCTCTCCACCAGCCATGCAGTATCATTTTCCTGAAACCTGCTTGTCATAGCCATTACAGATAGAAAACCGTTTCCGAAAGCGGCTTCCGGCTTGTGTGGTTAGGGCTCGGCACTACGCCTTCCGCCGCGTAGCCAAGATCCATCAGCATTAAGATCTCTTCGTTTTCCGGAAGCCCCAATGCCTTGGCCGCCTCATCGGGCTCAAAGAAATTGATCCAGCAGCTGCTCAAGCCTTCATCAGCTGCCGCCAGAATCAGATGTGTGGCCACAATAGTTGCATCCTCGATCCCGGAATTGCGCTTTCCTCCGGGAAAGATAAACACTGCATTTTTGTCAAAGGCGACGACCAGCACGGTCCCTGCGCCGTAGCGGCAGGGTGTAATCTGATCGATCTTTCCAAGTGCTTCCGGTGACTGTGCCACATAAATACGCTGTCCCTGAAGATTCTTGGCCGTAGGTGCCAGCCGCCCGGCTTCCAGAATCCTTTCCAGCTTTTCCGGTTCAACAGCCCTGCCGTCAAACTTCCTGCACGAAAAACGCGCTTTGATCACTTCTTTATATTCCATGTTTCGGTTCCTCTCCATTCACTTTTATTCTTATAAAGGGCAATTCGGAAAGCGGAAGATCCGCCCGTTTATACCGCTCTACCCGCATTGTTAGGTCATATTTCTCCCTCAGCTCCGCAATCACGGTCATCATAGGAGATACGAGATGCGCATCCAGCGCTTCCTGGCTGTCCCAGCTGTCGATCAGGAGTACTGTCTCCGGATCGTCCAGCGGGTGGAAATAATCATACTGCAGATTTCCTTCTTCGGCACGGATCTTTGCGACTGTTCCGGAAGATATCATTTCTTCCGCAAAACGAAGGGCATTGTCTCCTTTCCCCGTATAATACAGGTTGGCAGTAATCCCGTCTTTCGGAGGTTCTTCCTCTCTGGTAAAGCGGACTATATAGGTTCCCAGCACCTGCTGGCAGGGAATCGCTGCCGCATTTTCAGCAGAAAAGACCGTCTTCGGATAATCCCTTCCCGGCGGAGTCCACGCGGCCGGAAGCGTTTTCCCCTGACTTTTGCCGCAGGCATCGCCTTCGGAAAAATGCCAGGCAAAAGAGGCGTCGCAGAATTCCTTCAGTTCCTCTATCCGTTCCGGCGGCATCAGATCCGCACCTGTCCTTGTCAGGAAGAAGCATCCGCCGTTATCCTTTTCGGCAGGGCAGCCTCCCCGCATACCGGTCCCGGCATAGTGAAGTTCCATAAAAGGAGCTTCGATCAGCACCTCTTTGCCGTCTTTGCGGAATGAAACGGGATCACGCTCACTGCTCCAGTTGGTAATATTCAGCCAGCCGTTCGTTCCGTTATGCGAGACGGGGACGTTGAATTCCACATAGACTTCCTTGTCATCCCGAATCTCTGTATTGATTCGCAGAACAGGACGAAGAGACGAATAACCGCGGGGAAGCAACGCCCGGATGCGGTCCTGCTCAACTTCATAAGCTAAAACAAATTGCTCTACTTTCATATGGGCCCTTCTCCCAAGGTTTTGATTCCCATCTTCTCCGTCAGATCGCCCAGGCTTTTGTCATACTGCGCCTGGCTGATTGCGTGATGGGCGAGAAAAGTGTCAAGCAGTTCCTTCTGTTTCAGAAAGAGCAGTTTTTTCTTCTGCTCCGGAGTTAACCGCTCCCAGTCTATAGCATCCATTCTCTTCCTACCATGCAGTCCGAAAGCCGCTTCCATCCGCCGCCGGAGGGATGCTGCGGCAATCCATGTTTTCTATCCGAATACAGGGGCTCCGTTCTATCGTCAGGATCACCTGATCGATCTGTGTTTTGCCATCCTTAGCATCCCGATCCCCATAAGTACCAAAAGCAAGAAGGCCACAGCTCCCGAAACAGCTTCCATGACTTTGGTAAAACTGTCAGATGCATCGCCAAAGGAGCCGAGCATGCCCCGTTCAAGTGACAACATCGACCCGACAGCTGCTGCACATGAAATATTCCTCAATATAATGAGCAGAGCCGTAGGTTTTCTGTACGCCCGGATAATGTTGCGGACAGAAAGCCCCGCCAGAAGAAAAGTGAACGTTGCGATCGTGATCATTGTGACCGTATCGCGGACAGGGTTCTGCTGCTCACGGATCGTAAGAAGCGTGATCCCGCTGATCACAACAGCCAGCAGGATCATGGCAAATCCGATCAGACGCATGACGACTGCATCGGGCATTCCTTTTCTGCGGTCAGATGTTACGGCGAGCAGTCTCATAAGGCCAAGCACGAGGTAAAACGCACAGAGGGTTATGTACCAGTACGAGGAGGAAACAATGCCAAGGACTCCGTTAAAGATGGCATAAAGCAGGTTCCAACCCATACCAAGCAAAGCGGGGATCCAGGGATTCCGCTTTACATGATCCATGAGTTTTTGGATTCTTTCCTTCACCTCTGCCCCCGGTTTTCCCGGCTGTGGTTTCCGTCAATCGGAATCAGACAGCCTCCCGCTTATACCAATTCCGCTGCACTGCGAACGAGTTTTGCGTCCACGATTTCTGCGCCTTTCACATATGGTTGCAGCTTTTCAGCCGTCTTTCCGATGCCGCTCCCGCCGGAGGTGGCAAAGATATAAACCTTTTTGCCGCTCCAGTCATATGCCTTGCATATCCGCTCCCAGCTTCTCTGCCAGGTCTTTTGCAACTCTCGCAGTTCTGCCGGCTTCCGCGCTGAAATAAGCAACAAGCGTTTTCATCGTGTGTCCTCTCTTTTCCTTACTTGGTGTCCTCGCCTAACAGCATCCAGAGCGTATCATGGAAGGCGTCGTAATTCTTGGAGTCATAAGCCGTCTTTGGGATCGCGTATTCGATAACGTCAAAGCGGTTTCGGTAGAAGGTCTGCGCCATACGCCAGGCTAAAGCGACCGTTTTCGGATCGTTCTCAAATGCCCCGCAGCCAAAAGCGCCCAGCACCAGGATATCGACCTTGTTATAGGCCGCGATATGGAAGATGTGCTTTGCCCGGGACAGATGGATCTCGTACAGCTGTTGTGAGGTGATCTGCACCGGTGCGCCGGCCGCCGGGTTATAGATATTGGACGGGTTTTTGCGCAGATTCGGTGCAGCACAGCTGATGACATCTACCGTCACGAACTCATCCTGCGGAAGCCTTTTCGGAACCTTCTCGTCCGTTTTGCAGATCACGACGCCGGGCGAATAGATCAGCGCATCGTTATAAAGCGCATTGTGCACGGCACGGTTGACATCGTAGTACTGCTGCCAAAGGAAGCGCCGGTCCAGTGTCGGGAACAGTGTCGAACAGCGGCACAGAGCCTCTTCCTGCGCGCTGGAGCCATGCTTAACGCCGCCGCCCGGTCGGGTCGCGGAAGCAAAGTTCAGGACCGCGATCTTCTTGTCAGGAAATTCTTTCCGCAGCTTCATGGCAGCCTCAAAGGTCCGGGCATTGTCCATGCGGATCTCCTGGCCATGGATAACCGGATCGTTCGGCGCTCCGTTTTCTATCGCCCGGATCGCCTCCATCGCAGCGCCTTGAGCTCCAAGCGACCCATTCGGATCGTCGGCCACCAGCCATAAGCGCTCGATTGTTCCCACAACAAGAAGATCCGGGTACTCATCCTCCGCATACAGCCTGGTCGCTTTCCGGCTTTGGTCAACCGCCTTCATCAGGACCGGATCGGTCTGATAAAACTGCTGCGTGTCATTAAAGACCTCTATGTTCTGTGTTTTCTTGTCAATCATGAAAAAGTATCCTCCTCAGAAGTCCACCAGATAGATCCCTATGCTGATCTGCGTGAAGCTTCCTTTTTTCTCGATCTTCCTGATCCGGGCGGCAAGCATCTTCCCGGCGTCCATCAGTCTGGCAAAGATCACATTGTCTTTTTCGGGCACGTAACCCAGCCGCTGTTTGGACTCAGTAAAAATCATAATAGCATTCTCGTCGAACTTGTTGTTTTCACGGACCAGACTCAGTTTGTCGTCCACCTTGATTTTGTTCAGGACAGAAGGATCCTCTAAGTGCGTGGTACCGGCCACATAGGAATCAAACAGATGGATCTCCCTGACAAGCGGCTTCAGCAGCTCGCCGATCCCCTGCCGGTCCAGCGCCGAAACCAGCGCACCGGTTTGTGTATTTGTCAGTTCATGAGCCATTTGATCTTGACCTTTCCGCCGCTTAGCATCTCCTGGATCATGGCGTCCAGTTCTTCCCTATATTTCTGATAGGACCGCAGTTCTTCCTCCAGGTCCTTTTTCTTCTTTTCGACGGCGGCACTATCGTCCAGCAGGGGACCGTAGGTATAAGGTTCCGTGCTCCGGATCTCTTCGATCTCCGCCTTTAAAGCTTCGATCTTTTCTTCGATATCCGGTATCTCGACCTTGATCTCGCCGATGCCAAGGTCCTTTAATGCTTTGCGGACCAGGACCTCCAATTCAGCCAGATCCTTCACGCTGTTGTGCGCGTAGGCAGTCATGACCCGCTGCCAGAGCTCACGCAGCGCTTCCTGCCGGTCTGTCTCCGGGTTGATGTCCGGATGCAGCAGCTTGGCAAGGCGGCGGTACAGCTCTTTAGAGCGCTTTACGTCGTAATCTGTCGAATGTCCCGCCTTTTTGCAGCGATCATGGTCTTCCAGCAGTCTTTTAAGGTTGGCATAGTAGGCGGCCATTTCCTTGTCCAGGTATTTCTGCAGCGCGTCCGCGTCGACGACGCCTCCATGGTTTAAAGCCATCTGATAAAAGGAGAGCGTCTTCTTGCACTTGATGCACTCCAGTTTCTCCTCGTAAACGCCCGCGATCAGTTGTCCGAACGTGGCCGTATATACCGTCCAGATCTGGCCGGCTTCCTTCCGGATCTGGTCTCGCTCCAGCAGAATCGATTCATATTCATCATACTTTGAATCCGTAATCCTGATCAGTTCCATCACAGCACCTCGAAATCCAGCAGCTCTTCGTAGCGGGTCGTGAGCAATTCTCCGCCAAGCTCCGCCTTTTTGAAGAAGTCATCGACCGTCCGGAACCATTTATCATCAAAGCGGATGACAAGGAACCCGTTGTCCGGGACAGCCTCCACTTCGTGGCCATCGCATTCAAACGTGAAATGAACCTTAACAGGGGACCGAAGAAGGTAATACAGGTCATACAGTCCGAAATCCTCCGGGTCAAATTCCCGGAGCTTGTAGACATCTTCGATCATCCACTTCATAATATTCAGGTCCCCGAAGAAGGCGTGCGCCTGGATGCGCTGAGAGAGGAAGTCTCTGGCTATATCGTAAAGACGCAACGCTTCCTGCACGTTGCCCTCCTCCGTACGGATCCTGGCCAGGCGCGTAAAGACCTCCGGGAGCGGATCACCCAAAAGCTGCGCGTCCTTCACCTTCGGATACAGGGCTTCGATGATTTCTTTGTATTTCTCGTAATCCTGACTGACATAGTAGCCGTTCTTATACATATCCGCCACTTTGTACGCAGCAATCAAATCACCCATCTGACGAGCTTTGTCAAAATAGTAGAATGCCTTTTCATAGTTCTTCTCACCGGTACGGCCGTAATACCAGATATAGCCCAAATCTGAAATCGCATAACAGTTGCCATACTCCGCAGCCATCTCATAGTATTTCAGCGCCAGGTCGAATTGACGCTGCTCATAGTACATGGCTCCAAGGTCGACCATATAATCGGAGTTTTTGGTTTCCCGAATCAGAAAGTCCATCGCTTCAGCAAAGAGAAAACGATCCTCCTCCTTCGGGTTGGTAATGTCGTAATAATTCTGGCAGATCTTTTTTGCCTCAAGAATAGTCATGACAGGTTCCTCCTCATGTCTTTTCTTAAATGGTAGCATTTCCGTCAGTTTATGAGGTCAATTGAAAAACGACATTTTTTGAGCATTCAAAGCGTTTCTACCGCATTTTTTACCATCGCAGCATACTTTTCCTTCACAGTCTCCGGAGAAACGATCTTGACCTTCCCTCCGAATCCGAAGATCCAGCCGAAGAAGACGTCGTTCACAGGAACGCTCGGCACTGCAAGGAAGTGGGTTTCATCCACCGCCTTTGTTTTCACATTTTTGCCGAAGCGGTCAATCATGGCATCCATGATCGAATTATCACAAAGGAGCTCCACCGGTACACGCTCCGCATTCACCGCATACATCCGGAATACGGTATTGATCAGCTTATCAATATTCACCCGCTTTGGCATAGGTGCTACATCCTCTTCCATAATTTCAGGGCGGGAGAGCATGCGGTCAATCCGGAAGGTGGAAATGTTGCCATACTTGTCATTCCAGCATACAACATAGTAATAGTCGCCGTTCCAGATCAGACGATAGGGACTCGTATGATACCAATAGCCTTTCCACTTCTCCTCCGGACGTTTGTGAGCATTGTAATGGAAGTACTGGAAGCGGATCTGCTTGCCTTTGTTGATTGCTTCATTTATGGCGTCAATTATCAGGAGCGTCAGTTCGTTTTCACTCTTGACGCGGCTTTCAACAGAGATATTCCGCTTCAGTTCGTCTGCCCTAAAGCTGCTGGAAAGGGAGGCCAACTTGCCGGCCAGGACCTCACTCTTTTTCTTGCTGATGAACTTGGATGATGCCACCGCATCTATCAGGAGCTTCAGCTCAGCATCGTCGAAGCGGCGGGAGAGGAGGCGATAGCGGTTTTGTGTGGAAGGGATACAATCGATATCCATCCCGACCGTCCGAAGGATCTCCATGTCCTTGGTAATGGTCTGGCGGTAGGATGTGATCCCATAACGTTCTTCCAGAAGATTGGAGATCTGAACGGTAGTGAGGTAGTGGTCCTCATCCGTCAGCTCTTCAAGTAGTTTGGCGATGTAAAAAGGTCTGTATTTTCCATTAATATCCATAGAAGTACCTCGCCCTTTCCCTTTTCATACTGTATGCTCACTGTATATTGGCTTAAGAAATGGCACAACTATAGCATCATACAGCTTAACTGACCATTTTGCATGGAACTTGGCAATTACCGGCCAGTCCGCTTCATTGTCGATTCCAATACCATCAACCTTGAAATAGATTTTGGAAGACTTTTTATCATCACCGCGATCCCAGATCAGTTCTTCTCCAAGCATCTTCTCAATTTCTGCTTTGTGCGCAGCAACAAGATCATAAGCCTTTTTGTTTTCATCATTATCAGCTTTGCCGAAATATACCTCGACACGGGCCGAATCAAAGTTGCCTACGCAGCACAGATTGAACCCCTGAATGCCGAAATAACCATTGACCCAGTTTTCCTTTACCGGATTACAGTTACTGAATGCGCCGCTCTCAGCATTTGCCTCTTTGATCAAGTCAAGTGCATAGGTCCAGAATTTCTTTCTGACTTCATGGCGTGTACCGGCGATCTGCTCTTCTTCCTCAGTGCCATCATCGTCCCTGAGATAGAAGACCAAATTTGTCGGATCAAGATGATAGAGGGCAAACAAACGCTTGAGGATGGATAGTTTCATCCAAGTACTTGTATTCCTCTCAACATAAATTCCGCGGTCAATCTCGATATATCCGCGCAGATCCTGCTTCCTATGGCTTACATATGTCGCCAGGTCAACGCTTTGATCAGATTCATAAGCCAGATTATTCAGAACAGACTTGTCTTCGGAATGCAGGATACGGACGACGTTTTCAAACATTTCCGCCCAGTTCTTGACCGGCTGTTCCATTGTAAGATAGGCAAAACGCGCAATCTTTCTTCCGGTCAGATCGATCTCGTCGTCAAGAGTATAGGAGTCAAGCTGCTTTTCAATCGGTCGGAAGCTTGTAACCGGTGATGCCCATATCTCCAGAGCACGCTGCTGAACATAATCATTCCGCTGTTCCAGCTCTGCCTCAGTCCACTGGTTCCGGGAACCGATCCACTGATTCATGCGGATGCCGCTGTCCTTGAACCCATTTGCCATATCTCTCTTCTCCAGGAAGCTGTTATTGCTATACTTGGAGTTATAGGCAGTCAGTGTCAGATTTGCCATCCTATGCAGCCAGGTTTCATGGATCCGTTCATAATCTGTGCCGAGTGCTTCTGCCCATGCGGGAGTCAAGTGCTGCGGCATGATATGTTCAATGGAGTAATCACCGTCATCAAAATGACGGTACACATCCTTGTCTTCAATGGTGCCGTAGTTTTCAAAGCGCTCCAGAATGTACATCTTGTTCTTGGCGTTCATTGAATAAATCTGCTTCATGCCGAATGCTTCAACAAATTCTGCATCCTCCGGGAAGCGGGCACGTTCTTTCTTGGAGAGCAACGCATATTTCAGCTTCTCCAGGTAATTATCAGCGGTGCCGTCATAGCGGATCACTTCCTTATGCAGCAGCAAGAATATCTTATTCAACTGGTTGGTAGGCAGTTCGCAGATAGTTCTGCGGAAGAGATAGTTTTCCGTTGTCAGGAAGATCTCCACCACGTCATCAAGCGGGATTGTCCCTTCCGCCTGCAAGCGCAGAACTTCCAGGAAGAACGGCCTTGTGACTGTAGTTTCCAGTCTGTTCAGTCGATAGATGCAGGAAGCCAGGCGCTTATCCGGAACCTGTGCCGTCAGAAGGACGCGATACAGCCTCGCATAATTCAAAAGATCGATCAGCAGTCCTTCGATCTCAACACGCTCATCCTCCACGTAGTTTTTGAAGGTGAAATAGATTTTGTTCAAAGACGGTGTTGCCTGCTGCTTTACGCTCAGATAATCACGTACGAAAAGATCGACCTGATAATTCGTATTCTCTTCGATCTTGTTCCAATACTTTTCGTAATAGACTTCCTGCTGTTTGGAAGGCTGTCCCATCAAGATATAGTTGCGAATCTTATCACCTTCCGAAAGATCCAAACCGGTGGAGTTCAGGCTTTCAAAAATCAGCTGTGGATTGTCATCGGAATCAAGGCGAATGCTGATAATCTCAAGACTGCGGATCGCCTGAAAGAGCTCGTCAATCGTAATTTCTTCCTTCTGAATTCGATCGTAAAAGTAGTTATAATTCGTGGTCAGATTGGATCCGCCAATATGCTCGGTCTCCTCGTCAAAAAGCTTACCGAATGCCTTCCGGTCATTTTTGATCGGCTTCAGCTTGATGCGGGTTTCCTCCGGCTGATACTTATCGACCAGATAGTCTTCATAAATACGGTCACTGAGCCGGTTGTCTGAAGGGATGACTTTTCCTTGTCGGATCAGGTTATACATAGCGAGAAGGAGCAGCGAAACCGTGGTCAGACGCTGCTGGCCGTCAATGATCTGGTATTCTTCATTATCTCCATCCGGATTATAGGTGGAGACGATACTGCCGAAGAAATGATTCTTCCGGTTGTTCCGAACCACCTTTACCAGATCATCATAGAGCTGCTTGCAGTTCTCGATCTTCCAGTCATAGTTTCTCTGATAAACCGGAATGACAAAACGCTTGTCCGCTCCTTCCATGTATTTGATAAGCTTTGTCTCAGAGCCCTTCATCGCAACCTCTTCTTTCAATAGCTTTGCTGTATGCTGTGTGTTTTCTCACTTCGCGCCAACTTAAGAGTGGCACCCTCTTTCCGATTTAATAATACCAAGGATCTTGCGCTTTTTCAATCATCACAAGAAGGTTTTCAACTCTTTTGGTGATGAAAAGAAGCAACAAGAGAGAGCATCCTATGATTGATGCGAATTCTGAAGATATAGTCTGTCCTTGTCGTGCCTCACGCTGATGAAGGGTGATAAGGTTGTCGAGCTCCAAGAAAAGCTTTCCAATTTTGTACTGTTCTTCATGATTCTCTGTAAAGAAAACGTCAACATCAGCAAGAATGGAATAATATCGTTTGTATCCTTCCGACTTGGGTTTATTTCTTTCCAGAAGAGAGAGCAGGTAATTCCCGTTCATACTGTCGAGGCCTTTTATGATGCGAACACCGTCGGTTGCCACAAAAAAGGGGGTTTTAGGCTTATATAACGATAACGTGTGATCGCCGAAAATGACAGTATCCTCGTAGTCTTTGCATGGCTCGCCATTTGCATAACCAATAATGGGGTCGTTGCCTTGTTGAATAATCTCATATTGTCCATCGTGCTCAGGAGATTTCAAATAAGCCTTAAACGGCAACGTTTGCAAAATGTCGTCGAGCTTACGCTGTTCCCAAGAAAACGTAAAACTCTCGCGATTATAGTTGTATTTGAGCCTTGAAAACGCTATAATATCGCCATAGTACTGAACAGGAGATGCATGATGAATCTTCCCAACGAAATCAGAATGTTACGCCAGAAAGCCTTGCTCACACAGGAGTCTTTTGCCAAAGAACTTGGCGTGGCTTTTTCCACAGTCAATCGGTGGGAATCCGGCAGAGCACATCCCAGTATGACTGGAATGAACCGATTAAAGGCTTTCAGCGATTCCCACAAACTACCTTTTGAAAATCTGCAGGAAGCGTGGCTTTTAATGGCGAATGAAGATGCCGCCAGTAAAGAATAAAGTGGTAGCGAGGACGTCACATGAATAAGCAGCAATTAGCATCCAAGATCTGGGAGTCCGCCAATAAGATGCGCTCCAAGATAGAGGCCAATGAATATAAGGACTATATTCTTGGATTCATCTTTTACAAGTTTCTTTCCGATAAAGAAGTGAAGTTTCTCAAATCAGAGGACTGGTCTGATGAAGACATTCGGACATTGCTGAATGAAGGCGATATTGAAACGGTTCGCTACGTCCAGCAGAATGTCGGGTATTTTATTGCCTATGAAAACCTCTTCTCTACCTGGCTTGAAATGGGCTCCGACTTCAACGTATCCAACGTCAGAGATGCACTGTCAGCCTTTTCCCGGCTAATCAATGCTTCCCATAAGAAAGTGTTCGATAAGATCTTTGATACGCTTCAGACCGGTCTGTCAAAGCTTGGAGACAGTTCCGGCACTCAGACAAAGGCAATCAGTGACCTTATCCATCTGATCAAAGACATCCCCATGGATGGCAAGCAGGATTACGATGTGCTCGGGTTTATCTATGAATACCTGATTTCTAATTTTGCTGCCAATGCGGGTAAAAAGGCCGGTGAATTCTATACGCCGCACGAAGTCTCTCTTCTGATGTCAGAGATCGTTGCGAACCATCTGAAAGACAGAAACGAAATCAAAATTTACGACCCCACCTCCGGTTCCGGCTCCCTGTTGATCAACATCGGCAAGAGCGTTGCCAAGTACATGGGCAGCAGCGACAAAATCAAGTATTATGCACAGGAGCTGAAGGAAAACACTTATAACCTGACCCGCATGAATCTGGTCATGCGAGGGATCCTTCCGGATAACATCATTACCCGAAACGGTGATACCCTTGAAGAAGACTGGCCGTATTTTGACGAGAGTGATCCGATCGGCACATACGATCCGCTCTATGTGGATGCAGTAGTCAGCAATCCGCCTTATTCACAGAACTGGAATCCTGCTGATAAAGAGGCTGATCCCCGTTACAAATCCTACGGGCTTGCGCCGAAAGGCAAAGCGGATTACGCATTCCTGCTCCATGACCTTTATCATATCAAACCGGACGGACTGATGACCATCGTTCTTCCTCACGGCGTGCTGTTCCGTGGAGGTGAAGAAGGCGAGATCCGGAAGAATCTCATCGAAAACAACAAGATCGACACGATCATCGGACTCCCGGCGAATATCTTTTTCGGTACAGGTATTCCCACCATTATTATGGTGCTGAAGCAAAAGCGCAACAATACAGACGTCCTGATCATCGATGCCTCTAAAGGCTTCGAGAAGGTCGGTAAGAACAACAAGCTTCGCGCATCGGATATTAAAAAGATTGTGGATGTCGTCACCGCACGGACGGATTCTCCGAAATTTGCCCGTGTGGTGAGCCGTGATGAGATCCGCAGAAATGATTATAATCTGAATATACCGCGCTATGTGGACTCCTCTGAAAAGCCGGAGAGCTGGGATATTTACGCTTCGATGTTTGGCGGGATCCCTGCTTCGGAAGTTGCTGATCTGAAAGAATACTGGACTGCTTTCCCCGAATTGAAATCAGCGCTGTTTTCGGATGCCAACGCTCCTTACCTGCATTTCAGCACAGCGGACATCAAGTCTTCTGTACAGCAGCACAAAGATATTCGTCATTTTGAGGAATCATTTGTCTCCGCCTTTGACGGATTTGACAGCTATCTGAACAAAGAGTTGATCCAAAGCATGCAGGCGATCAATGCCTCCAAAGAAGAGGCCGTTCTGTCCGAAAGAATCTTTGAAAGACTATCCGGGATTCCGCTTGTCAACCAATACGAGGCTTATCAGCTGCTGGACAATGCCTGGAGCGGCATTTCCGTTGATCTGGAAATTATCCAGACAGAAGGCTTCGATGCCACCAGAAAAGTGGATCCGAACATGGTGGTCAAGAAAAAAGACGGCAAAGATGTAGAAACGCAAGATGGCTGGGTCGGCCACGTCATCCCGTTCGCGCTGGTTCAGGAAAAACTACTCTCAAAAGAGCTGAACACTCTTCGTAATCATGAGGCCAGGGCTACGGAGATCGCTTCCGAGTACGAAGCGCTACTGGAGGAGCTTCCCGAAGAAGAAAAAGAAAAGGACTTTGTAAACGAGGATAAGACTGCCTTTGTTGCCGCCGAGGTGAAAAAGGCGTTGAAAGCCAAGGACGTCGAAACTGAAGTGCTGGCTGTTCTGAAGAAATATGACACGCTGAGCACAGAGGAAAAAACGCTGAAAAAACAGCTGAAAGCAGAAGAAAACGCGTTGCATCTCAAGACAAAAGAAGTTATTGAGTCCCTGGAAGATGCTGAGGTGCGAGATTTACTTGGAGAAAAGTGGATTAAGCCGATCATGGCAGGGCTTTCCGGTCTCCCGGGCAATATTGTAAACGGATTCATTGCCAAGCTGGAGGCGCTTCAGAAAAAGTATGACACCACATTTTTTGAGGTGGAAGAAGAAATACAGGACACATCTGCCGCTCTTTCCTCCATGCTGGACGACCTGACCGGCAATGTTTTTGACATGCAGGGACTTGCGGAGCTGAAAAAGCTTCTGGGAGGTGAGTGATATGGCTGAAAAGGCAAAAACACCTGCCATTAGATTCAAAGGTTTCACCGATCCTTGGGAACAGCGTAAGTTCTCAGATTTAGCCGAAACTCGAAGAGGATTGACGTATAGTCCGTTGAATATTCGAGATTCCGGCATTAGAGTTTTGCGATCATCGAATATTTCGGAAGATCAATTTACCATTGGTGAAGATG
>JAFRNR010000008.1 GCA_017430085.1 Lachnospiraceae bacterium | reverse complement strand
GGAGAGCGGCCGCGCGCCGGCGCAGGGGCATGAGACGGCGCAGGAAATTATCAGATTTCTGCGGACGCACTACCAGGAGCCGGTCTCGCTTGCGGACGTGGGCCGGGCCGTCGGCTTCTCCGAAAGCGAATGCTGCCGCCAGTTCCGGCAGATGACCGGGGACACGATCCTGAATTACCTGCGGTCCTACCGCCTGACGCGCTCCATCGAGCTGCTGGAGGACACGCGGCTTTCCGTCAGCGAGATCGCCTACGAATCCGGCTTTTCCGGCGCCAGCTACTATATCGAGTGTTTCAAAAAAGAACTGAACCAGACGCCGCTGCAGTACCGGAAACGGCGGCTGCACACGCTGTAAGGGACTTTTTTTCAAGTATCAGTTGACTTGAATTTTCAATGATATTATAATATTTTGGAATTGCTGACAGGCGGCGGCCGCTGTCTGCCGGCAAAGGAAGAAGGAGCAGAAGATGACTTTATACGAAGAACTGAAGGCCCGCGGCCTTATCGCACAGGTGACCAATGAGGAAATCATCAGCCGGATGATCAACGAAGGCAAGGCCACCTTCTATATCGGTTTCGACTGCACGGCGGATTCCCTGACCGCCGGGCATTTCATGGCGCTCACGCTGATGAAGCGCCTGCAGGCGGGCGGAAACCATCCGATCGCCCTGATCGGCGGCGGAACCACACTCGTGGGCGACCCCTCCGGCCGCTCGGACATGCGCAAAATGCTGACCATCGAAGACATCAACCACAACGCGGAATGCTTCCGGCGCCAGATGGAGCGCTTCATTGAATTCGGCCCCGGCAAAGCCCTGATGGTCAACAACGCGGACTGGCTGCTGGACCTTAACTACGTGCAGCTCCTGCGCGAAGTAGGTACCTGCTTCTCCGTCAACAACATGCTCCGCGCCGAATGCTACAAGAACCGCATGGAGAAGGGCCTGTCCTTCTTCGAGTTCAACTACATGATCATGCAGAGCTATGACTTCTACTACCTGTTCCGGCACTACGGCTGCAACATGCAGTTCGGCGGCGACGACCAGTGGAGCAACATGCTGGGCGGCACCGAACTCATCCGCAAGAAACTGGGCCAGGACGCGCACTGCATGACCATTACGCTGCTGACGGACTCTCAAGGCAAGAAGATGGGCAAGACTGCCGGCAACGCGGTCTGGCTGGACCCGAACAAGACTTCGCCTTACGAATTCTACCAGTACTGGCGAAACGTCGCGGACGCGGACGTCATGAAATGCGTCCGCATGCTGACCTTCCTGCCCATGGAGCAGATCGACGAAATGGATAAATGGGAAGGCAGCGAACTGAACCGCGCCAAGGAGATCCTGGCATACGAACTGACCACGATGGTCCACGGCGAAGAAGAAGCAAAGAAGGCGCAGGATGCGTCCCGCGCGCTCTTTGCGGGCGGCGGCGAGGCGGACAACGTCCCCAGCTATCAGCTGCTGGAATCCGACCTGCGCGACGGCGCCGCGGACATCCTGACCCTACTGGTCGCCAGCGGCCTCACCAAGACCCGCTCCGAAGCCCGCCAGTCCGTCCTCCAGGGCGGCGTCACCGCAGACGGGGAAAAGGTCACGGACATCAAGAGATCCTGGACGCCGGAAAGTCTTCCCGTGGAAGGCCTGCTGCTGCGAAAGGGCAAGAAGAGTTACTGCAGGATCGTGAAATAATGACATTTATACAGTGTCCTGATGAAACCTGCTTTGAAACAATCGTAGGGGTCGTTGTTTCAACGGCCCGAAAACCGAGGTAATATATGCACTGGTCTGATGAAATAGCCGCAAAAATCATAGCCCGCCGCCCCGACAAAGACGAATACGTCTGCGCCGCCGGCATCAGCCCTTCCGGCTCCGTCCACATCGGCAACTTCCGCGACGTCGCCACAAGCTTTTTCGTCGTGAAAGCCCTGGAACGGGCCGGCAAGAAGGCGCGCCTTCTTTTCTCATGGGATGAATTCGACCGTCTACGCAAGGTCCCCAAAAACGTGGAAGCCGTGCGGGACGACTACGCGCAGTATATCGGCTATCCCTACGTGGACGTGCCGGATCCTTTCGATGAGCACCACGGCTCCTACGCGGAGCATTTCGAAGAAGAATTCGAGCGCTCCATGGAAGCCTTCGGCATCCCGATGGATTACCGCCACCAGGCGCAGATGTACCGCAGCGGCGCCTACCGGGACCAGATCCTGCTTGCCCTGCAGAAGCGCGGCGAGATCTTCGACATCCTGGACAGCTTCCGCACGCAGGACGCGCAGGAAGGCGAGCGGGAAGCCTATTACCCCGTCAGCATCTACTGCCCGCACTGCCATCGCGACACCACGAAGATCCGCTCCCTGAGCGAAGACGGCACGGTGGCGCACTTCACCTGCGCCTGCGGCCACGAAGGGGATTTCGACTTTAAGACTGACACCAACTGCAAGCTGGCCTGGAAGGTCGACTGGCCCATGCGCTGGGCGTACGAAGGCGTGGACTTCGAACCCGGCGGAAAGGACCATGCGAGCCCCGGCGGCAGCTATGACAACGGCCGCGCCGTGGCGGAGAAGATCTTCGGCTACGAAGCACCGCTGTTCCAGGGCTACGAATTCATCGGCATCAAGGGCGTGGCCGGCAAAATGTCCGGCTCCTCGGGCCTGAACCTGACCCCGGACACCATCCTGAAACTGTACGAGCCGGAAGTCGTTCTGTGGCTCTATTCCCGCAGCGAACCGACCAAGGCCTTCGATTTCTGCTTCGACGACGGCATCCTGCGCCAGTACTTCGAATTCGACAAGCAGTACACGCAGTACTGCGACGGCAAGGCGGACGAATTCAACCGCTCCGTCATGGACAACTGCCTGACCCACGGCAAGACCATCAAGACCGTCCCGATGGGACTGCTGGTCCAGCTGGGCTCCATCGTGAACTTCAACCCGCCCATGATCGAGACCGTGTTCCGCAAGATCGGCATGAACTACACCTGCGAAGACTTTGCGGACCGTCTGGACCGCGCCCGCTTCTGGCTTGAGGAGTGCGCGCCGGAGCAGGCCAACCATCTGCGGGTCTTCCGCGACCTGCCGCTGATCGCCGAAATGACGGAAGAAGAGAAGGCGGAGATCCGCAAACTGCATGACTATATCGCGGAGGGCGGTTATACGCTGGACGAGCTGAGCACGAAGCTCTATGACATCCCCAAGGAGGTCTTCGGTGCGGACGCCCCTAACCTGAAGCAGCTGCAGGGCCGCTTCTTCCAGCTGGTCTACCGCCTGCTTCTCGCGAAGGAACGCGGACCGCGCCTGTACCTGTTCCTGCACGCCATGGACAGCACCGACATCCTGCCGCTGCTGGATCTGGATGCGGAACCCACGGAGCAGGAGCTGCATCCGGAACTCTTTGAAAAGAAGGACGAGCCGGCGAAGAAAGAGCGCGTCTACGGCCCCGCGGATCCGGTGGCGCCGTTCAAGGAGATCATTGAAAAGCCGGATTTCGAAAAGATGGATCTGCGCGTCGTGAAGATCGTCAAATGCAGCGAGATCCGCAAGGCGCGCAACAACCTGAAACTGACCGTCTTTGACGGCATCAAAGAACGCACCATCGTCTCCAGCATCAAGGACGAATATGAGCCGGAGGAACTGATCGGCAAAAAGATCATCATTCTGGCCAACCTGGCTCCGGCCCGCCTGACCGGCGTGGAGAGCGAAGGCATGCTGCTGGCCGCGACCAACAACGCCTGCGGCTGCAAAGTAATTTTTGTGGATGACATGGTTCCGGAAGGAACTCCCGTATTATAAATCTTCGGAAGGAGTAAAAACAATGGCAACGACACCAGGCGGCCGGAAAAAGAAGATCTCCGGCCAGGCAGGCGATGTTAACAAGAGAGACGAAGGGCTGCACAGCGGCCCGGTCGGAAGTTCCCACGGTTATTCCGGAAGACCTTCCGGCAAAGAAGGCAAGGACGGGGACAAGGGGATCCTGACGGATCTGTTCCTGAATTCGGTCAACACGAATACGTCCAGCAGTCAGAGCTCGAGCTCAAACTCGAACTCCGGAGGCCTGTTCAGCGGGCTGACAGGCAGTTCGGGCAGCAGCTCGGGTTCGGGGTCAAGTTCGGGCGGCCTGTTCAGCGGTAAGGGGATTCTGATCCTTGTCCTGATCGTGGTGGCTTTCTTCGCAGTGAAGAGCTTTTTCAGCGAAGACGACGGCACCTCTTCACATAACAACAATATTATTGCTGATAACACGACGCAGAACAATAATATTGTTGCCCCCACGACGCAGACCAACAGCAGTTCCAGCACCGGCACGCTGTTCAGCAGCCTGGGCCTGTCCGACCTGTTCGGCGGCAGCAGCAGTTCCGGCAGCAGCTACAATTTTGACGGCGCCGCCACCTCGGCCGGCTGGGGTCTGACGCCCAACACGTCCAAACTGAACACCAGCGTGGCTTCCGGCGCCCGGGATAAACGCACGCAGAGGCTGGGCAACGGCCGCGACGTCGTCACCATCATGGTCTACATGTGCGGCACCGATCTGGAATCCCAGTACGGTATGGGCACTGCGGACCTGAAGGAAATGGTCAGCGCCTCGATCAGCAGCAACATCAACCTGATCGTTTACACCGGCGGCTGCAAGAAGTGGCGCGTGAACGGGATTAGCAACACCAATAACCAGATCTGGCAGATCAAAAACGGCCAGCTGCACCAGCTGGAATCCAACGCCGGCACCGGCGCAATGACCGATCCGAAGACCCTGACCAGCTTCATCCAGTTCTGCAAAACGAACTTCCCGGCCAACCGCAACATGCTGATCTTCTGGGACCACGGCGGAGGCTCCCTGTCCGGTTACGGCTATGACGAGCGCAACACCCGCAGCGGTTCCATGGACCTGACGCAGATCAAGCAGGCCCTGACGAACGGCGGTGTCACCTACGACTTCATCGGTTTCGATGCCTGCCTGATGGCGACCACTGAGACCGCCCTGGTCTGCAGCGAATTCGCGGACTACCTGATCGGCTCCGAAGAGACCGAGCCCGGCATCGGCTGGTACTACACCAACTGGCTGAACAAGCTGTCCCAGAACACGTCCCTGTCCACGCTGGAGATCGGCAAACAGATCTGCGACGACTTCATCGAGACCTGCGCCCGTTCCTGCGCCGGCCAGAAGGCTACCCTTTCCCTGGTCGACCTGGCCGAACTGGAAAAGACCGTTCCCGCGGATCTGAAGAGCTTCGCCACCTCGGCCAGCTCCATGATCAGCAGCGATTACAAGACCGTCGCCAAGGCCCGCAGCGCCTCGCGCGAGTTCTCCACCTCCTCGCAGATCGATCAGGTCGACCTGGTCGACCTGGCCCGCCGCATCGGCGGCAACGAGGCCAACGAACTCGTGAACAGCCTGCTGAGCGCGGTCAAGTACAACCGCACCTCCTCCGACATGACCAACGCCTACGGCCTGTCCATGTACTTCCCGTACCAGCAGGTCCGCAAGGTGAACAGCGCGCTGCAGATGTATCAGGCCATCGGCATGGACGAAGCGTATCAGCGCTGCATCCGCGACTTTGCCAGCATGGAGACCGGCGGCCAGGCGGCCAGCGGCGGCGCTTCCTCCGGCATGAGCTCCCTGCTCAGCAACTATACCGGCAGCGGCCAGTCCGCGGACAGCCAGGATATGATCAGCTCCATCCTGAGCGGCCTGCTGGGCGGCAATTACAACGGCGTCTCCGGCCTGACCGGCGGCCTGGGCGATTTCCTGGGCGGCAGCTACGGCCGTTCCCTGAACGTGGACGACACCGCGAAATACCTGTGGGAGAACCGCCTGGATCCTGACAACCTGAAGTGGGTCCTGTACGAAAACGGCAAGTACGGCATCCATCTGACTGACGAACAGTGGAGCCTGGTGGAGAACCTGGAACTGAACGTCTTCCTGGACGACGGCGCCGGCTATCTGGATCTGGGTCTGGACAACAGCTTTGAGATCAATGAGTACGGCGTCCTGATTGGCGAATACGACAACAGCTGGATCGCCGTGAACGGTCAGATCGTGGCGTATTACTACATGGACATGGTCGACGACGGCACCAATTACTCCATCACCGGCCGTGTGCCCGTCCTCCTGAACGGCCAGCGCGCCGAACTCATCCTGGTGTTTGACAACGCCCATGAAGACGGCTATGTCGCCGGCGTGCGCAACGTCTATCTGGATGAAGAGAATGAAGGAATGAATGCCAAGACGGCGGTCGGCGCGGATAATTCTGAAGTCTTCACGTTTGATATCGACGGACAGCAGGAGACCGTGGCCACGGATCTGAAAGGCATCCAGGCAGGCGACGTGATCGATTTCATCTGCGATTACTACGATTACAACGCCGTGTACCAGGATTCCTACAAGATCGGTCAGCAGATCACTGTCGGCGCGGACGGCCTCACGGTCAGCACTATGCTGCTCAGTGACCGCGACCAGAAGAACGCGCAGCCGCTGTTCCGCTTTACGGACATCTACAATCAGCAGTACTGGACGCCGGTCATTCCGGACTGATCCTGGCCTGCCCATAACAAAGCGGACTGCTGCATCTGATGCAGCAGTCCGTTTTTAGTTATTCTTAAAAAAGCACAACTACAGAAAACCTCCCCGCCTTTCCGGAAAAAGTTGGAAGGATCATTCCGGAAAGGACGGGAGAGGCGGCGTTTTTACGCCTTTTCCTGCAGGTTGGGATTCATCGGAACGGACCATTCGGTCAGATCCGTGTGCAGCAGGTGATGGGACTTTTGGCCAAGCGGCTTCTCCAGGTATTCCCGGTACAGCGCAATGACGTCCGGGTTTTCGTGCGAATAGCGGATCACGCTGTTTTTATCCAGATTCCAGAGGATCTGTCCGCGGGTATCCGCCAGTTCTTCTCCTTCGTGGATCGGCTGTCCGCCGCCGCCGGAGCAGCCGCCGGGACAGGCCATGATCTCAACGAAGTCGTACTCGGCGTCGCCGCGTTTTAAGGATTCCATGAGCTGACGGGTGTTGCCCAGGCCGCTGACGACGGCTACCCGGACCGTTCCGGCGCCGGGCACTTCGAAATTCGCCTCTTTCCAACCCTTCATGCCGCGGACCGCGGTGAAGGCGTCGGCAGGCGGATTGGTTCCCGTTACCAGGTAGTAGGCGCTGCGGAGCGCTGCGTCCATGACGCCGCCGGTCGCGCCGAAGATGACGGCCGCCCCGGTGCCGCTGCCAAGCGGCGAGTCGAACGGCTCATCCTGCAGCGCGGGGACGTTCACATGATAGGCGCGGAGCAGCCGGCCCAGTTCGCGGGTCGTGATGACCACGTCCACGTCAGGGTCGCCGCAGGCATCTTTCAGGTTGGGAATGTCGCATTCGGACTTTTTGGCGGTGCAGGGCATGACGGAGATCACGCGCATCTTGTGCGGATCCACGCCGATCTTTTCCGCAAAATAACTCTTGGCGACGGCACCGAACATGGCCTGCGGAGATTTGGCGGTGGACAGGTTCGTCGTATATTCCGGGAACTGGGATTTAACAAAGCGGACCCAGCCGGGGCAACAGGATGTGAACATCGGCCAGTTATACTGATCACGGTGCGTGAAGCGTTCGATGAACTCGCTGCCTTCCTCCATGATCGTCAGGTCGGCGGTGAAATTGGTATCGAAGACGTAATCGAAGCCCAGGGCGCGCAGGGCGGCGGCCATTCTTCCGACGGTCGCTTCCTCGCGGGTCAGGCCCAGGTATTCGGCCCAGGCGGTACGAACGGCCGGGGCGACCTGGACGACGGTGGTGATCTCCGGATCTTCCAGAGCCGCCGTCACTTTTGCGGTGTCGTCACGGATGGAGAGCGCGCCGGTCGGGCAATGCGTGATGCACTGGCCGCACAGGGCGCAGTCCGCTTCGGTGAACAGCCGGTTGAGGCGCACGCCGACTGTGGTGCGGGACCCGCTGCCCTTGACGTCCCAGACCTTCAGCGTCTGGATCTTGTCGCAGACCTGGACGCAGCGCATACACTTGATGCATTTGCTTTCCTTGCGGATCAGGTAGCTGTTCTCCGGCCAGTCGTTCTTTTTCACGTCCTTCGGATAGGGGTTGTCGATGATGTTGCACTCCGAAGCCAGATCCTGCAGCTGACAGTTCTGATTGCGCACGCAGGTGGTGCAGTCGCCGTCATGCTGGGAAAGGATCAGTTTCAGGTTCGTTTCGCGCGCTGTTTTGGCGCGGTGCGAATTGGTGGATACGACCATGCCTTCCGCGACCTTTTCGGTGCAGGAAGGCACCAGGCGTTCGAGTCCTTCCACCTCGACCACGCAGATGCGGCAGGCGGAGATCTCGTTGATGTCTTTCAGGTAGCAGAGGGTCGGGATCCTGATCCCGAGGGACGCCGCCGCTTCCAGGATCGTGGAACCTTCGGGGACGAGTGCTTCCCGTCCGTCAATCGTCAGCTTTACCATTTGGTTTCTCTCCCTCCTCTGAAATTGCCGAAGCCGAAATAGTCGCAGTGCAGGCAGCGGGAAGATTCCAGGTTCGCCTGCAGGCAGGTCATTTCATGCTCGATGGCGTCAAAATCTTTTTTCCGTTCGCTGGCTTCGCGTTCGGTCAGATTGATGCGGCCGCGCGGCACCACGCTGTTGATCTTCGGGGCGGGCAGGACCACATCCGTGGAGATCTCGTGCCGGAAGCCGAGGAACTCGTCGATGTTCGCGGCGGCCACTTTGCCGGCCGCGATGGCCCGGATGGCGGTGGCGGGCCCGGTGACGCAGTCGCCGCCGGCGAAGACTTTCTCATCGCCGATATGGGCGTCGTCGCCGGCCAGCAGGTTGCCCCGCTTCACCGTGATGCCGGATTCCTCAAAGTGGCGCGATTCGATGCCCTGGCCGATCGCCATGACGATCAGGTCCGCCGGGACCCGGATCTCCGGCAGGTCGGAATTCACGGGGGAAGGACGGCCGCCTTTGTCAAACGCGCCGGAGACCTGCGGCTTCACCCACAGGGCGACCGCGTTGCCTTCCTCGTCCGATTCGATGCGGACGGGGGCCATCATGGTCAGGAGCTCCACGCCTTCCGCCAGCGCGCCTTCCACTTCCTCGGGCAGGGCGGTCATGTCCGCCTGGCGGCGGCGATATACGCAGGTGACTTTCTCCGCACCCAGACGGACCGCGGAACGGTTCACGTCCATCGCGACGTTGCCGCCGCCGATGACGACGACCTTCTTGCCGGTGAAATCGGGCATCTGCCAGTCGCCGATGCCGCGCAGCATCTCCACAGCGCTGGTCACGTGGCCGGCATCCTCGCCGGGCAGGCCGGCCTTGCGGTCCGTGTGCGCGCCGATCGCGATATAGACCGCATCGTAATCCTTCGTCAGCTGCTCTATGGTGACGTCCTTGCCGATATCGATCCCGGTGTGCGCCTCAATGCCGGTGGACAGGATCGAGGCGATCTCCGCATCCAGTTTTTCGCGCGGGAAGCGGTAGCTGGGGATGCCGTAGCGGAGCATGCCGCCCAGCTGTTTGCGTTTTTCGAAGATAACCGCCTGATGCCCCATCAGCTGCAGATAATAAGCTGCGGACAGGCCGCTGGGACCGCCGCCGATGACGGCGACTTTCTTCCCGGTACTTTCCGCGCACGGCGGATTCGGGACCCGGCCGGCCTGCTCTACCGCAAATTTCTTCAGACCCCGGATGTTGATGGGATCATCGACCATGCTGCGGCGGCAGCGGCTCTCGCAGGGATGCTCGCAGATATACGCGCAGGCAGTGGGAAGAGGGTTATCCTTGCGGATCAGTTTCACGGCGTCCGCGGGACGGCCGTCGGCGATCAGGGAGATGTAGCCGGGCACGTCCACGCCGGCCGGGCAAAGCGTGATGCACGGCACGGAATTGCGGTGCGAGGCCAGGCACTGGTGGTGCAGGATGTGCTCCCTGAAGTCGTCCTCAAAGCCGGCCAGCCCGTTCAGGACCAGGGTGGCGGCGTTGAAGCCGATGGCACAGTCGGCGGAATCCGCGATGTTCCGGGCCGTGGCTTTGATCCGGTCCAAGGCTGCCATATCGGCTTCGCCGTCCAGCACCTGACGCAGCAGGGCGGACAGCTGACCCAGACCGATCCGGCAGGGCGTGCATTTCCCGCAGGATTGGGCGTGGCACAGGTTCAGAAAGCTGAGCGTGATGTCGATGGGACACAGTCCGGAGGGACTGGCCGCGATCCGGCGCTCCATTCCCGCGTACATGCTGTCCACGAGCTCCTGAGCCTGGCTTTTCGTTCTGATCTTCAGTCTGCTCATAGTCGTTCCTCTTTATCATTATTTTTGAAACAACGAGTAAAAAACCACAAATATAGGCGGTATTTTTGCTTTACAAAAATTATAAACACCTTTAAAATGAATGACAACAAACAAATTCCGACATCTGTCGGAATTCTTCAGGAGAGATCATGGATCGGAGAGCCATCAGAGGAGAGCAGAGCAGGACCGCACTGAAAGCGGCGTTTCTGGAACTGTTCCGTACGAAAGAACCGGAAGATATTTCTGTTGTGGAACTGTGCAGGAAGGCAGGCGTGAACCGCTCCACTTTTTATGCGCATTATGAATACATGGATCAGCTTATCCAGGAGGTACTGCGGGACAGTGTGGCGGAAGTGTGCGAGGGGTTCACTACGCAATGGGATCTGCCGCTGGAAAACGGCGGTGTGGCGCGGGACCTCATCCATTCCTATCTTCGTCATTTCCTGGCAAATCCCACGCTGCGGCGTTTCTGTACTTGTGTAAATAGCGGCCGGTACCGGGTCCTCATCGTCCGGGCCCAGGTGGAAGTCTCGCTCGGACCGACCCCGGATCCGGTCCGGTATTATACCGCCTATTGTCATAATGCCGGCGTGCTTAACTGCGTGCAGGAATGGCTGAACAACGAAAAACCGATCTCCAGCGACGACGTTATGGAGATCATTCACGAATCGTCCAAGATCATGTACCGTTTTCGGACGTAAGGCCGTCCTGATTACGGAACGGGCAGCGTGCTGACCGGCAATGTCTCGGCTGCGCCGCTTTCGGATCCCTCCGCAGGTCCGTAACCGGTCGGAGAAGTGGGAGAGATGTTAAGGGAGCGTTCCGGCGGTCCCGGATCCTTCCTCCGGAGCCTCCGTGCTTTCTTCCTCAGGTTCCCCGGTCTCCTCCGTTTCCGTCGCGGACGTGTGCGGGAGGGTAGGCGGCGGAGCGGGCGCTTCGTGAACGTCGCATTTGGCCGGACTGACGCCGGGGCGGTAAATGTATTCCGAATCCAGCGTGATCACGTCGGTCATGGGCATCAGGTAATACAGTTTGCCGTACGTCCGCGGGCAGTGCTCGTTGGCTTCTTCATGCGTCTGGCTGCACATCTGGATGATGGTGTGGATGTCGCAGTATTCGGAAGGCTCCGTGCCGGCCGCGTAATATTCTTCGTAGACCTGGCAGTTGGGATCCTGCTCGCAGACGCCCGGGACGGCCAGTTTGCCGCTCAGGGAGCAGACTCTCGCGGTGCGGATGTTGTCCGGCACAGGGAAATCGATGACTTCCCGACCCACGTGGATCCGGTCCATGACCGCCTTCCAGACGGTCTTGTGGTAGTTGTTCATCTCCACGTTGTCCTGCAGCGGGATGCTGCCGTCGTCGAAGCCGCTCCAAACGCCCATGGAATAATAAGGTGTGTAGCCAATGAACCAGTAGTCGCGGTCCTTGCCGGCGTTGTCCGTGGCCGTACCGGATTTGCCGGCAGCGGTCATCCGGTTATTTAGCGCGGCGGACATGGAACTGGGTTTGAAATACGTCTGCTTGAAGCTCCCGTCTTTCATGGAATCCGCCATGGCGCTGGTCAGCAGATACGCCGTACTGGGCTGCACGACCTGATGCACGTCCTGGCTCTTTTCCAGGATCACGTTGCCTTCATGGTCCGTGATCTTAGTGTAGAAGATGGGTTCGCGGTAAGTCCCCTGGTTTGCGATCGATGCGAAAGCTCCGGTCACGTCCAGCAGGTTGGCCCCGTTGGTCAGGCCGCCCAGACACAGGGACGGCCCCAGATCCGAATAGATCCGGCCGCCGATCTCTTTTTCCCGCACCAGCGAGGAGATCCCGAACTTTTCCGCGTATTCGAAGCCCGTTTCGATCCCCACCGTATTGACCAGGAAGTTCGCGCTGACCACGTTCATGGAATACACGATCGCCTGGCGCGCCGTGCAGTTCCCGAGCCACATGTTGGACGGCCACCAGTTTTTCATGGTATAGCCCTGATAGCTGAACGGCACGTCCTGCTGCACGCTGGAGAGCGTCTGGCCCTTGATATCCAGCGCCGGCGCGAATGTGGTAAGGATCTTGAACGTGGAGCCCGGCGAGCGGTATGTCTGCGTGGCGCGGTTCATGGAACGGCTGAACGCCTTGTCGCCCCGCCCGCCGGAGATTGCCAGCACCTGGCCCGTATACTGGTCCATGATGATGGCTGCCAGCTGCGGCTGCAGCGTATACGTGATCTTTTCGTCCGCGATGACGTCGTGCGCGCCGAAGACCGTCTCCTTGAAACTGTTGATTACTTCCGCGATTTCTTCCCGCGTGTCATACACGAGCGTGGACAGATTCAGCGTCCGCTTCACGTGATTTTCCGTATACGTCACGTCCCGTCCGTCAGCCAGCGTCGCGTTGACGGTATAGGAGAAGGACCACTGGAAGGCGCTTTCCGGATAATTGAGCGGGTTGTTCACTTCCTCGTCCAGTACGCGCTGGAAATCGGAGTTCTGCGTGGTATAGATGTGCAGGCCGCCGCTGTAAAGCATGGTATAGGCGTCGGCTTCGCTGTAGCCGAGTTCGGTCTGCAGGTCGTTCAGGACTTCCGTGATCACGGCGTCCGTAAAGTAGGTATAAGGCGTTTTCTGCTCCTGGATGATCAGGTTGTTTTCGCGGATGCGCTCGTACAGCGCCTCAGTGTCCGCCAGCGCTTCGGCTTTCTGTTCCGCCGTAATGTAGCCCTGCGCCTCCATGTGGTTCAGCACGGACAGGCGCCGGACCTCATTGTTTTCCGGGAAGGTGATGGGATTATAGCGGTACGGATTCTGCGTGATCCCGGCCAGCGCCGCGCATTCGGAAAGGTTCAGTTCGCTGACGTTTTTGCCGAAATAGCGCTGTGAGGCCACCTGGACGCCCAGGCTGTTCTGTCCCAGGTTGATGGTGTTCAGGTAATTGATCAGGATGTCTTCCTTGGGCACTTCTTTGTCCAGCCGGAGCGCCAGATACTGTTCCTGGAATTTCCGGATGAAGCGGGCGCCCCATCCGCGTTCCATGCCGCCTTCGAAAACATTGTTTTTAATAAGCTGCTGCGTGATGGTGCTTGCGCCGCTTTCGATGCGGCCGCTGAGCAGGAGGGAGGCCATGGAACGCAGTACGCCGCGGATATCCACGCCTTCATGCGTCCAGAAACGTTCGTCCTCAATGGCGACAAATGCGTTGATCAGGTCCTGCGGGATCTCGCTGTAAGCGACCGGTTCGCGGTTCGCACCGGATTTGACCAGCGATTCTTTCAGGCGCCCGGCGGAATCGTAGATCCCGGACGCAATGCCCAGCGGCGTGACCGTCAGGGATTCCGGTTCCGGGGAGGTGTCGATGATGCCCCTGATCGTGCCCATGGCAAAACTGCCTGCCACGCACGTCCCCAGCACGATGACCAGGAAGGCGATCTTCAGCAGGTGGAGAAAGACCCGGTTCGTCATTTTTTTGCCCGCATGGTTCCGGCTCTGCAGCTGCCGGCGGACTTCCTCTTTCCCGTAGTTCATGGGTATACCTCCGTCGTCATTATAGCAAATCCCGCTGAAATAATAAAGATGTTCGTGAAAAATGGTTTTTCTTGCCAAAATGCCGCTTGCTTGCTACACTATAGGGCAGGAGAAAAAGCAATGGAACCTTACCGGCTGCTTACAGAGGAAGGCGAGGGGTATTACGAAGAAAAACGCTCCCGCTTCCTGGCGCTGGCCTGCGCCGTCAAAACCGAGGAAGAGGCTCAGGGCATTCTGGCCGCGCGCCGTAAGGCGCATCCGGAGGCCAGACACCATTGCTATGCCTATGTGTGCGGCCCGCGGAACGAACTGACGCGCTTCAGCGACGACGGCGAGCCTTCCGGCACCGGCGGCCGGCCTATCCTGGACGTTCTTCTAGGCAGCGGCCTGCACGACACGCTTGTCGTGGTCACCCGGTATTTCGGCGGCACCCTGCTGGGGACCGGCGGCCTGTCCCGGGCGTACAGCACGGCAGCGGCGGATGCGGTGGCAAACGCCGGCTCAGGTATGCTGTACAGCGGCGCGCTCTGGGAGATCGGCATCGGCTACGGCGACTATGCCCGCCTGGACCGCCTCCTGCTGCGCGAAGATATCCCCCGCGAGTCGGAGACCTTCCTGGACCGCGTCAACGTGCGCATCTGCCTGCTCCCGGAGCAGGAGGAAAGCTTTGCCGCCGCGCTGGCGGACATGACGGCCGGCTCGGCGCGGCTGGAAAAGATCCGCGACATGAATTTTCTTCGCTTCGGCGGAAAAATATTTCTTCAAAATGACTGAAACCCTGCAACATTTTCCCGCCCTGTGCGGTATTCCTGGCAAAGAGGTGCTTCTTTGAAAACAGCAGAAGAAATCGTAAGCACATATGAGAATATGCTGTACCGGGTCGCCCTGTCCCACACCGGCATCCGCGAGGACGCCGAAGACATGGTTCAGGAGACCTTCCTCAAATGGCTCCAGGCCCGTCCGGAATTCGAATCCGACGAGCACGAAAAGGCCTGGCTCCTGCGCGTCCTGATGAACCTGTGCACGAACCTCGTCCACAAAAAGGGCAACCGCGGCCAGGCCGAGCTGCTGGACATCTATCCGGCGCAGGAACAGGAGGAACTGTACCTGATCGAGGAAGTCATGCGGCTCCCCCCGCTGTACCGGGACGCCATCTACCTCTTTTACTACGAGAACTATTCCACGGCGGAGATCGCCCGGATCATGAACCAGAAGGAAAGCACGGTCCGCTCGTACCTGCACAGAGGACGCCTGAAACTGAGAAGGTGGTTGGAAAATGAAGAAATATAAAGATTATATGGACCGGGTGAAACTGAGCAGCGAAGCCCACGACCGCATCCTGCAGGCCATGAAGGCGCAGGAAGAGGCCGGGACCGCTTCCGTACAGAAGAAAGAACCGCTCGCGAAAGTGACGAAACTTCCCTGGTACCGCAGGAGTTCCTTCCGGACGCTGGCCGGCGCCACCGCCGCGCTGATCGTCCTGGTCGTCGGTGTCTCCGCCGTCGTAAGGAACAATGCCGGCAATAACCGGATCACCGAAGCTGTCTCGCAGACCAGCACCGTCACACCGACCGGCTTTACCGGCGCCGCTGTACAGCCGACCGGCGTCGCCGTGACCGCCGCCGGCCCTACGGAAGCGACGACGACACCGGCTCCGGAGACGACGACCAAAGAAGTCTCCGCCGTATCCAACGGCACGAAGGAAGCCGATACCGTGCACCTGACCGAAGCGTCGACCGTTCCGATTGCTGTCCAGCCGGGCGAAGCGGATCCCACCCGGGCCCAATCCTATTCTCTGCCGGCGTATCTGATCGACCGCCGGGACGGTGAAGATACCAGTGCCGAACTGTCGGAAGATGATACGGCGTTCATCTATAAATTACTTAACATATCAGGTACGAAAGATCCTTCCTCTCCGGAAGCTGAAATCGATCAGCCGGTCAGTCAGCCGGAAGACAACGGCTTTGTCACCGTCTGGAATGGTGATGACGGGATCCGGCCTGACGGCCTCTGGATCTACGTGGACGGCGTCTATTACGGCATCGATCCGGAAGAAGCGGGAGAGGAGTGGTCCCAGCCGCTGGCACGCCTGCTGGAGCACTACGGCATGATCGAAGAACAATGAAGTCATATGTCTACGTCCTCCGCTGCGGGGACGGATCCCTTTACACCGGCTGGACCAATGACCTGGACCGCCGGATCCGGATGCATCAGGATGGGCACGGGGCCAAGTACACCCGCGCCCATTTGCCTGTGGAACTGGTCTACACCGAAGAATTCGACACCAAAGAAGCAGCCATGGCCCGGGAATACGAAATCAAGCAGCTCACCCGGGAACAGAAACTCAAACTGACGGGTCTTTATGTCTAAATCCTTATTCATCGCAGAAAAACCTTCCGTCGCCCGCGAATTTGCCAAAGCGCTCGGCGACTCCTTTTCGCATGCCGACGGTTATCTGGAAAGCGACCGCGCCGTCGTGACCTGGTGCGTCGGGCACCTGGTCTCCATGAGCTACCCCGAGGCCTATGATCCGGAACTCAAAAAGTGGCGGATGGAGACGCTGCCGTTCATACCGGATCATTTCCTGTACGAAGTGATCGACAGCGTCAAAAAGCAGTTCGGCGTCGTGAAAAGCCTGCTGAACCGCGCAGACGTGGACCGCATCTACGTCTGCACCGACTCCGGCCGTGAAGGCGAATATATCTACCGCCTGGTGGAGCAGGAGGCGGGAACTCCCGTGAAGGACCGCCGCCGCGTGTGGATCGATTCCCAGACCGAAGCGGAGATCCGCCGCGGAATCAAGGAAGCGAAACCGTTGAGCGCGTACGATAACCTAGCCAGTTCAGCCTACCTGCGCGCCAAGGAGGATTATCTGATGGGGATCAATTTCTCCCGCGCGCTGGCCCTCAAATACGGATACCAGATCTCGGAATTCCTTGGGAAAAAGACCAAACTCGCCGTCGGCCGCGTCATGACCTGCGTCCTGGGAATGGTGGTGCGCCGCGAGCGCGAGATCCGGGATTTCGTCAAAACGCCGTTTTACCGCCTGATCGCAGGTTTCCCGGCTGACGGCGCCGTCTTGACCGCGGAATGGCGCGCCGTCGAAGGCAGTCGGTATTTCGGCAGCCCGGCGCTGTATAAGGAAAACGGGTTTAAGGAAGAATCCGCGGCGAAAGCCCTGGCGGATCAACTGCAGGGAAAGACCGGCACGCTGGTCTCGGTGGGCCGCAAAAAAGAAAAGAACAATCCGCCGCTGCTGTTCAACCTGGCGGAATTGCAGAACAGCTGCTCGCGCGAACTGAAGATCAGCCCGGACGAGACGCTGAACATCGCCCAGGAATTATATGAAAAGAAACTGGTAACCTACCCCCGCACTGACGCCCGCGTGCTGTCCACCGCGGTGGCCAAGGAGATCCGCGGAAATATCGCAGGCCTGGGGAAGATCGCGGACGTCGCGCCGTTCGTGAAGCAGATCCTGGAAAACGGCTGGGAAAAAGGCATCGCGAAGACGCGCTACACCAACGATAAAATGATCACCGATCATTACGCGATCATCCCGACCGGTCAGGGCCTGACCGCTCTGGCGGGCCTGTCGACCCGTTCCCGCGCCGTATATGAAATGATCGTCCGGCGCTTCCTGGCCGTTTTCTACCCGCCTGCGGTGTACGAAAAGACGAATCTGGAATTCCAGATAGAAACGGAGCATTTCTTCGCTGTATATAAAAATCTGCTGGAGGAAGGCTACCTTGCCGTCAGCGGAAAAAAGAAGGAGATCGCTGCCAAAAAGGACGAAAGCCGGGACGAAAACGAAGAACAGGACGGCGAAGCGGTCAAGGCCGTGCTGGAAGCATTGAAGAAGGGGCAGCAGTTCCCGAACGCGGATATCACGATTAAGCCGGGCGAGACTTCCCCGCCGCGGCGCTACAACTCCGGCACGCTGATCCTGGCCATGGAAAACGCCGGCCAGCTGATCGAGGACGAGAACCTGCGCGCCCAGATCAAGGGCTCCGGCATCGGCACCTCCGCCACTCGTGCGGAGATCCTGAAAAAGCTCGTCACGAACGAATATCTGAAACTGAATAAAAAAACGCAGCAGATCACGCCCACGCAGCTGGGCGAAATGATCTACGACACGGTGGATGCTTCGATTCGCCCGCTCCTGAGCCCGGAACTTACCGCGAGCTGGGAACTGGGCCTGTCCCGCGTCGCGGAAGGCACGGTCACGGAACAGGAATACATGGAGAAAATGAAGGACTTCGTGGTGCGCCGTGTGGAAAAAGTCAAAGAGAGCAATGTCCGGGAGTACCTGAACCAGTGCTTTGTCCGGACCGGAAACGTGTATAAAAAGAACGGAGGAAAGTCATGATCATCAGAAAACTTGACCAGCCCGTCGACATGCTGACGCATGTGCAGGGCGGCGAAGGCATCATCTGCCGCCGCCAGTTCCTGCTGCCGGAAGATTCCTGCGGCGCCGGCCGCCTTTTCGCGGTTTTCACCCTGGCACCAGGCGATTCCATCGGGTATCACAAGCATACCGGCGACTATGAACTGTATTATATCCTCAAAGGAAAAGCAAAGGTCATGGACGGTGACCGCGAAGAGTTTATGGAAGAAGGCGATATGATGCTGTGCCGGGACGGCGGTTCCCACAGCATCGAAGCGGTGGGAGAGGAGCCGATGGAATTCCTCGCGGAGATCCTGTTCCCGAATGAACGAGGAAATGCCCGGTGATCAGAATCAGTTAAAGATCTGTTCGATATCCCGCTCCGTCAGGACGCGGTATTCGCCGGGCGCCAGGGACTCGTCCAGTTCCAGGCCGCCGACCGCCGTGCGCTGCAGGCTGATCACCGGCTTGCCCAGCGCGGCCATCATGCGCTTGACCTGATGGAACTTGCCTTCGCGGATCTTCAGTTCGGCGCGGGAAATGTCCCCGCTCTCCAGAACGGTCAGCTCGCCGGGCAGGAACTGCTCACCGCTTTCCAGCTGAATGCCGGCCCGGACCGCGGCGGTATCCGCTTCCGTCAGACGGCCCTGAACAGTTGTCATATAGGTCTTCCAAATCTCCTTTTTCGGAGAGATGATGCGGTGGCACAGGTCCCCGTCGCTGGTCAGGATCAGCAGGCCGGTGGTGTCCTTATCCAGGCGGCCGGCGGGGAAAAGAGCGGGATAGCAGTCTTCCTCGCGGATCAGCTCCAGCACGGTTTTTTCGCGGGGATCTTCCGTGGCGGAAACATAGCCGACGGGTTTGTTCAGCATCAGCGTGTGCTGTCTGTGGACCGGGATCACGGTCCCGGCCACAGTGAGAAGAATCGTTTCCGGGTCGAATTTGGCGGCGGCGTCGCGTACCGTCACGCCCCCGGCCGTCACTTTGCCGCGGCGGATCAGCTCCGCCGCTTCCCGCCGGGAATACCGGCTGTGTTCGGATATGATCTTGTCCAGACGCTCCATGATCCCCTCCTGTATTTGATTATATTATGGACCGGATCGCGCCGTTTGTCAAAGACTTGAAAAGAAACCTTCTATCCGCTATAATGGCCGCATAGACTGAAGGACAGAAACTGTATGGAAATCACCGGCAACAATCAGGCAAACTGGGAGAAACTGCGGAAGGCGGGACTGCTGTCCCTGTGCCTTCTGCTTTTTGATATCGCGTCCACCGGCGCGGGCCATTACCTCACGCTGGGGTGGTTCAGCCCACGCATCATCCTGACGCTGTTCACGCTGGTCTGCGGGCTGCCCCTGTATATCCGGGATCTGAAGAACCAGATCCGGAAGCCGCTGTTCCTGCTGCTCCTGGCCCTCATCGTGTACCTGGCTATGGAAGCGTTCCGCGGCCGCCTGAACGGCAATCACGCGGGCGTGTGGGCGTCCGACATCATGGGCTTTGCCTGGCTGGGCCTGATCCCGCTGATGCAGGTGCTGATCCGGAGCAAAGAGGACCGGGACCGCGTCCTGAACTTCGGATTGGCCGGCGCAACCTTCCAGGCCGTTCTCTGCGTGCTGTTCAATATCATTTTTGCTGGCATTGCGCCGGACGCGCTGCCCGGCTTTGTGGAATGGATCTGGGATATCCAGTGGGGCACGCTGCTGCCGGTGGAATACAACGCGGTGCGGATCTTCTGCCGCAGTTCCATGTACATGATGGTCGCCTGCGTCATTTTCCTGGGCCGCCAGATGAAGCGGGAGCGCTTCTCAATTAAATACGCGGTGCTGTTCCTGCTGAACTTTATCGCGCTGTTCTTCACATATACGCGCAGCATGTATCTGACGCTGTTCGCGGGACTGGTGCTGGCCCTCATCGTGCTGTGCCGCCAATACCCGGTGCGCCGCGTTATCCTGCGGACATTGCTGCTGGCAGGAATCTTCCTGGTATCCATGACCGCGGAAGACCTGATCCTGCGGCAGGGAAGCTTCCAGTATGCAATGGCGCGCTGCTTCCATGTGGACCTCAACGCGGTGATCCCGTATCCGCACACATGGACGGACACCGGCCCCATCGACATGGAAGACATCACCGAGAATACGAACGCCACGCGGGAGCAGACCGTGCGGGAACTGAAGGAAAGGATCCGGACCTCCCCGCTCATCGGCCACGGACTCGGTGCCGTTGTGCCTTCGCGCGACGGGCAGGATGAGTATTTCTATCACGACGTGCTGATGCGCTGCGGCGTCATCGGCCTCCTGCTGTATCTGGCGCCGGCCGGGCTGGCGCTGATCCAATTGATCAAATCACGGCGCACGCTGAAGGAAGGAGAGGAGCCGCTGATCTTCGCGGGCCTCGTCTGCTTCCTGATCGCCACCTATTACAACCCCTGGATGAACGCTGCCGTCGGCATCAGCTGGTATGCGCTGACGCTGCGCAGTGCGGAACTGAAAGGAGAAGAAAGCCATGAATAAGGTCTTGCTGACGGGCGGAACCGGTTTTATCGGCTCCCACACGGCGGTGGAACTGCTGGAACAGGGGCATGAAGTCGTCCTGGCCGACAACCTCTCCAACAGCAGCCGCGACGTCGTGGACCGCATAGAACAGATCACCGGGAAGCGCCCGGTCTTTTACGAACTGGACATCGCCGACCGGGAAGCGCTTGCAAAGCTTTTTGCGGAGCAGGACATCGAAGCGGTCATCCATTTTGCCGGCTATAAAGCGGTGGGAGAGTCCGTCGCGAAGCCGCTCATGTACTACCGCAACAACCTGGACACCAGCATCACGCTGCTGGAAACGATGGCGGAATACGGCTGTCACCGCATCATTTTCAGTTCCTCCTCGACGGTCTACGGCGCGCTGTCGCCGTGCCCGTTTAAAGAAGATTCGCCCGTCGGCGGCTGCAGCAATCCCTACGGCTGGACGAAATTCATGATCGAAAAGATCCTGCAGGACGCGGCGCGCGCGGACGGGCGCCTGTCGGTCGTGCTGCTGCGCTATTTCAATCCCGTCGGCGCCCATGAGAGCGGCCTGATCGGCGAAAAGCCGGGCGGGATCCCCAATAATCTGATGCCGTTCATCACGCAGGTCGCTGCGGGCATCCGCGATCATCTGAACGTCTTCGGGAACGATTACGAGACCCCGGACGGGACCGGCGTGCGGGATTACATCCACGTCGTCGACCTGGCCAAAGGCCACGCCGCCGCGCTGGCCTACGCCGAAACGCACACCGGCACGGAGATTTTCAACCTGGGGACCGGCAAGGGCACCAGCGTGATGGAAATGATCCGCGCGTTCGAAAAGGCCAACGGCCTTCAGATCCCTTACGTGATCGCGCCGCGCCGCCCCGGCGACCTGGCCTTCAGCTACGCCGAAACGAAGAAGGCGGAAGCCGTCCTGTACTGGAAAGCGGAAAAGACTATCGAAGACATGTGCCGGGACGCCTGGCGCTTTGAAAAAGGTCTGCGGTAAGCGGACCGCGCTGTTTTTCAAAGCCCCGCCCCTTCCGGCGGGGCTTTTTTGATGCTTCTGTTCATCCGGAAGCCGGAAAACGTTTAAATAATATGAAAACTGCCGCAGAATACTTGCATCGCCGCCCGGTTTATGCTATATTTTACGATGTATATCTGTGCGCAGATATTTTTTGGCGTGAGAAAAGGAGATGCCATGGTTCACTGGACGGGCCGCCAGGAGCGCCTGCAAATACCGTATCTGCAGAGGTTCTGGGGATTCATTTATCCCTGGCTTATTTACGAAGGCATCAGCATGCTGGTCACTTACGTATTTGCCTTCTATATGGTGATGACGGATCCGGACTTCAATCCTACGGTCGGCAGTGTATTGGAGAGCACCCTGCGCCTGAGCGATCAGGTCTATGCCTATTATCTGGAACTTTCCCTAGTGATCTGCCTGCTGACGATCCCGCTGCTGATCCTGTTCTTCTCACTGGACAGGAAGAGGGAACGTCGCGCGGACTTCACGGTGGAGACCTGGCAGCATGCCGCCCCGTGGGGCTTCGTGCTTTGCCTCCTTTGCGGCATCTCCGCCAGCATCGTGCTGAACCACGTGCTGATCTACAGCGGGATATACGCCATGCTCGAAAGCAGTTATGAAAGTTCGGCGGAGCTCCTGTTCAAGGGCAACGTGCCGCTGGAACTGATCAGCGTCGGCCTCCTGACGCCCGTCACGGAAGAACTGATCTTCCGCGGACTCATTTACCGACGCATCCGGTGGATATCGAACGCGCTGCCCGCTGTCCTGTTTTCCGCCGTTATCTTTGCCGTTTTTCACGGCAACCTGCTGCAGGGGATCTATTCCTTTGTCATGGGTATGCTGCTGGCCTTCGTTTATGAGAGGACGCACAGTTTGCTCGCCCCCATCCTGGTGCATGTGGGCGCAAACCTGGTCTCGGTCTTACTGACGGAATCGGAAGGCCTGCAGTCGGTCTATTTGGAAGGAAACGAATCCCTGTTCCTGCTGGTGACCGGCGGGATGATGCTGTTGTTCGTGATCGTCTTTTATCTGTTCTATGCGCGGATCCGGCCGGCCCGCATAGAGGAAAAAGGTCCGGCCGTAACGCTTGATCATGAGCGGGAGGAGCAATATGGAACATGAACAGATGAACAGCCTGATCGAGAAACTGATCGAGACGGCGCGCGCCAAAAACAATACGGTGGATTATTCCGACATCCAGAACGTATTCGGGGACGCGTTCCTGACGCCGTCGGATCTGGAAGAGATCTACAGCCGGCTGGAAGCCAAGAAGATAGACGTCATGCGGGCCATGGCGGACGATCTGAGCCTGGAGAACCTGGCCCCCGTGGACGTGGACGAAGATTTCGTCCCCACGGAGGAGGACGAAGCGGAAACGCTGGAAGTGGACAATGCCGAATACCTGGCCTCCGCCGGGACCGAGGACCACGTCCGGATGTACCTGAAAGAGATCGGCCAGTTTCCGCTGCTGACGGCGGAAGAGGAACTGGAACTTGCCATCCGCAAGTCCCAGGGAGACGAAGAGGCCAAGAACCGCCTGATCGAAGCGAATCTGCGCCTCGTGGTCAGCATCGCGAAACGCTACACGGGCCGCGGCCTGGGCTTCCTGGACCTGGTCCAGGAGGGCAATCTGGGCCTGATGAAGGGCGTGGAAAAGTTCGATTACACCAAGGGATACAAGCTGTCCACCTACGCGACCTGGTGGATCCGCCAGTCCGTCACGCGCGCGCTGGCCGACCAGGCCCGCACCATCCGCGTCCCGGTCCACATGGTGGAGACCATCAATAAACTGACCAAGACGCAGCGCAAACTGACGCTGGAACTGGGCTATGAACCCACCATCGCGGAACTCGCGGAAGCCATGGAAATCAGCCAGGAGCGCGTCATGGAGATCATGCAGATCGCGCGCGAACCCGCCAGTCTGGAGACGCCCATCGGCGAGGAAGACGATTCCAACCTGGGCGATTTCGTGGCGGACTACAACGGCGTGACGCCCGAGGAGAACATCGAGGCCGTCATGCTGCGCGAGCAGATCTACGCCATCCTGGACGACCTGAAGGACCGCGAAAAACAGGTCATCATGCGCCGCTTCGGCCTGGGGGACAACCATCCCCGCACGCTGGAGGAGGTCGGCCGCGAATTCGACGTGACCCGCGAGCGTATCCGCCAGATCGAGGCCAAGGCCATCCGCAAACTGCGCAACCCCGTGCGCAGCCGCAAAATCAAAGATTTTCTGGAGTGATTCAATGAAGAGATTCCGTACTGCCGCGCCGGCCGTGCTGCTGGCGCTCGTCCTGCTGCTGACCGCCTGCGGAGGCGGCAGCCAGGACCCCACCGTGGAAAGCGGTTCCGGCACAACGGCCGCAAAGTCGACGGCCATGTTTCAGACGACGGCCGCGCTGGCCTATGTCCAGACAGTCGACCTGGACGCCGTCGTCATCCAGTCAGAGCACTTCTCGTTCACCGCGGGCGAGATGCTGTATCTGATCGCCAGCATCTCCTCGAACCTGGCCTATTACGGAGCGGATACCACGATCTCGCTGAAGGAACAGGCCTTCCCAAGCGAGACCGGCAAGACCTGGTTCGACGTCGTGATCGACGAGTCTCTTTCCTATGCGGAAGAACAGCTGCTTTACTGTGAAGTGGCGCTGGCCAAAGGCTTTCAGACCGACCAGGCCAACGAGGACGATCTTAACGACATGAAGAAACTGGCGGAAGAAAATGCCGCTTCCATGAGCTGGGATCTGGAGACCTACTTCCAGCAGTTTTTCGGCACGAACATCCGCTGGAAGGACATCGAAGGCGTGTTCCGCAAAGGCTTCCTGTCGCAGAAAGTCCGCGACGAACTGCTGGCCACGGAATACACCGATGAGGAGATCGAGAAGGAATATCAGGAGAATACGAAGAAATACGCCCTGGTGGACTATTATGTTGTCGACCTGAACGACGGCGAAGCGATCCCGGACGAAGTGATCGAAGCTGCTAAGACGGCGCTCGGATCCGCGAGCGGCGCGGAAGTGTTCCGCCAGGCCGTGCAGGAATTCCTGCAGGCCGTGAAAACGCCCGCGGACATCGAAGCGGCCGGCGGCATCGGCGCGTACACGGATAACTACCTGAAGACCGCCACACGCACCGGCATCGGCTATTCGGAGTCCGAACTGTATGACTGGGCTTTTGCGGAGGACACGGAAGAAGGCGATATTCTCCTGGTAGAAAACGAGCAGACGAGCTCGTCGTATGCCTACTGCCTGCTGAAAAAACCGTACAAGGACATGACCGTAACGGTGGATATCCGCCACATCCTGTTCAAGACGGGCACGCCGTACGCAACGCAGGAAGAAGCGCGCGCCATGGCGGATAAAGTTTATCAGGAATGGGTGGACGGCGGCGCGTCCGAGGAGAAATTCATCGAACTGTGCGCGGAATATTCGGCTGACGGCAATGCTGAGGACGGCGGGATCTATACCGACGTGTACGAGGGCCAGATGGTCCAGACATTCAATGACTGGTGCTTCGACGAGGCCCGCCAGCCCGGCGATCACGGCATCGTGGACACGGAGTACGGTTCTCATATGATGTATTTCATCGGCAGCAACACGAAGTGGGAGACCGCCGTGATCAACGGCCTGCTGTCGCGGGATTACGACGCGCTGATGGAACAGCAGAAGGCGCTGACACCGGTGCAGACGGACCGGGAGCTGGCCAACCAGATCAATTGGTAGGAAAGAAAAGGCGTTGAGCGGAACAAAATGGAAAAATAAAACCGTCATCGGCCTGACCGGCGGCGTAGGCGCGGGAAAAAGCACCGTGACCAAGTTGTTGAAGAAGGAATACGGCGCGCTGATCCTGGAAGCCGACGGCATCTGCAAAAAGCTGATGGAGCCGGGCGGCAGCGCCTATGACCGGATCGTCGGCCTGCTGGGGCCGGAAGTCCTTCTGCTTTCGGGGGAGATCGATAAAAAGCGCATGGCGCAGATGATCTTCGAAGACCCGGACAAGCGGATCGCCGTGAACCGGATCCTGCATCCGGCCACGTTCGAAGCGGTGAAAAAACGGATCCGGAACACCCGGAAGACGCTGATCGTGTACGAATCCGCCATTCCGTACGAGGCACGGTTCTCCGAACTGTGCGATAAAGTGATGTATGTGTATGCGTCGCCGGCCATGCGCCGGGAGCGGCTGAAGGCGAGCCGCGGGTATCCGGATGAGAAGATCTCCGCCATCATGCGGACGCAGCTGAGCGACGAAGATTTCTACCGGATGGCGGACGGAGCGGTCAACAACGACGGCGATGAGGCGTCCTGCCGGGCCTCGCTCCGGGACCTGATGGCGGCCTGGCGGATCGAAGCGCGGTCATGAGCATCCGCATCCGCACCCTGGCCAGCGGCAGCGAAGCCAACGTCCTGCTGGCGGAATTCGATGACTTCCGGCTCCTGATCGACGCCGGTCTGCCCGGCAGGACCGTCCTGCAGATGCTCGCGGACGAAGGGATCGATCCGGGATCCGTGCAGGGCCTGCTCCTGACGCACGAGCACATCGACCACTGCAAAGGCCTGCCGCAGCTGCTGAAAAGCACGGCGTTCCCGGTCTTTGCGACGCGCGGAACGTTTGAAGGCCTGTCGCGCCACGCGTTCTTCGCAAGGCTTCCCAAGGAGCGGTTCCACCTGTTCCGCGCCGGCGAATCATTCGATCTGGGGGATGTCCGCGTGAGATCCCTCCCCGTCAGCCACGACACGCGCGAGCCGGTGGCGTACCGCCTGGAGGCAGGAGAGTTCTCCTTCGCGAGCGTGACGGACCTGGGCTGCTTTGACAAAGCGCTGGCAGAGGGCCTGCAGGGCGTGAACGCGATGCTGCTGGAAGCCAATCACAACCGCCGCATGCTGGAAGCCGGCCCGTATCCGTACCCGCTGAAAAAGCGGATCGACGGACCGGAAGGCCATCTCTCCAACGAGGACGCGGGCCGCCTGCTGGCGCAGCTGGCCCATCCGGGCCTGACGCAGGTCCTGCTCGGCCACATGAGCAAGATCAACAACGTCCCCGGCCTGGCGATTTCCGCGGCGGAGGAAGCGCTGAACGGCGTGCCGGGAGCAGAAGGGATCCGTCTGGCGGCGGCCCCGCCGCTCGGGTTCTCCGAACCGCTTGCATTTTAAAAGTTTTTTCAGAAAACTGCGGAAATATTGCGGAAAATATGTTATAATATTTGCCGCATCCTGAGGGAAGGAACAGGGAACGAAAATGGCAAATATCCTGGAACTGCAAAAGGTATCCAAATCTTTCGACAACGAGCTGGTTCTGGACGAACTGGATCTGGAGATCCGGGAGAATACCTTTATGACGCTTCTGGGACCTTCGGGCTGCGGCAAGACCACCACGCTCCGTATTATCGGCGGTTTTATCCGCCCGGACAGCGGGATCGTCCTGTTCGAAGGCAAGGATATCACCAACCTGCCGCCGAACAAGCGGCATCTGAATACCGTGTTCCAGAAATACGCCCTGTTCCCGCACATGAACGTGAGCGAAAACATCGCCTACGGCCTGAAGATCAGCGGCAAGAGCCGGGATTACATCCAGGACAAGATCAACTATGCCCTGAAGCTGGTGAACATGGACGGCTACGGCAAGCGCGACGTGACCCAGCTGTCCGGCGG
>JAFRNR010000007.1 GCA_017430085.1 Lachnospiraceae bacterium | reverse complement strand
GAAAAGGTGCAAGGAAAGCATTTTTGCTCTCGCAGGGCAAGCTCTGCTTCGCAAAAATGCTCCTCGCACCGCACATGTCGCTGCTGCGGATTACACTTGGAGGGGCTGCGGCCCCTCCAAACCTCCCGGAGTTTTCTGATTCCCCAATTTCTTTATCGCACAAACACTTTGGGAAAACAATACACCTGAAAAAGAGTGGGAATGTTGCAGAGTTTTTCTGCAGCATTCCCATTCTTTTTATGTCCGTTATTTGATGATATTTCTGACAGCACTTACATAATCCCGTGCGTGATTGGCTGAGAACTCGCCGTGATACAGGCCGGGCAGTACCGTCAGGACGCTTCCGGGTACTTTCCGGCTGATCATTTCCGCGGATCGCAGGATGCCGCGATTCTCTTTTTCACCGGCACAGACGTGCACTTCCGCGGTGCACTGCGATATGCTGTCTTTCAGGGAATAAGCGGTATTCGCCTTCATGAACGCGATCATATCGGAACGCGGTATCCGGCAGGTGTCGCGGTAGTAATCCTCGAAGAGGGCGGGTTTCAGGCGCAAAGACCGGAACTGCAGTTGAGCGAAACTTCTGTTTCGGATCAGCCCGTAGCTGGAGCCGAAAGCCGGTCCGATCAGGGCGTGGGTGAGGGGAGACGGGACGACCATGGCGCTTTCCACAAGCGCGAAGCGGCAGATATCGCTCCGCTGCGCGAGCATTTCCAGCAGGATCTGGGCGCCCAGGGACAGGCCGCCGATCATCAGCACCCTTCTGTCCAGGTGTTCGTCGATGAAAGCGATAATCTCTTCTGCGTTGCTTTCGATGGTCGTAAACGGGCGGTCGCTGCCCGCGTGTCCGTCGAGGATCGGCAGGATGACATGGTACTCGTCCTGGAGCAGTTCCGCGGCTTCCCGGTAGTTCCACCACGACAGGCCGCCGCCGTGAAGCAGCATGACCGCATCCCGCCGGCCAGCGCCGTATTCTTTGCAATTCACTGTTCGTCCGTCTCCTTGGCAGCGTATTCCCACCCGTGTTCGCCGTGGTAGACCATAAGCCGGGTCATGCCGCCGTCCGCGCAGATGTTCTCGCCCGTGATGAAACCGGCTTTGTCCGAACACAGGAAAAGGGCGAGCGCCGCGATGTCTTCGGGGTTGCCCACCCGGCCGACGGGCTGCTGCAGGGCGTCCGGGCCCTGGATGTCGCTGCCCGTCGTGTTGATCCAGCCGGGAGAGATGCTGTTGACCCTGGCTTTGCCGGCCAGGCTGATGGCCAGGGCGTGGGTCAGGGCGGAGATGCCGCCTTTGGCGGCGGTATAGCTTTCCGTCTGCGGCTGACTCATGCGATCCCTGGAGGAAGAGATGTTAATGACGGAAGCACCCGGGGCAAAATGCGGGGCGAGAAGCTTGGTCAGGTAAAACGGCGCGGTCACGCCCACTGCGAGCGCACGGGAAAAGTCCTCATAGCTGCAGGTGTCGATGCCTTTCATCAGCGGGGGCGTGTTGTTGATCAGGTAATCGACATGTCCGCTCTTTTCGATGACGCTTTGGCTGAACCTTTCCAGCGTCCCGCGGTCGCCGACGTCGCCCGTGAACCAGTCTCCGGGTGTGACGTCGATGATGTGTACGACGGCGCCTTCCGCACGGAAAGCGTCCGCGATGGCTTTGCCGATGCCGTGCGCTCCGCCGGTGACGACGGCAACCTTGCCCGTAAACCCGCTCATTCGTTACGCTCCTCCACGATGGCCTCGACGGCGGCGCAGAAATCCGGCATTTCCCGTTTCAGGCGGACGAAATGCCCGTCTCTGTTCAGGAAGACGTGCTCGGATCTCGCGGTGCAGACGGTCTCATCTTGCTCGTTTTTCATCTCGTACCGGATCGCCATCACGATGCCGTTGAAGGATTCCACGCTCACGGAAATGGCGATGGTATCCCCGAAGGTGCTGGGGCGTTTGTACGAACAGGAGATATCCTTGACAGGGGAAAGGACGCCCTTCGCTTCCATTGCGCGATAGGGGAAGCCGAGCTGGTCCATAAAGTCGATGCGGGCCTCTTCCATCCAGCGGATGTAATTGGCGTGGTGTGTCACGCCCATCATATCCGTTTCATAGTACTGCACTTTGTGCAGGCAGGGCTTCATCCTGAACGCGTCCATGGCCGGCTCACCTCTCGTTGTTTTCGTCCGCAGGTTGATTCAGCGGATCTTCAGCGCGTTGGCGCAGAAGACCGGCAGCTGTTCGGGCAGGGAGACGAGCAGGACGCCGAACTCCTTCCGGAACGGTACCGGGCCGCAGCCGAGCAGCTCCACGGAGTGGATCTCCTGATCGCCGAAACTGCGCAGGGTCAGGGTATCCCCGCCCTTCGCGCCCATCAGGAAGGCGTACACTGCGCCGTCCTTCTGCACGAAACGGAAGTCGTTCCGGTTCCATTCCGTCTTGTCTTCACGGAAGCCTTCGATCTTGACGAAGGTATCGCCCTCGCTGAACACGCGCCACGGGCGGGTGCCGTAAACCGCTTCGCCGCAGACCGCGAACCATTCCGCCAGCTTGTCAAGGATGTATTCCGCTTCGTCGTCGATGCTGCCGTCCGGCCGCTGGAGGATGTTCAGGAGCATGACGCCGTTTTTGGAGATGATGTCCACCAGCATCTCAATGATCTGGTCCGGGTGCTTGTATGGGCTGTGAACGTCGTAGAACCAGTTGCCGATGCAGGTATCGGTATGCCAGGGCTCTGGCATAATGCCGGGCAGCTGGCTCTTTTCGATGTCCAGCACGCCCACGCTGCAAATCTCCGGCCGGCGGTCCTTCTGCAGGTAGACCGCACGGTTTTCGCCGTACTGGTCGATGGAAGTATTGTACAGTTTGGCCACGGCCTGCAGCCCCTCGGCATAGACCGCGGGATCGATCGCTTCCGCCTGGGTGCCGAGCCAGTGCTCACCGAAAGGCAGCACGCCGTCGGTATACAGGACTTCCGGCTGGAAACGCTCGATCATTTCGGTGATGCAGCGCAGCCAGTATGCATGGAAGGCTTTGTTGGGCGTGTACCAGGGGGAGCTGTCCATGGGATTGTCCGTGTTGTGCTCCCGGTTCGCGTGGTAGAAGTCCTGCCAGGCGGGATCGTTGCCGTCATAAGGCACGCCCGCGTACGGCCCGAACTTGTCGCAGCCCTTGTTGACGCGCCACCAGGAAAAGGAAGCGCCGAGATGCTCGCTGATGCCGAAGGGCAGGCCGTATTTTTTCGCCGCGGCCTTCCACAGGGCCAGGATATCCTTGTGCGGGCCGACGTTGACGCTGTTCATGCGGTTGATCGCGGAATTGTAATTGAAGAAATGGTCGTGGTGCGTGCCCTGGGTCATCAGGTACCGGGCGCCCGCGCGGTAGTACTTTTCCATCAGGGCGTCGGGATCGAAATTCTCCGCCTTCCAGAGTGCGCAGATATCCTTGTAGCCGAACTTGGAAGGATGGCCGTAGTGACGCAGGTGGTATTCGTACTGGGGCGTGCCTTCGATGTACATGTTCCGGGCGTACCAGTCGCCGAACATGGGGACGCTCTGGGGGCCCCAATGGCTCCAGATGCCGAATTTCGCGTCGCGGAACCATTCCGGCGCGGAGTATTCG
>JAFRNR010000006.1 GCA_017430085.1 Lachnospiraceae bacterium | reverse complement strand
CCGCCTGGACGGAACGGCTGAACGAGATCGGCGTGGATATTCTCATCACCGGCCATCAGCATGATCTGTATCCGTTCCTGGAGGGGACCATCACGCCCAACACGAAGCTGGTGTACAACTGGACTTCTCCGGCACGGAGGGCAAGACCTACGACGGATACATGACGGACTATCGCTTCAACGCCTTCATCTGCGGCAAGCGGGGGCTGACCCAGCACGACAAGGCGCCCGCCGGGAATCATACCGATTACGTGGGGATGCTGGTGAACGCGGACCTTTCCGGCGGCAGCCAGTCCTGCGTCTACATGAATTCCAAAGGAGAGATCGTGTCCGTGGTAAATCCTTTTGCAGAGTATTCTTACGGCACGGAACCGATCGTAACGCCGCTGAAATAAATAAATATTTTGCTAAAACACAGGATTTGTGATAGTTTTTCTGTATTGAGAGAAGATTTGATTTTGAAAGGATGAAGACACTGTGAAACACACCGGTTCTATGCCTTCCAGGAACACGAATGATTCAAAAGGCTATCCCCGGACTGCCGCAAAAGCAGAGCCGCAGCCGAAAAAAAAGAAGGGCGGCTGTCTGCCGAAGCTGATAGCCGTGCTTTTAGTCCCGGTGATTCTTTTTACCGGTTTTGTTGATCCCGGTTTTTTTAAAGGCAAGCCTGTCATCAATGTTACAAATACAACAACCGGTTCGTCTGATAACACCGGCAGCGTCGTCGAATCGGAAAACGATCCGGATAATGTCGTTCCCGGAGATCTCAGCGGATTTGGCAACAGCAAAGAAATCGCAATGTCACCGTGCGACGGGGTCTTCGTGTCTGCCCCGAAGGACGCTTTCCTGCAGGACACAGAGATCAGGATCCAGCCCGTAACGGAGGCAGACGAAACCCTGCTCAATACGGTGGCTGAACTGGAAAAAGAAAGGGTAAGGGCTATTGCGGGCTTTGAGGTGGACGCGGGCCTGGAAGACGACGAGGTGATCCCCGGAACCTATACTGTCAGCATAGACCTCGATAAACTGAATGTAGACGAGAGCCTTTATGATCATCTTGTCGCTTACCGGGTGGCGGACGACGGAACCTATTATCAGTACGCGAGCAGAGTCGAAAACGGAAAGCTCATTTATACCACAGACCAGAACAGCATCACGGTGGTCGCGGTAGTAGAGGTCGGGGCTCTGATCGTTTTTGGCACGATAATGGTCGCGATGTGGGCCAAAAACATCAGCGAAGGCTTATCCGGCCCGATCCAGTATTTCCAGGACACAAAGACGAAGGAATCAAAAATAACAAGAACGAACGACTACGCCACCTACACGCTTCGCTGGCTGAATAAGGATATCGGAGTCGACGACACGGATATCCGGAATCAAATGAAGGCGATCGAAGATACGTACAGGGCAAAGGCTGACGAACTTTATAAGGAATACGAAAATACGAAATATGACAACGCCTCAAGCATTCTGAACATCTTTTCAAGAAATAAAAGCGTGGAAGAAGTGTTAGCCGAGGCCATAAAAAAGGATCCTGACTATCAGAAGCTCGCGAAGGAAATGGCGCTTCCGGAGCCGGTGGAATATGCTGTTGCGTGTATCGATCTGTCATTTAAATTCCTTAAAGAACATGAATACATAAAAATGCCTTCAGCGGTCGTGGAGATAACATCAGCTCCGGGACTTCCGGCAAACGCGATGGCGCTTTCGATGCCCCGTCTGCCCAAGTATCCGTGGGTACATATCGACCTCAGCAGAATAGTAAACAGCGCCCAGGAAAAAAAGGACGCTCTTCTTGTTACGCTTACGCACGAGCTCCTGCATGTCTGCCAGAGAGGATACCGTTATTTCTGGACAGATTCGGTAAGATACGACGAAATGACAGCGGTAGTCGTCGAAAACAGGGCTGCCGACTGGTACAAATGGAAAGGCATCATCGATGAAGACTCCACTATGGAAATGTGCCCTATGGATTACTGGGGCACGCTAAAGCTTCCTTTAGACAAGTTTTATGCGGAAGGGAAGGATAAAGACGATACTACTATAATGCAGCACGAGGGGTATAACCTGGGCCTGTTTGTCAACTATCTTGTAGAAAAAACAGGGAGAACCATGTGGGGGGATCGTCTTATGAGAGAAGCCTGCAGCTACAAGGAAGGCGGCGTCTCCAAACCGCTCATGAAGGCTTTTGGTCTTAACGAAAATGAATTTGAGACTCAATATAAGCTGTGGATAAGGAAGAATAAACAGAAGTTCTCCGATTATTATAATGCCAAAGAAGAGTCATATAAAGCAAACTCCCCGATCATTATCAAAAAGGGCGAAAAATACAGTGTACCGGTCGTTCCGGAGGGAAGTTATACAAGCGAGATCCGTGGATTTCAACAAAAGACACAAGATCCGATGATACTTCTGTTGATACCGGACAAAGGATTCTCTTCCAAACTTCCCGGAACACAGCTTTTGCCGTTGGATAGTTTTGAAAAGTTCACAAAAGGAGCGTATATTCCTGCGCTGGATCGCCGCACCCTGGTTACCTCCCAAAATAATCGTAATATTCTGGAAATAACAGGAGTGCTGAATAACCCCGGAGATACGAGCGGTTATACCGTTTATGTGCTCGATAAGACCAAACCCGCTGCCTGCCGCGAAGATGATACGGACCTTATCATGGAGTTCCCGAATCTGAGCAAGGCTGCGGCGGCAAAGATAATAGACGGCTATCTTTTGACTATAGACATTCCGGGCCGCGAAAAGATAAAAATTGAGATCAGTAACTCATTGTTTGAAGATGAATACAGGATTCCGAAGGAAGAACTCTTTAAGGGTTCCGATGAGGACTCGCTGACGCTGACATTGACCCTGTGCGAATATGTGACCGATTCCTCGGGAAAGAAGCTTATGGGAGAGATATCCGATGAGTTCATTTTCGAGATAAACAATAAGGGAAATAATCCGCAGACTTCCGGCCGCTGGGTCCAGACACAGACCAATGTGTATAAGACGGACAGCTGGGAGCAGATGTTTGCGCATTCGAAGAAGTACTGGTCTTATGATGCTTCCGCGGCTTCCCATACAGTATCCTTTGTATCCTACTATGTTGACGACAGCAACAATGTGGACAAAAACAGAATCGTGGAAAAAGGCACCGGTACTGTCACCTGTGATTCGCCTCCGCGCGTTCTGGTGCCGGGACAGACCTACAGTCTCTCAGGAACTTCAAATATTAAAGACTATAATCTTGAAAGAATATTGTTTAATGAGGAAGTGTTCTATTCATCTTCCGGCATATATACCGGGGCGCGTCTGCAGAATCCGGAAAACGGAGCCAACGGCAAGATGCTTGCCTTTGCAAGGATCAGCCCCCAGAGCGGCGCTTATGAATACGACGGCTCCGGCACCTATGAATGGACTATGTACGCCGGTGATCCGGGCTCGGTATTTGCCGTATACTTCTACGGAAACGGTGCTGTTACGGAATGGCTTTACGAATGGTCAAGCGGACAATGATCCGAATGCGGCGTTTTGTGGAGCTATTGGCAAATGAGACTGCTGTTTGAAATGGACAAAAAGGATTATGGCGGATGCACCCGTACTTTTATGCGGGATTCTGCCAGGAGTATCATTATCAGAAACGGTAAGATCGCCATGATCCACAGCCTGAAATATGACTACTACAAATTCCCGGGCGGAGGGATCGAACCCGGGGAAAGCACGGCCGATGCGCTGATCAGGGAAACAGCCGAGGAAGCCGGACTGACCGTGATCCGGGATTCCATACGGGAATACGGATATGTCCACCGGATCCAGAAAAGCACGGTGAAAGATGACGAGTCTTTCGTACAGGACAACTATTATTACCTGTGCGACGCGGAAGAGAGCGTCAGGCCGCAGAAACTGGATGACTACGAATCAGACGAGCATTTCACCCTGGAATTTGTAATTCCTGAAACCGCCATTCTCAGCAACCGGACTAAAGACCACGGGCCGAAGGATCCGGTAATGCTTGAACGGGAGGCGCGAGTCCTTGAAATGCTGCTTTCAGAAGGATTGATAGAGTGACAGATTCCCGTTTATAAGAATAGCAGGATAATCAGGGTTTCGGTGAAGTATTCAGTTTTGCAGACTTTGGAGGGAACGTGTAATGGAAAAGACTTTTGTTGAAATGAAGCTGTTTCAAGTAAAGCCTGACAGGCTTGAACAATTTGAAACCATGATTGAGGAAATGTCTGCAAATCAGTTGAAATGTGAAGGCTGCAAATCGCTTAAGTATTTCAAACGGTTTTACACCATAGATGGAATCGAACCCGGGGAACCTCCGCGAGAGTTGACCAAAATAGTAAAGTGTGTTAAGTACTATTCATTTTGGGAGTTTGATACAAACGAAAATTATGGGAGAGCGATAAAAGTGTTTTTTGATAACTACAATAAAGATTTACAAAAACTGTTGATTGCTCCTTTTGATATCAATTTGGGGTATTCGGTGTAATGGAAGTATAAATCGGCGTTTGTCGGGATGCCATTAAATCGAAATCTGCGGAGGAAAACAGAACGTGCATTATGATATAGTCCCATTACCGAAAGATCAGTGGAAAGGTACAGTCATACCGATGACTACCAGAAGCGACAGTTATTATGACTTTGAAATAAACCCGCTAAACAGTGAAGGCTGCACGGTCTCTCTTGTCAGGAAACCGGCAGAAAAGGAGATCGTTCATACTCCGGAGGAATATAATTACCCCGATTCACTTTATCAGGATCATTGGGAAGGGGCGGAAGCCTACGGTATTGTGAGCGAAACCGGTGAAATGACGGCTTGCATTGAAGTATGTCCCGAGGAGTGGTCGAACAGGCTCCTGGTCACGGAACTGTGGGTAAGCGATGTGCTTCGGGGCAAAGGCATCGGAAAGAGGCTGATGGATAAAGCCAAGGAAATCGCTCTTCAGCAGGAAAGGCGGGCCGTCATTCTGGAGACGCAGGGAAGTCAGGATCGATCTCGGATACTTCTTTCACAGAGAAGGGCGCAGAAGATAGGCCGGCAAACCGGTGTCCGGCAATACAGGAGGCGATGTTTATGGGACTGGGACTGCGCCGCGGAACAGTGTCTGTTGAAGCGCATAACAGAGAATGGGAGACCATCGCGGCAAAAACCATCGATGAATTGAGATCGGTCCTTCAGGACGTACTGATCGATGCTCAGCACATCGGAAGCACATCCGTCCGGGGGATCTGCGCAAAGCCGATCATTGATATCGTCATCGGCATATCGGACTTTGACAAACTCCTGTCGAAGAACAGCATCCTTGGTGAAAACGGTTTTCTTTTCCGGGGACAGGATCATCCGGGGCAATACTTATACGTGCGCGGCCATGATGATATACGGACGCATCACATCCATGCAGTGCTCTATAACTCCCGGACATGGCATGATTATGTGGATATGAGAGATTATCTGAACTGCCATCAAGAGGATGCGGAAAACTACTCGAAACTGAAAGAATCACTGGCAAAGCAGTATTCGGAAGACAGAGAAACATATACTGCGATGAAAAGCAAAATGATCAGCGGAATCCTTGCAAAAGCTCATGAGTGGCGCAGGAGCCGGGCCGCCATCCTGATCCCTATCGTCCGGGACAACGATGAACCGGCGCTCCTTCTGGAAGTCCGTTCCATGAACGTCTGGCAGCCCGGGGAGATCTGCTTTCCCGGCGGTCATATCGAAGCGGGAGAGAACTGTATCGATACGGCGCTGCGCGAGACCTATGAAGAACTCGGGATCCGTCCTTCTTCCGTAAACGTTCTGCAGACGATGGAGCCGGACCGGCATATGGAGAATAAACTTGTATATCCGGTATTGGGAGAGATCGATCCGTTTGAACCGGAATGCCTGCGGCTGCAGCAGGAAGAAGTGAGCGAGGCCTTTACGATGCCTTTTGCCTGGCTTTTGTCCCATGAACCGGCAGTTTACGATATGAGCGACCCGGAGAGTGAGGAACTGCCCGTTATTTTGAGGCAGTACTTAAGAAACTATATGCCAATGAGGAAAGGAAAAACGACATATTACTGGGCGTTTGAGCGATACGGGATCTGGGGACTGACGGCACGGGTTCTTGTCAGATTCAGGAAAATGCTTCTGGCCGGAGAGTATCCGCCGGAAGGGATTTGACTGCCCGCAGAGAAAGATTCAATTATACAGGAAGGATACTGGTGAGGTCACGCAAATGCTAACCATGACGAGGGAACAGGCGAGGCGCTTCCTCCTCAGCAAACAGGGATTGCTGGGGAAATACCGTTTTATTGGCAAAGAAGGCGCGTATCAGTATGTCCGCCAGGCGGGCTGCATTCAGTATGACCCGGTGGACGTGTGCGGGAAAAATGCCGAACTGACCCTGCAATCCCGTGTGCGCGGCTTTACCAGGAAAATGCTTGCGGATCTGCTGTATAAAGACCGCCTGCTGGTCGATTACACGGACAAGGAACTGTCTATTTGGCCGAGCGAAGACTGGCCGTATTTTTCATCTTACCGCGAACGGAGCAAAACGCACGGCGCCGGCTTTCCGGGGATCCCGGAACTGGAAGAACAGGCTATTGCCTATATCCGTGAAAACGGTCCGGTAAGCAGCGATACGCTTCCCATTCAGGGAAAAGTGTTCTGGCATTCCTCCATGCATTGGAGCGGTCACTGGCACGGAATGTCGCCGGCCGCCCGGTCGGTCCTGGAGCAGCTGTATACGGACGGCGTTCTGCTGATCCACCACAAAAGCGGTTCGCGGAAGTTTTATGACCTCGCAGACAAGTATTTCAGTCAGGATTTGCTGAACGCCGCAAATCCCTGTTCCGATGAAGCGGCATTCCGGGAGTGGCGGATCCGGCGCCGTATCGGCGCGGTCGGCCTGCTTTGGAACAGACGCTCCGACGCTTTCCTGGGAATCGACATGACGGCCGATCAGAGGAACGCTGCGTTCGAAAAACTGGAAGCGGACGGCGGGATCCAAAAAGCAGAAGTGGAAGGGATCCGCTTTCCCCTGTATTTTCTGACGGAGGATCTGCCCCTGGCCGAAGCGGTCCTGAATGACTCCGTCGACCGCAAACCGCGCCTGGAGTTCCTGGCGCCGCTTGATCCGATGCTGTGGGACAGAAAACTGATCGAGGCGCTCTGGGATTATCAGTATTCGTGGGAGATCTATACGCCGGCGGAGAAAAGAAAGTTCGGATATTATGTCCTGCCGATGGTTTACGGAGAAAAGTTTGCGGGCCGGATCGAAGCCGCGGCAGACAGGAAAACGGAAACGCTCGTCGTAAAGAACATTTGGTATGAAGCGGGGATCCGTCAGACAAAAAAACTGGATGCCGCCGTCGATGCGGCGGTCAGGCGTCTGGCAAAGTTCAACGATTGCAGCCGGGCAGAGCATCGGGAGAGAAAAATCCAAAACAGTTGACGGAAAAGGAATGATATGAGAAACTATAAACAGAATTACCGCATCGGTCGTATATCAAAAACTGTCCGCAGGCAGCGTTTGTCCCTGTAAGGAGAAGAAATGGATCTACAGCAGGAAAAAGAATTTGAACACCGGCTGGCCCGCCACCGGGATGAACTGAAATGGCTCTACATGGAACTGTATCACGGGGATACGCAGGCCTACAGTTACTTCGAAAGCATGCTGCGGCGCGCGTATGAAGAAAGAAAGGGCGAGCTGCGTGTCCTGGACCGTCTGCGCGAGCAGGATCCGGAGTGGTATAAGGGCCATAAACTGATCGGGATGCTGCTTTATGTGCAGGCGTTTGCCGGCACGCTGCAGGGCGTGCGGGAAAAACTGGACTATCTCGCGGATTGCGGCGTAAACTATCTGCATCTGATGCCGCTCCTGGAAAGCCCGGCAGGCCGCAGCGACGGCGGTTACGCGGTGGCCGATTTCCGGAAGGTACAGCCGGAACTGGGGACGATGGAGGACCTTTCCGATCTGGCGGCCGACTGTCACCGGCGCGGCATGTCTCTCTGCCTGGACTTCGTGATGAACCATACCAGCGAGGACCACGCCTGGGCCCGGCGCGCCAGAGCCGGGGTAAAAGAGTACCAGGACCGCTATTTCTTTTACGATGACTGGGAGATCCCCCGGCGATTCGAAGAGACGGTGCCGCAGGTCTTCCCGACGACGGCGCCCGGCAATTTCAGCTGGTGCGAAGAAGCCGGCAAAGTCGTTATGACCACCTTTTATCCCTATCAGTGGGATCTGAATTACGCGAATCCCGTGGTCTTCAACGACATGACGGAGAACATGCTTTACCTCTGCAACCAGGGGGTGGACATCATCCGCCTGGATGCGGTCCCGTATATCTGGAAGGAACTCGGCACGAACTGCCGCAACCTGCCGAAGGTCCATACGCTGGTGCGGATGATGCGGATGGCCTGCGAGATCGTCTGCCCCGGCACCCTTCTGCTGGGCGAGGTCGTGATGGAGCCCTCCCGCGTGGTCCCGTATTTCGGGACCGTGGAAAAGCCGGAGTGCCATCTGCTGTATAACGTGACCACCATGGCCACCATCTGGCATACGGTCGCCACGAAGGAAGTGGCGCTGCTGCGGCATCAGCTCGGGCAGATCTTTGCCCTGCCGGGCGAATATACCTTCCTGAATTATCTGCGATGCCACGACGATATCGGCTGGGGCCTCGACTACGATTTCCTGGAAAACTACGGCCTGAGCCAGGTCCCGCATAAGAGATACCTGAACGATTACCTGACGGGCGCCTGGTACGGCAGTCCGTGCCGGGGCGAACTGTACAATAACGATCCCGTCCTGGGAGACGCCCGCCTCTGCGGCACCACCGCATCGCTCTGCGGGGTGGAAACCGCCCGCCGCGAACAGGATCGGGAAAAGCTTGCCTGGGCCCTGCGCCTGGATGAAATGCTGCATGCCCTGATCTTTACCCTGAGCGGCATTCCGGTCCTGTACAGCGGTGACGAGATCCTGCAGGAAAACGACTACAGTTATCATGAAGACCCGCTGAAAGCGGCAGACAGCCGCTTCCTTCACCGCGGCAGCATGAACTGGGAAAAGGCAGCCCTGCGGAAAGAATCCTTTACTCCCGAGGGGGATTTCTTCGCCCGTCTGAAGCGGCTGGAAGCGCTGTGGCGCAGGCACAGGGTCTTTACTTCCCGCGCAGATGCCTGGGTCCTGCGGACCGGCAGCACGGGCGTTCTGGGGATCGGCCGCTATGAAAAGGGAGAAAAACTGGCTGCCCTGTTCAACTTTACGGAGGTCCCGCAGACCGTCTGTCTGAAGGAAGAGGGAAAATACCGGGATCTGACGACAGGCGCGGCCATGGACAAGAATGCAGTGCAGGTCCTTTCCGGCGGATTCCGCTGGCTGATCTGTGAAATGGAAGAGGCAGGAGAATGAAACGGAAACTGATTTTTCTGGATATCGACGGAACCCTGACTGCCCCCGGCAGCAACGTGCCGCCGGCGAGCGCCGTGGAAGCGGTGCGGAAGGAACTGGACGCCGAAGGCATCCCGTATTCGGACGAAGTGGATCTGGGCATCATGATTGAAACGCCGGCGGCGGCCGTCATCAGCGACCGGCTGGCGAAGGAAGTGGATTTCTTCAGCATCGGCACCAACGACCTGACGCAGTACACGCTGGCCTGCGACCGCCAGAACAACGATCTGGGGCGCTTCTTCAACGCGCATCACCCCGCCGTGCTGCGCCTCATCAAACTGGTGGCGGAGAACGCTCAAAAAACGGCATCTGGTGCGGCATCTGCGGCGAACTGGGCGCGGATCTGGAACTGACGGAGACCTTCCTGTCCATGGGGCTGGACGAGCTTTCCGTATCGCCGCGCGCGGTCCTTCCGCTGCGGCAGAAGGTCCGTGAGACGGAAGTTGCGGCCTGCCGGGAACGCCTGATGGACGAATTGATGAGTGATCAGATCACGCTGTAAACGGAACGGCCGGACCGGGGCTGCCGCCGCACGCGGCAGCCCTTTTTTCAGGAAGGCAGCTTATGAAGATCTGCGTGTTTTCGGACTCTCACGGGAGTTCCATCCAAATGAAACAGGCTGTCCGCCGGGAAAAGCCGGACTTTGTCCTTTTCCTGGGTGACGGAGAGCGGGACCTGCCTGCCCTGCGGCAGGCGTTCCCGGACCTTCCCCTGCAGGCGGTCCGGGGGAACTGCGATGTCTTTTCGGAACTGCCGCAGGAACTTGTCCTGACGCTGGACGGCGTCCGCTTTTTCCTCACGCACGGCCACCGTTACGGCGTCAAGACGGACAGACGGCTGGAGTCCCTGAAGGACGCTGCGCGGAAAAACAAAGCGCAGGCGGTCCTGTTCGGACATACGCATGAAGCATTTACAGAGTGGGACGGCGGACTGCTGATCCTCAACCCCGGGACAGCCAGGGGCCTGCGCCCCACCGGCGGTGTTCTGGAAATAGAGGGGGGCAGGATCGCTGCCCGCCTGATCGATCTCTGACACGGGAGAAATGAGATGACGGAGAAAATGACGGATGTAACGGCTTTGGGTGAGCTGCTGATCGATTTTGTACAGAGCGGGAGCGGACCGCAGGGAAACCCGATTTTTGAAGCGAATCCGGGCGGCGCGCCGGCGAACGTGCTGGCCATGCTTGCCAAACTGGGCCGCCGCTGCGCCTTCCTGGGCAAAGTGGGACGGGATGCTTTCGGCGATCAGCTGGAAACAACGCTGGAATTGCTGGGCATCGATACGGAAGGCCTCTGCCGGGACGCGCGGATCCCGACCACGCTGGCGATCGTGCATACCCTGCCCGGCGGCGACCGGGAGTTCAGCTTTTACCGCAAGCCCGGCGCCGATCTGATGCTGCGTCCGGAAGAGCTGGCGGAAGAAAAACTGACGGGCTGCCGCATTTTCCACTTCGGGACTCTTTCCCTGACGGACGAGCCCAGCCGGAGCGCCACACAGAAAGCGGTCGCACTGGCCCGCGAAGCCGGCGCCCTGATCTCCTTTGACCCGAATCTGCGCCTGCCGCTGTGGGAGAGCGAAGAGGCGGCGAAAGAGCAGATCCTCTGGGGGATGGCGCAGGCGGACGTCGTAAAGATCTCGGATAATGAGGTGAGTTTCCTGACGGGTACGGAAGACTATCCGGCCGGGGCGGCCCTGCTGAAGGAAAGATTCCCGAACATCCGGCTCCTGAACCTGACGATGGGGGCGGAAGGAAGCCGGGCCTTCTATGACGGCCTGAGCGTTTTTGAACCGGCGCTGCACCGGGGCGGCGTGATCGAGACCAGCGGGGCCGGCGATACCTTCGGCGCGCTGATCCTGCATTTCCTGCTGGATCACGATCCGGAGACTCTTTCCGAAGACGATCTGCATCAGATGTTGCGGACGGCAAACACTGCCGCCTATCTGGTAACGACGAAGCGCGGGGTGATCCCGTCCCTGCCGGAAGAGAAGGACATCCGGCGGCTGCTGGAGGAAACCGCATAACAAAGAAGATGACAGAAAAGGACCCCGGAGCACCGCATCGCACCCCAGGGTCCTTTTGCGTGAATGACCGTCTGCCGGCCGTCCGTCTACCGCAGCAGTGCCACCGCGACGTCGTTGACGTTCGTCCCGGTGGGGCCGGTGATGATCAGGCCGCCGGTCTTCTGCAGGGCGTGATAAGCGTCGTTGTCCTGCAGCACCGCGTCCACCGTGAGGCCCTGCGCCGTGAGCTCGCTGACCGTGCCGCCGTCCACGTAGCCGCCGGCGGCGTCGGTCGGGCCGTCGGTGCCGTCGCTGCCCACGGAAAAGACCGCCGCGTTATCCATGCCGCTGATACCGGCCGCCGCGGCCAGGGCCAGCTCCTGATTCCGGCCGCCTTTGCCGTGACCGGTCAGTTTGACCACGGTCTCGCCGCCCGCGATATAGGCCAGCGCTTTGCCGTCCCCCGCATGCGTCTTCAGGATGGAAGCCAGGAAGCTGCCGGCTTCCTTCGCCTGACAGCAGAGCTGGTCCGTCAGCAGGACGGGCTCATACCCCAGTTCAGTGCAGACCTTGGCCGCTGCCGCGCAGAGCTCGCGCACGCTGCCGTTGATCTGCGTATGGACGTTGTCCAGAGCCTTCGGTGTTTCGACCTTCAGCAGCTGGGCCGCCGCTTCGGACATCTTCAGCCCGTATTTTTCCGCGATGCGCCGGGCGTCCGTATTGGTGGAACTGTCAGGGCAGGCCGGGCCGGACGCGATCATATCCAGCGGGTCGCCCAGGATATCGGACAGGATCACCGCCTCCACCTGGGCCGGCGAGCAGAAGAGCGCAAAGCGCCCGCCTTTCACCTGGGACAGCCGCTTGCGGATCGTATTGATCTCCACGATATCCGCCCCGCACGCGAGCAGCTGATTGGTGATATCCTGCAGTTCTTCGCCGGAGACCAGCGGCTTTTCAAAGAGCGCGCTGCCGCCGCCGGAGAGCAGGAAGAGCACCGTATCCTCCGGTTTCAAGCCGTCCACAAGATCCAGTGCGGCCTGCGTCCCTTTAAAGGAGTTTTCGTCCGGCACGGGATGGCCGGCCTCATAGCAGTCAAAGTTCGCGATCGGCCCCATCACGTGGTCGTATTTGGTCACGACAACGCCTTTTTCGATGCGGCTGCCCAGAAAATCCGACGCCGCTTTGGCCATCTGCCAGGCGGCTTTGCCGGCAGCGACCAGCAGGACACGGCCCGGGAAGACTTTCCCTTCCAGCGCGCGCCGGACCGCAGCATCCGGCTGGACGGCCGTGATGGCTTCCCGCACGATGGCGTCCGCGTGAGAGCGTAATAATTGATTCATGATCGGTCCTCCTCTTTTGAGAAAGTGAATGGAAAAGGCAAAAAAGAGGCGCACCGCTTCGGGCGGCACGCCCCTGTACGATTTAGAAGATCAGGCTTAACACGAAGATCTCGAGAATGGAAGCCAGACCGATGACCAGGGTCATCATGGTCTGGGTCTTGTAGCCTTCCTCGGGTTTCATCTCCCCGAAGTTGGTCACCACCCAGAAGTAGCTGTCGTTGGCATGGGAGACCGTCATGGCGCCGGCGCCGATGGCCATGACGACCAGCGCGATCTCAACCGGCTTCACAAAGCCGAGCACGCTCAGCAGCGGGGCCACGATACCGGCCGTTGTGGTGATGGCCACAGTGGAAGAACCCTGCGCGGTCTTTAAGATCGCCGCCAGCAGGAACGGGAAGAAGATCCCCATGGCTTCCAGGACGGAGGCGTGTTCGGTGATGAAGTTCACCATGTCGGAGGAGGCGATGACCTTGCCCAGCACGCCGCCCGCGGCGGTCACGAAGAGGATCGGGCCGACCGTCTTTAAGGTCTCATTGGTCAGGTTGTAGAAATCCGCCTTCTTGCCGGAGACGAAAAGCAGGACGATCGAGATGATCGTGCCGACGGCCAGCGCTATGATAGGCGTGCCCAGGAAGAGCGACAGATCGTTCAGCCCGCCGGTCCATCCGGCCATGCTCGAGATGGAAGAGAGCGCCATCAGCAGGATCGGGACCACCAGCGGCGCGATCGCCAGCCAGCCGTTCGGGAGTTTGCCGAATTCCGCTTTCAGTTCTTCATAGGTCTTGACGACCTCGCCCGTCTGGGTCAGTTCATCCGCGCTCTTGATCTTTCTGCCGATCACTTTCGCGAAGATCAGGCCCGCGATCAGCGGCAGGATGGAGCAGAGCACGCCCATGCCGATGACCAGCAGCAGATAATCGCCCGCGCCCAAGGTCTGGGCCGCCGCGATGGGTCCGGGTGTCGGCGGAATGAAAACGTGAGCGATATACAGGCCGCAGGACAGGCAGATCGTCATGGTGACGCTGGAGGCACCGGTCCGCTTGACCAGCGCTTTGCGGATCGGGTTCAGGATAACGAAACCGCTGTCGCAGAATACGGGGATCGAAACGACCCAGCCCATCAGTTCAATGGCAAGGCCCGGATTCTTTTCCCCGACCAGTTTGATGACCATGTCGGCCAGTTTCAGCGCGGCGCCGGTCTTTTCCAGTACGGAACCGATGAAGGCGCCCAGGATGATCACGATACCGATGGAAGTAAAGGTCCCGGAGAAGCCGGAGCCGATGATTCCCGGAATATCGGTGAGTTTGATGCCGGCGAGGATCGCCAGCACGAGAGAGATGCCCATAATGGCCAGGAAGGGATGGACCTTCAGCTTGGAGATGAGCAGGATCATGGCGATGATCGCAATGACAAATACGATGATCAGCGGAATGCCAGTCATAAAACAGTTCCTCCTTACGTTCCTGATTTACGTTTATGAAGCGTAATTTATTCTTTGTTTATTTTCTCATTTCAAAGGAGGAAAGTCAAGCCGGAAATTGAAACCGGTCAACGGATGTGTTAGTATTTTTAATGATTGATCGAAAATCCCCCTGCGTCAGGGCTTGCTTGTGACGCTGCGTCATGTTGTAAAACCTGTGGCGTAAGGAGGTGAAAGCTGTGTCCAAATATACAACGGGAGAGATCGCAAAGCTCTGCGGCGTCACGGTCCGGACGGTCCAGTACTACGATGCCAGAGGCATCCTGATCCCCAGCGAGCTTTCCGAAGGCGGGAGACGGCTCTATTCGGAAGACGACGTGAAGCGCATGAAGGTCATCTGCTTCCTGCGCGACATGGATCTTCCCATCGATGCCATTTCCCAGATCCTGAAGGAAGAACATCCCGAGAAAGTAATCTCGCTGCTGATTGAACAGCAGGAGAGGATCCTTTCGGACGAGATCGCCGCGAAGCAGGAAAAGCTTGAAAAGATCCGGGAACTGAAAAACGGACTGAAAAACCGGGCGGATCTCTCTCTCGAAACCATCAGCGACATAGCCGTCATTATGGAAGGCAAGGAAAAACTCAGGAAGATGCGGCGGACGATGCTCCTGACCGCGCTCCCGGTCGCATTGCTGCAATGGTTCGCCATCATTTTCTGGATCGTCAAAGGCGTATGGTGGCCGTTCGTTGTCTGGGCGGTTATCGCCGCCGTGTGGGGAATCGCGGTCAGCCGGTATTTTTTCAGAAGCGTGAAATACATCTGCCCGGAATGCCACGCGGTTTTCAAGCCGCCGATGAAGGAAGCCTTTTGGGCCAGGCATACGCCGACAGCCCGGAAACTGACCTGCACCGCCTGCGGCCACAAGGGGTTCTGCGTGGAGGTCTGGGGAGGTGACGGGAAGTGAAAGAGTTTGAGAACATCGTCATCGGCCCGGCCGGCATCCCGTCGCTGATCATTACAGTCATTCTGATGATCGCGGTCCCTGCCGTATTCTTCCTCTGTTGGCGCAGGAAGCATAAGCCGCAGACCTCGATCCGGTGGCTTATGGCGGGGGTCGTCGGATTTCTGGTTTCCTCCCGTGTCCTGGAACTGGGGGTTCATTTGCTCTGCATCGTTTTGGATAATCCTGTATCCCGGTTCATTAACGGAAACACCACTGTGTATGTCCTTTACGGGATAACCATGGCGGGGGTTTTTGAGGAGTGCGGGCGGTATATCGTTCTGAAGTACATCATGAAAAAGAACCGCACGCCCGAAAACGCGGTCCTGTACGGGATCGGGCACGGCGGGATCGAGATCCTGGCGGTGGTCCTGCCTGTGATGATCCTGTACCTTGTCATCGCTGTCCTGTTCTCGGCGGGGAATGCGGAGAGTGCTGTGCGGGCCCTGAATATCACGGAGGAAAGCGCTGCCGCGGCCCTTCCGTACGTTCAGGCGGCGGCTTCGTTTGATTACGGCATGGCGGTCCTGAACATCATAGAGCGTCTGCTTGCGATGTTCATGCATATCGGGCTCACGGTCATCGTATTTTACGGCGTGTGCAGCGCAAAGAAGGTTTATCTGCTGATGGCGGTCCTTCTGCATATGCTGGCGGATACGTTCCCCGCGCTGTATCAGAAAGGCGCTGTCCCGCTGTGGGCGGTCGAGATATGGGTTGCTGTCTGGACTGGCGTGATCGGATTCATCGCGGTGAGGCTTTACAGGAAAATGAAAAAATCGTCTTCGGACGAAAACGGTGTGTAAGCGGAATAATAAAACGTGCCGGGACCTCCTGCGGGAGGTCCTTTTGGCTTATTCGGGAAAAATGATGCGGAAACGGGTCATATTCCGGGAAAACTGTGATATAGTATAGGCGGCTGTGTACAGCGAACAACAGAAAATCTGCCGGAAGCATAAAGGAACGAAGGATGACGAACGAATATCTGCAAAGCATTATCGATTCACTCAATCACGATGACCCGTACAATGAGGCCAACAGGATCCATGCCGCCGCCCTGGAAGAGGGCAGGTCCGTTGTGGAAGTGGCGCTCCTTCCGGAGCACAAGAATATCTGGGGCCTGCCGCACGGCGGGATCCTGTTTGCGGCGGCCGACGTGGCTGCCGGCATCGCGGCGGATTCCGTCCGCGAAGGCATGCACATCGTGACGGCCGGGAGCGATATCCATTTCCTGTACGCGAACCCCGACGCCAAAATGCTCCGCGCAGAAGGCCGCGTGATCAGGGCGGGCAAGCGGATAATCGTCGTTGAGGCCAATGTGTACGATGAATTCGGTCATCACCTTGTGACCGGCCAGTTTACGATGTATGATGCGCAGTGATCCGGACTGCGGGAATAGGATCGAAAAAGATGAAGCACATTATCACCGTCCAGCATACGCAGTCCGTTCACCACACCAACGGAATGGTGGGGTCGTGGACGGATTGGGATCTGACGGAATTCGGCAGGGAGCAGGCGGACCGGATCGGGAAAAAGCTGGAAGATGAACTGGCGGGGAAAGACGTGACGCTGTATTCTTCGGACCTGAAGCGGGCGAAGCAGACGGCGGAAGAGATCGCGAAATACCTGGGGACGGAACCGATTCTCCGGCCGGAACTGCGCGAAAGAAATCTCGGAAAGTGCTGCGGGAAGTCCGTGCAGTGGCTTCGCGAAAACATGGAAAGCCCTGAGAATACGGTCGACGACAGGCTGTTCTCCGACGCGGAGAGCAGGCGCGATGCGTGGGATCGTCTGCGGCCTTTTTTCGAGGAAGTGATGGCAGGCGGAGAAGAAAACGTCGTCATCGTGTCGCACGGCGATCTGTTGAGCATCTGGCATGCCATGTTTCTGGGACTTGGCGTGGAATCATTATGCGAAGCGGATATCCACGGACCGGCCGGTTCAGTGTCCCATATGACCGTCAGTGACGACGGGAAACGCCATGTGCGGCATATCAATGATATGTCGTATTTATTGTAAATGCCGGGAGAGAAGACTGTTATGAACGCGAAGCGGGGATTTGTCCCGGAGGATGTCAGAAACTTTTCTCCGGAAGCCGTGGTAATCATGAAAACGGCCTCCCGCCATATCTGTTACCTGCTCGACGAAGGCTATGACCTGAAGCAGGCGGCGGTTTTCGTGGGCAATCATTTCCTCCTGTCGGAAAGACAGCGCCTCGCGGTCATGCGGAGCGCGGCGTCAAAGCAGCAGCTGGCGGAGCGGCGCGGAAAGAAAAAAGACCTGCGGGATCTCGCTGGCGCGGAAGTGTGGATCGACGGATTCAATACCGTCATTACGCTGGAAGTGCTTCTGAGCAACTCTCTGCTTTTTGAATGCATGGATGAAACTGTCCGCGATCTCGCGTCCCTCCGCGGCACTTACCGCCTGATTCCGGAAACGGCAGAGGCAGTACGGCTGCTGCTGGACCTGCTGCAGGAGGCCGGGGTGAGCCGGGTGAACATCCTGCTGGATGAACCGGTCTCCAACTCGGGGAGGCTGAAGGCGCTTATCGCGGAGATCGCGGAAGAGAATTGTACTTTTGATTTGGATATCCGGGTCCTCCGGGATGTGGACCGTGCGCTTTACGGAAAGGAGAACGTGATCACATCCGATTCCGTTATTCTGGACCATTGCGTCAGCTGGATAAACCTGACGGCTGAAGCGATGGAGCGGAAAGGAAAAAAGGGGCTGTGCCTGTGGCAGGAGAGCGAACGGTCTATTTCTCCAGGATCTCGCTAAGCTTCTCAGCCAGATCCTCCGGGGACTCCTGACAACCGTTTTTCAGCCAGTAAAGGAAGACGTCGTAGATCCCGCCGGACAGGAAGCGGGATTTGTAATCGTCGTAAACGCCTTCATAAGTTTTCAGAAACACGCGGTCGATATCATCCTTGATGATGTGCAGCAGCCCGGCGCGGGACAGGAGCAGGATCAGTTCCCTGTGTTTCTGAAAATGCGTAAACAGCGTCACGAAATACTGACGGACCGTGTTGTCCCGGTAGCTGATCCCGGAGGACTGCACGAATTCGTCCGTGATCGCGGCGCATTTTTTTTGCAGCACTTCCAGTTTGCCGTCAAACGAGCGGTAAAAGGACATGCGGGATACGCCGGCTTTTTCGCAGATCTCCGTGATGGTGATGCGGAAATAATCCTTCTTTTTCATCAGCTGCAGCAGGGCTGTCGTGATATATTCCTCCAGTTCGCTTTCGCGTCCGGCGTCCATGATACAGTTTCCTCCGTTTGTCACTTCCGGCCTGAGGCCGCTTGTCAAAGCCATCCGTGTCTGATACATTTGTAACATAATCATACCAGAGACGGCCTTTTCGCGCAAGGACCGTCTCAGAAGAACGGAAAACAAAATACGGGAGGTAAACGTATGGAAAACAAAAAAGTTGTGATCGCCGGCGGCGGCGTGCTGGGCACGCAGATCGGCCTGATCTGCGCCTATCACGGATTTGATACCACCTTCTGGCTTCGCTCCGAAAGCTCCATCGGCCGGACGACGCCGAAGATCGAGCGCTATTCCGCGCTGATGCTGGAGGACCTGGCCAAGGCCAAGGCCCTGATCGGCAACCCGATCGGCGGCATGCTCTATCCCCGCGGCCTCATCCGTTCCTGGCAGGGAATCACGGCGGAAGCCATCGACGCCCTGATCGAGGAAGGCAAAAAGAACTTCGCCGAAAAGGTCCATATCGAACTGGACCTGAAGAAAGCCCTGTCCGGTGCCTATCTGGTCATCGAATCCATGACCGAGGAACCGAAGGCCAAGATCGGCATGTACGAGGCCATGCGCGACCTGCTGGATGAAGACACGATCCTCTGCACCAATTCTTCCACGCTGCTGCCCAGCATGTTTGCGGAATACACCGGCAGGCCCGAAAAGTACTGCGCGCTGCACTTTGCCAACACGATCTGGAAAAACAACACCGGCGAAGTCATGGGCCATCCGGGCACGGATCCCGAGATCTACAACGCCGTCGTGAAGTTTGCGTCCGATATCGGCATGGTCCCGCTGCAGCTGCATAAGGAGCAGCCCGGTTATATCCTGAACTCCATGCTGGTGCCGTTCTTAAGCGCGGCACAGGCGCTGTGGGCCAAAGGCGTTGCCGATCCCGAAACCATCGACCTGACCTGGCGGCTGGCCACCGGCGCGCCGGCCGGCCCCTTCCAGATCCTGGATATCGTCGGCCTGGAAACGGCTTACAACATCAACCAGATGAAGCCGGCGGCGCAGCAGGAAGGCACGCTGGAATACACGATGGGCAAACTCCTGAAAGAAAAGATCGACAGGGGCGAGACGGGCGTGAACGCCGGCATAGGCTTCTACGATTACAGAAAGAAATAATCGGCCCGAATAATATCCGATCAGGCCAAACAGCCGGTTATCCGGCGGTTTGGCCTTTTCTTTGGCCATTTTGCAAAACTGTGCTATAATATAAAAAACGTTTCCCGGCATACACCGGGACGGACAGAAGAAAGCATAGTATGGAAGAATCCCTGACAGTGTGCGGTAAAACATACCGCCTTATCAAACTTCTCGGCCACGGAAAAGGAGGCTATTCCTACCTCGCGGAATGCGGAGGCCGCCTGTTTGTGCTGAAGCAGATCCATCATGAACCCTGCGATTATTATACGTTCGGCAATAAGATCGAAGCGGAAATACGTGATTACGGACGTTTGAGAGAAGCAGGGATCAGAGTTCCCGAACTGGTCGATGTCGATCAGGACGCGGAACGGATCGTGAAGGAATATATCGACGGCGATACGATCGATGAAATGATCCGTGACGGTTCGTCCGCGGAATCGTACCTTGAGCAGGTCAGGCTGATGGCAAAGCAGGCAGGAGAGCATGGCCTCAATATCGATTACTATCCGACCAACTTTGTCGTCCGCGACGGACTGCTCTGGTATATCGATTATGAATGCAATCCCTACTCGGATGAATGGAACTTTGAGAATTGGGGAATAGAATACTGGGGCCCCGGAGGACTGTAAGACAGATGGTCATCAGACGAATCGAGGAAGAAGACAGCAGGATCGGCAGTTTTATCAATGATGAATTTTCGCAGTATTCGGAACAGAACGGCGTGGTTTTGAACTACAGCGAGTTTTGTTTTGCCGCAGAAGATGAAGAAGGAAAGATCCTGGGCGTCATTACGGGTCGCGCCTATTACAATGAGGTCCACATAGGGGACCTGATCATTGACAGAAAGCATAGAAGAAGTGGGCTCGGAAGCAAGCTGATCGCTGCGGTCGAGGAGGCGTACGCCGGAGCGGGATATGAAAAGATCACTGTGACATCTTTCGGATTCCAGGCGCCTGAGTTTTATAAAAAACTGGGGTATCAAATCGAGTTTGTCCGGGAAGACAAGAATCCTAAATTAAGCAAATATTTTCTGTCGAAGCCGTTGGTTTGACACGATCCTGAAGCGGGGTGGCAAGATCAATATCCAGATATTCGGAACAAAGAAAAGCGCTGACACGCGCAAGGCTGAACGGTATTTCAAGGAGCGCGGGATCAGATTCCAGTCGGTGGATCTGAAGGAAAAGGGCCTCAGCAAAGGCGAATTCCAAAGCGTCTGCCAGGCGGCCGGCGGCCTGGATGCCATGATCGATCCGGACTGTAAAGATAAGGACCTGCTGGCATTGATCCGGTATACGGCGGCGGAAGACAAGCTGCAGAAGGTGCTGGAGAATCAGACCGTGCTGAAGCAGCCGATCGTCCGGAACGGAAAGCAGGCGACGGTCGGGTATCGGCCGGAAGTATGGAAAGAATGGGAGTGAAGAGCCGATATGATTATTCTGATAACCGGAGCATCGCACACCGGAAAGACCCTTCTGGCCCAGCGGATGCTGGAAAAATACCAATACCCGTATCTCTCCGTCGACCACCTGAAGATGGGGCTGATCCGCAGCGGCAACACGGATCTGACGCCGGAGGACGATGACGCGCTGACAGATTATCTCTGGCCCATCGTCCGCGAGATGATCAAAACCGCGGTCGAGAACGAACAGAACCTTATCGTCGAGGGATGTTATGTCCCGCCGGACTGGAGAAAAGATTTTGATGAACGGTATCTGCCGTTCATCCGGTTCGTCTGCCTTGCCATGACGGAGGAGTACATAGACGGCCACTTCGATGAAATCATCGCGCAGGAATCGGTGATCGAAAACAGGCTGGTCAAGGGAGATTGTACGGCGGAGGACCTGAAGCAATGCAACAGGTGGTTCATGGACGCCTTCGGAAGTGCCGGGGAAAAAGTCGTTATAATAGACGGAAAAGATTGCTTTTCTGAACGTTTTCCTGTATTATAATTCGTGAAATCCGTGAAAGGAGCGTAAACCGGTGATCTGCAGCTTTATCGCTTGATAACTGAATACAGGCGCCCGATCTTTGCAGGAGGGGCAGACCCCTTTATTTGAGCGCCTGAATCAACGACTTTCGGACAGTGGAGACCGCAGGATGCAGCCACAGACGGGAGCTGCAATGCTGCGGATTTTTTATGTCTGCTGTCTGCGGAAACTGACAAATAGCGATTATTGGAGGATATTATTGATGAGTTCAAAAGATCATATGATGGATAAAAAAACAATGATGGAAAACCTGGCGCGTGCGGCGTATGAAAAAGGCGCATTCAACGGAGCGTGGCTCTATGCCGAGAACGGCGGGATCGTAAGCAAGGGTGCTTTCGGATTCCGCGACGCGGAAAACAAGCTGCCGATGACGGAGGACAGCATTTTTGAGATGGCTTCCGTAACAAAAATGTTCACGGCGACTGCGGTGATGCTGCTTGTGCGGGAAGGCAAACTGAGCCTCGACGACGAGTATGCGAAGTATTTCCCGGACTACCCGTACCCGGACGTGACGTTCCGGCATCTGCTGACCCACACGAGCGGCATGCCCGATTTTGCCGTCACAGACCTGGTCGGCCCGGCCATGGAGGAGGAAAACCGGATCCCTTCCAACGGCGAGATCATTCAGATGATTCGGAGCGAAGACGAGGATCCCGCCTGCGCACCTGGCGAGGCATTCGCGTATTCCGACGTCAACTATATGCTTCTGGCTCACGCGGTGGAGACGCTTTCCGGTGTGAAGTTCGAAGAATTCATGAAGAAAAGGATCTTCGAACCCGCCGGCATGAAGGACAGCGCGATCTGCCACACCCGCCGGGACGGGCGGCCTTCCGACCGCTTTACCCGCAACATGGTGCTGGAGGACGGGAAATACGTTCCGTCCGACCTCTCGAGATATGAATCCGCGTACGTCGTCGGCTCGGACGGCATGAACGGCTGCGACTATTTGTACACGACCGTATTTGATATGCTCGCATGGGACAAGGCGCTGCGGGAGGAGAAGATCCTTACCCTTGAGGAACAGCGGCTCATGTATGCCCCGATGCCGCTCCCGAACGGTGAGGCCGCCGGCGCCGATGACGAGGACGACGGCTATGGATTCGGCTGGTGCTTCAAAACGGAACCCGAGATGGGACTGGTCGTCCGTCATTCGGGCGGCATGCCGGGACTCGAGACGTGGTTTGAGCGTTTTGTCGATGCGGACCGGGTGCTCGTATTCATGGCGTGCCGTGATTACGAGGATGCCAGAGCGTTCAGTTCTTTTATAGAGGGGCTGGAAGCGGCCGCAAGGGACAAGGAGCCGGAACCCGTCGTATCCGTTGAGGATGTTGCGGTCAAGGATCCCGACAAGTCGAAGTGGGAGAGCTTCTGTGGGACATATGAGCGTCCCGAAGACGATGAATTCATCATCGAAGAGGTGTTCCTGCAGGACGGAGATCTGTACGCCCGCGCCGTTATCAACGACGAGGACTTCCCCGAACCGATGGCGCTCACGTTCAGGCTTTATCCCCTCGGAGACAGCGAATTCGGCCGGAAAGGCGGCATGCTGAAGGTGACGTTCGGGGACGGATATCTGTCCTTTGACGGTATGACGTGCAGGAAATTGAAATAACGCTACGGGAGGACGGCCCGGCGGCTGGAAACCGGCGGAAAAACAAGCCATGACGATTTCGACTCTGATCCAAAAAGCGAAAGATAACTGGAGACCGAACCGCTACGCCCTGGTCCCGTATCCGGTCAGGGACGGGAAAAAGCACCCGTTTGCCGTGATCTGTCCGGGCGGCGGGTATAACGTCGTGTGTTCCTACGTCGAGGGAAAACCGTTCGCCGAGGCTTTGAATGCGATGGGGTATTCCGCTTTTGTCGTGTATTACAGGACAAAGAAGAAAGCGGGATACCCGCATCCGCAGGAAGATCTGAAGCGCGCGATCACCGAAATCACGGCGCTTGCCGGAGAGTGGGATCTGGATCCGTACGGCTGGTCTCTCTGGGGCAGCTCCGCCGGAGGACATCTGGCGGCCAGCTTCTGCACGGAAGAACGGGGAACGCCCAAACCGGCCGCCCTGATCCTGTGCTACCCGGTGATCACGATGGGCGCGCTGACCCACGGACAAACGCGGGATAACCTGCTGGGGAAGGACGCGGATCCGGCCATGATCGGCCGCATGTCCGTGGAACGCAATATCCGCCCGGACTTCCCGCCGACATATGCGTGGTACGGAACGGCCGATACCAGCGTCAATCCTGAAAACAGCCGGATGCTGGAGAGGGCTTTGACAGCGGCCGGAGTCCCGCACCGGGTCGAAGCGTATGAAGGCGTCGGCCACGGTGCGGGGCTGGCTGCGGGGACGAACGCCGGGCCGTGGCTCGGTCAGGCGGTCGCGTTCTGGGAAGAACAGCGGCGCAGGAAATAAGCTAAGCGGGCGGCCTGCCGAAAGCCACTTGTTTTTCGGACGGCGTTGGAGTATACTATGGCAGGAAATCATTTGAGGAGGTTATGCGAATGATCTGGAATATTGCAATCACGATCCTGGTCGGTGCGCTGGTCGGCTGGCTCGCCAGTGAGTTTATGAAAATGAAGCAGGGGTTCTGGATGAACGTTCTGCTGGGCATCGTCGGCTCCGCCGTCGGGTTCTTTATCGCCCGTCTGATCGGTATCCATGCGAGCAAGGTCAGCATCGGCGGGATCCTGATCTCCGTGGCGGGCGCCTGCCTCGTGGTCTGGCTGGCGCGGATGCTTACCGGGAGAAAATAAGAGATGCAAAAACCTTTGCCGTCAGGTCATCCTGGCGGCTTTTTTATTGCAAAAGTCCGAAAAACAGGTCGAAAAAGCAGGCGGACAGTGGTATAATATTTCCGATTTTGTTTCTCTGCTGAAAACAGGAAAAGCAGGACCGCCCCGATGGGGGAATGATACGGATCAAAAGCGATGAATAAAAAGACAAAACGTGAATGGCTGAATACCCTGGCGGAAGCGCTCTTCGGCCGCGGCCTGGCGCCGGACGTGCCGGCTGCTGCTGCGTGGCTGCGCGGGACCGTGACGGCGGAAAGCCTGTATGCGCTGCTCCCGCTGCATGAACGGGTGTCGTGCCGGGCGGCGGCCGCGGTCTGCGCGCCGCTGCTGGGCGGGGAACCGCCGGAAGGCTGGTGTTCTTTCTGCTACAACTATATCCGCCTGCAGATGTACCCGCAGGGCGGTTTTCTTTCGGATCCTGCGCCGTATGAGACCGGCGCCCGGATCTTCCTGACAGTCCTGCAGGCCTTGCTGGATGAGGAACGGCGGCTGCAGCCGTTCGATCCGCTGCTGGACTTTGATTTCCTGTCCGCGGACGAGCTGGAGGGCTGCGATCACGCGGGAGAATATCAGCGTTTCCTGGCGGCTTTCCGCGAGGATTACATCTATGAACTGATGCGCCTCGGGGACGAAGTGACGCCTTACCGCACGCTGAGCCATATCGCGGGCGTGCATCATATCGCGCTGACGGTGACGCGAGGGATCCGGAACGCCGGGGAAGAAGCGGATCTGGCGCTGGTATCGGCGGCCGCCGCGGCGCACGACATCGGAAAATACGGCTGCCGGCCGGGGGAACCGGTCCCGCACCTGCATTATTATTATACCGGTTACTGGCTGGAAGAACACGGCCTGGACGACATCAGCCATATCGCCTCCAACCACTCGACCTGGGATCTGGAACTGGATGCCCTGTCGGTGGAATCCCTCTGCCTGATCTACGCGGACATGCGCTGCAAGCAGACGCGGGACGCGCAGGGGAACGAGATCACGACGATCTTTTCGCTGGCGGACGCCTTCCAGGTCATTCTGGATAAACTGGAGAACGTGGACGCCGAAAAACGCCGCCGCTACGATCTGGTCTACAGCCGCCTGCAGGATTTCGAGCGGTATCTGGTCTGCCTGGGGGCGGACATCGAACTGACCGGGGCGCCGTCTCAGCCGGCTCCCGAAAAGGACCCCTCCCTGATGCTGCCGGAGGAGGCGGTGGAGCGGCTGACGATCCTTTCCATGCAGCATCATCTGCGGCTGATGAACCAGCTGTCCAGCGAGCGGAAGTTCGGCAATATCATCGAAGCGGCCCGCACCAGCCGGGACTGGAAGCAGCTGCGCGTCTATCTGAATATCATTGAGGAATATTGCACCTATCTGTCTGCAAGGCAGAAAACGCAGGCGCTGGCGTTCCTGTACGAACTGCTGACGCATCGGGAGGGCGATATCCGCCGCCAGGCCGCGGGACTTATCGGGCAGATCATCGCGCGCTTCCATCTGGTCTACCGGAAACGCCTGCCGGCTGATGCGCCGTCCGATCCGGCAGAGGAAGTGCCGTATACGCTCTGGGAGGAGTATCTGGAAAAGATCATCAATCCCGACCATAAAAGAACGGCGCAGCAGCGGGCCCACATCGGCTATACCCTGAAGATCGTAGTGGATACCCTGCTCCGCTGCGGAAGGGCGGAGTCGCTGCCGCGCTTTGTCAGCGCGCTGCTGAAATACTACAATGACCCGCTGGAAAAGGAGACGGATACGGCGTTCGCGCTTCTGAACGCGGCGCCGGGGCTGCCGCCGCAGTATCTGGACGGGGAGACGCGGGAACTGATCCTGCGGTTTGCGGCTTATTACGTGCTGCACAGCGAGATCCGCCTGAAAACGGCGGCGCTCCTGGTCCTGCTGGATGCGGAGAAGCAGCTGCCCGAGGGCCATCCGGAGAAAGAGTGGATCGTCCGCATCACGGAGATGACCGGTTTCGACGACACCCTGACGCTGCAGTTCCTCCGCTACCGGATCCTGCAGGAAACGGGCCGGGACGTCAAAACGTACGAGGCGCTGTTTGACGGCCAGCGGGACATCACGGGCGAGATCTTCCTGGACAACCTGAAGACGGCGACGCCCTGGGTCAACAAGGTCGTCGGGATCGAGATCCTGAAAGATCGGGCGGTCCGCCTGATCCCGGACAATATCCTGCATATCTGCACGCATTTCTCCAACCTCATCAAAGTCTCCGAGCGGGTGGTGGTGCGCCACGCAGCAGGCGACGCCCTGCTGGAGGTGCTGCCGCTGCTGCGCCGCGAGCAGCGCAATGAAGTGGTCGTGGAGCTGGGGAAGGGGATCGAACTGGGACAGTATGCGGTCTCCAAATACATCCCGGATTACCTGGGCCGCGCGGTACTGCAGCTGTACCCCAGCGAATTGGATGAGCAGATCCTGTGGCTGAGGACGCTGCTGGGTTCGCCGACGGACAGTGCGGCAGCGGGTGCGCTGCGCACGGTCGGCGTCATTCTGCAATACTACAAAGAGTACCGGGGCACTTTCCCGGAAACGGATGAAAAATACACGGAGCGCCTGCATACCCTGACAGGGCTGCTGCTGCAGGGCCTGGCCCACTACCGCGAGGCAGTGCGGCAGGAGGCCCTCCTGGTGTTCGGGCAGATCTTTGACGGCGGCGTCCTGGGGATGGAAGAGCGCGGCCGGCTGTTTACGCTCTGCTGCCGCAAACTGCTGTTCCTGATCGACACGGCGCCGGATACGGACAGCCTGACGTTTTTCTACCGGGCCTCGGCCCTGGCGCATATCGACCGCTTCCTGACGCTGTACCGGCTGGATCACGGCGCGTTTGTCTTCGACCATCCGCGCATGATCGCTTTCTTCCCCGGCACATTCGATCCGTTCACGCTGTCCCACAAGGGGATCGTGCGGAAGATCCGCGAACTGGGGGCCGAAGTCTTCCTGGCCGTCGATGAGTTCTCCTGGTCCAAGAAACCGCAGCCGCACCTGCTCCGGCGCCAGATCATCAACATGTCGGTCGCGGGGGACTTCCACGTCTACCTGTTCCCGAGCGAGATACCGGTAAACATCGCGAACCCGGCGGATCTGAAGCGCCTGCGGGAGATCTTTGCGGGGCGGGAACTGTACCTGGTGGTCGGCTCGGACGTGATCGCGGGGGCGTCGGCGTATAAAAAAGCCCCGGAACCCTGGTCGGTCCATTCCATGAACCATGTCATTTTCCGGCGGTCCGATCAGCCGGAGCTCCGTTTCCCGGACATGCTGCGGCTGACAGGGGACGTGCTGGAACTCAGCCTGCCGCCGGAGCTGGAGGACATCAGCTCCCGGCAGATCCGCGAAAACGTGGACCAGAACCGGGATATTTCGCACTTTGTGGATCCGGTCATCCAGGATTTCATTTACCAGAACGGCCTGTATCTGCGGGACAGCCAGGACAAGCGGATCCTGGCCCCGTCCGACATCGTTTTCGACCTGCATGAGGAGGCCGGCGACCCTGCCCGGGAACCGGAAAAGATCCTGACGCTGCGGCGCGGCGGAAGACAGGCGGGCTCCGTGACCTGGCGCTACCTAGCCGCCACGGAACTGTTCGGCGCGCTCGGGGATGCGGCGCTTTCCGACCGCGTCCGGCTGCGGGCCGCGGGCCGCTCGCTGCTGATCACCGGCATCCGGGCCCGGGGCGACGATGCGCAGCTGCTGCTGAGCGAGGTGCTGGCAATGGCGCTGCGCGAGAACTGCGTCTACGCGATCTGCCGCCTGAATGATGGCATGACGGACGAAACGGAGGAGCTCCTGGCCGCGCAGGGCTTCCTGCACCGCGAGGAAGATGCGTCGATCCTGGAGACCGACATGCGCGCCCCGATCGTCCTGATCCGCAACCTGGAAACGACCATCCAGGAGCCGCTGGCGCACGACCCGCGCGTCCTGAAAGCCATCGCCAAAGGACACCGGCGCCTGCAGAACGCGCTGGCCGCCATGTACCCGGGCTCGCTGATCCTGACGCTGCTTTCCGACGTGATCCACCAGCACCTGCTGGAGCGCATCACGGCCTTCAACCGGGTGCCGCAGGAGCCGACCGTGCCCCGCCGGCTGGGCGAGTGCATGTGCGTCCCGTTCGGCAAATTGCTGCGCGGCCGCACCGTACCGAATACAGTCACGAAAACGATCCATACCGATAAAGTCTTTGAGCCGGATCTGAAATCGAACCGGATCGAAGCCTTCCCGTATTATCCGCCGATCCCGTGCCAGATCCGGACGCTCAAATCCTTCGGCCGCCCGGTCATCCTGGTGGACGACGTCATGCATCCCGGCACCCGGATCCGCGCGCTGGATCCGCTGCTGAAGAAGGAAGAGATCGACATACGCCTGGTCCTCGTGGGCGTCCTGTCCGGGCACGGGCGCGACCTGATGCGCGAGATGGACCTGCCGGTCGACGGCGCGTACTTCATCCCCACACTGCGCCAGTGGTTCGTGGAATCGACCCTGTACCCGTTTATCGGCGGGAATACCGTGCGGCGGGCGGCGGAACCCGTTCCGGGCCTCCTGCCGGGCATCAACCACATCCTGCCGTACGCCGCGCCGCCGTTCCGGAACGAATGCAGTCCGGAGTCCGTGCTCGCGCTTTCGCGTTGCTGTCTGGAATCCGCCCGGGAACTCATGCTGGTGCTGGAGCAGGTCTACCGCGAGACGTTTGCGCGTAACCTGACCCTGAGCCGGCTCAGCGAAGCGGTGATCCTGCCGCTGTGTCCCGATAAGGGGGCGGACCTGCATTACGATGCCAGCCTGGCCGCTTCGGTCTATCTGGAGAACGATCTGGAGCAGCTGATGAGAGGAGCCGGAGAATGAATTCTTATCTGGAACAAAACGGACAGGTATACTGTTTTTATGAAGGCGACCCCGTTCTGGGCCGCGGCAGTTTTAAAGTGACGCACCCCGGCCAGTTCGCCTGCCCGGATGCGCTTGCGGTCCTGGACGCGTCCCGCCTGCAGCCGCAGCTTCCGGAGGAGCCCCTGCGGTCCGCGCTGGCGGAAGGAAGGCTCACGCTGGTGAACCGCAGCCGGACAGGCTGGGAACGCGCCGTGGAACCGCCAAAAAGCGGGAAAAAAAGGGTGAACATCCTGGCGATCGGCGACGTAGGCTCCACCCTGCTGACCGGCTTGAAGCTGCTGGGCGACGACGTCATTGAGTCGATCGGCATCTGCGATCTTTCCGAACAGATCACGGCCCGCTGGGAATTCGAAATGGGCCAGATCTCCCTGCCCGGGAATTACGACGCGTTCCCGGAGGTAGAGACTGTCTCCCCGGAAGAATTATTTGACTGCGACGTGATGGTCTTCGTAGCCTCGAAGGGGATCCCTCCGGTGGGCTCCGGCATCCGGGACGTTCGGATGGCGCAGTTTGAAAGCAATGCGGCCATCGTAAAGCACTATGCGAAAATGGCACGCAAAAAGCTGTTCCGCGGCCTCTGGGCGGCGGTCTCCGATCCGGTGGACCTGCTGGCGAAGACGGCCTACCTGGAAAGCAACCGCGATGAAAACGGCGTCTGGGACGGCCGCGGCCTCCTCCCGGAGCAGATCCAGGGCTTCGGTCTGGGCGTGATGAATGCCCGTGCCGCGTACTATGCCAAGCGCGACGCCCGCTTTGCCTCTTTCCTGACCGACGGCCGCTCGTTCGGCCCGCACGGGACGGGCCTCTGGATCGCCAATTCCATGAGCCGCTACGACGACGCCCTCTCGCGCGAACTGACGGAACTGACCCTGACCGCAAACCTGAGAATGCGGGAACTCGGCTTTAAACCTTACGTAGCGCCGGCCCTGTCCTCCGGAGCCCTGTCGCTCCTCCTGCTGCTGAGAGGAGAGTGGCACTGCAGTTCCGTTTTTCTGGACGGTGTTTTCATGGGCTGCCGGAACCGCCTGACGCCGGCGGGGACCGAAACGGAACTGTATGAGCGGATCCCGGACGCGCTGTTTGCCCATCTGGAAGACGCGGTGAAACAGCTGAAAGAGTATGTGTGAGATGGAACTGACAGTTATCCGCCTTCCTGCTGACAGACCGGAAGATGAGGCCCGGCTGGACTCCGTGCTGGAACAGGCGCTGAGCGGCACGGAATACCGGGAGTATAAAACGCCGGAGGAGCTTGCAGACCTGAAGGGCAGGCGCCTGCTTTTCTGTCTCCCGCTGGGCAAATACGGGATCAATACGGCGTATCTTAAGCTTCTGGCCCGCCTGCGGTCGGAGCCCGGCCTGCTGGAAAACTGCACTTCCGCGCTGATCGTGGACGGAGACACGGAACTGTACACGAAATCGGCGGCGGCGGAGCTGGCCCTGACCCTGAATCAGGCCGGCAGCGCCCTGATCGGCCGTCCGCTGGTGGAAGCGACCGGCTCGCTGGCCAATTTCCGCGTGCAGGCAAGACTGGCGGGGACGGACCTGGCCGGCGCGTATCAGATCGCGGCGCGGGAACTGGTCGACCGCCTTTGCGGCTTTTCTTTCGCGCAGCGGTCCGAACCGGAGATACTGGTCCTGCATGCGTCCAACTATCGGACTTCCAATACGCTGCAACTGTGGGAAGAGGTCAGGAACAGGCTGAACGGGCACTGCAGCATCACGGAGATCGGCCTGCGGAACGGCGCGGTGTCGGACTGCTCCGGCTGCCCGTTCACGGCCTGCCTGCATTTCGGGGAAAGCGGCCGCTGTTTTTACGGAGGCCTGATGCAGGAAGAAGTCTGGCCGGCCGTCCTGTGCAGCGACGCGGTCATCCTGCTGTGCCCGAATTACAATGACGCCCTGTCCGCCAACCTGACGGCCTTCATCAACCGGCTGACCGGCCTGTTCCGCCAGACGCGCTTTTATGACAAGGCGCTGTTCGCCGTCATCGTTTCCGGCTATTCCGGCAGCGACATCGTGGCGCGCCAGATCATCGCCGCCATGAACATGAACAAGTCGTTCTATCTCCCCCCGCACTTCGCGCTGATGGAGATGGCCAACGATCCGGGCGAAGCCCTTTCGCTGCCGGGCATTCAGGAGCGCCTGGACAGTTTCGCGGAACGGATCCGGAAAACGCTGGCCGAATAAAAGGCGGACCTCATCCGGGAAAAGCGCTCGCGGAGCGCTTTTTTGTTTGCCATACGGTTTTTATATGAAACCGCTAATATTATATGTATTTTGTTTTTGTCCGCCGGTATGCTACACTGCGAGAGTGTTTTTGAAGCAACTTCTGACGCAGGGAGGAATGGAGCATGGAAAAAAAGGAACAACTGTATGAAGGCAAGGCAAAAAAGGTATATGCGACGGACGATCCGGAACTCCTGATCGTGTCTTATAAGGACGACGCGACGGCCTTCAACGGGAAAAAGAAAGGAACGATCGCCGGCAAAGGAATCATCAACAACGAGATGAGCAACCGGCTGATGCGGAAACTGGAAAAAGCCGGCGTGCCGACGCATTACGTCGAGGAACTGAACGAGCGGGAGACCCTGGTGAAAAAAGTGCAGATCGTCCCGCTGGAAGTGATCGTCCGGAACATCTCCACCGGCTCCTTCTGCAAGCGCTACGGCTTCCCGGAGGGGGTCGTTTTTGATGAGCCGACGGTCGAATACTCTTATAAAAACGATGAACTGAACGATCCGCTGATCTGCGAATCCCACGTCCTGGCCATGAAACTGACGACGCGGGGAGAACTGGAAACGATCCGCACCTATGCGCTGCGCGTCAATGAAGTGCTGAAGGAATTCTGGCGCTCCTGCGGCGTAACGCTGGTGGATTTCAAACTGGAATTCGGCAGGCTGCCCGACGGCACCATCATCCTGGCGGACGAGATCAGCCCGGATACCAGCCGCCTCTGGGATGCCGAGACCGGAAAGAAACTGGATAAAGACCGCTTCCGTCAGGACCTGGGCGGCGTGGAGGACGCGTACGCCGAGATCATGGGACGGCTGAAGGCGCAGGATCATGCGTAAGGGGATCCGCGCGGAACGGCACATCGGGGAGGAGTGCGGCCTCTTCGGCATTTTCTCCCCGGAATGCCGCGATTTGGCCCCGCTGGTGTATTACGGGCTGTACGCCCTGCAGCACCGGGGACAGGAGAGCGCCGGCATCGTGGTGGACCGGGACGGCTTCTTCCGGGCCCACCGGGACGCGGGGCTGGTCAACGACGTCTTCGGGCGGGCCGAACTGGACGCGCTGGGGCCGGGGAACATCGCCGTCGGCCACGTCCGCTACGCGACCACCGGCGCGGACATCCGCAATAACGTCCAGCCGCTGCTGATCAATCATTACAAAGGCCGCATGGCGCTGGCACACAACGGAAATCTGACCAATTCCGCGGAACTCCGGAACGCGCTGGAGAAGCAGGGCTCCCTGTTTCACAGTTCGACCGACTCGGAAGTCATCGCCTACCAGATCGTGCAGGAACGGCTCCGGACCGACAGCATCGAAGCGGCGGCCGCTTCCGCCATGGATAAGATAGAAGGCGCGTATTCCCTGGTGATCGCGTCCCCGGCCAAACTGATCGCCGTGCGGGACCCGTTCGGGTTCCGGCCGCTCTGCATGGGACATCTGGCCGACGGATCCGTCGTGTTTTCGTCCGAAAGCTGCGCACTGGATGCGATTGGGGCCGTCTTTGAAAGGGATCTCCTGCCCGGCGAAGTCGTGACCGTGAGCGAAAACGGGATCTCCTGCGACAGAAGGCACTGTGGGAAAGCCCCCAAACGTTTCTGCGTGTTCGAATACATCTATTTTGCCCGGCCGGATTCCGTGATCGACGGGGCCAGCGTCTGCCTGGCCAGACAGCAGGCCGGCGCTTTTCTGGCGGAGGAGCATCCGGTCCCCGCGGACGTGGTGATCGGCGTCCCGGATTCGGGTCTGGACGCCGCCATCGGGTACGCGAAGGCCTCCGGGATCCCTTACGCGATCGGGTTTACCAAGAACAAGTATATCGGCCGTACGTTTATCGAATCTTCGCAGCAGGACCGCGAATCGGACGTGCGGATCAAATTGAATCCCATACGGTCCGTGATCGAAGGGAAACGCGTGGTGCTGATCGACGATTCCATCGTCCGCGGCACCACCTGCCGCCCGACGATCCGGATGCTCCGCGAAGCCGGCGCCGCCGAGATCCACATGCGGGTCAGCGCGCCGCCGTTTATCGCGCCATGCTACTACGGCACCGACGTTGACGATCCGGAGGTCCTGATCGCGACCCATCACCGCACGGAAGAGATTGCGGAGATTATCGGCGTGGATTCCCTGGGGTATCTGAGCCTGGAGCACGCCGCCCTGCTGACCGGGACGGATACGGGCTTCTGCACGTCCTGCTTCAGCGGGAAATACCCGACGGAAGTGCCGGCGGGAAGTCTCAAAGATCGTTTTGAGCAGAGGATCCATGAGACCTGAGCGGCCGCGGGCCGCCCGGAAGGAGGAATATGAAGCATACAGCTGTTGTCGGGATCAACTGGGGCGATGAAGGGAAAGGCCGCATGGTCGACCTTCTGACGGAGGATTACGATATCGTCGTCCGCTATCAGGGCGGCGGCAACGCCGGCCATACCGTCGTCAACGAAAAGGGGAAATTCGCGCTGCACCTGCTGCCGTCCGGGATCTTCCGGCCCGGCGTCGTCAATATCCTCGGGAACGGGGTCGCCCTGGATCCCGAAAACCTCTGGAACGAGATCGAAACGCTCCGCGAAAAAGGTGTCCCGGTCACGCCGGAGAACCTGAAGATCAGCGACCGCGCGCCGCTGCTGCTTCCCTGGCACAGACAGCAGGACGCGCTGGAAGAAGCGCGGCTGGCGGACAAAAAGTACGGTTCGACCAAGCAGGGCATCGCGCCTTTTTATTCCGACAAATATCAGAAAAAGACCGTCATGGCCGGCGAACTGGCGGATCCGGAAAAGCTGCGGGCCCGCCTCCGCGGGATCCTCGCATGGAAAAACCTGACGCTGACCCGGGTCTACGGAGCTGAGGCGGTGACGGAAGAAGAACTGGACGAGTGGCTCGCGCGGTACGGCGAGGCGATCCGGCCGTTCGTCTGCGACACGGGGGAGATCCTCCGCGAAGCCGACCGGGCGGGCCGGCGCATCCTGTTCGAGGCGCAGCTCGGCGCGCTGCGGGACCTGGATTATGGGATCTTTCCCTATACCACTTCCTCCAACACGCTGGCCGCCTATGCCCCGGTCGGGGCGGGCCTGCCGTCCCTGCGTGTGGACGAAGTGATCGGTGTGGTCAAAGCCTATTCCACCTGCGTGGGAGAAGGCCCGTTCACGGCCGAGATGAACGGCGAAGAAGCGGACAGGCTCCGCGAAGCCGGCGTGGAGTACGGGGCCAAGACCGGACGGCCCCGGCGGGTCGGCCCGCTGGACCTGGTCGCGACCCGCTACGGCGTATCCCTGCAGGGAGCGACCGGCCTGGCGGTCACCAAACTGGACGTGCTCAGCTACATGGACCGGATCCCGGTCTGCACGCATTACCTGCTGGACGGGGAAAAGACCGACCGTTTCCCGTTCCCCGCGCGGCTGGAGGAAGCCGCCCCGGTCATCCGATATGTGGACGGATGGGGCTGCGACATCTCCGGCGTCCGCCGCTTTGAGGACCTTCCGCAGGCGGCGCGGGAATACATCGAAATGATCGAACAGGCGGCGGACTGCCCCGTCGGTTACATCTCGGTCGGCCCCGAGCGGGAGAGCATCATCCGCCGCGCGCATTGACGGCGGGGAGCTGCCATGCTATAAAGGCAGTAACAGGAAGAAAGGCGGGCAGGTCATGGAATATCGTACGGAAAAAGATTCTTTGGGAGAGATCCCCGTCCCGGCGGAAAAATACTGGGGAGCCCAGACGGAGCGCTCCCGTCAGAATTTCCATATCGGAGACGGGCTTGAAAAAATGCCCGCGGAGGTCATCCATGCGCTGGGGATCCTGAAACGCGCGGCCGCCGCCGTCAACGCCGTGCTCCTGCCGGAGCGGATGACCGGGAAGAAACTGTCCGCGGTGCTCGCCGCCTGCGATGAAGTGATCTGCGGCGCGCTGGAAGAGCATTTTCCCCTGCTGGTCTGGCAGACGGGCAGCGGGACGCAGACGAACATGAACGTCAACGAAGTGATCGCGAACCGCGCCAACGAGATCCTCGGCCGGAAACTCCTGCACCCGAACGACGACATCAATCTGTCCCAGTCTTCCAATGACATCTTCCCCTCTGCGATGCACGTCGCCGCGGTGCTGGCCGTCGAAAACCGGCTGTTCCCGGCGCTGGAAGGACTCATCCGGACCATGCAGCGGCTGGAGGAAGAGAACCGCGAATATATCAAATGCGGCCGGACGCACCTGCAGGACGCGGTCCCGCTGCGTTTCAGCCAGGAGATCTCCGGATGGAGAGCGAGCCTGGAGAAGGATAAGCAGATGCTGGAGGCTTCCCTGGAACCGCTGCGGGCGTTGGCCGCCGGCGGAACGGCGGTCGGGACCGGCCTGAACGCGCCGGAAGGTTTTGACCGGGCGGTGGCCGCGGAGGTATCCGGCCTGACGGGCACGCGTTTCGAAACGGCGGAAAACAAGTTCCATGCGCTGGCTTTCAAGGATGAACTGGTCTTTGCCCACGGCGCCCTGAAGGCGCTGGCCTGCGATATGATGAAGATCGCCAACGACGTCCGCTGGCTGGCCGGCGGCCCGCGCTGCGGCCTGGGCGAGATCACGATCCCCGCCAATGAACCGGGCTCGTCCATCATGCCCGGCAAAGTCAACCCGACCCAGTGCGAGGCGGTGACCATGATCGCCGCGCAGGTGATGGGCAACGATGTGACGGTCGGCGTCTGCGCCTCCCAGGGCAATTTCGAACTGAACGTCTTCATGCCGGTCTGCATTTACAACTTCCTGCAGTCCGTCCGCCTGCTGGCCGACGGGATCCGCTCGTTTGACGAGCGCTGCGCGGCCGGGATCCGGGCAAACCCGGAGAAAATGCGGGAATACACGGACCGTTCCCTCATGCTGGTGACCGCGCTCAGCCCCCGCATCGGCTATGAAAAGGCGGCGCAGGTCGCGCAGAAAGCGCTGCGGGAAAACCTTTCCCTCCGGGAGGCCTGCCTGGAACTGGGGTATATGACGGAGGCCGCTTTTGACGAAGTTTTCCGGCCGGAGACCATGGTATAGGCCCGGCCGCTTCCGATACTATTTGTGAAAGGATCGATCATTATGTCATCCGACCGTTATGAATCACCGCTTTCTTCCCGCTACGCCTCGGACTATATGCTGCGGCTTTTTTCCGCGGACAGCCGGTATCAGACCTGGCGCCGGCTCTGGCTCGCGCTGGCGGAAGAGGAGAGACGGCTCGGGCTGCCGATCTCGCAGGAGCAGATCGACGACCTGGCCGCCCATCTCACGGACATCGACTATGCCTGCGTCAGCGCACGGGAAAAAGAAGTCCGGCACGACGTTATGGCGCACATCTACGCCTACGGGAAGGCCGCTCCCTCAGCGGCCGGAATCATCCACCTGGGCGCGACCAGCTGCTACGTGACCGACAACGCCGACCTCATCCTGTACCGGGAAGCGCTCCTCTATCTGCGGGGCGAACTGCAGAAAGTGCTGGCCAATCTGGCCGCTTTCGCAGACCGGTACAAAGCGCTCCCGACCCTGGGATACACGCATTATCAGCCCGCGCAGTGCGTCACGGTGGGCAAGCGGGCTGCGCTCTGGATGCAGGACTATCTGTCCGATCTGGATGAGATCGATTTTGCGCTTTCCCAGATCCGCTTCCTCGGCTCCCGCGGGACGACCGGGACAGAGGCCAGCTTCCTGGATCTTTTTGAAGGGGACGCGGAAAAAGTTGATCAGCTGAACCGGAACCTGGCAGCTTCTTTCGGCTTTGACGGCTGCTTCGACGTCTGCGGCCAGACCTATCCCCGGAAGACCGACAGCCGCATCCTGAACGCCCTGTCCGGGATCGCGCAGAGCGCTTACCGCATGGCGAACGACATCCGCCTGCTGCAGCATGACAGGCAGATAGAAGAACCGTTCGAGAGCCAGCAGATCGGCTCCTCCGCCATGGCGTACAAACGCAATCCGATGCGCTGCGAGCGGATCTGTTCCCTGGCCCGCTACTTGATGACCGACGCCGTGAACGCGCCGCTTACTGCCTCGCTGCAGTGGCTGGAACGGACGCTGGACGACTCGGCCAACCGCCGGATCTCCCTGCCGGAAGGTTTCCTCTGCGCCGACGCGGTCCTCCGCCTGGCACAGAACGTGACGAACGGGCTGCGGGTCAACGAAAAAGTGATCGAAAAAGAAGTGCGGGAATACCTGCCCTTTATCGCGACCGAGAATCTGATGATGGAAGCGGTCCGGAAGGGCGGCGACCGCCAGCAGATCCATGAAGTGATCCGCCGCTGCTCCATGGAAGCCACCGCGGGCATGAAGGCCGGCGAGCCCTGCGACCTGCTGGACCGCCTGGCCCGGACGGAGGAATTCGGCCTGTCCCGGGAGGAAATGGAGGAGATCCTGAAGCCGGAAGCCTATATCGGCCGCTGCCCGGAACAGGTGTCGGCCTTCCTGAAAAAGCATGCCGCCGCCTGGGAAAGCGTCTCTGGCCCGCAGGCCGAGATCTCTGTCTGATCCGCCGCGCGGGACATTCCGGGGCATCGAAAGACCTTCCTGAGGAAGGTCTTTTTGATTGTGCCGGCCAAATCAAAACGGGACGCGACATTTTTCTGAAAATATGGTATAGTACTCATCAAGGGGCAAAACCCCGAATTCGCCGATCAAGGAGACCGCCCATGAGGCTGCCGGAAGAACTGCAAAGCTACATCGGAACGGGCAGCGTGACCGACCGGAGCGGTTATTCCCCCGCGCAGGTATTCGAGACCCGCGAAGGCTTTTTCATCAAGTGCGATGAGCCCGGCGCGCTGGCCCGCGAATACCGGATGACGGAACTGTTCCACCGGGCGGGATTCAGCCCGGAACCGGTCCGGTACGTCACGCTCGACAGGGATTACCTGGTGACCCGCAAGGCCCCCGGCGAAGATCTGACGCAGGACCTTTCGGATCCGCTGCGGCTCTGCCGCATCCTGGCGGACGCACTAAGAACGCTCCATGCGCAGCCCGCGGACGGGATCCCCGTTTCCTCCCGATTGGAGCGGTATCTGGCTTCGGCGGACGGCTCCCCGGACGGCGGCTATTACGATCCGTCCGTCTATTTCGGCCCGTACCGGCTGTCTTCCCGGGAGGAGTGCTGGGAAGTGATGCAGAGCAGCCGGCACTTGCTGCGCTGCGACACCCTTATCCACGGCGACGCCTGTCTGCCCAATATCATGCAGGAAAACGGCGCGTTCCGCTCGTTTATTGACCTTTCGATGGCCGGGACCGGTGACAGGCACATCGACCTGTACTGGGCCGTCTGGTCATTGCAGTACAATCTGAAAACGGACGAATATACGGACGTCTTTTTGGACTTTTACGGAAGAGAGAACGTTTCGGAGGCCATGTTCAGAGTCATCGCGGCTTTCGAGGCGTTCGGATGAGTCAGGAGGTTATTGTCATGAAAGATCCCGCGATCCGCAATAACCGGATGCAGTGCCTGTTCGCGATGATCGGGCTGCTGTCGTGGCCGTCTGCGTCATCATCGGCGTGACCATGAACCTGGTGACACTGTATGACGAAAACTTTGACCACATGGGGATCCGTACGTTCTGCATGTTCACGGTCAATTCCAATATCATTGCGGGACTGTCCATGATGCTCTGCCTCCCGTATACGATCGACGGCCTCCGCACGGGCAATTATCATCTGCCCGACTGGGTGGTGGTGCTGATGTACAGCACCGTTTCCGCTGTGGCGCTGACTTTCCTGGTGTCGCTCTGCATCCCGGCGCCGGTCAAGGGGTTTTACCTGATCTTCAGCGGTTCGCGTTTCTTCCTGCACGGCGTCTGTCCCGTCCTGTCCGTCATCACGTTCTGCTGCTTCATCAACAGCCATCTGGTCCGGGTGCGGGAGACCGTGCTGGCGCTGATCCCTGTGCTGGTGTATGCGGCGGTCTATTACGTCATGGTGGTCGTTATCGGCGAAAAGAACGGCGGGTGGAACGATTTTTACGGCTTTGCCACCCGGGTCCCGCTGTGGGTCTCGGCGATCGTGATCCTGTCCGCGGCCTGCGGCATCGCCCTGGCGCTGCGATGGGCGTACAATACCTGCTGCCTGCACCGGGAACTCAAACTGAAGAACCCCACGATCCCGGTCCAGCTCATCGGGTACATGATCGAAAATTGCGGCTCCGACCTGGATCCGGAAGAAGGCACCCGCATCTACTTTGAGGCGTGGATGGAAGGCTGAAGACCATGACGGATCCCTATGAACTGACCGCTTTTCTGTGTAACGGCATGCTGACCGCGTGGCCGGCCAGGAAGAAAAAACGGCTGGCGGCCCTCGCCTGGCTGGCCGACCGCATTCCGCCGGAAAAGACATATACGGAACAGGAGTTCAATGAACTGCTGAATAAGCTGCATACGTTCGGCAATCCCGCGGCACTCCGCCGGGAATTGGCCGATCACGCCCTGGTCGACCGCGCCCCGGACGGGACCGGATACCGGCTGGCTCCGGAACGTCCTTCGCTGGAGGCCCTTTTGGAGAAATACTGCGGCGGGGCAGGCGGGACGGTCCGGCCGGAAGACGATCTGGCTGCCGCACCGCTGGATGCGGGAACGTACTCGGACAGCGATCTGGCCGCCGCGGCGGAATTCCGGAACAGGATCCACGCGGAAGCGCTGACGGTCGTCAGGCGCATCCGCCCGGAAACCGACTCCGTGATTGACCGTTTTGCCGTGCATGAATACCTGCGGCAGCACTGGGACTATCCTGGCGCCTGGTACACCGTCACCGCGATCCCGGAACGCGTCAAAAACCGCGAAGCCCTGATCAACACGATCGTCAGCGATACGCTGGTCCGGTACCGCTGAAAGGCTCCGCCCCATGCAAAAGCCTCCCTCGGGGGGCTTTTTTTGTATCGGAAACCGTGTTTTTTCACTGGCTTTCCTCCGGGATAGGTTTGTAATTTCTGACTGCAGTACAGAACGCCGCATCTGCGTTATTACTGCTCAGAAATGTCCGCCTTGTTATTTCCCGCCGCTTCTGATATACTTATGCTGCAAAAATGTGTTTCGGAAAGGGACAGCCATGAAAGGGTCTTCGGTTTTTGACGTACTGATGAACGAACTCGGTCAGAACGCGGATGCCGCCGCGCTGCTGGAAGAAAGTATGTCCTTTGATCCGGGCAGGATCAAAAAGATCCCGCAGCGCTTCCTGATCATTGCTTACGGATTTGTCAGAGGTCTTTCTCTGAAAGAACTGAATGCAAAGCTTCTGGAGAAGGGCTGCGCGACTCTGTACGCGCGAAGCCTCTACGAGGCATCCCTGATCTATGCTTTCCAGAACGGCGCTTCCTACGAGCGCTGGAAAGAACTGTATGCGGTGGCGGAAGCCTATGCGGAAAAGCAGGGGCAGGGCGCTGCTTATTTCAGCGGCCGCTCGATCAGTTTTCCGGAACTGGAACGGTACGTCCGGGAGAATTCGGATTCGGCCGGGCATACGCTCGAAACGGCCCGGCTGACCCAGGTGGTGGAACGGCGCATCATCGAAGCCGCCATGGGCAGACTGGATTTCGAATCCTTCCTGATAGAGAATTACCGCGCGTTCAGCCCGGTGCGGGAGAAATCGCGCTATTATTTCTGCAAATACCTGTATTACAACCTGTCTCAGCGCATCGAAACATATATTCAGGCCGGGCAGGACGAGGAAGACGCGCTGTATGTCCTCCAGCCGTTTAAGGGGATCCAGACCCTGAAACGCAAAAAGCATACGCCGGAAGAGACGCGGGAATTCCTGCGGAGCACGGATCTTTCGTGCGGCGGGATCTTCGACGCGTTTAATGAGATGTTTTTCGAATACGTTTCGCTGGACTGGATGGATGTGCTGGGTGAAGCCTTCGGCAGCCTGGCGGAAATCCCGGCCCGTGATAAAAAGCGGCTGATCTCTTCCTGGCGCCGGCAGGATCCGGCCCTGGCAGGCCTCAGCGATGAGGAGGTCATCGCACAGAAGCAGAATGAACTGGACGCCCGCGAAGAAGAACTGGACGAGGCCTACTCCCTGTCCGGAGACAGCAAGGGCTATCAGCGCAACCGTTCCGGGGAAAACGCGATCCGGAATTACATCAAGGGTTCGCTGGATCTGGACCGGACGACGCTGATCTGCTTCCTGCTCTTTTTTGGGCACGATACGGTCTTTCCGCCGGACATGGAGATCAATGAAGCCCGCCTGAATACGATCCTGAGTTCCTGCGGCTTCCCGATCCTGCGGCCGGAAGATGATTTCGACTGCTTCGTCCTGGGCTATCTGGAATCGGACGACCCGGCGGAGTTCCTGATGGAAGAAGTGACGAACCGGGCGCTGGAAGAGGAGAATTTCTATCTTTACCGGGTATACAACCTTTCGACAAGCTATCAGAAAGAGATCGAGAAAGTGGCGGGGAATAAAAAATGAACGGGGTAACGCATACAACGCTTCCGCATCAGCTGCCGATCGGCACCAGGCTTCGCGGCCGGTACCGGATCGAAGGCGTGCTCGGCGAAGGCGGCTTCGGGATCACATATTTGAGTTTTGACGAAACGCTGCGGCTGAACGTGGCGGTCAAAGAATACTATCCGAGGACCCTCGTTTCCCGGTATTCGGAGGGGTCTCTTTCCGTAACGGTCCAGGAAGGGGACGAGAAGGCTTCTTTCGAGCTGGGAAAACAGCGGTTTCTGGAAGAGGCCCGGACGCTCGGGCAGTTCCGCGACGATCCGAATATCCTGTCGGTCTTCGATTATTTCGAGGAAAACGGGACCGCCTATATCGTTATGGAATATCTGGAGGGAGAAGATCTCCTGTCCCTGATCGAGAGCCGGGGACGGATACCGTTCGACGAGACTTTCGGGATCATGCTGCCCGTTTTCGGCGCGCTGGAAAAACTGCATGCCGCGGGGCTGATCCACCGCGACATCAGTCCGTCCAACATCCGGATCCTCCCCGACGGACGCATGAAACTGCTGGATTTCGGCGCCGTCCGCTCCATTGAATACATCTCGGACAGATCCCGCTCGATCCTTTCCAAACCCGGATATTCGCCAGTGGAACAGTATCTGCGCAAAGAACAGGGCCCGTGGATCGACGTATACGCGCTCTGCGCGACGATGTACCATATGATCACGGGAACCATCCCGGAAGACTCCCTCCAGCGGGTCCTGATGGATGAACTGAGGAAACCTTCCGAACAGGGCGCCGACATATCGCCCCGCGCCGAAGCGGTCCTCTGCAAAGGATTATCCGTTGACTATCATGAGCGGTATCAGACGATCCGGGAATTAAAGGATGCTTTCGCGGAGGCGCTGGACATGCCTCAGGAAGGGCCTGCCGGAAAAGAACCGGTCCGGGAGGAACCCGCTGCGGATAATCCCGCTCCGGCCGGGAAAAAGCGGACGCCCATCATCATCGCCTGCTGCGCCGTCGCCGTGGCGGCCCTGGTTATCCTGATCGCGGGGATCACGCGGAAATCGCCGGAGCCTGTGATCGATACGACGACGAAAGTGCCGGAGGTCACAGCAGCCGCGATAACAGCCGCGGACAAAGAGACAACAGCGATGGCCGAAACAACACCGGCCGTCACGTCTGCGGAACCGACTGAGAGCGAAAGCGCGGAGCCGGTGGTCATTCAGATCCCGGAAAGGATCCTGATGTCGGTCTGGGGCGCTTATTACTGGAAGTCAGACGCCAAGGATGTCATGATGACGCAGACGATAGACGGCGTTGAATGTGAGCTGAGAGCCTTCCCCGACTATATCTCGGTGACCCCGGACGAACCGGAACTGGTCTACATACGGTTTTCGGACCGGTTTGATTATCCGTATGATATGTATGCGGAATACTCCCTGCACGGCAGCATCCTCAGACTGGTCCCGCCGTCCCGGGAAAGCGGACAGGAAGGCTTCCATGCGCTGACCCGTGCCAGGGAACTGATCATAGACCTTTCCGAGTTCTCGCAGGGGCATCTGATATTTGTAATCAATGACGAAACTGGAACGAGCCATAAAGTGGATTATTTCAATGCACACGACCTTGCCAGTGCAGACCGGACCATCCAGGGGTGCGCTTCCGACCCGGATCATTGTTATAATAACATATATTCCCTGAACATCGTGCTGGATGCGAATGATTACCAGGCGAAGGATAAAAATAATCCTCTCTATGAATTATTGACATATTTAAGATCGTACATGACGGATCATCCGGACATTGCCCGGGAGGAGTGCCAGGTCGTGGATACCGGCGGGGGCTATACGACAGATGCTTATGTGAGCTATGTCAATTATAACCGGTACGAACTGAAATGGAGCCAGAGGATCATTCCGTATAACGGAAGAATGCAGGAAACCAATGAGGACGGTTTCCTGGAGATCAGAATCATCAACTGCTATCCCTTTGGCTTTTGCCTATATGACAGCACGAACGGTGAGTTTTATTTCTATAATGAGCCGGTGGGAGATGTGAAAAAGTAAAGCCTGCGGCAAGGCCCCATCGGAAACACACAGGAGGTCATTTATGAACGATCCGCTGCATTTGACTAAGACTGATTTCCGCGCGCTCGAGCTCGGAGATTCCAATTATATCAACAACAAAGGCGCCGGACTGTATGTCGAGCCGACTTATGACAAAGCCGTAGAGTATTACCGGCTGGCGGCAGCTATGGGGAACGTTCAGGCAATATCCAATCTGGGGTATTGCTATCTTTACGGACGCAGTATTGAACCGAATACCGATCTGGCGGTCGCTTATTTCACTCTGGCTGCGGAACAGAAAAACGTGGATGCTGCGTACAAACTGGGCGATATTTACGGAAGCGATAAATGGGGGCTGAAGGACAGGGAACTGTCCGTCTATTATTACCGGATGGCGGCCACCTGGCTGACGGACGAGGACTGGGAAGAATACGGGGCGATCGTTTGGAACAGGAGACTTCAGAAATATCCGAGCTTATGCTATGCGCTGGGCCGCGAAATGACTCCGGGCGGAGCGATGCCTTCCAGTATCGAAGTGGCTTATCAGTTCCTGAAGCAAGCCGAACGGGGGTACGAGATCGCTCTGCTGAACGGCGACAGTTTTTATGAAAAGTCATTAAACGGCGTGAAAAAACTGCTGGCCGATCCCTGTTTTGATCTGATCCGGGAACGGTATGACATCATGTTCGCGCAAGAATACGACAGGACAGATGAAAACGATGACGATGGTGATACGGATCCCGATGAGGACGAGGTCATCTTCTTCACCTCCTGACAAAATATCTCCGGAAACGGCGGAGAGGGGACAGCCTGAAATGAGTGCCCGCAACGAAAAAACCAATGTCATGCGCCACCTGGACGGGAAAAAGATTCCGTACGAGGCGCATACTTATCGGCCGGATGCGTCGATGAGCGGCGTGGAGATCGCCGCTCTGCTGGGAGAAGATCCGGACAAGGTCTTCAAGACGCTGGTCACGGCCGGCCGGTCCGGGCAGCACTATGTTTTCGTCATTCCCGTGGCCTCGGAACTGGATATGAAAAAGGCGGCAGCGGTCTCCGGCGAAAAGGCGGTCGTTATGATCAAACAGAAAGAACTGCTCCCGCTGACGGGCTACATCCACGGCGGCTGTTCTCCGATCGGGATGAAGAAACCGTTCCCGACCTGGATCCATGAAACGGCACGGGAGCAGGAGACCATGTTCGTCAGCGCCGGGAAAGTCGGATATCAGATCGAGATTGCGCCGGAAAATCTGGCGGAGGCCGCGGGATGCGGGTTTGCAGACCTGGTGAAGGAGCAGATATAGTTTTTTAAAAAACCGCTTGACTCTGACGCAGCGTCATAGTTTATCCTGTTGACATGCGGGGAGGAAATAACCATGATGACTGTCCATGAAGTGAGCCGCCTGACCGGGATCAGTATCCGCGCGCTGCAATACTATGACCGGATCGGCCTGCTGTCGCCGGACGAAGTGACGGAGGCGGGATACCGCCTGTACGGTGAAAAAGGGCTTGAAAAACTGCAGCAGATCCTGCTTTTCCGGGAACTGGAGTTTCCTCTCAGGGAGATCCGCCGGATCGTGAACAGCCCGGATTTCGACCGGAGCAGGGCACTTGCGCAGCAGATTGAACTGCTGACGCTGAAAAAGCAGCACATCGAGAGTCTGATCGGCCTCGCCCGCAGAATACAGGAAACAGGAGAGAAAACGATGAGTTTTGACGCATTCGACACCAAAAAACTGGATGAATACGCGGCACGGGCGAAAGCTTCCTGGGGCGGGACCGATGCATACCGCGAGTTCGAGCAGAAGTCCGCGGGCCGCAGTAAAGAAGAGGACGCCTCCCTGGCCGGCCGGATGATGAGCATCTTTGCGGAATTCGGCGCTGTAAAGGAGAACGGTCCCGATTCCGCGGAAGCGCAGGCACTGGTCGGAAAGCTGCAGGGTTTTATTACGGAGCATTACTACACCTGCACGCCGGAGATCCTGAGCGGGCTGGGACAAGCCTACGCCGCGGGCGGAGAGTTTACGGAAAACATCGATAAAGCGGGAGGGGAAGGAACGGCCGCGTTTGCAGCTGCCGCAATCGAGTGTTATTGCAAATAATGATCTGCAGCATCGTTGTGCCGCCGGGTGCCTGTCCGGCGGTTTTTATTATCTTTCCAATTTCCTGCTCTTATGGTATAATAACACGGCAATCTCTTTGGAGGCCGGCAATGGAATGGTGCCGAAAAAGTGCTGCAAGACATGACAGCAGAGTTGAAAATCATGAAGAATCCCGGAAAGGTTTCCTATGACTGAACGATCCCTTATCCGCCTCCGCATCACCTTCCACGGCTTCGTCCAGGGCGTCGGCTTCCGCTGGCACGCCCGGCAGGCGGCTGCGATGACGGGGTGTACCGGGTGGTGCCGCAATGAGTGGGACGGGACGGTGGTCATGGAGATCCAGGGGACGGAGGAGCAGATCGATCAGACGGTCCGGGCCATCGAACGCGGGCGGTTCATTGAAATCGACCGGATGGACATCGAAACGATCCCCGTGATTGGGGAACGCGGTTTCCGGACGGAATAGCTTCCGCCCAGAAAGGAGATTAAAGTGTTTGAAACACAGTTCCGGAATGTAGCCGTCTTCAAAGACACGCAGGCTTTTTACCGGACGGATCCGGTGCTGATCCGGGCGGTGGAAGCCAGCTGCCGGGGGACTGAGTTTTTCCGGGCGGATGCGTACCCGGACCTCGGGCCTGCAGCCCCGGAGGGCGCGGCGCGCGGCGGGCAGATCCGTCTGGACAATGCGCGGACGCTGGAGGCGGCGATGAAGCTGCATAAGGAGTTTCCAGACAAGAAGATCGCGGTGCTGAATTTCGCGTCGGCGAACAATCCGGGCGGCGGGGTAAAGCGCGGCTCCGGCGCGCAGGAGGAGGCCCTGTGCCGCTGCTCCACGCTGTATCCGGCGCTGGATCAGCGGATGCTCTGGGATCAGTACTATGATGTGAACCGCGACGCCGGCAACTCTTTGTATACCGACGCGCTGATCTATTCACCGGGCGTCATGATCTGCAAAACGGACAACAGTGATCCGCAGCGGCTGCCGCAGGAAGATTTCGTGGCAGTCGACGTGATCACATGTGCGGCGCCGAATCTGCGGTTCCAGGATGCTCCGCCTGACATTTATGAGATCCATCTGTCCCGCGCCAGGCACATTTTCCATATCGCGGCTTACAAAAAAGTGGATATCCTGGTGCTGGGCGCGTTTGGCTGCGGCGCGTTCCGGAACGATCCGGCGATCGTTTCCCGCGCCTGGCGCGAAGCCCAGACTGCCTATCGGAACCGTTTTGACGTCATAGAATACGCGATCCCCCGGAATGCTTCGAATTCCGAAAATTACGATGCTTTCCGCGAGACCATGCAGCCGCTGCTGCGGGAAGACCCGTCCGGCAGCGCCGGAAAGGAGGCGTAAAATGCCTTTGCCTTTTGACCCCGTAGAATTTACCATCCTGAAAGAGACCGGTTATTTCGGCGTCTCCCCGGACAAACTGGAGGAGATCGCGGACGGGATCCGCGCGGGCAAGCCGCTGTTCAACGCGGCCTGGGACTGCGGCATCGATCCCGCCAACCTGCGGCCGGAAGATACGCAGGCGATCCGGGAATGTCTGGATGAGGAAGAGGACTGAAAGAGGCGCAGATCATGCGGCAGGAAGCGATCGAACAATACAACCGCGCGCTGAAAAGCGGGCAGAAATATGTGAAAGAGGCGGCCGGACGGGGCGGATATCCCTATCCGCCGGTTTTGGATGAGCTGACAGACCGCTTCGCGATGAGCGGGGTGGTGGATCTGGGCGTCGTGGACGTTCCCGCGGATCTGATCGCGGGTACCGTGAGCGCCGGACGCAAGAACGCGCTGGCCGGCAATTTCATGCCGATCCTGCCCGCGGACAGTGAATTCGGCGCAAAATGGATCTCGCTGTGCGACGCGCAGCTGGGCGACGAGGGGATCCGCGAACCGGTGCTCTGCCTGGAGTATCTCGGCCGTTTTTACGTGCAGGAGGGCAATAAGCGGGTCAGCGTGCTGAAGAGCTTCGGCGCGCCGGTCATTCCGGCCCGCGTTTCGCGGCTGATCCCGCCGTGGTCGGACGACGAAGAGATCCGCATTTATTACGAATTCATGCACTTTTACGCGCTCGCGGGCCTGTACGGCGTCACGGTCCGGCACGGCGGCTCGTACGGCAAACTGCTGGCGGCGCTGGGGATGGAGGAGGACCACGTCTGGACCGATGAGGAGCGGCGGCGGTTTTCCGCCGGATTCAGCCGGTTTAAGGAGGCCTGCCAGGGCCTGACCCTGCCGGACGACGTTACTCCTGCCGAAGCGCTGATCGTCTGGCTGCGCCTGTACCGCTTCGGGGAGATCCGGACCCTGACCGCCGCGGAACTGAAAAAGTCCGTGACGGGCCTGCTGCCGGATATCAAGGCGTTTTTCGATGCGGCGCCGGGCGAGATCCTGACGGAACAGGAAGGGAAAACCGCAGGCGCAGGGCTGCTCACGCGGCTCTTCGGCAGCAGCCGCATCAGTACGGCGTTCATCTACGCATTCGATCCCGAGTCCAGCGCGTGGACGCGCTCGCACGAGCACGGACGCGTGTTCCTGGAGGAAAAGCTGGGCGAGCGGATCCGGACGGCGGTCTACCGGGCTGAGGGCGGCGATTATTATGCGGCCATGGAACAGGCGGCGGCGGATAAGGCCGACGTGATCTTCGCGACGACGCCGGCGATGATCAGCGACTGCCGGCGGATCGCCGCAAAATACCCGAACATCCATGTGTTCAACTGCGCGCTGTCGCAGCCGTATACCGGGGTCCGCACGTATTACTGCCGGATCCATGAGAGCAAATTCATCACCGGGGCGATCGCGGGCGCGATGGCGGACGACAACCGCATCGGATATATCGCGGATTACCCGATCCTGGGCGTCCCGGCCGCGATCAACGCGTTCGCGCTGGGCGCGCGGCTCACGAATCCGCGGATCCGCATCACGCTGAAATGGTCCTGCCTGCCCGGCGATCCGCTGCAGGAACTGCTGGACGAGGGCATCCGCGTGATCTCCAACCGCAACGCCACGAACCCCGTGAACGACCACCGGAACCGCGCGTGGGGCACATTCCTGCTGTCCCCGGACGGCCTGTTCACTCCGCTGTCCGTGCCGTGCTGGAACTGGGGCCCATTCTACGAGACCGCGGTGCTGAGCATCCTGTCCGGCACGCTGTCCGGGGCGGGAGAGAGCCGGCCGGTCAATTACTGGTACGGACTGAAGTCCGGCGTGGCGGATATCCAGTTTTCGGATACGCTGCCGCAGGGCGTGCTGACGCTGGCGGAGTGGCTGAAAAGCGGCATCGCGGACGGCAGCGTGGACCCGTTCCTGACCCCGGTGCGCGACCGGCAGGGGCAGCAGCGCCTGGACGGGAAGACCGCGCCGGCGCCGGAAGAACTGATGCGGATGGACTGGCTGTGCGAAAACATCGAGGGCACGCTGCCCGCATTCGAGGACCTGCTGCCGTTCAGCCGGGAAACGGTCCGTCTGCTGGGCGTTTACCGCGGCTGGCTGCCGCCGGAAAAAGAAGAAAAACAGCTGTAAGGGCTGCGGGAACGGGGAGGAGAAAAGGATGCGGATCGGACTGGTTTCGTATCGGTGCGAGAACAGGAATATCGCGTTCAACCTGGGGCAGATCGGGCGCGCGCTGGAAGAGACGGCGGGAAAGGCCGACCTGCTGTGCTTCGCGGAGGCGTATCTGCAGGGATTCGACTCGCTCTGCTGGGATTATGAAACCGATAAAGAAATAGCGGTATCGCAGGATTCGGAGGTGTTCGACCGGCTGCGGGCACTGACGGTGCGGTACGGGACAGCGCTGCTGTTCGGGTATATCGAACGGGACGGCGACCGCCTGTATTCATCGTGCGCGGTGCTGGCGGACGGAGAAGTCGTGCATAATTACCGGCGGATCTCGCGGGGCTGGAAAGAGTTCGATCAGACGGATGAGCATTACTGCGAGGGGACTGAGACCGGCGGATTCCGCCTGCACGGCGTGGATATGACGATATCGCTGTGCGGGGACATGTTCGACTATCCGGAGCGGTTCCGGACGGATCACCTGCTGATCTGGCCCGTGTACGTCAGCATTCCGGTCGAGGACTGGGAGGACGGCGCGCTGGAGGAATATGCGGCGCAGGCGGCGCTGGCCGCGCGGGATACGCTGATGATCAACCCGCTGGACCGGGATCCGCTGAACCACGGCGGATCGTTCCGTTTCCGGGACGGGAAAGTGACCGGCCGGACGGCGTGGGATGAGGAACAGATCCTGATCGAAGAGGTGAAATGAATCAGGGATCGGACTGCTCTGCGCGCGAGGCGTTCTGCGCGTCCACGGCCAGGAGCGCCGCGCTGAAGCCGCGGAGAGCGTCGAACGGGGCAAAGATCTTGGCCCGTTTGCCGATATCCATGAGGGGATGACGGATCCGGAAAGGGTCCGTTTTTTGATGCTGCGGGCGGCCGCGGAGATAGGCGTCGCGGTATTTGAAGTGTTCGGGGAGGGGAGTCATGGGGCGTTTTCCTTTCGGGGCGGAAGGGCCGGCGCGCGGCGCAGGGAGTGCTGCGGGCGGCGCTAGGCCCGGTGCCCGCCGATCTGCTGATTGCGCTCCAGCGCGGTGCCGCCTTCCAGCAGGTTGATGCCTTTGAAGACGGAATTCGCGCCGAAGCGGCGGCGGACCTCCCCCATGGCCGCCTGGACGCGTTTTTCTTTTTCGAGGGCCCTGTAGTCCGTAAACAGGTCCAGCTGGACGAATCCGTCGTCCGGCGCCGTGCGGACCGCGCAGACGCCGAGCCGGCGGAAGAGGAGCCGGCGGTCCGTTTTCCGGTCGAAGGAGGCGAGCAGCGCTTCCCGGACGAGCGCCGCGGAATTGGTCTTTTCCCGCATCCGGACGGTGCCGTTCGCATGCTCCGGGCGCAGGCGGCCGTAGAAATCCAGGGACACGGGGCCGCTGTATTCCGGGCAGACTTCCAGGCTTTTCCAGTCGTAGGAGACCCACCAGGTGAAGAGCGGCGCGGCGAGGTTTTTGAGCAGGAGGTCCGCGCAGAGGCCGTCGGCCATTTCCTCCAGGACCAGGCGGGCTTCGTCGAATTTATACGGGCGGGGCAGAACCTGGCCGCGGGAAAGGCTGTGGTCGTCGCTGCGGTAGTTCTTGATGTCGTGCATGGTGACGGGCTCGATGCCCCAGGCGTGGTCGATGAGGATCTCGCCGTCGATGCCGAAGGTCTTGTAGAAGAATTCCTCGTCCCAGAGGCTGCGCTGCGCGATGTCGCCCATGGTGAACAGGCGCGCGTGCATGAGCCGGCGGGCCTTGCCGGGGCCGGTCTGCCAGAAGTCCGTGAGCGGTTTGTGGTCCCAGAGCAGGAGCTTGTAGGAGTCCTCGTTCAGTTCCGCGATGCGCACGCCGTCCCGGTCCGCCGGCCGCTTTTTCGCCACGATATCCATGGCGACCTTCGCCAGGTACAGGTTGGTG
>JAFRNR010000005.1 GCA_017430085.1 Lachnospiraceae bacterium | reverse complement strand
GCAGCGCCCCTTCCCGGTGATATACAGTTTTTTGCCGAGTTTTTCGTTCTTTTCCAGGAGGAAGACCTGTTCCCCCTCCCGGGCGGCGAAGAGCGCGGCCATCATGCCGGCCGCGCCGCCGCCGATCACCAGCACGCTCATGTCAGTTCTCCCAGGTCCTCCGCCTCCAGCTGGCTCAGCACCTTCTTAGTGCGGGCTTTCTTGGGCAGTTTCGTCACCCGGCCGGCGTGGTTCAGCATCGCGTCTTCCATGAAGTTGCGCACCTCGCGGGCATTGGCGAAATTTTCGGGTTTGTCTTCGCAGCGCGCCGTGAAGATCTCCAGCGCTTTCTCCTTGGCTTCCGGAGACAGCGTGTATTCGTTCTTTTTGCACATGAGTTCCAGGATCGCCACGAGTTCTTCGGGGGTGTAGTCCGGGAATTCGATGAAATAGTTGAAGCGGGATTTGAGGCCCGGGTTGGTCTCCAGGAATTCCTGCATCAGGTCCGTATAGCCGGCCGCGATCACGATGAGTTCGTCGCGGTAGTCTTCCATCGCCTTGAGGATGGTCTCCACCGCTTCCTGGCCGAAGTCGTTCTGGCCTTTGTGCGCGGTCAGCGTGTAGGCTTCGTCGATGAACAGCACGCCGCCGACGGCCTGCTCGATGACTTCGCTGGTCTTGATGGCGGTCTGGCCCACGTAGCCGCCCACGAGGCCGGCGCGGTCCACTTCCACCAGCTGGCCGGTGGGCAGCAGGCCCAGTTCGCGGTAGATGTCCGCGAGCAGGCGGGCTACCGTGGTCTTGCCGGTGCCGGGGTTGCCGTAGAACACCATGTGGCGCGACGTGCCCTTATTCTGCAGGCCGAATTCCTGGCGCATCTGCTGCACGCGCAGCAGGTTCACCAGGCGGCCGATCTCTTCTTTCACGGTCTCCAGGCCCACCAGCGCGTTCAGTTCGCTCATGATCTCGTCCACGCGCTTGGGGTCCAGGTCCACCGGGCGGGGCGGGATCTCCGCGACGTCCGAAGGAGCCTGGGCTTCGGTCCCGGGTTCCGTCTGGGCGCCGGAAGGCACCGCATTGCCGCCGGATTTCTGCGTGCTGATGCGGACGCCGGTGGACGGCTTCGTCCCGTCGGTCTTCGGCTTGCCGCCGCTGATGCGCACGTTTTTATTGCGGAACAGGCCGTAACCTTCCACGAATTTGTCCAGCATCTTGACGTAGGCGGCCGCAGCGGTCTCCACGGCCTTGCTGCCGCTGATGAGCGCCATGCCCTTGCCCAGTTCCTCGTAGGTCTGGATCAGGTAGGCCGTCTTCTGATGGCGGTAGGGGTCATTCGGCACGCGCCGGCCCGCGTCGGCCAGGATAAAATATTTGATGGCGGTCGGGATCTTCTTGGGGAAGCCCTCCACCTTATTCAGTTCGGCCAGTGCATCGGCCCGCGTGGCCCAGTTCAGCGGATACGAAAACATCGTGCTGATGAAGCGCTCCTCGTCCTGGGTCATGACGTTGTCTTCATACGCCAGATAGACGCAGAAATTCACCATGTCCACGCGCAGCATGCTCCGCAGGTTCCGCTGGGCGGAATCGCTCACGCCCGCAGCCGTGATCAGGTCGCACATACCGAAACAGTTTTCCAGACGGTCCTTTACAGCCATTGTCTTTTCCTCACGTCCCGCTGCTCATCAGCGCGGGGAGGCCATAGGTGATGAAGCACATGATCGCCGTCGCCATCAGCAGGCCCAGAAAGATGGCCGGAACGGCTTTTTTGAGTTTGATGTTCAGCAGGGAAGCGATCAGCCCGCCCGTCCAGGCGCCGGTACCCGGCAGCGGGATGCCCACGAAGAGCACCAGGCCCCAGAATTCGTATTTCCGGATGCGTTCGCTTTTTCCCAGGGATTTGGCCTCCAGTTTCTCCACCAGCGGGCGGATCCGCTTTGTCCTCTTCAGGCGGTCGAAGATCGGGGTGATCAGCAGCAGGATGAAGGGGATCGGGATGATATTGCCGATCAAAGCAAACAGGATGCCCCGCTCGATAGGCAGGCCCAGAAGGGCGGACGCAATCAGTCCGCCCCTCAGTTCCAGGATCGGAAACAGGGAGATGATCAGCACCACCAGCTCCTTCGGCAGGCCGTTCAGGGCGTCGGTGATGGACTGGATAATGGAATCCATACGGTGAAAGAGGTCCTTTCAGTGTTGTTGAATGGCGGGCTTACAGGAGCACGGCGTCCAGCAGGCGGTAGCGGTCGATGCCGTAGAGCTGGTAATTGTTCCAGACGCCCTGCACGGTGACTTCCGTCCCGACGGCCGGGTACTCGGTCCCCTCCGGCAGGACGAATTCGATGCCCTGCGAGCAGCACTTGGTCGCATCGAAAATCACGCACGAATGCAGCAGGTCCACCTGCACGCCGCGCTGCGTGACCGGGATCTCATTGACAACGCCCGCCATGCGGACGACCTGGCCCTCGTAATTCGCGCCGTTGTTGACCATGTCGTAGACTTTGCCGTAGACTACGGCGCCGCCCATTTTGCTGAGGTCCACGTCCACGCCGTCAGTCTTCTGGTTCGTGCCCGACTGGTTGCCGCAGGCGGACAGGAGCAGGATCGTAAACAGCATCAGGACGGATAAGAGTTTTTTCAGGGACTTCATCGGCTTGTCCTCCCTTTTCCCCAATCGGGGGTGATATCTCAACTGGCTATTATAACACAGTCTCTACTGAATGGGAAGAAGAATCACAGGCGGGCGACGCCGCTGTCGCGGGCGGCCTGCGCTACGGCGGCGGCTACGGCCGGGCCGACGCGCTTGTCGAAGGCGCGCGGGATGATGTAGTCCGCGGACAGTTCTTCCGGGCTCACCAGGTCTGCCAGGGCATGCGCGGCGGCCATCTTCATTTCTTCATTGATGTCGCTCGCACGCACGTCGAAGGTCCCGCGGAAGACGCCGGGGAAGGCCAGGACGTTGTTAATCTGGTTCGGGTAATCGCTGCGGCCGGTGGAAATGACCTTGGCGCCGCCCGCTTTCGCGTCCTCCGGGAAGATCTCCGGGGTCGGATTCGCGCAGGCAAAGATGATGGCGTCGCGGTTCATGGTCTTCACCATTTCCGTGGTCACCATGCCCGGGGCGGAGACACCGATGAAGACGTCCGCACCGACGAGCATGTCGGCCAGCGTCCCGGCTTTGCGCTCCAGGTTCGTGACCTCCGCCATCTCCTCCTTGATCCAGTTCAGGCCGCCGCGGCCTTTATAGATAGCACCCTTGCGGTCGCACATGGTGATGTGCTGAAAGCCCGCGGAGAGCAGCAGCTTCACGATGGAGATGGCCGCGGCGCCGGCGCCGGAGGTGACCACGCGCACGTCCTCTTTATTCTTGCCCACGACCTTCAGGGCGTTGGTCAGGCCGGCCAGGGTGATGATGGCGGTGCCGTGCTGGTCGTCATGGAAGATCGGGATATCGCATTTTTCCTTCAGTTTCCGCTCGATCTCGAAGCAGCGGGGCGCGGAGATGTCCTCCAGGTTGATGCCGCCGAAGCTGCCGGAAATATTGTAGACGGTCTGCACGAATTCATCGACGTCCTTGGTCTTCACGCAGAGCGGGAACGCGTCCACGCCGCCAAATGCCTTGAACAGCACGCATTTGCCTTCCATGACCGGCATGCCGGCTTCCGGGCCGATGTCGCCCAGGCCCAGGACGGCCGTGCCGTCCGTGATGACGGCGCACAGGTTGTGGCGCCGCGTCAGTTCATAGCTCTTGTCGATGTCCTTCTGGATCTCCAGGCAGGGCTGCGCCACGCCGGGCGTGTAAGCCAGGGACAGGTCGTCCTTCGTGGCGACGGGCACGGTGGCCACTACTTCGATCTTGCCTTTCCATTCTCCGTGCAGGCGGAGAGATTCTTTTGCATAATCCATGTCGTATAGTCTCCTTCCGAATCATTCAAACGGGAAGCGGTAATCCAGCCCGAACTTGTCGCGCAGGCCGGTCAGTTCTTTCTGGATCGTCTCGCCGACGGGCACGCCCTTGTCCTTGCGCTCCTGCCAGGCGTCCCATTCCTTTTCGCCCGCGGTGTAGATGCGGTCCGCGCCGGGGGCTTTTTCGGAGGCGCGCAGGCCGCGCAGGATCTCGCCGGTGGTGTGCTTGAACGTGTCCAGGCCCATGAAGAATTCGGGGTTGATCACGAAGAAGAAATGGCCCAGGCGGTACATGCGGTTCGTGCCGTCGGGGTTCTTGCCCGAGAGTTCTTTCATGAACGGGCCGCCGGTGAGCGCCGCGGAGAGGATCTCCACGATGGTGGTGAAGCCGTAGCCCTTGTAGCCGCCGGTCGCCTCGCCGAGGCCGCCGATGGACAGGAGCGCGCAGTTGCCGGCGCGCATGGTCTTCAGGATCTGCCCGGAATCGGTCATGGTGCCGCCGTCCTTCGTGACGACCAGGCCGGGCGGGGTCTCCTTGCCGCTGCGTTCGTAGAATTCGATCTTGCCGTTCTGGACGATGGAGGTCGCGCAGTCGAAGTTGAACGGGAAGTCCTCGTCGGTAGGCATGGTGAAGGTCAGAGGGTTCGTGCCCATCATGGGTTCCACGCCCCAGGTAGGCGCGACGGAAGGCCGGGCGTTGGTGCCGGAAATGCCGATCATGCCGGCCTTTTCCGCCATGGTGGTCCAGTAGCCTGCGATGCCGTAATGGGTGGAATTGCAGATGGCGCCGCCGGCCATGCCGTACGTTTTCGCCTTTTCGATCAGTTTTTCCATCATCCGGTAGCTGGCCACCATGCCCATGCCGTTATTGGCGTCCATGACAAGCGTGGTGGGCGTTTCCTTCAGGATATCGATCTTTGTGACCGGCAGCAGGGTGCCGTTGTCGATGCGGTCCAGATAGATCGGCTTAAAGCGGTTGCAGCCGTGGCTTTCAATGCCGCGGCGGTCCGATTCCAGCAGCACGTCTGCGCAGATGGCGGCGTCCTCTTCCGGCACGCCGTATGCCTTGAACACGTCGATCATGAAGCTGTTCATCAGATCCCACGGGACGTAGGGACGGGTTTCCATATGATAAGTCCTCCTCAGAAGAATTTATTTGTCGGTCATATCGCGTTTCGCATTGCCCCAGCGCAGGGCGCATTCCACGGCCAGGTGCCAGTCGTCCAGCAGCTGCCCGCGTTTTTCCGCACTGATCTGCGGGCGGAACAGGGCGTCCACGGACCAGAGTTTCTTGATTTCCTCTTTGCTGGCCCAGAAGCCGACGGCCAGGCCTGCCAGGAAGGCCGCGCCCATCGCGGTGGTTTCGACACAGGCGGGGCGGCAGACCACGGCGTTCAGGACATCGCTCTGGAACTGCATCAGGAAATCGTTTTTGGAGGCGCCGCCGTCCACCTGGATGCTCTTTAAGTCCAGGCCGGAGTCTTTCTCCATGGCTTCGCAGACGTCGGCGGTCTGGTAGGCGATGGCTTCCAGCGCTGCGCGCACGATCTGCGCCTTGCTGGTGCTGCGGGTCAGGCCCACGATCATGCCGCGGGCGTACTGGTTCCAGTACGGCGCGCCGATGCCCGTGAAGGCGGGGACCATGTAGACGCCGCCATTATCCTTCGCTTTCACCGCAAAGTATTCCGAATCCGGGCTGGCGTCCAGGATGCGCAGTTCGTCGCGCAGCCACTGGACCACGGCGCCGCTCACGAAGACGCTGCCTTCCAGCGCGTACTCGGCTTCCTCGCCCAGGGAGGCCGCCATGGTGGTCAGCAGGCCGCTCTGCGAAGCCACCGCCTGTTTGCCGGTATTCATCAGCATAAAGCCGCCGGTGCCGTAGGTGCTCTTCACCTCGCCGGGCTGGAAGCAGCACTGGCCGAACAGGGCCGCCTGCTGGTCGCCCGCCGCGCCGGCCACGGGGATCTCGCCGCCGAACCAGAAGGGCTTTGTCATGCCGTAGACGCAGCTGGACGGCTTCACCTCCGGCAGCATCGAGCGCGGGATGCGGAACAGGTCCAGCAGTTCCTCGTCCCAGCAGCGCTCGTGGATGTTGTAAAGCATGGTGCGAGAGGCGTTGGTATAGTCCGTGACGTGGACGCCGGTCAGGTTCCAGATCAGCCAGGTGTCAACCGTGCCGAAGAGGAGCTCGCCGCGCTCCGCTTTTTCGCGCGCGCCTTCCACATTTTCCAGGATCCAGGCGATCTTGGACGCGCTGAAGTAGGCGTCCGGGATCAGGCCGGTCTTGGCCTTGATCTTTTCGCTCCAGCCCTGTTCGGCCAGCTTGTCGATCATGCCGGCCGTGCGGCGGCACTGCCACACGATGGCCGGATATACGGGCTGGCCGCTCTCCTTCTCCCATACGATGGTGGTCTCCCGCTGGTTGGTGACGCCGACGGCGGCGATCTGCTCCGCCTTGATGCCGAGCTGCTCGATGGCCAGGCGGCCCGTCTTCAGCTGGCAGCGCCAGATATCGCGGGGGTCGTGCTCCACCCAGCCGGGCTGGGGGTAATACTGCGTGAATTCTTCCTGCACCATCGCGCGGATCCTGCCCTCATGATCGAACAGGATCGCGCGCGAACTGGTGGTTCCCTGGTCCAGGGCCAAGATAAATTTTTCCATAAAGTCCTCTGAAATATTTCCCGCAACGGCAGGATGCGCCGGGGCACGGCGCATCCTTTGTCGCTGTCAGTTTGATCAGTCTTTTACAGTCTCTTTCAGTGCGCTCAGCGCGCCGGCCAGCCCCTGGATCTCCGAAGGGATGATGATCTTGGTGGCCTGGCCTTCCGCCGCCTTGGCGAAGGCTTCCAGACTCTTGATCTGCAGGACCGCCTGGTCCGCGCCGGCTTCCTTGATCAGCCGGATGCCTTCGGCGTTCGCCTGCTGCACCTTGAGGATCGCGGCCGCCTGGCCTTCCGCTTCGCGCATCATGGCTTCCTTCTTGGCTTCCGCCCGCAGGATGGCCGCTTCCTTTTCCGCCTGGGCGTCCAGGATCGCACGCTCCTTGTGACCTTCGGCCACCAGGATGGTGGACTTCTTTTCACCTTCGGCCTGCAGGATCTTCTCGCGGCGTTCGCGTTCCGCCTTCATCTGCTTCTCCATGGAATCCTGGATCTCGCGCGGCGGGATGATGTTCTTCAGCTCCACGCGGTTCACCTTGATGCCCCAGGGGTCGGTCGCGACGTCCAGCTGGGTCCGCATCTTGGTGTTGATGATCTCGCGGGAGGTCAGCGTCTGGTCCAGTTCCAGTTCGCCGATGATGTTACGCAGCGTGGTGGCGGTCAGGTTCTCGATGGCCATGATCGGGTTCACGACGCCGTAGGCGAACAGCTTGGGGTCCGTGATCTGGAAGAACACGACCGTGTCGATCTGCATGGTGACGTTATCCTTGGTGATAACGGGCTGCGGCTTGAAGTCGATGACCTGTTCCTTTAAGCTCACGCGGCGGGCCACTTTATCCACGAAAGGCAGTTTGAAGTGCAGACCCACGCCCCAGGTCCCGATGTAGGCGCCCAGCCGTTCCACAACGAACGCGGTGGCCTGCGGCACGATCTTGATGCAGGATACGATAATGGCCAGGACGACCAGGACGACCGCGATGATCGCGATGCTGCCGAAAAGGTTTTCGTTAATTGCCATCGTCAACATGTTATTCTTCCTCCTTTGACGCTGCGGCCTCTGCTTCTGCAGGGGTTAATTCTTCTATTTTGCTTTCCAACGGTTTTACGATGCATTTGACGCCGACCAGCTGCTCGATCACGACTTCCTTCCCGACGGGGATGATGCCGTCCGGATCCGCGCTGCGGGCCGTCCAGGGCATGCCGTCCACTGTGACTTTGCCGGTGGCCAGGATATTGTTGATCTCCTCCGTCACCAGGGCGGTGCGGCCGATGATCTTATCCAGCACGTTGGTCTTTTCGGTCTTCCGGTTCAGGTACTTCTTCGCCATCGGACGCGTGAAGGCCAGGAGCAGCAGGGAGATCACCACGAACGCGACCACCTGCCAGACGATGTCCACCTTCAGGACCGCCAGGATAAACGCGGCGAACGCGCCGCAGGCAAACCAGACGGTGGCCAGCCCCGCGGTCGCCACCTCGATGATCACAGCCAGGACGAATATGCCCAGCCAGACATACAGGCTATTCATACTGTCACCTCCTCTCGGGAATCATACCAGAAAATCTGCGGCGTTGCAAGGCGTTCGCCGCCTCCGCGCCGTTTTTTTGCTCTGACCCTCATGGCGTATCACCTCTCTTTCTTAACGCTATGATAAACGCCGCGCCGCGCAGGATAAAGGGCCGGAACAGCAAAATAACCGGCCGTATTTTGTCTGCCGCAGCCGGTTCCGCGGCCGATTCCCGCGGCCGGCAACAATTATGTCCCGGGGTATTCCATTTCTCAACAAAAGTGTTTATAATATGGGTATAATAATTAACACTGTTTTGAGGTGATAGACATGAAACGAATCCTTACCATCCAGGACATTTCCTGCTTCGGGAAATGCTCCCTCACCATCGCTCTCCCCGTCATTTCCGCCATGGGCGTGGAAACGACGATCCTGCCGACCGCCGTCCTGTCCACCCACACCATGTTCAAGGGCTTCACCGTCAAAGACCTGACGGACCAGCTGCGGCCCATCACGGCCCACTGGAAGGCGGAGGGCATTCATTTCGACGCGATCTACACAGGCTATCTGGGCTCCGCGGAGGAGATCGAGATCAGCAAGGAGATCTTCCGCATGTTCCGCGAGGACGGCACGCTGGTCTTCATCGACCCCGTCATGGCGGACAACGGCAAGATGTACCCGGCCTTCGATGAAAACTACGCGCGCCTGAACGCGGGGCTCTGCGGCGAGGCGGACATCATCGTTCCCAATATCACCGAGGCCTGCTTCATGACAGGCACGGAGTATAAGGAAGTGTACGACGAGGCCTACATCCTGGGCCTGCTGGACAAACTGGCTACGCTGGGTTCGAAGATCGTCGTGCTGACCGGCGTGTCCCTGTCCCCCGGCAAGACCGGCATCTACGGCCTGAACACGGAGACCGGCGAGCATTTCGTCTACCAGAATGACCGCATCGATGCCTCCTACCACGGCACGGGCGACCTCTTCTCCAGCGTCGCCGTCGGCGCCCTGGTGCAGGGCCTCTCCCTCCCCGACGCCTTCCGCATCGCCGCGGACTACACCGCCCACACCATCGACGTCACCCTGCAGAACCCCGAACGCCCCTGGTACGGCGTGGACTTCGAGACCACCCTGCCGGATCTGATGAAGATGCTGGGCAAATAACCTGACAAGGAGATACTTTGTCAGATGACAGAGGGACGGGTCTTTTGTCACGTCTGTGATGTGACAAAGGACCTGTCCCTTCTGTCATCTCGTCCTTCTGTCATCGGATCATATTATTCTGTGTTTACTGCTGCGGTTCCGTCATCTTCTCCATGACCTTCTCCCGCAGGGCGCGCCATTCGCAGGCGGTGTATGCGGTCCCCGGCAAACTGTAGAGAGAGATCTGATGCTCGCTTACGTAAGCCTGTACGTCCGCATCGGTGACCGTTATCCCGTAATGGTCCGCTATCGCCTGCACCAGGAGATATTCGTGGATCGCCGCACGCATCTTATTCTTCTCCGCCGTGCTTCCGCTTTCATTCCGGATCGTCTCCTCGTCCATTTCAAACGTGCATTCCGCCAGCAGTTTTTTCAGCACCTGATCCCAGGCATCCGGCAGCGACATCAGGTTCATTTTCTCTCTGACCAGCGCCGCGCGCCACTCTTCCACCGAGGAATATTCCGTAAATTCCTGCACGAAAGCGTCGTCCAGTTCGTGCGCTTCCGCGCGATAGATATACAGGATCGTGATATCGCAGTAAACCGGTTCATCCGCGGCATACGGCGCATCCGCGTAATCGATCGTGTAGGACTCCCCGACCCGGCGGCCCGGAGTGACGGACGACTGGATCGCTTCCAGGCCGGGAGCAGTCTCTCCGCCGCATTTGCAGGGCAGTTCGATGCTTTGCGTTTCCAGAAACAGGGAATCCGTGTAAGGCCGGTAACTGATCTTCACCAGATCGCCTTCCTCCACGACCTGCTTGTCCAGTTTTGTGACGGTAAACTCGGTCTCTGCCTTATACTGCATGTACTCTTCGATGTCCTGCATCATCTCCGGCGGCAGTTCCTGCGCCGGCATGCGGGCGGCTTCCACGTCTCCAAGTTCCGTCAGGCGGGAGTTTTCCAGCAGCCCCTCCGTCACCAGGTCGTTTGCCAATTTGAGGTCCTCGTCTTCCTGGTCTCTGATGATCCAGACCGGCTCGGACTCAAATCGGAACATGTCGATCTCCCGGACGTCCGCTTCCAGCCAGGTCAGAAAACGATACTGTATATCTGTGGAATCCTCGGCAAAACTGATTTCGATCTGATTATGCATGATATCCAGAGACGATGCGGCGAGTCCGGGAAAAGGATCCTGTCCTGCTTTATCGATCATCGATTTGTATACGGCGTACAGTTCATCGTAACTATATTTCACTTTCCGGAACTGCGCGCGGTCAAACCGCATGGCTTCCTGAAACACCTTTGTGACCTCCGGAGAATCATCTGTCACGGCAACGATCAGTTCTTTCTCCCCGTTCAGCCAGGCGCCGCCGAAATACGGCCGCCAGGCCTCGCCCTTCGGATCCCGGTACTGGTCCCGCTGGTCCGGCGTGCCGCCCAGGAAGCGGAGCAGGCGGTCATAAGCTTCCTGCGCCGAGGATTCGATTCCCAGCACCCCTTTCATCCAGTCCGCCGCTTCCGCCCGCGCCGTTTTGTCAAAGGCCAGCCAGCTGCCGATCACGATGACCAGCGCGGCGAAACCGACGGCGGCCCAGCGGAACGCGGGACGGCGGGGCGGCCGTTTCTTCTCCGGCTTCGCTTTCCCTGCCTGCTCCATCTGCGCGTCCCGGTAAACCTGCGCCAGCCGTTCCTTCATGCCGGCGGGCAACTCAGCTTCCGTTTCCGCGCCGGACAGGTCCTCTTCCAGACCTTTCATCCAGGCGTCCTGCACGGCAGCCGCGGCTTCCTCCCATTCTTTCCTGTTCTTATCTGCAAACATCCGTTACCCCTCCTCTTCCATAAACCGGCGGAGCTGTTTCCTGGCGCGGTACAGCGTTTTTTTGACGGTCTCCGTTTTGGCGTCCAGCAGTTCGGCGATCTCCGGGACCGTGAAGCCGTCCGCGTAATGCAGCAGGACGGTCTCCCGGGCCGCGGGCGGCAGCGACGCCATGGCCTGCTGCAGGAGCAGGCCGTCCGTGACGGACACCGTTTTGCCCGTCAGGGTCTCTTCGATCAGTTCCGGGTCCGCCGTATCGCGGCGTTTTTTCAGGATATTGAGCGCCCGGCTCTTTGTTATGACCGTCAGCGCCGCCTTCAGGCGTTCCGGCGTCAGCACCGCGTAAAACTCCGGCTTTCTGGCCACGGTCAAAAAGGCCTCCTGGACCGCGTCCTCCGCGTCCTGCGGCTGGCGCAGGATGGCATGGGCCAGGCGGTACATCCATCCGGCGTATGATTCGTAAAGCGCTTCAAAATCCATGGACATCTCCTTCCGGAGTCATTTCACGGCCCGGAATGCTTCGGCTCTCACCTGATGTACAGGGGAAACAGAGGAAAAGGGGACAAAGGGAAGCAAAAAAAGTCAAAAATACCGAAAAGGGCGGCCGATGGCCGCCCCTACGGTTTGTCATGCTGACGTTATCAGCACTTTTCAAATACGGTGGCAACACCCTGGCCGCCGCCGATGCACAGGGTGGCAAGGCCCTTCTTGGCTTCGGGGCGCTTCTGCATCTCATGCAGCAGGGTGACGATGATGCGGGCACCGGAAGCGCCTACGGGGTGGCCGATGGCAAGCGCGCCGCCATTCACGTTGACCTTGCTCATGTCGAAGTGCAGCTCACGGGCGACCGCGATGGACTGGGCCGCGAACGCTTCGTTGGCTTCCACTAGGTCGATGTCCTCGATGGTCAGGCCGGCCTTCTTCAGGGCATTGCGGGAAGCGGGCACGGGGCCTACGCCCATGATCTTGGGATCGACGCCGCCCTGGCCCCAGCCGACGAGCTTGGCCATGGGCTTCAGACCATACTTCTCAACGGCTTCGCCGGAGGCCAGCACGATGGCGGCCGCGCCGTCGTTGATACCGGAGGCCTGGCCGGCGGTCACGCGCTGTACGTGTTTGCGGGTGTCGGCTTCATGGACTTCGGTGGGCTCAAAGGTGTGAACGATCTCGTCTTCCACGCCTTCGGGGCCGGCCGGGAACGCGCCACGCAGCTTGGCCAGCGCTTCCGGGGTGGTGCCGGGACGAGGGAACTCGTCGCGGGCAAAGTCCACGATCTGCTTCTTGACTTTCACGGGAACGGGAACGATCTCATCGTTGAAGCGGCCGCTGTTCTGGGCAGCTTCGGTCTTCTGCTGGGAAGCGACGCCGAACGCATCCAGTTCTTCCCGGGTGATGCCCCACACGTCGCAGATGTTCTCGGCGGTGGTGCCCATATGGTAGTTGTTGAACGCATCCCACAGGCCGTCCTTGATCATGGTGTCGACGAACTTCTTGTCGCCCATGCGGGCACCCCAGCGGGCATCAAAGGAGGCATAAGGAGCCATGGACATGTTTTCGGTTCCGCCGCAGACAACGACATCCGCATCGCCGGCCAGGATGGAACGGGCGCCTTCGATCACGGACTTCATGCCGGAGCCGCAGACCATGCCGACGGTGTAGGCGGGAACATTGAACGGAACACCGGCCTTCACGGCGGCCTGACGGGCTACGTTCTGGCCAAGGCCTGCGGTCAGGATGCAGCCGAACATCACTTCATCCACGTTTTCAGGGGCAACATTCGCGCGCTTTAACGCTTCCTTGATGACGATGGCGCCCAGATCGGCGGCATGGATGTCCTTCAGGGAACCGCCAAAGGAACCGACGGCCGTACGGCAGCAGTTTACTACATAGAGGTCTTTCATGTTGTTCTCCTTTATTTGGGTTTGTTTTGGGTCACACAACGTTGATTTCCGAAAACATTATATCGGATTCCGTGAGGCTGTTCAAGGGGAAAATCCTTAAAAAACAGTAATTCTTTTTTATATTTTCGCGGGACTTATAACTTTTCAGTCCCGCCGCTGTTTATACGCCTCATACAGCAGCAGCGCGCCGGCCACTGCCACGTTCAGAGACTCCGCGCGGCCCTCCATGGGGATGCGGACCCGTTCGTCCGCGAGGGCGCTGACTTCGTCCGTCAGGCCGCTGCCTTCGTTGCCCAGAAGGAACGCGCAGCGCGGCGGATAGGTCACGCGGTCGAACTCCGAGCTGCCCTGCAGGTGCGCCGCGTAGACGCGCACGCCCTCCTGCTGCAGGCGCTTCACTTCGTCCCCGATGCGCGGGACCGTGCGGAACGGGACGCGGAAGATCCCGCCCATGGTGGAGCGCAGGACTTTGGGGCTGTACGGGTCGGCGGTCTCTTCGTCCAGGATGATCCCGCCCGCGCCGGCCGCTTCCGCGGTGCGGAAAATGGTCCCGAGGTTGCCCGGATCCTGCACGCGTTCCAGGAGCAGCAGCGGGCCGGAGCCCCAGGCTTCCGGCGGCGTTTCTTTTGTGCGCACTAACGCCAAAATTCCTTGCGGCGTGCGGGTGTCCGACATTTTTTCCATGACGGCTTCGCTGACCGTTTCCGCGCGCAGGCGGCGGGCCAGGGCCGCGCCTTCCTCCGTCTCCAGGAATGCTTCGGTCGCGAAGGCCTGCTCCAGACGGTCCGCGGGGATCTCCTCCGCAAAACGGCGTCCTTCCACCACAAAAAGGCCCTCTTCTTTGCGAAGAGAGGCCTTTTTATTCAGCAGGCTGACGCGCCTGACCAGCGGATTCGACAGGGAGGTGATCACTTATTTCCCCTCGTAGGTGATGCAGCTGGCGACGTCGTAGCCTTCCAGGAGTTTGCGGCCGTTTAAGCCCGCCAGCTCCATGACGAAGCACATTTTCACGACTTCGCCGCCCAGCAGTTCCACCATTTCCGCAATGGCGCGCACGGTGCCGCCGGTCGCGATCAGGTCGTCCACAATGATGACCTTCTGGCCGGGCTGCACGGCGTCCTTATGCATTTCCATGATAGCGGTGCCGTATTCCAGCGCGTATTCCACCTGGACGGTCTCGCGGGGCAGTTTGCCCTTTTTGCGGGCCGGGACGAAGGCCTTGCCCAGTTTGTATGCCATGGCGGCGCCGAAAATGAAACCGCGGGCTTCCGCGCCGACGATTACGTCAAAGTCCAGGTCTTCCACCAGGCCGCACATCTGATCGACCGCCAGCCGGAATCCGTCCGCGTCCTGCAGGATACCGGTCACGTCGCGGAACATAATGCCGGGCTCGGGGAAATCCGGGATAGTCACTACATAATCTTCTAATCGTTTTTCCATCTTTCGCGCTCCTTTCGCACCGATTTCATTGTAGCCCCGCCCCGGGTTTTTGTCAACGAAAAAGTGCACCGGCGCAGGGTCCCGGTGCACTGATTCGTGGTGGCTGGCGGGCTCGAACCGCCGACCTCTTGGTTGTCGACCAAGCGCTCATCCCAACTGAGCTAAGTCACCGCCTGAAAATGCCGGATCTGGAACTGGATGCCGGTAAGGCCGCCGTACTCGTGGAGCATGGGCTGGTAGGCCAGCGCCATTTTCACTTTCATCTGGCTGCGCTCCAGCATGGTGAAGGCTTTCTCTCCGTAATGCGTGCGGAAAAAGTTCTCCCAGACCGTGACGTCGCCGAACCAGATGCCCTCGAAGCTTCGGCCGCTTTCGCCTTCGAAGCGGAGGCGCAGGGCGTTCCGTTTCTGTCCCAGAACCGTGATGCGGCTGACCGTGAGGTTGCTCCTGCCGAACAGCGGGCGTTCGAAGCCGTTTCCGAAGGGGCCTAAAGAGTCCCATTCGCGGATCCGTTCCGCCGACGCGTACTCGGGAGGCATCGCCGCATCGAGTTTTATTATAGGACATAAATCCTCATCTGTCAAATGGGAATTTTCATTCATTTTTCTTCGCAGGATATCGATATTTTTCTCCGGCAGCGAAAAGCCGGCCGCCAGGGCGTGGCCGCCGAAACGGGTGAAGAGATCCGCGCATTCTTTCATCTTTTCGAACAGCGGATAAGCCGCGATCGAGCGGGCGGAGCCCTTGCAGGCGTCTCCTCTTCCGGTGACGACCAGCGCAGGCCTGTTATATTTTTCTTTGATCCGGCCGGCCACGATGCCCGCGATGGACTCGTGAAGGTCCGGCAGATGCAGCACCAGGACTTTGTCCGCCGCCATTTCCTGCACCAGAAGATCCGCCGCCGCGGCGCCCTCTTCCGTCAGGTTCTGGCGTTTTTTATTCAGCTCGATCAGGCGGGCCGCAATGCCCGTTGCGCGTGCCGCGTCCTTCTCTCCCAGCAGTTCCTGCGCCAGGTCCGCGGTCTCCAGGCGCCCTGCCGCGTTAAAGCAGGGACCGATGATAAATCCGATGTGGTACGGCGTCAGTTTTTTGTCTGTGAGCCCCAGCTCGCGCATCATGGCCTGCAGGCCCTGATTCCGGCAGCCGGGCAGGCTCTCCAGTCCTTCGCGGACGATGATGCGGTTCTCCTCACGCAGCTCCATCAGATCCGCCACGGTCGCGACGGCCGCGTACGGCATCATCTCCCGCAGCAGCGCCGTTTCGTCCCGGCCGAGCTTCCGGTACAGCAGCTGCGCCAGCTTCAGCGCCACGACCGCCCCGCAGATGCCCGCATACGGGTAGCCGCAGTCCGGCCTTTTCGGGTCGATCACCGCGTCGGCCGGCGGCAGCGTATACAAACCGTCCTTTTCCGGGACTTCATGGTGGTCCGTCACGATGACTGCCAGGCCCTGCTCTTTCGCGTACGTCACGGCGTCCTCCGCCGCGATCCCGTTGTCGCAGGTGACGATCAGGCCGACCCCGAAGGCCGCCGCGTCGTCCACGATCCGCCGGTTGACCCCGTACCCCTCCGTGACCCGGTCCGGGGCGAAGACCTTCACGGACGCGCCAAGCGCTTCCAGGCTCTCCTTCAGGATCTGGCCCGCAAACACGCCGTCCACGTCATAATCCGATGCCACGGCGATCTTCTGCCCGGCCCGCAGGGCGTCTGCCAGCAGGGACGCCGCCTTCTCCGCGTCCCGCAGCAGCGCGGGATCCGGCAGATCGGCCGGCGTGCCTTTGAGATATGCGCGCGCAGTCGCCACGTCCCGCACGTCGCGGTTCGCCAGGATACGCGCGGTGAGCGGGTCCAGGGACAGTTCCTTCGCCATCCCCTCGAAATCGCCTTTTTTATTCAGAATGATCCATTTTTCCTGCATGAATCAGTCTCCTTCCGATCCTGTTCCGCGGGCCCGTGCCCGCGTTTATTCCCACCGGTCCCGGAACGCCTTAAACGCCGCCGGCAGCGCGTACCGGGTCTCCAGTTCTTCTTTGTCCGCATAGATGTAGCCGGGCAGAGCGGTTTCCGTCTCCGCCTCCCAGGCGGTCATCCGCCACTCGACGTGGGTAAAAATGTGCTTCGCCTGTCCCGTCGTCCGCAGGTCCCGGAACGGGATCCCGAAGCTTTTCAGCCAGGGCAGGATGTCCGTTTTCTCCAGCGTCCCGTCCAGCATCGGAAAACCGTACAGCCCCGCCAGCAGGCCCTTGTCCGGGCGCTTTTCCAGCGCGATGCGGCCGCCCGAGCGCAGCAGCAATACCGTTTTTTCCTCGACCCGACGCGGCCGGGCCTCCCCGCGGTTGGGCAGATCCTTTTCCGTCCCCACAGCCAGCGCGCCGCAGATCTCCCGCAGCGGGCAGCGGCGGCAGCGCGGATCGCCGTTCGGCAGGCAGACCACCTCACCCAGTTCCATCAGCGCCTCATTGAACAGGCCGGGCCGCTCCTGCTGCTCCAGCACTTCCCGCAGCAGCGCTTCTGCCTCTCTTTTCACCGCCGGCTGCAGCACGTCCCGTTCGTCGTTCAGCAGACGCGCCAAGATCCGCAGCACGTTCCCGTCCACGGCCGGCACCGCCTCCCCGAAGGCCAGCGAAGCCACCGCGCCCGCGGTATAGGCGCCGACGCCCGGCAGTTTTTTCAGTTCCGCCGCCGTCCGCGGCAGCGCGCCGCCGTACTGCTCCGCGCACATCCGCGCCGCTTTATGCAGGTTCCGGGCCCGCGAATAATATCCCAGCCCTTCCCACAGTTTCAGTACACGCTCTTCCGGTGCTTCGGCCAGCGCGGACAGCGTCGGGAACGCCTCCATAAACCGCGGATAATACCCCAGCACCGCCTCGATCCGCGTCTGCTGCAGCATCGTCTCCGACACCCAGATGCGGTACGGATCGCGCTCACCGCGCCACGGCAGCGGCCTCGCGTTTTCCTCAAACCAGGCCTGCAGCAGCGGGGCCGCGCGGAGCAGTTTCTCCCGGTCTTCCGGCGACGGTTCAGTTTTGGGCAAGGTGTTTTTCATATGGCAAATTGTAGCAAGCCGGCGGGCCGGTTGTCAACGGGACGGGGCTTTATCTGTCCGGTGTTCTTTGATACACCGCTTCCAGCTCTGATTCCAATGCCGCAAACTCCTTTTGCGAGATCATCCCGCTCTGCAGCAGTTCGCCTTTCGCATTTTCTATAGAAACGACTCCGTCTTCTTCCGAGTATTCCCGGCAGACGCCGTCGATTCCCATGGCATATTCCGTCATCAGCACCTTGCCGACGGAGATCCGGACCAGGTCCCCATCATCCCAGCGCATGACGATGTCGGCGACTTTTTCACAGTCCCCGGGTTTCAGGCTGGTTTGCTGATATTTCATTTTTTGGAACTGTCCCAGCAGCGATTCTCTGTCCTCCTGCCGGTCTGTTGTTTTCTCTTTCAAGCGGGGATTACTGAGTTTCAGAGTGACCGAAGCGAGTCCCTCCGTCCCGTAATCGCTCCAGGCTTCGCGATCGACAGCGGGCGACGATTCCCGGGATCCGCTTTTCCCGCAGCCGGAGACAGTTCCGATTACCAAAAACAGTAAAACAGCGATAATACAAAAAAGACTGAGAATCCGTTTCATCACTATCCTCTTGCCTCCATCTTCACGTCTATTCCCAGCAATGACGCCAGATACAATGATTTCCCCAGTTCCGCGGTCTCTTTTCCGTTTTCCAGATCCGACAGGAAACTTACACTGAGTCCGCACATCTGCGATATAAAAGTCTGCGTATATCCCAGTTCTTTCCGGCGTTGCCGGATTGCCTCCCCGAAAGTTTTCGCCGTATCTGCGCGCATATCCGCCTCCCACATTTCGCCGTACGAACAAATTCATACACAAACCCAACAAATTTCGCCGTACGAACAAATATCTGCACTGTCATTATACTAATCCAACCGGCGAAGTCAACCCCGTCCTCTCACCTTGACAAAGCCTCTCAAACCGATTACAATCTAAACCTGAACCGGGAGAAGTAACCAAGAGGCTGAAGGTATCGGACTTGAAATCCGACAGGTCGGGCAACCGGCGCGGGGGTTCAAATCCCCCCTTCTCCGCACTAAACAGGACCCATTCGGGTCCTGTTTTTGTGCGGATGGGATTTGAGCCCGTGCGCCGGGCACCGGCGGGGGGCAAAATCGCCGAAGCGCTGCCTGCGGCAGAAGAAGCGAGGCGATTTTGGTGACATCGTCCGAAAAAACGACCGTTAAGGGAAGTTTTTTCGTTGACGATGGAGGGGCAAATCCCCCCTTCTCCGCGAAAATCAGGACCCATTCGGGTCCTTTTTTGTGCGGAGAAGGGGGGATTTGAACTTTAGACAGCGGTCCTCAAACGGAACCCTTTGGCTTATCGTAGGGGCCGTTGTTTCAACGGCCCGCCTTGCTTTTAATTAAAACGTCCGTCGTACGTCGCTATCCCCTCTATATACTCATCCTTTACCGCCGGAATATAATACGCCCCGAACGTCTTCAACCCGTTCTCCCTCGCCATATCCTCCAGTTCCACATAAAACCGGTAATACGGCAGCAGCGTCTCTTCGCTTGCCCCGGTCCGGTAAACCAGTTCCGCCTTCGCAATGAATTTCTCTCCCGGCATCGCCTCCGGAACGCTCGTCTGATACTGTCCGTTCAGCAGTTTCTCCCGCGCCTCCGCCACGGAGATCAGCGGGTAATCCCCCAGTTTTTCCGCTTTGGCCAGGCCGTCATACAGCCGGATCAGCATGAGGGAGCCCTCGTCATCCGGAGCAAACTGCGCGCAGCGGAACCAGTAATTGAGGATCTTCTCCGTAAGGTCCGGCGCGGCGTCATAAACATGATAACTGCGGCTGAATTCCCCATCAAAAGAGTAATCCCCCCAGGATACGGCTTCGGGACGGTCGAAATCCAGCAGTGAAGCGTACGTCTCCGCCAGATATCCTAGAACTGCCTCCGCTTCTTCCTGCGAAGTATCCGTATGGGTAAAATGACAGTTTTCGGGAAGAGCCCGGCCGGGTGACCAAATGCAGGTCACGCTTCCGTCAGCGCTGACCGACAGCGTTCCGCCGTTGAAGAGCGTCCGGATACCGAAGAGCGTCTCGTTACTAATATCCGTCTCCCGTTCGATCTTATCGATGCTTATTCCCAGCGCCTGTGCGGCCTTCGTCAGTTTTTCCGTCATTTCGGCTTCGCTCAGGCCGTACGGTTTCCCGGTACCCGCCGGGTCATAGCAGCCGTTTCTGTAAACAGGCAGCGTTTTCAGTCCCGCATCTTCCTGCCAGGGGTTGCCGTTCTGCAGCTCATCCGCGCTGTAATACATCAGGCCTTCAAAATAGCCGCCCCCGCTCACATACGCGGGGACCGTGATTTTCGGAAGCAGCTCCGCAGAAGGCTTTCCGCCGGAACGAACCAGCCAGGCAACGCCGCCCGCGATCAGGCAAAGGCAGGCCGCCGCGGCCGCCCATTTCCGCCAGACGCGTCTGTTCTTCGGTGCGGTGATATCCGCATCCTGAATAAACGAATCCTTTACTTCTCCGATCGCATCCTGCAGTTTTTCCGATTTCATACCCAGATGTCCTCCTTTTGCAGATGGAGAAGGAGTTTGTCCCGGGTGCGCTTCAGCATCATTTTCACTTTGCTTTCCCCGAACCCGAACCGCGAAGCGATATCGCGGACGGAATCGAAATACCAGTAGCGGCGCAGAAAGACCCGGCGTTCCGCCGTTGGCAGCGTTTCCAGAAAAGCATTGATGATTTCCGCCAGTTCGGCGGCCTCAAGGCTTTCCTCGATCTTCTGTCCGGCCGGGATGCATTCCTCCAACTCGTCCAGCGATACGGCGACGCTTCCGCCGCCGCGCTTTTCCGCGCTCCGCGTCCGCCACTTTTTCAGGGAGATGCGTCTCGTGATCTTTCCCTGGAACGTCGGCAGGATCTCCGGACGGTGAGGCGGCATCGCATGCCAGGCCCCGAGCCAGGTATCGTTCACGCACTCTTCCGCGTCCCCGCGGTCATGCAGAATGCCGTCCGCGATGGAATAGCAGTACCGGCCGTATTTCGTCTCCGATTCGGAGATCGCCTTTTCGTCCCGCTTCCAGTATAGTTCCACGATCTGACTGTCTTCCACAGGTCCCCCTCCTTCCCACAAAAATAAAAGGCCTTTCACCTGTCATCTGCCCTTTTTTCATGTTCGGTCACACATGCGGAGCGGCTTTTTGAAAATATCCGAAAAACTTCAAGTAGACCTGCCGTCCGTTCACTCTCCCAGATACGCCAGGATCTCCTCCGCATTCGTGTCCGGCTTCACCTTGGGCATCACCTTTTCAATGATTCCCTGCTCATCGATGATGTATGTGGAGCGCACGACGCCCATACTGACCTTGCCGTAATTCTTCTTCTCCTGCCAGACGCCGTACGCTTCGATGGCCTGCCGCTCCGGATCCGCCAGCAGCACGAACGGCAGCCCGTACTTTTCCGCAAAGCGCTGGTGCGACGCCACGGAATCCTTGCTGATCCCGATCACCGCCACGTTTTTGGCCTTGAATCCTTCATACCGCGCCGCGAACGCGCAGGCCTGGCGGGTGCAGCCCGGGGTGTTATCCTTCGGGTAGAAATACAGCACGACTTTTTTGCCCCGGAAGTCCGACAGGCTCACGGGTTTTCCGTCCTTGTCCGGCAGCGTGAAATCCGGCGCCGGGGTGCCGATCTGTAAAAACATGGGATACCTCCTTATTCTCCGTATGTTATTTTTTCTCTGACAGCTTCTTCTACCAGGCTGTTCAGCGTCTGACCGTGTGACAGGGCGTAAATGACGGCTCTTCTGTGAAGATCACTGCCAAGACGTACGTTGAAGCTTCCTTTATAGGCCTGTTCGGGTTCCGTGCCTTCCTGCGCGCAGGCGGCCAGATACTCGTCCACTGCTTCATGAAAGTCTTTGATAAGTTCTTCGACTGACGAACCTTCATAGGAAACTAATGAGCGGATTCCCAGGACTTTCCCGTAAAGAAGGCTGTCTTTTTGGGAAAACTCCACACTTCCCACGTAACCTTTGTATTCCATCGTGTTGTTCACAGCAGTCCCTCCTGATTCAATAAATCAATGATCTGCTTCACTTGATAAGCCAGAAGCATTTTCCTGCCGTGCGGCTTATGCAAAATGATTTTTATACCTTTCTCCTTATGGAAAAACATCACACGGGAACCGCTGGTTTTTCCTTTATTCTGCAAAGAAAAGCCCAGATATCCCAGCAATCGCACCGCTTCCTCAAAACTAAAGTCCGCCGGCATTGACAACAATCGTTGGATGAGTTTTTCTTTCTGTCCCATCGGTAATTCCTCCGTCTACATAATACCACGGCTCCAAACAAAAAAGCAACTAAATTTAGTTGCTTTTTGTCAAATTAATCGGCCAACAAAACAGGGCCGATGAAACATCGGCCCCTGCGGAGCATTTCGCCCCGGTCCATTCCTCCGAAGGAAGCCGCTCAGCCTTTCAGCTGCGCCAGGCGCTCTTCCACTTCACGGAACATCTTCTCATATTTATCCAGCTTCGCCTTTTCCTCATCGATCTTCGCCTGCGGGGCCTTGCTGAGGAAGCGCTCGTTGCCGAGCATGCCGCGGCTGCGGGCCAGCTCGCCGGTCAGTCGCTTCAGTTCGCCGGTCAGGCGGTCGATCTCCTTCGCCTTGTCCACGAGTTCGTCCATGGGGATGAACAGCGTGGAAGCGGGGGTCACGGCACTGACAGCGTCAGACGGGATGCCGGCCTTGTCCGCCTGCACGGCGAGGCCGGAGGCGTTGGCCAGGGAGCGGATGAAGCCGCCGCTCTTTTCGAGGCTCTCACGCACCTTCGCGTCTTCGCTCACCAGGGTTAGGTGCACCTTCTTGGACGGCGCCACCTGCATGTCCACACGGATCTGGCGCACGGCCTTCACCACGTCTTTCGCCCAGGCGATGCGCTGCTCTTCCTCCGGGAAGTCCAGCGCGGGATCGGGCTGCGGCCAGGCGGAGCGCATGATGGTCTCCTCGCCCGTCTCCAGATAGCCGTAGATCTCCTCGGTCACGAACGGGATGAACGGGTGCAGCAGCTTCAGCGCGTTGCGCAGCACGTGATACAGCGTGGCCGCAGCGGCCTCCTTGGAAGCGGCGTCGCTTTCGCCGTAGAAGCGCGGCTTCACCATTTCGATGTACCAGTCGCAGAATTCCTCCCACACGAAGTCGTAGATCTTCTGCAGTGCGATGCCGAGCTCGTAGCGTTCGATGTTGTCCGTCACCTCGCGGATGACTTCGTTCAGGCGGGACAGGATCCACTTATCCTCGTCCTGCAGCGCCACCTCAGACACCGCTTTTCTCTCCATGCCGTCGATATTCATCAGCATGAAGCGGGACGCGTTCCAGACCTTATTGATGAAGTTGCGGCTCGCTTCGACGCGCTCCCAGTAGAAGCGCATGTCGTTGCCCGGCGAGTTGCCGGTGACGAGCATCATGCGCAGGGCGTCCGCGCCGTACTTTTCAATGACCTCGAGCGGGTCGATGCCGTTGCCCAGGGACTTGCTCATTTTCCGGCCCTTCTCATCGCGCACGATGCCATGGATCAGTACGGTGTGGAACGGGTCTTTGCCCGTGTAGGCCAGGCCGGAGAAGATCATGCGGCTCACCCAGAAGCCGATGATGTCGTAGCCGGTCACCATCACGTCCGTGGGATAGAAGCGGCGCATGTCCTCGGTGTCCTCGGGCCAGCCCATCGTGGAGAAGGGCCAGAGGGCGCTGGAGAACCAGGTGTCCAACGTGTCCGGATCCTGGGTCAAATGCGTGCCGCCGCACTTCGGGCACACCGAAGGCGCTTCCGCGGCTACGACGGTCTCGCCGCAGTCGTCGCAGTACCAGGCCGGGATCTGGTGGCCCCACCAGAGCTGGCGGGAAATGCACCAGTCGCGGGTGTTGTTCATCCAGTTCAGATACATCTTGGTGAAACGCTCCGGAACGAAGCGGATGTTGCCGTCTTCCACGGTCTTAATGGCCGGTTCCGCGAGCGGAACCATCCGCACGAACCACTGCTTGCTCACCATGGGTTCGATGGTGGTATGGCAGCGGTAGCAGGTGCCTACCTCGTGCTTCAGGGGCTCGATCTTCTTCAGGTAGCCGCCGGCTTCCAGGTCGGCCACGATGGCCTTCCGGGCCTCTTTCGCGGTCATGCCCGCGTATTTGCCGCAGTCCAGGACCGACGGTTCGCCCTGCGCCGCCCGGCCGGAGGCCAGGAGTTCGGCCGCTTCCGCCGCCTCGGCCGCGCCGGTCATGCGTCCGTCGTAGGTCAGGACGCGCACGCGGGGCAGGTCGTGACGGTTGCCCACTTCAAAGTCGTCGGGGTCGTGGGCGGGGGTGATCTTCACCACGCCGGTGCCTTTTTCCATGTCGGCGTGCTCGTCCAGCACGATCGGCAGTTCTTTATTGAGCAGCGGCAGGATCACGTGGCAGCCGTGCAGGTGCGCGTAGCGCGGATCCTCCGGGTTGATGGCCACGGCGGTATCGCCCAGCATGGTCTCCGGGCGCGTGGTCGCCAGTTCCAGCATCTCGCCGGTCTCTTTCACCGGATACAGCAGATGCCAGAAGAAGCCGTCCTGCTCCTCATGCTCCACTTCCGCGTCGGAGATCGACGTGCGGCAGCTGGGGCACCAGTTCACCATGCGGTTGCCGCGGTAGATGAGGCCTTCGTCGTACAGCTTCACGAACACGGTCTTCACCGCGTGCGAGCAGCCCTCGTCCATCGTGAAGCGCTCGCGGTCCCAGTCGCAGCTACAGCCCAGCTTGCGGAGCTGCCGGACGATGCGCGTGCCGTATTTTTCACGCCACGCCCAGGCGCGCTCCAGGAAGCCTTCGCGACCCAGCATGTCCTTGGTGAGGCCTTCCTCCCGCATGGACTCCACCACCTTCGCTTCCGTGGCGATGGACGCGTGGTCCGTGCCCGGCAGCCACAGCGTTTCGAAGCCCTGCATGCGCTTCATACGGATCAGGATATCCGGCAGCGTGTTGTCCAGGGCATGGCCCATGTGCAGCTGACCCGTGATGTTGGGCGGCGGCATGACGATGGTATAGGGCTTCTTCGGGGACTTCGCGTCCGCCTTGAAATAGCCGTTATTTTCCCAGCGGGCGTACTGCTTATCTTCGATCCCGGCGGGGCTGTAGGTTTTTTCCATGTCTCTCATAAGGCCCTCCTGTTACACCATCTTTTCCAGGTGCCAGATATCTTTCACGTATTCCTCGATCGTCCGGTCGGACGAGAATTTGCCGCTGCAGGCGACGTTCCGGATGGCCATGGCGGCCCATCTCTCGCGGTCGCGGTAGGCGGCTTCGACGGCCTCCTGCGCCTGCGCATAGGACGCGAAGTCAAGCAGCGTGAAGTAAATGTCCGCGCGGCCGTTGATCTTGTCGGTCAGCAGGGAATCGTACAGCGGGCGGAACAGGTCCGGATCGTCCGGGCTGTAGAAGCCGTTCACGAGCTGCATCACGACGCGGCGCAGTTCGTCGTTTTCACGGAAGACGGCGACGGGGTCGTAGTCGCGGTAGTGTTCGTGCGCCATGACTTCGGCCGCGCTCATGCCGAAGATGAAAGCGTTCTCACGGCCGACTTCCTCCACGATCTCCACGTTGGCGCCGTCCATCGTGCCCAGGGTCAGCGCGCCGTTCAGCATGAACTTCATGTTGCCGGTGCCGCTGGCTTCCTTGGACGCGGTGGAGATCTGCTCGCTGACGTCGCTGGCCGAGAAGATGATCTCCGCGTTGGACACGCGGTAATCCTCGATGAAGACGACCTTCAGCTTGTCCTGGATGCGCGGATCGTTGTTCACGACGTCCGCGACGCTGTTGATCAGCTTGATGGTCAGCTTGGCCAGCTTATACCCCGATGACGCCTTGGCGCCGAAGATGAACGTGCGCGGTACGAACGGCATGTCCGGGAAATCCGACAGTTTGTTGTACAGATACATCACGTGCAGGATGTTCAGCAGCTGGCGCTTGTACTCGTGCAGGCGCTTGACCTGGACGTCGAAAATGGAGTCCGGATTGACTTCGATGCCGTTGTTTTCACGGATGTATTCCGCCAGGCGCAGCTTGTTCTGGCGCTTGATGGCCATGAACTCGCGCCGCGCTGCGGGATCCGCCGCCAGCGGAAGCAGGCCCTTGAGCTGATCCAGGTCGGTGATCCAGCCGGGGCCGATGTGGCGGGTGATCCACTCGGACAGCAGCGGGTTGCCGTGCAGCAGGAAGCGCCGCTGGGTCACGCCGTTGGTCTTGTTGCTGAATTTCTCCGGCATCATTTCGAAGAAATCCTTGAATTCGCGCTTTTCCAGGATCTCCGTATGCAGTTCGGCCACGCCGTTGACGGAGTAGCTGCCCACGATCGCGAGCGGCGCCATCCGCACCTGGCCTTCGTACAGGATGGCCATGTTCCGGATCTTGCTCTCGTCGCCGGGATAACGGCGGCGGATCTCGCTGACGAAGCGGCGGTTGATCTCGTCCACGATCTGGTAGATGCGCGGCAGCAGGCGGGAGAACAGGTCGATGGGCCATTTCTCCGACGCTTCCGCCATGATGGTGTGGTTCGTGTAGGCGCAGGTCTTCGTCGTGATGGCCCAGGCCTCGTCCCACTCCAGGTCGTAATCGTCCAGCAGGATGCGCATCAGTTCCGCCACGGAGACGGCGGGATGCGTGTCGTTCATCTGGATGCAGACGCTGTCCGGCAGGCCGTGGATATCGTCGTGCGTTTCCATGTAGCGCTCCACCGCGCGCTGCAGCGTGGCGGATACGAAGAAATACTGCTGTTTCAGGCGCAGTTCCTTGCCGGTATAGTGGTTGTCGTTCGGGTAGAGCACCTTGCAGATGGTCTCCGCCGTATTCTTGGCGGCGTCCGCGCCCGCGTAGTCGCCCGCGTCGAAGGAGGCCAGCTCCAGCTGCTCCACGGGCTCCGCGCTCCAGATGCGCAGGGTATCGATAATGCCGTTTTTGTAGCCCACCACGGGCATGTCGTACGGCACGGCCAGCACGGAATAATAGCCTTCGTGGAAGAAGCGCACCCGGCCGTTTTCGTCGTATTCGCCGCGGGTGTAGCCGCCGAAGCGGATCTCTTTGGTGTGATAGGCGCGGCGGACTTCGAACGGGTTGCCGTATTTGAGCCAGTCGTCCGGGACTTCCTTCTGGAAGCCGTTTTCGATCTTCTGGCGGAACATGCCGTATTTATAGCGGATGCCGCAGCCATAGGCCGGATAGCCCAGGGAGGCCAGGGAATCCAGGAAGCAGGCCGCCAGCCGGCCCAGACCGCCGTTGCCCAGCGCCCAGTCGCGCTCCTGGTCCTCGATGACGTTCAGGTCGATCCCGTACTCGTCCAGGATCTCCTTTACGGCGTCCTGCGCACCCAGGTTGATCAGGTTGTTGCCCAGCGCGCGGCCCATCAGGAACTCCATGGACATGTAGTAGACCATCTTCCGGTCCTCGGCCTTGACGCGCTTCTGCGTCTCGGTCCAGGCGTCCATGAACTGCTCCTTGAGAGCCATGGACATCGCCATGTAGATCTGCTCCGGCGTGGCCTCTTCGATGGAGGAGACCATCTGCAGCTTCAGAAATTCCTGGATGCGCTGCTTCAGGATCGCTTTATCGATTTTCAATTCTGCCATTTTTCCACTCCCAGTGTCACGGTCTCGCCGTTGATGTTCCATTCCTTGGTATAGCCGCAGACTTCGCCGCTCAGCAGTTCTTCCGCCAGCACTTCCGCGGCGATCGCATCGCCCTTGCGTGCGAAGATGCCTTCGATCACCTCATTGCCCGCGTGCGACAGCCGGATGCGGTCCACGACCTCAAAGCCGGCCTCCTTGCGCATGGTCTGCACCTTGCTGACGATCTCGCGCACGAAGCCTTCCTCGATCAGTTCCGGCGTCAGGGAGGTGTCCAGCACCACCGTGCACTCGCCATCCTGGTTGGAGGTGAAGCCTTCTTTCTGGCTCACCGCGATCAGCAGGTCGTCCTCTGTCAGGTCGACCGGCCCGGCGGACAGTTCCAGCGTCAGTTTGCCGGTGCTCTTGAGCTGCGCCATCGCAGCCGCGCCGTCGATCTGCTCCAGCTGCTTCTTGACTTCGCCCAGCAGCTTGCCCAGGCGCGGGCCGAGGGTCCGCATCTGAGGCTTGAAAGAGTAGTCGATGAGGTTCTCCACGTTGTCCGTGAACTCCAGTTTCTTGACGTTCAGTTCTTCCGCGATGATGTCGTCGTAGTACTGGCTCAGCGCGAACGGCGCCTTGACCAGCATGCGGGACAGCGGCTGGCGGTTCTTCACGCCGGCCTCGTTGCGGGCCGCGCGGCCCATTTCGACCAGCTTCACGGCGTGGTCCATGTCCGCTTCCAGCGCGGGATCGATCAGGCTCTCGTCCGCGACCGGATAATCGCACAGATGGATGCTCTCCTCCGAGCCCGGGATCACCGGCCGGATGATGTTCTGGTAGATGGCCTCGGTCATGAACGGGACCATCGGCGCGGACAGCAGGCTGACCGTGCGCAGCGCCTCGAACAGCGTCATGTACGCGTTGATCTTATCCTGCTCCATGCCCGGCGCCCAGTAGCGCTCGCGGCAGCGGCGCACATACCAGTTGGAGAGGTCCTCCACGAACGCGGCCAGCGCGCGGGACGCCTCGGTGACGTGGTATTCATCCAGCGCCTTGTCCACGGTCAGGATCAGGGTATTCAGTTTGGACAGCAGCCAGCGGTCCATGACCGGCAGGTCCCTGGGTTCCCACTTGCCGTCCGTCATATAGTCCGCGGGGTTGAACTGGTCGATCTCCGCGTACAGCGTATAGAACGCATAGCTGTTCCACAGCGTGCTCATGAATTTGGAGCGGCCTTCCAGCACGGCTTCTTCGGAGAAGCGCTTGGGCAGCCAGGGGGCGGAACTGTTGTAGAAATACCAGCGGATCGCGTCCGCGCCGTACTTCGCCAGCGCGTCGAACGGGTCCACGACGTTGCCCTTGGACTTGCTCATCTTCTGGCCGTTCTTGTCCTGCACCAGGCCCAGTACGATGACGTTTTCGTACGGGGATTTGTCGAACAGCAGCGTGCCTTCCGCCATCAGTGAATGGAACCAGCCGCGGGTCTGGTCGACCGCTTCGGAGATGAACGCGGCCGGGAACTGCTGCGCGAATTTGTCCTGATTCTCAAACGGATAGTGATGCTGCGCGAACGGCATGGCGCCGGAGTCGAACCAGCAGTCGATGACTTCGGGAACGCGGTGCATGGTCCCGCCGCACTTCGGGCAGGGGATCGTGATCCCGTCCACGTACGGCCGGTGCAGCTCGATCGTCGCCGCCGCCGGATCGCCGCTCTTCTCCGCCAGTTCCGCGCGGCTCCCGATGCATTCGCGGTGGCCGCAGCCGCACTCCCAGATATTGAGGGGCGTGCCCCAGTAGCGGTTCCGGGAAATGGCCCAGTCCTGGATATTCTCCAGCCAGTTGCCGAAGCGGCCGGAGCCGATGGCTTCGGGCAGCCAGTTCACCGTATTGTTATTCTTCACCAGGTCATCCTTGAAATCGCTCTCGCGGATGTACCAGGAATCGCGGGCGTAGTAGATCAGCGGCGTGTCGCAGCGCCAGCAGTGCGGATATTCATGCTCGAACTTCGGCGCCTCGTACAGCAGGCCGGCGTCCTCCAGATCCTGCAGGATCACGAGGTCCGCCTTCTTCACGAACATCCCCGCGTACGGGGTCTCCGCCGTCATTTCGCCCTTGCCGTCCACGAACTGGACGAAGGGCAGACCGTAGTGGCGGCCGACGTTCGCGTCGTCCTCGCCGAAGGCCGGCGCGATATGCACGATGCCGGTACCGTCGGTCATGGTGACGTAATTGTCGCACGTCACGTAGAACGCCTTCTCCTGCCGCTGCTCCGCCACAAATTTGCCCGTGAAGTCAAAGAGCGGTTCGTATTCCTTGTATTCCAGGTCCTTGCCTTTATAGCGTTCCACCACCGTCGGATCCGCATCCACATTGTGCTTCAGGATCACGTCACCGACCAGGGCATCCGCCATGATGTAATAGCAGTCGTCGTCGCTCACGTGGACTTTCACGTAATCCTCATTCGGGTTCACGCAGAGCGCCACGTTGGACGGCAGCGTCCACGGCGTAGTGGTCCAGACCAGGAAATACGTGTTGTTCTCGCCCTTCACTTTGAAGCGGGCGACGGCAGAGCGCTCCTTGACCAGTTTGTACCCCTGCGAGACTTCCGCGGTGGACAGCGGCGTGCCGCAGCGCGGGCAGTAGGGAACGATCTTGAAGCCCTTGTACAGCAGGCCTTTCTTCCACAGTTCGGACAGGGCCCACCATTCGGACTCGATGTATTCGTCGTGATAGGTCACGTAGGGGTTCTTCATGTCCGCCCAGAAACCGACGGTGTCCGAGAACTTCTCCCACATTTCCTTGTATTTCCAGACCGATTCCTTGCACTTCTGGATGAACGGCTCGATCCCGTACTCTTCGATCTGCTCTTTGCCGTTGAGTCCCAGTGCCTTCTCCACTTCCAGCTCCACGGGCAGGCCGTGCGTATCCCAGCCGGCCTTGCGCGGCACATAATAGCCCTTCATGGTGCGGTAACGCGGGATCATGTCCTTGATCACGCGGGTCTCCACGTGGCCGATATGCGGCTTGCCGTTGGCCGTGGGCGGCCCGTCATAGAACGTGTAGCACGGGCGGTCCTTGCGGCCCTCCTCGGACTTTTCGAAGATGTGGTTTGCCTTCCAGAATTCCAGGACTTCTTTTTCCCGGGCGACGAAATTCTGATCGGTGGGGACTTTTCTGTACATGTGTCTGCTCTCCTCTTTCCGGGCCGATGGAACATCGGCCCCTACGAAAAATCTTCCTCATTCCGGGCCGATGGCACATCGGCCCCCTACAAAAAAACTCATCCCAAACGGGACGAGCCGACTCGCTGTACCACCCATTTGGCGTCTGCAGACACAGACCCTCCGCGCTGACGGGCGGAACCCGGCCGGGCCTACTGCCGCGCCGCTGGCGCAGGTTCGGGCGGCGACTCCGGAGTGACTTTCCCTCTGCTGCTACTCGCACCGGTTCTCAGCGGGCCCGGCTCTCTGTGGCTTTTGACGGCAGGGTACTTTCTCCATCACTGTCTTTGGGGTATTCAATTTACCCAGTTATTATAGGGGAATTGTGCAGGTATGTCAAGCGATTTTCGTATATGGAAGACAATCGTATTGTAGGATTACAATACATATGTTACACCGACTTCCACAATAAAAAAGATGGAAGTGCCAACTTGTGTTAGGATTAAGTCACCACAACAAAAAACCTAAGGAGGACTTCCATCGTGGCTACTATAACACAAGACATGCGG
>JAFRNR010000004.1 GCA_017430085.1 Lachnospiraceae bacterium | reverse complement strand
GAAAAGGTGCAAGGAAAGCATTTTTGCTCTCGCAGGGCAAGCTCTGCTTCGCAAAAATGCTCCTCGCACCGCACATGTCGCTGCTGCGGATTACACTTGGAGGGGCTGCGGCCCCTCCAAACCTCCCGGAGTTTTCTGATTACCTGACATTCTTAATACACAATCTATTTGGAAAAAACGATATACCTGGAAAGAGAGAGTATGTTGCAGATGACCTTCTGCAACACACCTTTTTTTGACGGCTTTTATTCTAGTTTTTATGAAATAATTGTATATTATAAAACGGGTTTTATAGAATGCGCAAAAAGTATTGACAACACTTTTTGATTGTGCTATGCTCTCACCAACAGGAATTATGATGTTTTTCGCGAGATCAGGCGGATTATATCACAAATCCTACAAGCAAATCACAATTTATTACAAGCTTTATGCATCTAATTGCGGGAATCAACCAGAAAAGGCGGGATACAGAATGTATAATAATTCCATTCCTCGTCCAGAGCATCCGCGGCCCGATTTTCAGCGGGATACTTTCTGCAACCTGAACGGCGCCTGGCAATTCGCCTTTGACGACGAAGACGCCGGCCTGCGCGAACGCTGGTACGCGCCGGGCTGCAGCTTTGACCGCGAAATCACCGTACCCTTCGCCTACCAGACCAGGCTGAGCGGGATCGGCCCCACCGACGAGATCCATCCCGTGCTGTGGTACCGCCGCGGCTTCACCGTACCCGCTGAGATGGCGGGTAAAAATATCCTGCTGCGCTTCGGCGCCGTGGATTTTGCGGCGTGGGTGTATGTGAACGGCGAGCTGGCCGGCACACATCGCGGCGGCTATACGCCTTTCTGTCTCGATATCACCCGCCTGCTGAAGGACGGCGTAAACGACCTCTGCCTGCGCGTCGAGGACGAGCCGGACTGCGCCCAGCCCCGTGGCAAACAGTACTGGGCCCGCGGCCTGATGGGCTGCTGGTACACACCGGTCAGCGGCATCTGGCAGACCGTATACCTGGAAGCCGTCGGCGATGAAGCGCTGGAAAGCGTGCACATCACCCCGGACTTCGACCGGCACATGTGCTCCGTGGAACTGGATTTCGCCAACCGCCCCGCCTCGCCCGTCGAAATCGAGCTGGCGCTGAGCTTTGAAGGCAAGCCCGTGCGCAGCCTGCGCCTGGAGACGCCCTCCCGCCGCACCTGCGTGCCGGTGGACCTGATTGTACAGGGCGAACTGGATCCCCTGCACGTCTGGTCGCCCGACCATCCCTCCCTGTACGACGTGGACGTCTATGTCCGCCGCGGAGGGCAGCTGCTGGACCATGTGCGCACCTACTTCGGCCTGCGCAAAGTTGAAGTGCGCGACGGCAAGGTATACCTCAACAACTGCCCGCTGTACCAGCGCCTGGTGCTGGACCAGGGCTACTGGCCGGATTCCCTGCTCACACCGCCCAGCGACGAGGCCATTCAGCAGGACATCCGCTATACGCTGGACTTCGGCTACAACGGCGCGCGCAAGCACCAGAAGCTGGAAGACCCCCGCTATTACTACTGGGCCGATAAAATGGGCCTGCTGGTATGGGGCGAAGTGCCCAGCGCCTATGAATTCTGCGACGATACCGTCAAAAACCTCAGCGATACCCTGACCGGGTTCATCGCCCGCGACTTCAACCACCCCTGCATCATCGCGTGGGTGCCCCTCAACGAAAGCTGGGGCGTGCGCCAGATCTACACCGACAAGCACCAGCAGGCGCTGGCGAGGCTCCTGTACCAGACCGCCAAGACCCTGGACGGCACGCGGATGGTATCCGTCAACGACGGGTGGGAGCAGGTCGAAACCGACATTTGCGCGCTGCACGACTACGCAGCGGACGGCAAAGTGCTGGCAGATCACTTCGCCTCCCGTGAAGCGGTGGAAAAACACGCCTGCGACTGGCGTCCCTGCTACGCGCAGGGCGTCGTCCCCACGGGCAAGGAAGCCTTCCTGGTCACGGAATACGGCGGCATCGCCTTCTCCAACATCGGCCTGCAGGGCGACGCCGGCGGGATGGACAGCTGGGGCTACCACGACAAGGTCACCAGCGAGGAAGCCTTCTTCAAGCGCTTCCAGAGCGTCACGGACGCCATCCGCGGGATCCCCTACTGCCAGGGCTACTGCTATACCCAGCTGACCGACGTCATGCAGGAGGTCAACGGCCTGCTGACCCCCGACAGGCAGCCCAAGGTCGACGTCAAGCGCTTCGCCTCGCTCAACCGCAACCCGGACGCCAATACCAACCAGGTCGACTGACCCCCAAACCGTATCCTGCCGCCTGAAAGGCGGTAAATATAAGGAGGATGTATCCATGAAAAAGACTCTGTCTCTGCTCCTGGCGCTCGTGATGGTGCTCTCCCTGGCCGCCGTGGCCCATGCGGAACCCATCGAGATCAACTACTGGTCCGTGTTCACCGGCGCCGACGGCGCGACCATGCAGGGCATGGTAGACGCTTTCAACGCGTCCCAGGATGAAGTCCACGTGACCCACACCCCCATGACCGCTGACGACCTGTATCAGAAGATCCCCCTCACCGTGCAGACCGGCACCGGCATCCCCGAAGTGTGCATCGTGCACATCGAGCGCATCCCGGATTTCGTGAACAAGGAAATGCTCTATGCCTATGACATGGACCTGATCGCTCAGGCCGGCGTCAAGGAAGAGAACTACAACGCTGCCGCCTGGGCCCGCACCGACATTGACGGCGAGCACTACGGCATCCCGCTGGACGTTCACAGCTATGTGACCTACTACAACAAGGACCTGTTCGAGCAGTATGACCTGAACGAATACGTGGCTGACGGCTACCTGACCTTCGACGAGGTCAAGGCGCTGGGCGACAAGGCGAAGGCCGCCGGCTTCACCGGCTACGTCACCGACCTGGGCTGGATGCGCGCGCAGCTGCTGAGCTACTACGGCCAGCTGGACCACAACCTGACCCTGTCTGAAGACGGCATCAATCCCTGCATCAACAACGCGAACATGAAGAAGGTCTTCGAGACCATGAAGGATCTGTGGGAAGGCGGCTACACCTCCGTCAAGAACACCGACTATTCCTCTGAGTTCTACAGCGGCAACATGCTGGTATGGTCCGAGGGCATCTGGATGAAGGCCGCGGCCGTGGACGCCGGCATCAACTTCGGCATGATCCCCGCCATCTGCTACACGCCCGAAGATTGCATGAGCTGGACCTCTTCCCACAACTTCGTGCAGTTCGCCGATGAAAACCGCACCGAAGAGCAGGACCTCGCCGTTGCGAAGT